>JBNJEH010000018.1:0-48158 GCA_051745635.1 Bacteroidota bacterium
ACCCATTCGGGGTCGAGGTGGGCGTCTATTTTTTTATAGAAGGCGATGGCGGAATCGTTCCAGTCCAAAACCTGCCAGTCCATGCGGCGGTATCCGTTCTTTGTTGCCAGTGTGATTAATTCCTCAAAAAGGGCGCGACCTATTCCGTGGCGGCGGTAGTGGGGTTGCACGTAGAGGTCCTCCAGGTACAGGCACCGGCCGTTCCAGGTCGAATAAGAAATGTAATACAAGGCCATGGCACAGAGCCCTTCTTCTTTTTCGACCACCAAACAATGACAGATGCGGTCTTCAAACAAATCGATGCGGAGTTGTTCGGGCGTGTTGATGACGGCATCGGGTTCTTTTTCGTAGTCCGCCAGTTCCTGAACCAGGCCCATGATGGCCGCCTCGTCTCCGGGTTGTGCTTTGCGTATTACAAATGCTGTTTCCATACCTGCCTGTTTGTTTTAGAGCTTATAATCCACCGAGGTTAAAGCGCAGGCGAATACCGGCCGAAGTATTTCCCGTCGTATACGATGTCTCTACCTTGGGTTCCGTGAGTTGTTGGTCGTAATAAAGGGAGAACGTCAGGTTTTTGCTCACCAGGTAATCGGCGCTGGAACGTATCGATAAAACGCGCTGTCCTGCCGTAGCCTGGTTGGTGTTCTCGACAATTTTTCGAATGACCGTGAGGTTGTCGCGGATGGACAGGTCAAATCGGATATTCAGGTCCGACGGTTTGAGTGGGTTGCCCTGGAACTTGAGCGGGAGCTTGAAATTGGTGAATTTATATCCGGCACCGACGACGATTTCTGTACCCAGCACTTCCGTGAGCTGATTGTTGGCCAGCGAAAGCGAAGATGAGCGCTCTTTACTGTATTCGAATTTCGTGAGTAATCCATTTCCGTTGACATTCCACGTGGCATCGAAACCGACCAAAGGCGAGAAGCGTTCGGAAACGGTGATGTTTTGGACCTGTTGCTCGGGAATAAAATTGTTGTTGATGTCCCGCGCGGTCAGGAAGCCGTCGTCGTCTGTTTCGGCGTTTAAATTGGTCTGCATTCCCGATACCGTCACCGTCGATTGATAACCGTGTCGCACCGTAAAGTTTTGTACAAACTTTTTAAAGAAATCGAATTTGGTCAAGCCGTTATAGGAGACCTGCCAGTTGGGCAATGGAACGTTGCGCTTGGGTGAAATGCTTTTCGCGTTGACGTCCTTTCCGCTGAATGTGGTGAGGAAGGCGCCGATGAGGACATCCTGCTGGCTCGGGCCATAACCGTCGTAATAGCCGGAACTGTCTGACATACTGTTGGGGTTGCCATCGGCGAGAAAGGTAGAAATATCTGCCCGACGTTGGCGCAAATCATCAAATGTGCCCGACCGGTAATTTTCGCCCAATGTTTCAAAAGCAGACTGGATCGAAATCGTCGAATAGGTCACATTGGTCGTCACGAATTTACTTTGACTCTGGAAATCCTGAATCGAGTCGTTGAAGCGATAGAATTCACCCGTATTTTCAGTGAAATTGCGGTTCATGCTCAAGTCGATCTTTAAGTCTTTCATGGGTTCCAGACTGGCGCGGATGTCATAGTTCTGCGCGTGCATGACCGTGTGCTGGGTGTTGAGTGCACTCGTGTCGACAATAAACCCGTTATTTCCCGCGTAATCCGCATATCCGAAGTCCCGTTCCCGGCCGTAGACATCGCGCTGCTGACCACCGAGGGCAAAACCGCGCATTTCCTGGTCGCTGAAGATGGCGTCGTTCATACCAAACAGCTGCGCTTCCTCATTAAATCCGGGCAACACCATACCGTCGTTCAAAGTGTAAGTTCCCGAAACAGTACGCACGCTCATTAGTGCCCGGCCAAAAAAGCCGGTGATCGGATGGAACGGTTTGCCGAATTTCTCCTGATATTTTTCTTCCCGCTCTTCTTTGCGCTCAATGCGTTCGTTTTGGCGTTCCAGACGGGGCTCTTTTCGTCCGAGTTTGCGCTCAATTTTCTCCAGGCGCTTGATATGTTCTTCCAGTTCTTCCTCATTGAGGCGCGAAGTATCTTTTTCCTCCAGTTTTTCCTGTTCCTTCTGAAGCTCTTCTACCTTTTTGGCGAGTCGGCTGTCGTTTTCTTTCGATCCACCTCTTCCGCCACCGCGACCCCCGCCGCGACGTCCGCGCACAGACCTCCGGGAAGTGGTGCGTCGACCACCGCCATCGTTCATAATTTTTTGCAACAACTCCGATTTTTTGTACAAGTTGTTCATGTTCAGCTGACCAGTAGCATTTAGCGTTCTGCTGTTTTGAATGGTGTTTCCGAAATCCTCTAATCCCAGGTTGGGTCGGCTCCATTCGTAGGAGGAACCGTAGCGGATGTTGGAATTCAAGAAATCGAGCGCCGGGATTTTATCAAATGGAATGTTGTAGGAAACGTTGTAATTGTGGTCATACCGCATCGTTTTACCGAGTGTTTTGATCTGTTGACTCACGGAATCCTGAAATTCGCGATAGAGTTCCGGGCTCTCGTTGCGGTCCACTTGTCCCTGCGGCTCATCGATAATGGACTGACTGTTGGTGGCAAAATCGAACTTTAAATTGCGGGTCAGGTCGTATTTAAAATTCGTCGAACGGTTCCACGTGAAATTCTTCAGATAAATGGGTTGAAATTCAAAATTCGTGTTGGGGATGTTGTTGCGAATTTGCCGTTCGTTGTAGTTGCGGATCATGTTATTTTTAATGCTGATATTTTTTGGTCCGAGGTAGAAATTGGCCGAACGGATGAGGTTCCACCATTTCGATTTTCGCATGAATTTGACGTTTTTAAACGGCTCGAATAGCTCCGGCGATCCATTGAACTGGTAGGTAATACCTCCTTTCCAGATTTTTGTGCGGTCGTAATTGGTGCGGAAATCGCGGTGAAGGTCTTCGCTGAAGGAATAGTTCAGCGATAGATTACTAATGTCCCAAATATTGGCTTCCGCCCCGGGTTTGCGCGCCTTGCGGACGTTGGTGAAGTTAAAGGAGCGGCGCTGGTTAAAATCGCGGCCTTCCCGCAACCTTTTGCGGCGCTCTTCGGCGTCATAGGAGGAGAGTTCGACATCCGGATTGAACGGGTCAAAACGCGGATTAATCGTTCCTACCGAGTAGGTGTAGAGAAACGGAATATCAATTTTGGCATCTTCACCGAGCAGCTGTCCCAACTGTGCATTGGCAGAGACGTCGAGGCTTAAACGCGTGTCGCGCTGCCGCTCTGAGACACGGCTGTCAATACTTCCCCAGTTCATGCCGCTGTAAGACCCTGCAACCTGAACGTTGGCAAAGTCGGCGATTTCCACTTGAGCACGCGCCAGGGCAGCCGAACCACCTTCGTTCTGGAATTCTGTTAAGCGCAGCTCATTCACCCAAACTTGCGCACATTTGGCGAGTCCGTCGTCGGGTTTCCAGGGATGCTCTTTATTTTGAGACGGGTTGCGAATACCGATCATAATGGTCTTGACATCGGTGATGTTGGGGTTCCCGCGAATTTTAATAACCCGCTTGGGATGATCGACGTTGTTGTTGTCTGAAGATCCGTTCTGGTGATCCACTGCTTTTTCATAAAGCATGTTATAAGCAACATTGCTGTTGGGCTGCTCCATTTCGGCATTCCGCTCTTTTTTGAGGTCAATCAGCTCGTCAAAAACGATGCGCAGGTTGTTCTCTTCCGGCCAAATATCTAATTCATCTGTTGCCCCCCAGGGCGTTACTTTCAGGGGGACTTCGTATTCGTAATAATTTTCCTTAAAATCAGTTCCCAGCCGCACAAACACGGTAATGTCGTTATCTTCTAACGGTTTTGTCGTTTCCAGTTCTTCGACGTGGAGGAACATTTCTAAATTCTTGTACATGACCATGTCCATGCCCACGTTTTTGGTCGCAGCGCGCGCATCGCCATCTTTCAGGTCGCAGACTTCAAGCGTCATCGACTGTTCATTCAATTGTCGCTGAAATGTTTGAGATGGATCTACCTCGCGCAAAATGCCCGGCGGAATGACATAATTGACGGGATCCCGCTGGTCGTGTTCCTCTACGTTTACCGCGCCAATATTGAAAGATGTCAGGTCGGGATCTGTCTGAACACCGTCAGTGGGTTGATTCATACTTTCTCTGAACTTTCGCCACTCACCGCGGATCAATTCCAGTTTGGCAAATCGAAGTGTCGTTTCTTCTTCAAAAGATTTCATAAACATGCGCATGAAGCGAATGGACCGGAAGTCGGAGATTCCGTTGACCACTTTATCGGGACTGCGCACCGGAATGCGGAATTGATACCAGCGGTAGTTTTTATCTCCCTTCTCGTATTCGCGCGTATTGATGATGTAATTTTTTCCTACCTGCATATCGCCGGGGCGGAGCGATATTTTATATTGGTAATAACTCTCGGATTCACTCAGGTTATTGTCGCGGTTGACATCTTCCATGTCGGGCGAGTTGGTCGCTTGCGTGGGATAGCCGTCGCCGTTAATGTTGGCTGAAATTTCCGGCGTGGGCGAATTTCCTTCGTGGCTGTTCCAGAATTTATATCTGCGGATGATGTCGAATTGCTGGGCGTCGTAGTCGTCATCCCGATAATAAGTGTAGTTGTCATTCGAAATGTCATCGAGCAGTTCATCTTTGGCTTCTTGCGAAAGCACTGTATTGTTTTCAATCCAGTTGACGTAGTTGGTATATTTTTCGAGTTCGCGTTCGTCACTGTAGCCGTCGAGACCAACATCCTGTTGTTGCCGCGTGTCGGGATCGTTGTCGAAGGCATTGACGACCACTTGTTCCGTGGAAACGCGCGCCCAGTTGGTCTCGTCCGTATTATCGGTGTTGGAGAAGTCCTGTGGCAAGCCGTTTTCAAAGCTTTTGCGCGAATCGGGCAGGATGTCTTCTGAAAGATTTCCGAGATTGAAATAGAGGTCGCCTCCCGTGTGGTTCGTATTTGGGTTTTGCGCTTCCTGGTCTTCGTTGAACGGATCGAGTACCCAAAACTGAATGTATTCGACGTTGGTTTGTTCAAAATTTGTGGTGGAGAGCGAACGCATAATACCGTTCCAGCGTTCCTGCGGATTGATAAACTCTCCGTCTTCGTTCACCGTGTTGGTCGTGTCGTAATTGTACATTCCGCGCTCCCTCGGGTAGAATGTCATATTAAATACCGGAAGGTTTTGAATCGTCCCCATCTCTGGGTCCTGGTTCGGAAATAAGTCCGTGCGCTGCACGAGTGCCACATTCACATCTTCAGTATATTCGGGGTTTTCCGAAATATATTGTGGAGTGATCGACGAAGAGCGGAAAAACATCGGGTCAATCGTGTACCACGACAAATGCGAGCGGTTGAATCCGGCAGCGAGATTATCTTTTAAATCCGCCTCCGGAAAAAGATCGTCTTGCCCCTGGGGAATGGATGCCAGGTGCCAGGAAGAAAAATTGCGCAAATCAATGGTGGACTGACTGCCTTCAAAATCGTCGACGTATGAAATTCCCTGCCTTGAAATGGCGCGGGGAGCTCCCGGAATCAAATGGGCCACCTCGGCGTTGAGGGTCAGCGTAGACATTTTTTTGGTAGAAATGGTCGGGATGAAATTCACCAGTTTTGTTAGAAACGGTACATCGGTGCGGTAAGAAAGGTCAAAACCGACAATGTTGTTTTTAAACGGCTCTTCTCCGATATCGACCTTTTGCGTGATGGGACGCTCCGTCATGCGCATCCAGGTCGCTCCAATATTAAAGTCGGGATCGATCATATAATTCATGTGCGTACCCATGAGGGATTTATTCTGAAACCCGAAAGCCGAATTACTTTCGATGGAAATGTTGATGTCTGAATTGGATTCCAGCACGGCGCTATTGAGAATTTTGACGCGCCCCAGGTTGTAGTCGACCGTAAAGTCAGTGCCTTCCTGCAGGCGAATACCTCCCGCCGTTACTACAACTGATCCTTCCGGAACGTTTAAGGCGTTCAGCGGGATTTCATCACTCACGGAAGATTCGTACTTGCCGTTAAAATAAAAACGGTTTTTCTTGGGAACTTGCTGTGCAGCAATCTTCGTGGAGTCGTACAGTTCGTCAAAGGCGACGTTATCCACAATTTGCTGATCCAGATCGGCGTCCTGCATTTCCTGACGGACGGTCTTGGCAAATGGTTCTATCGTACTGAAGTAAATCCTGCCGTTTTTCGTGTTGATCGTTCCTCCGTTGGTGGCCCTGTTGCCTTCAAACTGAATCGGCTTAAAGTCGAAGACCCCGTCTTTTTGAGCGCGATTATTTTGGTTCAGGCGATCCATACCTACAACGTCGAGTACCTGTCGGTCATCCATGCCGGGATAGGGTAAGAAGTTCACCTTTAAACTATTGTCGGGGTTGTTGTAGAGGATGTCCAGGCGGAATCCTTCCTGACTCACCTGGTAAGCGCCGATCGAGTAGACGTTTTTCATCATCAAATCCCATAATTTCGTTTTTGGATTGATGATGGTCGGCTTTAAAAGTTTCAGAAATAAAGCATCCTGTCCAACGACTCCATCGGTGGAAAATTCGCCGACCTGATAAGTCCGTCCCTGGTAAGTATATTCGTAAGCCACGGCGAGCACTTCGTCGTTATTGAGCGACTGATTTACGGAAATAAACCCGAGTTCACCGTTGTAGGTAAATTCTTTTTCCGATAATTTTCTTGCATTTTCAACTTTTTCAAAATCTACGGCTTGCTGGAAAGGACCAGGTTGCGTGGTTTGTGATTCCAGTTCGACCACCGCATTGTTAAATCCGCGCACGGAAGGATTGTTTTTGGCAAAATCGTATAATCCATTGGAATTGTTATCTGGAAGTTGTGAACTGGCAGCATTTCCCGGGTTCCCCGACCAGTTATCGGGATCGGCTTCGCCCAAATCTGTAAAAGCGACGATGTTGCGCGTGTTTTCTACTTTGTTGGTTTGGTTGGTCACCCAGACCTCGATACGGGTAATATTGACCTGCGAACTGACAAAAGGAACAGATTCGAGGGCTTCGTCGTAGTTGTTGCGGTGATAATAATTGAGGAAATAGTGGCGATTGGCTTCGTATTCGTCTGCTTTTAATTCAAAATCTTGTACCTGAGCGCCCCCTTTGATATTAATTTCCTGCTTTTCACCGCGGGATGTCGAGGCGAGAGCATCGATGGTGAGGCGGCCGAATTTCATGCGGGTTTTGACACCAAACAAGGTCTGTGATCCTTCAATCAGGGAGGTTTCCAGCGGCATGGATACATTTCCCGCTTCTACTTTTTGTAAAATCTGGTCTTCATCGCCCGTCCATTCCAGTTTGGTTTCGTTGTCAAAACTGAAAGAAGCTTCCGTGTTGTACGACGCTCCGAGCTTCATCTTGTCGCCGATCTGTCCGACCAGGTTCATCTGTATGCGCTGTTGAAAATCAAAACGCGTGATGCGGCGCTGATTCTCGGGCAATGAAGGGTTGTCGTAACGGGAAGAATTTACACCCATGGAGAGCTCTACACTTCCTTCGGGGCGAATTTGAATTTCATCAGAACCAAAAATGTTGGCAAAACCGGGACTGTCGATTTTAATTGGAGGAATGAGCCCTTGCTCTTCTTTGGTCTCGGCATCTACTTTTTCTTTCCAGTAATCCTGACGCTGCTGCCGCTGTTCGTAAGCGATGTACTCTTCGAGCGTCATCATCGAAGGGCGGCGAAAATCGAGGCTGTCTCCCATCGTTTCCTGGAAGATATATTTCCCCGTTTTGGGATCGTAGACGACCTTTTTTTGAACATTGGAGGGGTCTTTCAGATCAAAACTCTGCTCTTGATTGGTGGTGGGATCGTAGGGATTACTGATCGGATAGCGCAAATCAATAGAATCAGGATCCGTTTGTCCCGCTGATTCAAAACAAATCAGCGTGGTCAACAAGACGAAAACCCAACAATGATGTAGCGTTACCAATTTCAAAACAACAACTGTTCTTTACAATACTTTTAAAGCATCCTTGATCAGCACCTCCACTGTTTGCTGATCTTTCATGACTTTCTTCAATCCTTTTTCGGCTGCTTTTTTATCAAAACCTAAAGCGACCAATGCAGTTAACGCATCAAACCGCAGCGTATTGTTTTCAGTCTCCACATTATCATCGGAAACCTCAAATTTTAACATTTTATCTTTCAAATCGACGATGACGCGTTGCGCTGTTTTGGCTCCGATCCCCTTAACCCCTTTAATCGTAGCCACATCTTCTGAAGTTACGGCTTGTGCGATTTCAGAAGGCGTGAGTCCGGAAAGCATAAGAATTCCTGTACTGGGCCCAATTCCCGAAACTGCAACGAGGTGATTGAACATTTGTCGCTCTTCGGGATCGGCAAAGCCATATAAGATCTGGGCATCCTCGCGCACGACGAACTGGGTGTAAATCATCACACTTTCTTTGGTTTCCAGTGCAGAGTACGTGTTTAAAGAAACTTTTACTTCGTAACCGATGCCGCCGCATTCAATCACGAGTGCTGTGGGGGTTTTTTCTACGAGCTTACCCTTGAGGTGTGTAATCATGTTTATTTATTTTGAGCGTCGACAACGGCAACTTTCACCATATTGACTATTTCGCGTACGCTGGATCCGAGCTGAAGCACGTGAACGGATTTCCGAAGACCTACGAGTACCGGTCCGATGGCCTCACCTTCTGTCATTTCCTGGAGCAGTTTATAGGCAATGTTTCCGGAAGATAGGTTCGGGAAAATAAATGTATTTACTTTCTTGTTGGCCAATTCCGAAAAGGGAAACTGATCCATCATCATATCGTTGTTCATGGCAAAATTGGCTTGCACTTCGCCGTCGACAGTTAGCGTGGGGTATTTGTCGTGAATAATTTCGACTGCTTTGGCCATTTTTGCAGCATCTTCACCCGAAGCTGAACCAAAGTTCGAGTAGGACAGCAACGCGATGCGCGGTGTCACTTTAAACTTGCGAACGGTTTTCGCCACATTGTTGGAAAGGTCGGCAATTTCTTCAGCGTTGGGATCGAAGTTGACGGTCGTATCTGCCAGGAAAATGGGTCCGCGCTTGGTGATCAGAATGTACATTCCCGCTACGCGCTCGACGCCTTCTTGCGTCCCGATGACCTGTAGTGCGGGTTTCATCACATCTCTGTATTTCCGCGTGGCACCAGAAATCATCGCGTCGGCATCTCCGGCATGAACCATCATCGCACCAAAATAGTTGCGTTCCCGCATGACCTTTTTAGCTTCGTATTCGGTAAATCCTTTCCGCTTTCGCATTTCGAAAAACTGCTTGGCATAGCGTTCGCGGCGTTCGTCTTCTTCATCCGCTTTTGGGTCGAGAATTTCTACTTCGGGAAATTCCATGCTGAATTCCTCGATCATCTGCTCGACCTTTTCTTTGCGACCGAGCAACACCGGATAGGTCACGCCTTCTTCGTAAGCGGTTTGAGCGGCTTTTAAAATTTTGTAATTATCGGCTTCTGCAAAAACAACGCGTTTGGGGTTGCGTTCTGCTTTCTCTGTAATCGTTCGAACGAGTTTGTTGTCGAGACCGAGGCGTTTTTTCAATTCGCCTTCGTAGGCCTCCCAGTCCTCGATGGGTTTGCGCGCCACGCCAGAATCCATTGCCGCTTTTGCCACTGCAGGAGCGACGTAATAAATCAATCGCGGATCGAGTGGTTTGGGAATAAACTGATCGCGACCAAAAGTAATACTCTTTTCGCCATAAGCTTCACTCACCTCGTCGGGTACTGTTTCTTTGGCGAGTTCCGAAATGGCATATACGGCCGCCAGTTTCATCTCTTCGTTGATCGATTTTGCACGCACATCGAGCGCACCTCTAAAGATAAATGGAAATCCGAGTACGTTGTTGACCTGGTTGGGGTGGTCGGAACGACCAGTGGCCATGATAACGTCGTTTCTGGCGTCCATAGCATCTTTGTAAGCAATTTCGGGCTCGGGGTTTGCCAATGCGAAAACGACGGGGTTATCAGCCATTGATTTGATCATGGGTTTAGAGACGATGCCTCCTTTCGACAACCCGATGAATACATCCGCGCCCTTCATTTCGTCGGCGAGCTCGCTTTTTTTATCGTGTACAGCAAAGTGCAGTTTGTTGCCCGACAGTCCTTCGCGCTCTTTGGAGAGCAACCCTTTACTGTCAAACATGTAAATGTGTTTGAGCGGAACGCCCAGCGAACAGTACAATTTGGCACAGCTCATGGCAGAAGCTCCAGCTCCTGAGATCACGATTTTTACGTCTTCAACTGATTTTCCGGCCAATTCCAGGGCGTTGAGTAGAGCAGCCGAAGAAATAATAGCCGTTCCGTGCTGATCGTCGTGCATCACGGGAATATCGAGTTCGTCTTTTAAGCGCTCTTCAATTTCAAAAGCTTCCGGTGCTTTGATGTCTTCCAGGTTAATTCCACCGAAAGTTGGCGCAATAGCTTTTACGGTTTGTATGAATTTTTCGGGTTCGCTGGCATCGACTTCTATATCAAATACGTCGATATCGGCAAAAATTTTAAAGAGGACGCCTTTCCCTTCCATGACGGGTTTGGAGGCGGCTGGTCCGATATCGCCCAGTCCGAGTACAGCCGTTCCATTAGAAATGACGGCAACGAGGTTGGCTTTACTGGTGTATTTGTAGACGTCTTCGGGGTTTTCGGCGATTTTTTCGCACGGTTCCGCTACTCCTGGTGAATAGGCCAGCGACAGATCGCGCTGCGAACTGTATGGTTTTGTTGGTATCACCTCGATCTTACCGGGTTTCCCCTGTGCGTGGTAGTCGAGTGCATCTTGTTTTCTTATTTTAGCCATAGTTTTTTGTCTTTATCAGGTGTAAGGGCGTAAATTTAATAAAATAGCATACACAACACGAAATTAAACGCTTCGAGAAATAAATTTTGCGTCTTCGCGAGCGGAGCGCTATTTTTGATGTGAATTAAAGCACTGATATAGGGCATTGCGACAGGAAGCACGGCGGATCGTTGCGCGAATGACTGCCTGATAATCGGTCACAACACGGTGGAAAAACAAAAATATGAAAAAACTAGTCATTTTGAGCGGCGCGGGCATGAGCGCAGAATCTGGATTGGGGACTTTCCGCGATCAGGGCGGTTTGTGGGAACAATATAAAATTGAAGATGTCGCCACACCACAAGCCTGGGAAAAGGATCCTGAGCTTGTCACGGATTTCTACAACATGCGTAGGAAACAATGCTACGCTGCTAAACCCAATGGAGGACACCGCGCGATAGCAGAACTGGAAAAAGCGTTCGATGTAACGGTAGTGACACAAAACATCGATGATCTTCACGAACGGGCGGGCAGTACTGATGTCGTTCATCTTCACGGAGAAATTAGCAAGGTGAAAAGCTCAGGTCCAGACCAGGAGCGGGCCTATTATGATCAAAAACACTGGGAAGTCAAGACAGGAGATTGTTGTCCGCAGGGCTACCAATTGCGCCCGCATGTCGTTTGGTTCGGAGAAGCCGTTCCTATGCTCGAAAAAGCGGCGCTGATTATGGAAAAGGCAGATGTATTTGTCGTAGTGGGGACATCCCTCAACGTTTATCCAGCTGCTGGATTGGTGGATTATGTGTCGCCAACTGCCGACTGTTATTTGATTGATCCCGGTGAAGTTGACGTTCCTGGAAACTTTGAGGTAATACGCGAAAAAGCCACGACGGGGTTAAAAAAGCTCAAGAAGCCATTGATGAACAGTTGATATGCGGGAGGTGCGTGATTGAAATGACAACCGGTTAATGATTGAAAAAAAATGCTATAAAAAAGCCCTCCCACTTGTGAGACGGCTTTTATGTGTTGTTGTTTGAAAAGTTTATTGTTTAACGATCAGTTTTTGTGGTGCGGTTAACTGCCCGTCACGCTGTTCTAATCGCACGAAGTAGATTCCGTTTTTGAGTTCCGCAACGGAGAGAGTTTCACTGTTTTGTTGGATTGGTTCCGATAAGACACGCTTCCCAAGTGCATCGACAATGATTGCCCGCTCATAATTTCCACTTAGGTTTTCAAGAGTGACGACGTTTTTTGTAGGATTGGGAAATAATTTAAATGCCGCTTTCTCAGACGTCTCCAAATCTGCAGTAGATGAAAACTTAACATCTAGCGAGTCTAATTTATTTTCATTTTCATCTAAAACATAATAGCGGAAGTGTGCTGTACCAGCGTAGCCTCCTGTCAACAGTTTAGGTTCGAAGAGCGAAGAATCGTTCGCTGGAATCATAAGGGGACCTGGGCATACCCACGGATTTCCCGAAGTGGTGTAACAAATTTGATCATCACACAATTGATCAGAGAATCCCTGAGATGAAATATCGAGGATGTCTCTTCGCCAAACAAAAGTGGCATCTCCACCGAGATTTTTGACGTAAAACTGCGAGGAAATCGTCGAACCCCCACCAGTGATTGTTACTTCCTCTCCATTGTACGGAGTAGAATAATCTTCACTCCATGAAATTGCTACCGCTTGTTGCGCTGTAGCTGCTGGTAGAATGAATAGTATCGCTAAAATTGCTGAGTATAGTTTTTTCATAAGACACATTTTACCTTAAATATAACAAAGATTTTGTTCTAACAAAAGTGGAGTTGGAGATTTTACTTTAATAGACTTCCACGAATGAAGGATTTTAATGCAGAAATAGTATTGAGAATCGATTAATCATTTTTTACATTTGAGTTAAATCATGTTAAAAACTAAAATTATGAAAAAATTTTTACTGAGTATTGGGTTGTTAACTGCCTTTGGTGTTTCTGCCCAAAATTACTTTACGGATGACTTTTCGGGAGGGTTCGGAAACTGGACTTTGAGTGATGAAGATGGTGACGGATTCAATTGGTCGAATGAAGATTATGGCGGTGCTCAAGCAGAAGTTGCCAGCAGTGCATCATGGGATTCTAATGCTGGAGCTTTGACTCCGGATAACTGGATGATATCTCAATCAATCGATTTGTCCGGGGCTACGGGCACAATATATCTAGAGTGGAAAGCCTATGCTCAAGATCAAAATTGGACCGATGAAGAATACTCTGTATATGTAAGTACGAACAATGATGTGGCGACACTTACTTCCGAAGGAGCTGATTTCAACGAAATTGTTGGAGCAAGCTCTGGTTATGTTACTCGTGGAATTGATGTTTCTTCTTTTGCAGGTTCGATGATTCACGTAGCTTTTCGTCACCATAATACAACGGATCAATTCGTTTTGAACATTGACGACGTAAACGTTGCACAAGTTCCGGCAAACGATTTAGAACTTTCTGCTATTAATGTCGATAGTGGATTAGAGGGTGACCGGACATTCAGTATTGATGTTACCAACACAGGTACGAACACGGTTACTGATTTTGATGTAGAGTGGAACTGGGATGGTGGCACTCCATCAGTTGAAAACGTTACTGGTGTCTCTATGGCGTTTGGAGACGTTCATACGATCAATGTTCAAGTGAATGGCGTTGCGGCAGGAAACGGAGATTTTACGGCGGAAATTACAACGGCTGATGATGTGGCAGCAAATAACACATTGTCTGAAACTTTTATTTTCGATGTTCCCGTTCCGCAATATGTGGCTAACGATTCTTACGGAGAAGAGTTTGATCTTCATGCTGCTCTTTCTTCTGGTCAGGCCATCGTGCTCGACTTTATGGCTTCATGGTGTGGACCTTGTGAATCCTCAACTCCTGAAATTTCTGAATTCGTAGAAAACAACGGTTCTGGAGACGAGAATGTTGAAGCGTTGGCAATTACAGTAGAACAAAATGACGACGCGGCAACTTTAAATGGTTTAGACTGGAACGGCGGTTTTTACGAATATCCAAAATTCCCTTACTCGTCTGACAACAATTATCAGTATTATCACTATGCAGTGAACCACGACTTCAATTCTGGTGGTTCGATCCCATTCTTTGTGATGATTTGTCCAAACACAGAGGATCCAGCTTACAGTACAATTGTAAGAAACGATGTAGGATATGGTCAGGGTATGTTTGGCGCTTACCAAACGGAGTTAGACAACTGTCCTTCAGCGACTGCTAAGTTGATTCAAAACGACTTGGAGCCAAAAGTGAACGTATACCCCAACCCCGCTACTTCAAACGTAACAGTTGATATGGAGTTGTACGGGAAAACGGATGTCGATGTTCAGTTGGTGAATAACCTCGGGCAAGTCGTTACTACGCAGCATTTAAACGAAACGGCCGGAGCACAGTCTGTTCAGTTGAATGTTGATGGTGTCGATGCCGGTATCTACATGGTGAAAGTCAAAACGGCAAACACGGAAACAACGCACTCTATTTCTGTAGTGAAATAAACGTTGCATTTACTGAATACATTCAGTATATTCGGATCAATGAATTGGAAGCTGGGAGGTGAACGCATCTCCCGCTTTCTTTTTTATCATACCAGACGGTTTTTTTACCTTTACAGCTGGATTATGAGAATGATGATGTGTTGGTACGATTTGTGCCCGATTATTAGAACAAACCTTTAAAACAGTTACTTATGCGTTTATTGACAGCGATAATTTTTGCCTTCACCTTTCAACTGGGCGCACTGGCGCAAGAAAATCAAAAAGGAATTCTGGAGAAAAAAGTTCCCGAAGTTCAGTTGAAAGATATGGACGACAACACGATTAACACCGGCAAACTGGAAAACGATGGAAAACCAATAATTATTTCTTTTTGGGCAACTTGGTGTACGCCGTGTAAAAAAGAATTAAATACCATTCATGATTTATATATTGATTGGCAAGCGGAGACGGGCGTCAGGCTCGTTGCTGTTTCGGTGGATGACGAGCGCACCAAAAACCGCGTCGTTCCTTACGTCGATTCTAAAGCCTGGGAATACGAAATTCTTTACGACCCCAACGGTGAATTGAAAAGAGCGATGGGCGTCAATAATGTACCGCATACGTTTTTAGTGGATGGTGAGGGAAACATCGTTTATTCCCACAACAACTATGCGCCGGGTGATGAATACGAACTCTACGATAAAATTCTGGAAATCGAGGGAATCGAGTAATTGAAAAGCATTTTTTAAACACTACGGATGATGAAGTTGAGCTTCCTGATATTAGCGCTACTTTTAGGTGGATCCTTTCAGTTTTTAACGGCACAGGGCAGTATTTCCGGCAATATGGAAACGACTTATCAATATCTCGTTTCTGATTCTGCGATTGGTGCTCTTCAACCTGATGAAAAGTCCCTGGTCAATTCTTTCATGAATGTGAATTACCGCAACCAGGGTTTTAAGGCGGGAGCGCGCTTTGAAGCTTACCTTCCGAGAATTTTGGGTTACCCCGACCGTTTTGACGGTGCTGGTCTCGGTTACCGCTATCTGGGATATGAAAATGAGCTGGTCGATATCACGGTTGGTCACTTTTATGAACAATTTGGTTCCGGACTTATTTTCAGAGCGTATGAGGATCGCGCCCTCGGGTTTGATAATATGATGAACGGAATAAAAGTCAACCTGCGCCCTTATAAAGGAGTGACACTCAAAACAGTGTACGGCAAACAACGCGTGGCTTTTGCAGAAGGTAAGAACCAGTATGCTCCTGCTATTGTCCGCGGTGCCGACCTCGAATTTAATTTCAATCAATGGTTTCCGAAGTTGACCGAAAATGATATGCGCATCAATGCGGCGGGTTCTTTTGTCTCTAAATTTCAGGAGGACAACAATTCTCAATTCGTTTTACCGGAAAACACAGGAGCTTACGGCGGTCGTCTCGATTTGCGCTACAAGAAATTTTATATTAATGGAGAATACATTATTAAAGAACAGGATCCGTCTCAGGACAATGGGTTTATTTATAATTATGGTAAAGGACTGTTAATTAATGCAGGATATTCACAGCGAGGTCTGGGAGTATTGCTCTCGGCCAAATCGATTGACAATATGAGCTTCAGAAGTGATCGCGATGCCACCTTACAGGATGCTACGATTGGTTTTATTCCGCCATTGACAAAGACGCATACCTATAACCTCGCAGCTACGCTGTATCCTTACGCTTCACAACCAAATGGCGAAGTGGCTTTTCAAGCGGATATCATCTATAAAATCAAACGGGGAACGAAGCTCGGCGGTAAATATGGTACGGACATCTCATTGAACTTTTCGACGTCTTACGAACCCATGCGACGCACAGGTGGAATTGCGGAAAATGATTCCTCACGCGTTACGTACAAAACGAATCTATTTGAAAACAGCGGTTTGCTTTACTGGCGGGATATCAACGTGCAGATCAAACGCAAACTGGATCGAAAATGGACGGTCAAAGCCAATTATTTTAACATCTCCATGAATAATGATGTATTGAAATTGACCAACGCAAAGGGAATTATTGAATCGCACATAGGAGTACTAGACGTTCAGTATAAAATTAACAGGAGACATACGATACGGGCAGAACTGCAGGGATTGTGGACAGTGAATAAGAAGGATCGCGGGAACTGGGCTACTGGTTTGCTAGAATATACGATTTCGCCCGACTGGTTCTTTAGCGCCATATTTCAGTCGAATTACGGGAATCCGAACCCGGAAGATCAAATTAATTATCCCATGGTTTTTGTGGGAAGAATTTGGGGAGCTACTCGACTTCAGGCCGGTTATGGAAGACAGAATGCAGGACTCTTCTGTGTGGGAGGTGTTTGTCGATTTGTTCCCGCGTCAAATGGACTTACCGTTACGTTCTCGCACAGTTTTTAAAAATAAAGAAAGATGATGGAAAAACGAAGCAATCAATTTTTTTGGATGATCCTTGTGAGTGCACTACTCTTCACGTCAGCATGTGACAAAGTAGATGAGCCCTATGAAGAACAAGTGAATATCGAAGTGGACACGACGTTATACCCCGGTCTTTGGGAAAACTACAACGACGAGGAGTATCCGGATTTTCCCGAGAATACGAATACGAATGTCAACGTACTCGTTGAGGATTATACGGGCCATACGTGCAACAATTGTCCGACGGCAGCTGACATAGCGCATGGCATTCACGAAGACAACCCGAACCGCGTTTTTGTAGCTTCTGTTCACACAGACCCCGGAGCGCAACTCTCTTTTCAGGCGCCTTACCCCAATGGCAATAAATACACGACCGACCACACCAATCCCGACGGTATCGCCTATGGAGAAACCTTTGAAAATGGGTTTAACTTTATCGGCAATCCACAAGGTACAGTCAACAGAAAAACAGTGGATGACAAAATGTTTGATTTTAGTGGTACCTGGGAAAGTCGCGCAACGGGTATTATGGCGGCAAATGATTTAAAGGTGAATTTGCAGTCTGAGTTTAACTATTATCCTTCCACAAAGGGTGGTTACCTCCACGTGGAAGCTGAAAAAATGACGAGTGAAACCCTGGAATTGAACACCGTCGTGTATGTTATTCAAGACTCTTTAGTCGATTGGCAGTTGATGCCCGACAATAGCGATAATGCCGATTACGTGCATCGCGACAAACACCTGGGAAGCATTGACAACAATCCATTCGGTACCTTGACATTTCGACCAGACGAGCCGCAGGGAGCTAAAGTCGTCATGGATTATTCTTACGCTGTTCCGAGTGATTTAAACCCGGAAAACATGCACTTTTTAATTTATACCTACAACACCACGACCTATGAGATTTATCAGGTGATCAAGCAGAAGCTGGTGGAGTAGTTGAAGGGAAGACCCTTTTTGACGCTCGATATTAGGGCTCCTGAGGTTTTGAATGCGTTTGTTCTGCTCTTTCAAATCCTTAAGTTCAATATTCTTTGAAGTTTACTATTTTTGAAGAAGTAAATTTTAAGACGTACAGGGATGGGCAAAATATTGATTATTGATGATGAGAAAAGTATCCGTAGAGCACTCACGGAAATTCTGGAGTTTGAGGATTACGAAGTAGACGAAGCTGCCGACGGAAAAGAAGGGGTGGATAAAGCCACACAGACTTTTTACGACATCATTTTTTGCGATATTAAAATGCCCAAAATGGACGGTATGGAGGTGCTGGATCGATTGGCGAAAGAGAAAGTGGAGAGTCCTGTCATTATGATTTCGGGGCATGGAACCATTGAAACAGCGGTCGATGCCATCAAGAAAGGAGCGTTCGATTTTATCGAAAAACCACTCGATTTGAACCGCATATTGGTAACAATCCGAAATGCCAGCGACAAATCGACGTTGGTGGAAGAAACAAAAACACTGAAAAAGACAGTTCAGCGCTTTAAGGGTTCATCAATTATCGGAGAAACCGATGAGATCGTGAAAATCAAAGAAATGATCGCAAAAGTGGGACCGAGCCAAGCCCGCGTATTAATCACGGGTGAAAACGGTACGGGGAAAGAACTCGTCGCGCGCTCACTACACGACAACAGTCCGCGGAAAGACCAGCCTTTTATTGAGGTGAATTGTGCTGCCATCCCGGCCGAGCTCATCGAAAGCGAACTTTTTGGGCACGAGAAAGGAGCCTTTACTTCCGCTGTGAAACAGAAAAAAGGTAAGTTTGAACTCGCATCGAAAGGAACCTTGTTTTTGGATGAAATAGGCGACATGAGTGCTTCTGCTCAGTCAAAAGTACTGCGGGCATTACAAGAAAACGTTATTCAGCGCGTGGGCGGCGAGAAGAACATTAAAGTGAACCCCAGAATCATTGCGGCGACCAACAAAAATTTGCGCGAAGAAATAGCCTCGGGCAGCTTTAGAGAAGATTTGTTTCATCGATTAAGTGTCATTTTAATGCACGTCCCCACCCTCAATGAGCGTCCGGAAGACATTCCCCTGCTGGCTGAGCATTTTTTGACGATGACGTGCGCACAACACGGAATACCGCGAAAGAAGTTTACAGAAGACGCTCTGGAAGCGCTCAAAAATACGAAATGGACGGGAAATATTCGGGAATTGCGCAATATCATAGAACGCATGGTCATTCTCTGCGATGAAGAAATTACAGGTTTTGATGTGAATACATTTTCGAATCCCAGAGGTTAAATAAGGCGTCGTCTATGTGGAATTTTCGTTTTTGGCGCAAACAACAAGAAACAAGTTCAGATCCTATGAAATATTTAGTGGTTGGTTTAGGAAATCCCGGAGCAGAATACGCCAACACCCGGCACAATGTCGGGTTTAAGGTACTGGACGCCTTTGCAGCGTCTCGTGGCGCCACGTTTGAGACCGCGAAACTCGGTGATCGCGCAGATGTAAAGTGGAAGGGAAGGACGATCGTTCTGCTCAAGCCTTCTACTTTTATAAACCGAAGTGGAAAAGCAGTCAATTATTATTTGCAGAAGGAAAAAATACCGCTGGAACGACTGTTGATCATTACTGATGACATTGCTTTACCGTTTGGTAAATTGCGCATGAAAGGAAAGGGAAGCGATGGCGGTCACAATGGTCTCAAAGACATACAAGCTCATTTGAATTCCCAAAATTACGCGCGGCTTCGTTTTGGTGTGGGCAATGAATTTCAACAAGGTAAACAGGTGGATTACGTCCTCGGAGAGTGGGGACAAGCTGAAAACGACCAACTCGATGAGCGAATAGCAACTGCACAGGAATTCATTAAAGGATTTGCGACTATTGGACTCCAGAAAACGATGTCCAGCTGGAACAACAAGTAACGCAACAAAGGTTTTATGGAACATGATCTGAAAGCGATACAACGGGCGTGTGATTGGGCTGACACTCCTGTTTTTGTCAATCGATTGTCGGGAGGCGACATCAATGAAGTGTTTTGCATTGAGGCGGAACGCCAAAAGTGGGTGGTGAAAAAGAATGATCGCGCACGCTTTCCAAAAATGCTTGAAAAAGAAGGTCGTGCGCTCAATTATTTCAACGAGCATCTCCCCGGTCGCTATCCGAAAATGATCGCAAATTTTGAAACATCGGATCATCAATACCTTATTCTCGAATATGTGTCGTCAGGAGCAAATACTGCAAAAGGACAAGAAAACCTGGCGATTGCGCTGGCCGAACAACATCAGGTCAGTTCCAGTCAGTGTGGCTGGGAAGAAGATAATTATATCGGTAGCTTGCCTCAGTCCAACCAACGAATGACGGACTGGAGTGATTTCTACGCCGAGCACCGATTGTTGTCCCAGACAAAACGCGCTTTTGATCAAGGGCTTGTTACCCGCGATTTTACGCGAAAAATGGAAAAGTTTTGTGGCTATTTGGAGGAGCTGTTTCCCAAAGAACCACACGCCTTGTTGCACGGTGATTTGTGGGGAGGCAATTACTTTATTCAGCCCGATGCCCAGCCGCTTTTGTACGATCCGGCAGTTTATTTTGGTCATCGCGAAATGGATATAGCAATGACGCGGTTGTTTGGAGGGTTTTCTTCGGAGTTTTATGAAGCGTACAACGCTGCCTATCCTTTGGTTGAACGATGGGAAGAGCGCATCGAATACGGACAGCTTTACCCCAATCTGGTGCACCTCAATTTATTCGGCCCCGTTTATTTACGGCCCGTGCGATCCGTGGTTGATCGATTTCAATAATGCGAAAAATCAGAGGTCTTTAAAATGGAGCACAATGGTGGTGGGCCAGGTGGAATTTTGCTCCAGAGCAACTGTTCCTTCGAGGTGTTCGATGAGTGTTTCGATCAATTCCATTCCAAAACTGGATACGTTGAGTTCTTTGTTGATTCCCACGCCGTTGTCGCGATAAACGAGCTCGTACGCATTGTCATTTGTAGCTTTCAGTGTAATGTCGATTTTAGGGTCTTCCTGATTCTGCTTAAAAGCATATTTAAGTGAGTTAATCACCAGTTCATTGAGTGCAATGCCGAGATGAATGAGCGTTTCAATTTTAAGTTTCGGGCGATTGCTGTGAATGGCAATATTGATGTTTTGATTGCCCGAGGTTTTTTGCAAACTCGAGACGAGCTTTTCGAGGTATTCTTTGGAATCGATAGCAGAAAACTTTTCCTGGCGGTAAATGATATCGTGTACGATAGCCATTGCATTGATCCGACTGACGGCTTCATCAAATGTTCCGCGCAGGTCGTCATTATCGATAGAATGCGATTGCAACCGCAGCAAGCTGGAGACAATTTGAAAGTTATTTTTCACCCGATGGTGCACCTCCTGCAACAAAAGTTTGCGCTCATTGCTTTGTTTTTGAATCAATTTGTTCTGTTGGCGCGCCGAGCGCAAGCGGTTGATGACAAACAACAGTAATACCAGCAGTAATATCGCCACTAAAATAATAGCGAGATAAAACATCTGTTCGCGCTCTTGCCGTTCTTTTTCTAATTGTTCGCGCTGTTCTTCTTCTTTCTTCTCGAGTGCGCGCTCCTTTTCAAACGTGTAGCGCATGGCCTCGCGCTGGGCAATTTGCCGCGTTTCCTGATTAATAATAGAGGCATCTGCTTCCCGAATAATGGATTGCATCTCAAAAGCTTTCTGCCAATTATTTTGCTGTTTATAGACGTTCATCAACAATTGCGCAGCACTTTTCTTCAAACTCATCGTGTTGAGCTGTTCGGCCACCTCAAGCGCTTTTTGACCATTTTCTTCCGCGAGCAGGAGTTGGTTTTGAGCAAAGTAGACTTCACCCAGGTTGTTGGTCGTATGACCGATCCCCATTCTGAAACCTTTGCTTTCTGCGATGTCTTTGGCGTGAAGGAAATAATCAATAGCCGTTGAATAGTCGCTTTTTCCTTTGTAGATGGCTCCGATATTGTTGAGTACAGAAGCAATGGCAGTACTGTCAGCGCGTTCTTTGCGGAGCGATAAGGCGCGTTCATAGCTCTGCAGTGCACTGGTGGTATCACCCATATCTTTCTCGACGCCGGCTTTAGAGTTCATCACCAGTGATTCTAATTCGCGGTGCCCGAGCGACCGACTTAATTGAAGGGCTTCGTTGATGTATGCCAGCGATTGTTCCAGGTTGTTCTGTTGCCGATAAATGCGCGAAACATTGTTGAGAGCGTATCCCTTTCCGAGAGAGTCGTTAAGTGATTCGTAAATGGAAATAGCGGCATGATAATCCTGAATCGCCTCTTTATTATTGCCCATGGTGTTCAGAATGACGGCTCTGTTGTTGAGGGATTCGGCTTGATCTGTTTTTTTGTTCAGTCGGGCAAATGCGCGTTCGGCTTTATGAAAAGTTTGTACGGCCTCGTTCAACTCATGTTGCCCGTAATACCAATAAGCGTGCATCTGAAGAAGTTGAGCACAGTTATAACTCATTGTAGAGTAGCCTTTGTCTGCTGATTTTTTCAATGTCTCGCAATGGGAGAGCCCGCGGAGTATGAGTTGTTCTGCTCGTTGATTGTCGACGCCGATCAGGCTGTCTGCACGGAGCGCGATGTTGTGCATAACTACACTGTCAGGAACATCCGCTGAAAAGCGCAATTCGGGGAGAGGGGAGGACGACTGAGTTTGACCATGAGAAGGATGGATGGCAAGGACAACCAAAAACACGATGCAACGATAAGGAATAAAATTTCTATACAATGTGTTCCTGTTAAAGGGTTGAAAGCAAGTTAGAATAAATTTTTCTGAAAACAAAATTTTCATTTTTTGTCGTTCAGCAAAGCAGCGCCCATCGACAGCTCTGTTTCAACTTCCCAGTTGGCGCGTACGGTGGAAACCTGTTCAAAGCGGATGACACGCTCAGGTTCTTTTTCGGTGAAAATGGATCCCGTATTCCAGCGTCCGTCTTTATTGCGGTCAACGAGAAAATAATAACTGTATTTTCCGGGTTGCATATACCGAAATGTATGCTCCTGTTTTCCGTCGATGCGTGCTTTTCGAACGACATCTCCCCGTCTGTTCAATACGTGCAACCATCCGTAAGGAGGAATGGAGTCGAGCGTGACGATTAAAGCCCCCAAATCTTTGGGTTGGCCGACACTGTATTTGAGTTGAATCGAGTCTTTTTGCTGCAAGTGCTCTCCTCGAAGCGCGCCGGGATGCATTTCGAGCTGGATTTCCGCAATATCTTTCCTGTCGTGAATGACCTCGATCAAGTGAGGCTGAGTTTGTTTTAATGTGTATGATCCTGGTCGAAACAATGTGTCAGATGCGGATTTCGCGTTGAGTTGTATGCGCGAGGTATCGATATTTTTAATGCCGTCTTGAAAACGCAATGTCAGCGTATCACCAGCCAGTAGTTTGCCGGAAGATAAGTTGTCTTCGGGTTCAAGTGCGGGGAGCTCTTTAAAAAAGAAGCGCTTTGAAATTGTATCGGTAATGGTGTCGCGTTGCAGCGCAAAACGGACGGTTCCGGACGACGCGTTATCTTTCATTAAAAAGAGGAGTGAGTCGCGCGATGAATTCCAGATTTTAGTGGGAGAAGGAGTGCCTAAATAGGCGATATCCCCTGTGTCCTGAACGGGTTGATCCCATCCTATTGCCCAGATACCAGGGGAAATCAGTTCGTTAGTTGTCACGCGCAACTGCCCAGGTTCCGGAGGCATGAGCTGAAGTTCGCCCTGAAGCGAATCCAGGGTGTCTGCCAACAGCGGTTCAGCAAATTTTCCGCGCGCTTCATCGGGATCCAGTTGGTTGTTTTTGTTTTCGTCCTGAAAAGCGTAAGCGTAATACGGGCCGCGTTGCAGGTAGTTAAATTGAGCGATGCCATTTTCGTCGGTGATGCTCATGTAGCGCGGTGAAATATTTGCCGTGTCTGACAGAAGGAGACTATCGAAAAGCCCGACAGTTATTTCTTCCATGCTACGGTCTGTAAAAGCATCCTGGACCTGCAGTTTCATTTGAAGTGAATCGATATGGTCGCCCGTGGCAAACACAAATTCAAACACGCTGTCGTTTTTTTCTGTGATGTCCTGGACAGCTCTGTTTAAATTGATGGAGTAAGTCGTGCTGTCTTTCCAGTCCCCTTCGGCGAGCGTGAGGACAAGCGAACGTTTCTTGATGGTGTAATCCAGCTGCACATCTTGCGGGGAAACCCGAATGTTGTCTTTGGGTTTGTTCAGTTGAATAAATTCGTCAAAAGGGATGGTAATCGTTGCCGGCTGTACGTTCGTACTCGCCATGGAAGGTTCCATTTCCTCCACAACAGGTTGCGGTGCGCGTTGGTCTTTTGGACCTCCCGTTATGGTTCCGACTTGTCCGCAAGCTGCAAATAGCATACTGGTCAAGAGGACTATACAATATGTTCGCCAATCCACTGACACAATGTATTGAGGTGTTTTTTATCGATTTCGTTAAATGTTCCGATGCTAGCGCTGTCAATATCGAGGACGCCCACGACTTCGTTTTTTTTAATGATCGGCACGACAATTTCGGATTGTGAATCGGCACTACAAGCAATATGTCCGGGAAAATCTTCGACATTGTACACGACATGTGTCTTTTTTTTCTGCCACGCCGTTCCGCAAACGCCTTTTCCTTTTTGAATGCGCGTACAGGCAACAGGACCCTGGAAAGGACCTAATACCAGGATTTTTTCATCCGAAACCCAGTAGAATCCCGTCCAGAAAAAATCAAAGGCGTGGTGAAGTGCAGCTATAATATTGGCCTGATTGGCGATGCTGCTGCTTTCTCCTTCACACAGCGCTTTAATCTGCGGAAGCAGGCTATCATAGCTGGCAGCCTTGTCTGAATCGTCTATATGCAGCGTCTCCGTCATGTGTTAACGCCGTTTGGGTGTTTTCTTTCTTCCCTTGTGCATTTGCGCCATGCGCATTTGATTTCTGGAAGCTACCATGCCCATCTGCTTTTTCATCATGTCTAATTGCTCTTTGAGCATGTTGTTTTTATCGAGCTTCTTGGCTTCTTTGAGTAACGTTTTAGCTTCATTTTTACGACCAGTCTGCATGCAGATACCCGCCAGCTGCATTTTTGCCACGGCTTTGTCCTGGTTTGTTCGCAGCCCCATTTGCAGGGCTTTGCGAATAAACTGTTCGCTTTTAGCGAAGCCCAAATCCTGTTGAAGTCCCAGCATTCCCCGTAAATACAACACGTAGGCATGTTGTTTTTTGGGCAGGTATTGGGGTGCTTTGATGCGGTTGAGGGCTTTCCAGGCTTTATCCTGTTTTCCCGTGCGCATGTGGTACAGCGCCATGATGATGTTTTCATTTCTAAAAAAGCTCAAAATGAGGAGTGCCGTCACTAAAATAAAGGTAATTCCCCAGCCCCAGGAACCTACGTAAAACAGATAAACGTTAAAACCAACTGCTGCTAACGCGAGAA
Source organism: Bacteroidota bacterium (assembly GCA_051745635.1). GTDB lineage: Bacteria > Bacteroidota > Bacteroidia > Flavobacteriales_D > Crocinitomicaceae > Brumimicrobium. The sequence continues at coordinate 25,134 of JBNJEH010000018.1, forward strand.
TAACTCTAATAATTAATCCAATCATATCTTAATCGTCAATTGTTGCAATACATTTTAATTCAATAGCAATAGGTGTGGGCAGCGAAGATATTTCGATCGTCGTGCGACAAGGTTGGTTGTCTTTGAAATATTCAGCGTAAATTTTATTGTAGGTGTGAAAATCGCGTTTCATGTTGACCAGGAACACTTGTACATCGATGAGGTTGTCCCAGCTCGATCCAGACTCTTCCAAAATAGCGCGGACGTTATCAAAAACAGAACGGCATTGCGCTTCAAAGTCAAACTCGAGAAAGTTGCCGTTTTTATCCAGCTTTAAACCCGGAACATGCGAGTCGGTATCATCGGATCCTGCCGTGCGCGGTCCCACCCCGGATAAAAAAAGCAAATTGCCCGCTTTTCGGGCATGAGGATAGAGACCAACGGGTTTTGGAGCTTTGGTCGTACTAAATTTTCCTTCTTTCGCCATAGCATTTTATTTTGTCGTGCAAATATAGGGAATTGGGACGGGAAAAGATAATGCTTGAATATATTTGAGAATGCGTCCATAAGCTTGACGTTTTATGAATGAAGAAGGTGAATGAGTATTATTGTCATAATTGCGTTTATTTCGTGTGAGAAACGAGTAGTTGGAGGGGTAATAAAGTAGTTATATCTCTCTCGAACAACCAATATGTTTAAGGATTTTTTAGTGGGAATCATTGAAGATCTCTCTTCATTTATCGATGCATACGAACTTCAGTTTATACTGACATCTATTTTACTACCCTGTTTGAGGTATTTTCATTGCAAGCACTTAAAATACCTCAAATAAGGTATTGTTTCAAAGGCAATGCTGAAATAAATTTGTGCCGTAATTTATAATTAGTCTAAATAAAAAGAGTTATGAAAAACGGTACAATATCATTATTCATTTCAATGCTATCGGGTGTGTGTTTCAGTCAGCAGGTTACTGAAAACGTGAGTATTGGAGTAGGTCAAACGAATCAAACCTGGTATAGTTTAGAAAATGGGGAACAGGGAACGCGCGTTGCAGACGATTGGGATATAGCTTTTGATGTTTCCTCTTCTTTCGGCACATCTATTAACATCAATTCAGAAAATGGGGTCAAACTCTGGGTGTATCCAAATGGGGATACCGGCGACTGGGCGAGTGTAGATACCAGCGGCATCAGTCAGTGGATGTCCGTTTACAACTCGGATACTTCGTGGTTCTCTGGTGCCTTTGATGTTACTGCCGATCCCAACGATTCATTCGATGTGGGATGGGGGATTTATGACATGGTAACTCATGAAATTCAGGGTGACTCTATTCATATCATCAAATTAACGGATGGCGCTTACAAAAAGTTGAAAATAGAGAGCTTGGTGAATGGCACTTATAATTTCACTTATGCTAATATTGACGGCACGGACGAAGTTTCGGCGACGCTTTCCAAATCTGATTTTACGGATAAATTATACGGGTATTATTCGCTGGTCGATGATGTTGAGCGCGACCGCGAGCCTGTTGGAACAGGAGCGTGGGATTTGTTGTTTACGAAGCACACTGAATTTATACCCGTGGCTTATCCCGTAGCGAGCATTCTGCTCGACCCTCAACTCGAAGCTGCTGAAGTAAACGGTGTAGCAGATCCCGCAAATTATTCGGATCATTCCAGTGCGACCTTTATAACGCCTATTAATACCATCGGTTATGACTGGAAGACTTTTAACGGTTCCGGCTACGACATAGCCAATGACCTTGTCTATTTTGTACGCAATGAAGACGGTGAAATATGGAAAATTGTTCCTACAGGCTTTGGGGGTAATGCCAACGGTGATTTTGAATTTGATATCGAAAAACTAGAGACAGCAAGTCTTGAAAACGTGGAGAGCGAAGCTGCAAATTTAAAGCTATACCCCAATCCGACGAGCAGAAATGAGCTCAACTTAGTATGGACATCACAAGAAAATCAGTCGCTGATTGCAAAAATTATCAGCACATCAGGAAAACAGGTGAAAAGCTTGCCTGTAAATGCTGTTTCCGGGCTGAATCAGTTCAAATTTGATATCAGTGAGCTTGAAAGTGGTGTTTATTTCGTCAGCCTGACAAATGCGTATAACACGGTAACAAAGAAATTAATCATAAACAAATAGAACAATGCGTACACTTACTTTAATTACAATCATGCTGATCAGTGCTATTTCCTGGGCACAGACGGATAAAAAAAAGAAAGACAGGGATGCTATTTTGGCCATGGAAGGCTGCTACAAGGTAACCTTTGATTTTGCGGAAACTTTTGCACCGGACACCAGTTATGAATATCATGATAACTATTCCTCCTGGGGAATTGAATACGTTTTTGCAGTTGAAGATAAGCCGAATAAAATCGTATTGCAGCATATATTGGTCGTCAACGACACTTTTGTAGTTAAGCACTGGCGCCAGGATTGGCTTTATGAGAACGAGGAGCTTCTCGCATTCCAAAAGGAGAATACCTGGAAAAAAGAAAAGCTTACCGCTGAAGAAGCAGCTGGAACATGGACGCAAAAGGTATATCAGGTCGATGATAGTCCGCGATACGAGGGCTTCGGTACATGGGTGCACGTCGACGGTAAACATTATTGGGAAGGCACGGCCGATGCCCCACTTCCGCGACGCGAATTTTCAAAACGCGATGATTACAACGTGACAAGACGTCATAGCAGAATGGAATTGACGGATTATGGCTGGATATTGGAACAGGATAATGAAAAGATCGTTCGCGAGGATGGTCAGGATGAGCTTGTGTGCTGGGAGAAAGGACATGAGAAGTTCATAGCCGGAGATTACAACTGTCAACCAGCGAAAGATTGGTGGGAAGCAAATAAAAAGTATTGGTCCGATGTGCGTGATTTATGGTCACAGACGTTTGAAAAATACGATATCATTAAGATTGAGAAAAAGATAGATGGAAAGAAGCTGTTTGAACGGTTATTTGCTTCCGGTAAACAATTCGCAGGATCGGATTACGAGCAGGAGAAGGCGAGGAGCGAAATCCAATCAATTATTGATGCGTTCGTAAATGTTCAAAAATCATAAAAGATGAAATCTGTGATCGCTTATATCCATGGCTTCCTCACCGTTGGTCTGGCAGCGTTATTCATTTATGCCGGCACCAATAAATTTATTCCGAAAGATCGTCCGATGAATCCAGAGGCGACGAAAACGTATGTGGAAGCTATTGAGACAGGTGTCTACGAAAACCCGGTTCCTTTTCGGTTGTCTGTGAAGATGCTTAAGGGAACAGGTTTTCTCTATGTGGTGGGCGTATTACAGTTGCTCGCCGGTGGGCTCATGGTTATACCTCATACCCGTTTATTGGGGCTCGTGATATTGCTACCCATCACCATTAATATCTTTCTGATGCACGCATTCATGGATAATGATATAGCGGAGAATATTCAAACAGGGCTTTTTATGGGGTTAAATATAACCCTTATTGCACTGTATTATCAAAAGATTAAAATGCTTTTCAGCGCTAAAATTAAAATATGAAGTTATGGACGGTCGCCAAAGCGTTTTATCTAAGTTTTTGACTGACTTACAAAGCGTGTTCTGCACGAGACAGTGGATATCAGTGATACTCATACTAATGCTTTACGCCACATCGAGCAGTGCACAACAACTATATGTTCTTTCAGCTGAAAGCGACCGTCCTATTCCCGGAGCCCATGTCATATTGCAAAGCCTGAAAAAAAACCAACAAAGCAAGCACTTCAATACAGATATGCAGGGAGGATTGCTTATTCCTCAAACGTTCATCGGATCCCCTACAGCTGTTACTATTCGTTATATCGGTTATAGTGATTATGCAGATACACTAACCTTTAACAACGCTGATAAGAAAATATACATGGTTACGGGTAGCAACACTACAGACTTCGAGGAGGTTGTCGTAACAGCCCAGTACAAAAAGCAAATCGCTCAAGAGTCGGTGCATCAGGTGAAAGTGATTAACGAACGACAAATTAAAAATATGGCAGCTCAAAACTTGAAAGACGCGCTTTCGAATACGCTGAATGTAAGGCTGAGCGAGGATAATATACTGGGAAGTCGCATGCAGCTGCAGGGAATTGGAGGTCAAAATGTGAAAATACTCGTCGATGGTGTTCCATTAACGGGGCGTCTCGACGGAAATATTGACATATCACAAATTCCGATGGAGAATGTCGCCCGCATTGAGATTATTGAAGGGCCTTTATCCGTTCAATACGGAACGGATGCGCTCGCGGGAACGATTAACATAATTACAAAAAAGAACAATGAATCATCCTGGAATATTCAGTCGAACAATTATTATGAGAGTAATGGGCGATTCAATAATACAGGACAATTGCGTTGGGGAAAAGGAAAACATCAGGTGGTTTTGAACGGAGGACGCTATTTCTTTGACGGATGGAAAAATAATCATCCCAATTTCTTTTACGACCGCGCGCCAGTAGCAGACTCATCGCGGGTAATGGCCTGGAATCCAAAAGAGCAGTATTTTGGAAACCTGAACTACCGGTTCCAAAAAGAAAAGCTAAAAATAAACGTTTCGAGCGCGAACTTTACCGAAGAGGTGATTAATCGCGGTGCGCCCCGACCGCCCTATGAGCAGGTCGCTTTTGACGATTACTATAATACCGACCGATTAAACCAGCGCCTTCAATTGAATTACCAAGTATCAAAGCATTCCAATTTAAATTTTATCGCAGCTTATAACGGTTATTTTCGAACCAAAAATACGTTGCGAAGAGACTTGACGACGATTGAGGATGTGCCCTCACCAAATGCTTCAGATCATGATACATCGCATTTTCACACCATTCTCTCGCGGGGGAGATGGACCTACTCCAACGATTCCTCTGCTTTTCAATTTGCATTGGGGTATGATTTCAATTTTGACAAAGCTATTGGTAAGCGGATTCAAGACGGATCCCAATCTATTCTGGATGCCGCGTTATTTGGATCACTGGAATATCAGCCAATCGAGGCTGTTAACATTCGCCCGGGAATTCGCTGGGCTTATAATACCGATTACCCGGCACCGGCAGTTCCTTCGATTCATGCAAAATTTCGTTTGTTCAAAAACGCTCAACAGCGCCTGGACCTCCGCACATCCTACGCGCGTGGATTCCGCTCTCCATCCATAAAAGAATTGCACTTTTATTTCGTTGATGTAAACCATAATATTCAGGGAAATGAAGATCTAAAGGCGGAGACCTCTCACAATGCTAATTTCTCACTGATGTACAATATCCGTTTTGACCGCATGGAATGGACAAATAAAATCAACGGTTTTTATAACGATATATCGAACATGATTACGCTTTCTCAAGCTGGTCAAACCTTGTTTTCTTATTTTAATCTCGAACGATTTAAAACGACAGGGTTGCAGTTTCAGACTTCACTGAAAAACGACGCTTTCAATTTTCAATTCGGTACCGGCTACGTTGGACGTCAGAACCAACTGAGCATTTCAAGCGACTCTAACAATGGTTTTCTGTTTTCTCCAGAGGCACAAGCGGCTTTGCAATTTCACTTTAAATCGGCGGACATTCGATCGAGTTTATTCTATAAATATACTGGTCGATTACCTACGATTCGGCAAGATCAAGACGGGAACCTGGAGGAGCAGGTCATAGAAGACTATCACATGCTCGATGCCTCTCTCAGCCGACAGTTTTGGAATGATAGGCTGGAGCTCACATTGGGCTTAAAAAATGCTTTTGATGTCCGAACTGTGGTGGGTAGCGGAAATAGTAGCGGAGCGCACTCCGCAGGGGCAGGTGTCGTTCAGGTCGGGACGGGCAGAACTTATTTTATGCGATTGAATATTAACATTAAATCCAATAAGCAATGAAAAAGGCTATATGTTTCTCAGTGATTATTGTGCTGGCATTCGGATGCCTCAAAGAGGAAATCCCTGTGTCTCCTTACTCACCAGGGGATGTAACTACCTCATCGGTGAATATGGAACCGAACTACAAATGGCAAATGTATTTTGACCTTGGCACTGATCAAATGGTGGGTAAAAACCTGAAAACGAAATGGGACCTGGGCTTTACCTGTTGTGATTCATCTCATAACGTTATTTTGAATTCTTCCCGTTCTATGTTCGCCTATCCAACGGGAACCACTGATTATACCTCGGTTTCAGATACTGTAGGGTATATGCACAACCAGCGATTTGACCTTCCCGGTGGAAATCTCGATTCGACAGCTTTAAATGGATGGGAGAACGATGAAGTTTTTATTATTGATCGTGGGTATGACTCCGAAGGTACACACATGGGCTTTCGCAAATTTCAGGTCAATGAGGCAAATGGATCCCAATTTGAAGTCACTTTCGGAACGTTGGAGAGCACTGGCAACACAGTTTCACTACCGCGAAATGCTGATTATAATTATACATTTTTAAATCTCGAAACGGGTCAGCTCGTCGATGCAGAACCTTCTAAAACGTCTTGGGACCTGGTTTTTACACAATATACTCACCTATTCTATGAACCCGAACAAACTCCTTATCTCGTTACGGGATGTCTACTCAATAGTCATGAAACCAGAGCCCTCCAGGTAGATGACGGCGTCTCTTTTGAGGAAATTGACCTCGATTATGCCGCCGGTCTTCAGCTCACTGAGCAACAGAACACGATAGGTTACGATTGGAAAACGTTTACGGGTAACGGGTTTGAGATCAACAGTGATCAAATTTATGTCATCAAAGATATTGAGGGGTATTTTTATAAACTTCGGTTTATTGATTTTTATGACGATCAGGGAAACAAAGGAACGCCAAAATTTGAATTTCAGCAGCTTTAAGTTAGATTCATGATAAATGAGGCGCTGTGAAATGAGAATTGTCAGCTTTTAGCTGCGCCTGGTGATTTACCTTTGCTTCAAAGAAGAGGTTTATGCGATCAATTTTATTTCAACATCCCAAGGGAGCGGTCATCAATGTGTTGCCAGAATACCGCGGTGAAGTTCCGTTAGATACGTGTGGAATGAAGGTGGAAAACCCCTGTTCACACGACGGGATGTTGCGTTTGATCTTTGATTTTGGTCAATTTGATTTTAATGTACTCTCCAATGTTGTTTTTCTGGAGCTGCACTACGATCGGGCTGCAGAGGATGTGCAATGGCACTGCGAATTCAATGGTGAACCCATAGTCGATGAGATTCGGGAAGGTCAGCGATCGTCGCGATTGCTTTTTCACCGTGAAACTTTTCTAAAGCACGCTCATCATCACAATAACATCCTGACGGTCTATGGCGAATTTAATCAACTGGTGGTTGTCAATCGATCGAAGAGCAAGCTGCTTTTTTCTGTATGAAACAAAAGTGAAATCGTTAGATCCGGGAGAAGTGGTTATAATTCCTGCATTGTACTCAGTTTATAATACAGTCCTTTTTGCCGGAATAACGCTTCGTGGGTGCCGCGTTCAACAATTTGCCCTTTGTTGAGAACGAGAATGAGGTCGGCATTTTTTATAGTACTGAGTCGGTGGGCAATAACCAGTGAGGTTCTGTTTTTCATCAGGTGGTCGAGCGCCTCCTGAACGAGTTTTTCGCTTTCTGTATCCAACGCAGAAGTAGCCTCGTCGAGAATCATGATCGGCGGGTTTTTCAGTACGGCGCGGGCGATACTCACGCGCTGTTTTTGTCCTCCTGAAAGTTTGTTCCCGCGTTCGCCGATATTGGTTTGATAACCTTCTTCGAGGTTCATAATAAAGCGGTGTGCATTGGCGACTTTAGCAGCCTGGATGACGTCGGCTTCTGTCGCGTTTTTAATGCCGAAAGCAATATTGTTAAAAACGGTATCATTGAATAAAATAGACTCCTGACTGACCATTCCCATTTGAGCGCGGAGGTCGTGAAGCCGAAAGGATTTAATGTTGGCACCGTCATAAGTGATAGCGCCTTCATTGACGTCGTAAAATCGCGGCAGCAAATCCGCAATGGTTGATTTTCCACTACCCGATTCTCCGACGAGTGCGACCGTTTTTCCTTTTTCCAGTTCGAAACTGATGTTGGATAATACATTTTCTTTGCGATAAGCAAAAGAGACCTGGTCAAAAACGATTTTATCTGTTAGCGGATGGATCGGGGCTGGGTTTTCAGGATCGTTAATTTTTTCATCCAAATCCAAAATTTCCTCGATGCGGTCTTGCGAAGCGCGGGCTTTACTCAAATTGGCCGTATTTTTAGCAATGTTTTGAACGGGAACCAGGAGTTGAGAAAAGACGATGATGAATCCAATAAACTGTTTCCCGGTAAAGGCTTCTCCAGCCGCACCATCGAGTATCATAGAGCCGCCGTACCACACAATGAGAATCATCACGACAGCGCCCAGAAACTCGTTGAGGGGAGAACTGAGATCGCGCTTGCGAAAAGCTCTTGTGAGCAATCGCTGGTGATGGAGGTTGATGTTTTTGAATTTGTTGACTGCATCGCCCGACGCATTAAAAGCTTTGACAATTCGAATGCCGCCCAGGTATTCATCCAAAAATGAAAATACAACGCCCAGTTGCTTTTGTCCTTTGTTGGCCGTTCTTTTCAGGCTTTTCCCGATTTGCGTAATGATCAAAGCAGAGACGGGAAGAAGTATAAATGAGAAAAGTGTCAGTGCCGGACTCCAGTAAATCAGAACGCCCACGGTAATGAACACCGATATTGGATCGCGAAAAATTAATTCGAGCACAGCTACTACGGCAATTTCAATTTCGTTAACATCGCCATTCATCCGCGACATTAAATCCCCTTTCTTTTCTTCAGTGAAAAACGAAACAGGTAATCGCATAGATTTTTCAAAAAGTTGGTTGCGGTAATCCCGAACTACGGCCATGCGCAGCTGCGACTGATGATAAATCGCTAAATATCGAAACAAGCTTTTGAGGAAAAATGCGATGACTACGGAAACACATACGAACATCAATGCATATTTGGGGTCTTCCTGAGCCATCGAACTCATAAAATAGTCGAAATAATTCGAAACGTATTCGACGAAACCAGCAATACCATCGCCGTCGTAAACTGGCTTTGTGAGTACGAGTTCGGTATCGTCACTGGGGAATATGACCTGCAGAAAAGGAACGAACAGCACGAGTGAAATCAAGTTAAAGATTACGAAAAGCAGGTTGAAGAATATGGTAGCCAACGCGCGCCCCTTGTAGACAAATGTTGCCTTGAATATGGTCGTTAACTGTTTCATTCGGGACAAATATAGCGGAATTTCAGTTGGTAACCTCGAAATTAACGGTTTCGTGCTTCAGTAGTGAACAACGCTGGTTTAAGTTGCGCGAAAAAATCATAAATGACCAGTAGAAGCTTTCCAATATGTATTGTTAGTAAAATTACAAGTGAAAGCGCATTGCACGTGCCGATCAATTTACCTTTGTTCAAATGAATTTCGTCGATATAATTATTGTCGTACCAGTATTGTATGCTGCCTGGGTGGGCTTCAGGAAAGGACTCATCATTGAAGTGTTTACCTTGCTCGCGCTGCTCGTGGGTATTTATGCCGGCATTCATTTCTCTGACTGGACCTCAAAACTGATTAAAGACAACATAGATATTGAAGGAAAATATCTACCGGTCGTCGCATTCACGCTCACATTTTTAGCTGTGGGAGCCATGGTGTTTTTTGCTGGAAAAATGGTGGAACGCATGCTCAAGGTCGTTAATCTGAGTCCAGTTAACAAGGCTTTTGGACTACTTTTCGGCGTGATCAAAATGATATACACGTTGAGTATTTTAATTATTCTTTTGGAGACTTATGACGAGCGCGGCGATTTTATTCCGGAAGCTGTAAAATCCGAATCGATGTTATACGAACCCGTTAAAATTACTGCCTCAGCGACGATACCTGCCATTGAGGAAAGTTCAATATGGATGAAAAACAACGTGAATGGCGATCTGTTTGGACGTGACGATGTAACCCTGGACGACGTGAAACGTTTAAAACATACCGCCGATAGTCTGGGAATTACAATTGAGGATTTAAAAGCGCTCAAAAGAGCGAAAGATTCCCTTCAAACTAAATAATTGATCATGAACAGCGGATTCCCTTTCTCTTTAGTGCTATTAATGGTGTTGTTGGTATCAGTTAGTTCGTTTGCCCAAAAAAAGGATAAAAAACCGTTGATCGATCCACACGTGCGGAAACTCGGTCCCTATTTCGGGGTGCAGCAAGGTCGTTTTACGGTGGGCGAACTCGGAATGGAAGTACAGTTCAAAGACATTCGGCTCAAAAAGACGAAAACGCATGCGGTTCATTTGGGGTTGGGCTATAATATCCCCAATAATGCATTGCAGATCAATGGAGGTTACTGGCACAAACCCAGTCGCCTTGATTTAACCTATGGTGTTGACATCTGTATGCGATCGAATTTTGAAGAAGAGCGCTACGGTTTTTCGCCCGTTGTAGGATACAAAATATTTGGGTTTCATATCAGAGCTGGATACATGCTGCTCACTCGTTCAACTACCTTTACTGCAACCAATACACTCTTTGTCAACCTAAGGTTCACGCTGATCAATAATCGCAATTTTGAATGGAATCGCAGAAAATAGCCATGGCATTGAAGAGAATGCCGATTCTGCATTCTGCAATTCCCCTGGATCATTCTGGAAACCTTCTCAATTATTTATTTATTTTAGCGTAGCTAAATTCGTATGAGAACACTTCAACTCAGAACAGAACATAATGTACCCATTGATGTAGAACTCGCTTCAGTGGGTCAGCGCGTCGTTGCGGTGTTGCTCGACGTGATTATTATGGTCGCCTATTTCGTCATTATGACCTTGATCATGGGAGCTATTTTCACCTCTGCTTTTCGGTGGGGAGATTGGGAAAGTCTTGATTTATGGGTCATTTTTTTCATGATTGTCGTATATCTTCCATTTGTACTTTATACGCCGCTTCTCGAGTATCTGACGAAAGGTCAAACAGTGGGAAAAATGGCCGTTGGAGTGCGCGTGACCAAAACTAATGGGGAAAACGCGAAATTTCGGGATTATTTTACGCGCTGGATCTTCCGACCGATTGAATTCTATATCATACTGTTTGCCAGTGGAGGAATCCTGCTTCTCATAGCTTCAGCTTTTTTTGATATTTTAATTGTCGCTGTTTCAGGCAAAAATCAACGTATTGGTGATTTTATGGCCAATACGGTAGTCACCAGAAAGCGTCCGAATCGTTCTTTTACAATTCAAGATGTGCTGTCCATCAAATCAGATCAAAACTATTCACCGACCTATGCAAATGTGACCATCTACACTGATGAGGATATGATGTTCGTAAAAAACACCATCTCGCGAGTGGAAAAATACCGCAACGAACGAACGAAGAAACTGGCCATAGCTTTAGCTGGAAAAATTGCCAAAGATCTCCAGTTAACGGAACCTCCAAAAAAGAAATTAAAGTTTTTGAAAACAGTACTGAATGATTATGTTGTACTGACCAGATGATAGACCCTATGAGCAAACTATATGTAGTTCCAACACCCATTGGAAATCTTGAAGACATTACGATTCGCGCACTCAACGTACTAAAAGAAGTCGATTTTATTTTAGCCGAAGACACGCGGACCACAAAGAAATTGTTGCAGAAATACGAAATTGAGAATAACTTGCTATCGCACCATATTCACAATGAGCACAAGACATTAGAAAGTGTAGTAGGAAAGATCAAATTGGGTCAAACTGCCGCAGTTGTCTCAGATGCTGGAACTCCTGCCATTTCAGACCCGGGGTTTTTGCTCGTGAGAGCGTGTATAGCCAATGGTATTGAAGTAATTCCCCTACCTGGTCCCTCTGCTGTTTTGCCGGCAATCGTAGGTAGTGGATTTCCATGCGATCGTTTTATTTTTGAAGGATTTTTACCCCATAAAAAGGGGCGACAAACGCGCTGGAAAAAAATTGCTAAGGAGGAAAGAGCAGTGGTTTTATACGAGTCTCCGCATCGATTGGTGAAAGCATTAAGAGAAATTGTGGAATACATTGATCCCGATCAGCAAGTATGTGTAGCGCGTGAAATTTCTAAAATGCACGAAGAGTTTAAAAGAGGAACCGCCGAAGAAGTGTTGAAATACTACGAAGAGAAAAAGCCCAAAGGAGAAATCGTGATTGTAATTGATGCAAAGAAATGATGAAAACAACAGCTATACAATTAGTCAAGAACGGTACTTCCGACCAGGCCTTTCGAGAATCGGAAATAACGTTACCCGAACTGGAAGACGATGAGGTTCAGATCGAAGTAGAATCATTTGGACTGAATTACGCAGATGTCATGGCGCGCAACGGATTGTATCGCGAAGCACCACCTATACCTTGTGTGCTCGGTTATGAAGTTGTTGGAAAAGTCATAACCGTAGGTAAAGAAGCCCCTGACGAACTGAAAGAAAAAAGAGTTGTAGCATTTACGCGTTTTGGAGGATATGCAAAACACGTGAATACCAAATACATTGCCGTTGCTGAGATCGGTGATTACGACAGCGGAAAAGCACTTTGTCTCGCCACACAATACGTCACCGCGTTTTACATGTCTCATGTAGCAACGACCGTTCAAAAAGGAGACCGCGTATTGATTCATGCAGCTGCAGGAGGCGTAGGAACCGCACTGATTCAGCTGCTCAAAGGAAGAGGAGCCACGATCTTTGCAAAAACAGGCAGTGATAGTAAAAAGCCCTACCTGGAAGACCTGGGCGTTGACCATATCATCAACTATAATAAACATGATTACAGCGATCAAATTCAGTACTACTTAAAAAGAGAACGACTCGATATTTCATTTAACCCCGTGGCCGGCGCTACCTTCAAAAAAGATTGGAGACTACTTGGAAACGGGGGTTCACTAGTGCTTTTCGGAGGGAGTGAACGATCAGGGAAAAAATGGGGGATACTCTCCACCTTAAACTTCGTTCGTAAAATGGGAATTATTATTCCAATTACCTTAATGATGCGCTCCAAAAGCATTGTCGGGATCAACATGCTGAAAGTTGGAGATTATAAACCATTTACTATGGAGTTTTGTTTGAAATCCGTCGTTGAAAAAGCGTTGAATAATGAGATTAACCCTAAAGTAGGAGCCTCATATACTGCAGATAAAATTGCAGAAGCCCATGCGTTTTTAGAGTCCGGAAAATCGACAGGGAAAGTAGTGGTGGAATGGTAACAAATCGTGTTTATTGCGAATAAAGACCCCTTACTTTAGGGGAAATAATATTGTAATTAACCCTTACTTTGGGTGTAAAAAGTTAAAAATTAACCCTTACTTTCAGAATAATATTTGTATATTTGTTGAAAAGAAGAAGTTAACATGTTTTATCGTACACAAATAAAAGCACTTGAACAATGGCGCAGATCTTCATCGCGCAAGCCATTGGTTATTCGCGGAGCCCGACAAGTAGGTAAAACAACACTCATTCATGAATTCGGGAAGCAGTTCGAACAATATATTTACATTAACCTCGAACGATCAAAAGACGCCGAATTATTTGAAGACTTTTCAGATATTGATCAATTAACCACGCGCATTTTTCTTGAAAAACGAATGCGAAAGGATGCGCTTGAAAACACATTGTTATTTATCGATGAGATCCAGGAGTCACCAGAAGTAGTTAACCTCTTGCGTTATTTCAAAGAAGAAATGCCCGGACTCGCAGTCATTGCAGCGGGAAGTATGCTGGAAACCCTATTGGGTAAGAACCTCACCTTTCCCGTCGGTCGCGTAGAATACAAAGTATTGCGCCCCGTTTCTTTTGAGGAATTTCTGAAAGCCACAGGAGAAGATCAACTGCTGGAAGAATACATGAAAACCCCGATTGAAAAATATGCTGAAAAAGCCTTGCTACGTGCGTTCCATACGTACGCACTATTGGGCGGAATGCCAGAGATTATTCAGCATTACAACGAGCATCGGGACATTACAGCGCTCGGACCCATTTATGATGCGTTGATCAGTTCCTACCTGCAAGATGCAGAAAAATATGCGAAAAATGAACAACAACTGCAATTGATTCGGTTCTGTATTCACCAGTCCATGTTAAAAGCAGGTCAGCGAACAACTTTTCAGCGTTTTGGAAATTCAAACTACCCCTCCAAAGCGATTGGAGAAGTTCTGCGTGCGCTCGAAAAAACGCACCTGTTGCATATTTTGTATCCGGACACGGGAACGACGCTTCCTTTAGCACCCGATTACAAAAAAACGCCGCGCATCCAGTTTTTAGATAGCGGGTTGATCAACTATTTTGCCGGGTTACAACAGGAAATTATTGCAACCGATGACCTCGACAAAGTTTACAACGGGACATTAATAGAACACCTGGTCGGTCAGGAATTGCTTTCGTTTCAATCGTTGAGCCTGGACAAACTTCATTTCTGGGTGCGACAAAAGAAGCAGTCGGATGCAGAAATTGATTATCTCTATCGCTACAAGGGGAAACTAATCCCAATCGAGGTAAAGTCGGGTGCCAGAGGGACCTTAAAATCGCTGCACGTTTTTATGGATCGGTCACCATTACATTTTGCGATTCGGTTTTATGCCGGAAAGCGGCAAATTGATAAACTTCAGACACAAAAAGGGAAAACGTATTATTTATTGAGTTTACCTTATTTCTTAAGTGCGCGAATCGAGTCGTATCTGGATTGGTTGATTGAGGAAATTGGTGATGCTCCTTCCGAAAAACTGATTGTGGAAGAGCGGCAGGAGGTCTATCGCGGCAGCCCAAAAAAGCACGAATACAGCCTGGATCATTTGGGAACCAAACACCTGGAGCTTTTGCGCTTTTGTAGTACGGAGCCCCAAAAAGGGAGAACAATGCTCGAAGAGGGATTGGGCATGAGTTACCAATCGCGCAACAAACGCATTTACATCAAACCCCTGATGGAGCTGGGGCTGTTGGCATTTACCATTCCGGAATACGAAAAAAGCAAGCAACAGCGCTATCGCCTGACGGAAAAAGGAAGAGCACTTTTGAAGGATTCATGAAAGCGTGAATCCTCCTTAGTGGCTCTTTTCAACCATGTATTCGTGCATTGATAATTGCTTTGGAAATTGTGATTTTATTGATCCATTCGCAGGAAAAAAACATACAACAGTAGATTTATCTAAAAACATTCTAAATAAGCCAAAATTGCAGGAAAACTCAAACTTACCTTTAAATTTGCTGTTAAAGAAATAGAAATTTAGCGTAGACTTATGAGCAAATCAGGTTTTTTTAATTCATCAATTGGACGAAAGTTCGCAATGGCGTTATCGGCGTTATTCCTTATGATCTTTCTGTTGCAGCACTTGACAATTAACTTTACAGCGGTTTTTAGCCCGGAAGCTTTTAATGAGCTTTCGCATTTTATGGGAACAAATGTGGTGGTTCAGTTTATTGCACAGCCGATTCTGATCTTTGCTGTCGTATTTCACTTTGTTATGGGATTTATACTCGAGGCCCGCAATCGAGCTGCACGACCCATAAGTTATAAGCGTAACGACGGAGGCGCGAATTCCAGCTGGATGTCCAGAAACATGATTTATTCAGGGTTAGTAATTCTCGCTTTCCTCGTACTTCACTTTATTGATTTTTGGATTCCTGAAATGAACTATAAATACATCGAAATGAACGCGGCGGATCCCAATCGGTACTATCCGGAACTACTGCACAAATTTGAAAACCCTTATCGCGTAATTGCATATATCGTAGCGTTTATTCTGCTCGCATTGCATTTGTTACACGGTTTCGGATCAGCATTTCAGTCGATGGGTCAAAACAATAAATACATCGACGGTTTGAAAAAATTCGGTGTGATTTATTCGATCGCCATCCCATTGGGATTCATTATCACAGCAGTTGTACTTTATATGAACGCACATTAAATTTTTGAGACTATGGCAACTTTAGATGCAAAAATACCAAAAGGACCACTCAAGGATAAGTGGACAAATCATAAGAACAACATTAATCTGGTCAATCCAGCCAATAAACGAAATATTGACATCATTGTTGTAGGGACTGGCTTAGCTGGTGGTTCTGCGGCAGCGACCCTCTCAGAGCTCGGGTACAACGTGAAAGCTTTTTGTTTTCAGGATTCTCCGCGCCGCGCTCACTCGATTGCAGCGCAAGGAGGTATTAACGCAGCCAAAAATTATCAGGGCGATGGAGACTCCATCTACCGTTTGTTTTACGATACGGTGAAGGGAGGCGATTATCGATCGAGAGAAGGGAATGTTTATCGCCTGGCTGAAGTTTCAGCGAACATTATTGACCAATGTGTTGCACAGGGTGTTCCTTTTGCGCGTGAATATGGAGGGCTGTTAGACAACCGTTCATTCGGAGGTGTACTCGTATCGCGTACGTTTTATGCGAAAGGGCAGACGGGACAGCAGCTTTTGCTCGGTGCTTATTCTGCTATGAATCGTCAAATTGGACGGGGAAAAATAAAAATGTACAACCGCCACGAAATGATGGATGTCGTTAAAGTGGACGGAAAAGCGCGCGGAATCATTGCACGAAATTTAGTGACTGGAGAGATTGAGCGCCACGGAGCTCATGCCGTAGTTGTTGGTTCTGGTGGGTACGGAAACATTTTCTTCTTATCCACAAACGCAATGGGAAGTAATGCCTCTGCAGCGTGGAAAATTCACAAGAAAGGCGCTTATTTTGCTAACCCGTGTTTCACGCAGATCCACCCGACATGTATTCCCGTTTCGGGCGATCTTCAGGCGAAATTGACACTGATGTCGGAGTCGCTGCGCAATGACGGTCGTATATGGGTGCCCAAGAAAAAAGAAGATGTAGAGGCGATTCGATCAGGAAAATTGCGCCCTACACAGATCAAAGAAGAAGATCGCGATTATTACCTGGAACGACGATACCCTGCTTTTGGTAACCTCGTTCCGCGTGATGTGGCTTCGCGCGCCGCTAAAGAGCGATGTGATGCCGGCTTTGGTGTAAATCAAACGGGCGAGGCAGTATACCTGGATTTCTCTTCTGCCATAGAGCGATATGGTAAGGAATCAGCACACGTCAAAGGGATGGACGAAAATGATAAAGCGCTCATTCAGAAGCTCGGTAAAGAAGCTGTGGCAAATAAATATGGAAACCTTTTCCAGATGTACGAGAAAATCGTCGATGAGAACCCTTATGAGACACCAATGATGATTTATCCTGCCGTTCACTACACGATGGGCGGAATCTGGGTCGATTATAATTTAATGACTACAGTTCCCGGACTTTATGCAATTGGAGAAGCTAATTTTTCTGATCATGGCGCCAACCGCCTCGGAGCTTCTGCACTGATGCAGGGCTTGGCCGATGGTTATTTTGTATTGCCTTACACGATTGGAGATTACCTTTCTGGTGACATCCGTACGGGTGCAATTTCGACCGAAACAAAAGAGTTTGAGGAGGCGGAAAAAGAAGTTGTCGAGCGACTGGATTATTTTGTTAACAACAAAGGTGAAAAGCCCGTTGACTATTACCACAAGCGCCTTGGAAAGATCATGTGGAACAAATGCGGAATGTCCAGAAATGCTGAGACGTTGAAATCTGCCATAGATGAAATCAAAGCACTCCGCGAAGAATTCTGGAAGGGCGTTCGCGTGCCTGGAACGCGCAATGAGTTTAACGAAGAATTAGCGAAAGCCGGACGCGTTGCCGACTTTATGGAGTTGGGAGAACTCTTTGCCAAAGATGCGCTCGAACGTGAGGAATCATGTGGCGGTCACTTTAGAGAAGAATCTCAAACAGAAGAAGGCGAGGCGAAGCGCGACGATGAAAACTTTAAATACGTAGCGGCGTGGGAATATAAGGGTGAACCTAGCCAAGCCGTTTTGCATAAAGAAGATCTTGTTTACGAAAATATTGAGTTGAAAACGAGAAGTTACAAATAAAAAATTCAGGACAGTAGCTATTGAACTGTTCGTCGAATGATAAAAGATGAAGCTATGAATTTGACATTAAAAATATGGCGACAAAAAGATTCCAATTCAAAGGGAAAAATGGTCGATTATCCCATTAGTGATATTTCACCGGATATGTCATTCCTGGAGATGCTGGACGTCTTAAATAATCAATTGATAGAAAAAGGCGAAGAACCAGTTGCTTTTGACCACGATTGCCGGGAGGGCATTTGCGGGATGTGCTCGCTCTACATCAATGGAGAAGCACATGGACCAGATCGTGGCGTTACAACTTGTCAATTGCACATGCGTAAATTTAAGGACGGAGACACTATTTATATTGAGCCTTTCCGTGCAAAGGCGTTTCCTGTGGTTAAAGATTTGGCGGTAGACAGAAGTGCTTTTGATCGCATCCAACACGCGGGAGGTTACATTTCTGTAAATACTTCTGGTAATACGCAGGATGCCAATTCGCTTCCTATTCAGAAAGAACATGCGGATCGCGCATTCGATGCGGCTACTTGTATTGGTTGTGGAGCCTGTGTAGCATCCTGTAAGAACAGTTCAGCAATGCTGTATGTTTCTGCGAAAGTTTCTCAATATGCACTGTTACCTCAAGGTCAGGTAGAAGCGCAGGAACGTGTTCAAAACATGGTCAATCAGATGGATGCCGAAGGATTTGGAAATTGTTCAAATACTGGAGCTTGTGAAGTGGAGTGTCCGAAAGGCATTTCTCTTGAAAATATAGCGCGTATGAATCGCGAATACTTTAAAGCGAAGGCTTCGACGAAAGATTAAATCGAATTTTCCCAACAACAGAAAAGACAAGTTAACGCTTGTCTTTTTTTATTCCTGAAAAAAGGGTGACCATTGAGATTTGATTCTGCTTGCGCGACGAATCTTTTGTCAGTTGTACTGGATCAAAAAAACTTCACAACAGAGCTCCTTAAAAGTTAAAACGACGCAGTACATTTTTCTGTAAGACATTAAGTTGACCCGTGCGAGCTCGAGCCCTTTTTGGGCAATTCAATATGGAAGGTCGTTCCTTTACCTTCAACGGTATCAAACCAAATTTCACCGTTGTGATTACTGATGATTTGCTTGACCATAGCCAGACCGAGACCCGTCCCCGTACTTTTCGTTGTGAAATTTGGAACGAATATTTTATTTTCAATGGCTGATGGAATACCTTTTCCGTAGTCTTTTACGGAGATGTGAAAATGCTGTTCTTTTTCACGAAACCCAATTTCTATCTCAATGATGGATGTATCCTCACTTGCCTGAATAGCATTTTTCAGTAAGTTGTTAAATACGCGTACCAATAAGTCTTTATCGGCAAACACCAGGGCGGTAAGGTTCTCAGGTTTCGAAAATTGAATGTTGACGTGTTCCGAAGCATAAAGATCAGTCATGTGTTCCAAAAGCGGAATGAGGTCGAGTTCTTCTTCGTTGGCTTTGGGCATTTTTGCGAAATTGGAAAATTCGTTGGCAATTTTAGTGAGTGCATCGATCTGCTCCACCAGAGAAGTCGCTATTTTTTGAATTTTTTCCTCGGCTTTGGGATCATCGGGAGAAAAAGACCGCTCAAAATGCTGCAGGCTTAAACGCATCGGGGTCAAAGGATTTTTTATTTCGTGCGCCACTTGTTTGGCCATTTCCCGCCACGCGGTTTCGCGTTCACTTCTCGCCAATTGCATAGCCTTTAATTCGAGCTCTGCCAGTTTTTCATTATAGTCCTTTACGAGCGCTCCGATTTCATCGTCACCTTTGTAGTCGATGGGCTGATTCATCGCTCCCAGTTCAACTTTTCGGAAGCTTTCCTGGATGAGGCGAAGCGGTTTAGTGATCCATCCCGACACGAAAATTGCGATCACCACTGTAATTACGAGTAGGAGAACGGCAATGTTAATAATAGCGACTACGAAGTCGTTGATCTGTTTCTCGAAGGCATTTTGTTTGGCAAAGTGCTGCAGATTCAAATGCCCCAGTAATTTGCCACTGCTGTTCTCAAAAGGAACATAGGCAGAGAGGTAGCTGAGCTCCCCCATGGTTTCGCGGTGGACAAATTCACTTCTGTTTTCGATCGATAAGGCAGCAAAAGCATTATGATTCATTTGGCGTGAACTAATTCCCTTTTGATACAATTTGGGTTGAGAAGTCGCCAATAATCGACCAGAAGGTGCGTAGAGGTTGATATCTGTCACAAAAACATTGGAGAATTTTTTCAAAATGTAATTCATATAATCGCCCAGTACAACGGCGTCAAGGGTGTCTTTATCGCCCAGTTTTTGTCCCACTTCCGTTTCTACAGATGCAACGCGTTCTTTAAGGTTTTCCAACGTGTAGGTGTTGTATTGGCGTTTAACGTATCGACCCGCAACGACGGCAAAAATAATAAAGGAAGTTACAGCTATGCCGACCATAATGAGTTGAATTCTAAAGGAGAGCGGCCAGTTCCACCAGCTTTTTGAATGGGAAAATTGTGCAATTAAAGCGACTAACCCGCTAAAAACACCAAAAAACAGGAAGAGATACGAAAAAGTAGTCAACTTAGCTACCACGCGTTTTTGAGGTTTAGAAATGACTACTACTTGATCATTTCCCTGCGTTTGCATCAAGTGACTCATCTCATCACGCTGCATGAATCCGTCTTTTTCACCGAGCTGCTCAACGAGGGCCTCTCGCGAGGTGGGGTAGTTGTAATTGCCAAAACGCATGACTAATTTATCGCCCGAGTAGCGCGCTATGGAATATTCTGCTAAATCATCGAGCGCATAAGATTTTTCATTCATAAGCAATCTGGGAAAACCAATGTGTTCAGGTATTTTTTTGGAGCGGAACAATATATAGAAGGAGTAATTCTCATCATACTTGTTCCTTAATGTATCGCTGGAGATATAACTCAATTGATTGACATAATCATCAACGTAGAACAAATTGTCGGCAATTTCAGAAGGGCGGGTATGCGTTTCGATCAAGTCATCTAACTCGGGTTTTGAGCGGGTTTGTTTGTTGGCATAATTCACAACAACTTCTCCATTTTCGTCGAAAAAATAGTATTCCATCTCGTAGCGTTCCCAGAAGTCACCAAAACAACATTCTTCGAGCGCCAGGGCGAACTCGGAGGCAGCGTATTCCTCGGCGCGATGCACAATGCTTCGAAAGGCTTCGGATGATTTTAATGCTTTCAGGGTTGATTGGAATTCCAGCTCCATGGTAGGATTTTGATCGCTGATTAATTGGTTGGCGTAGAGTTCTCTTTTTTGATGCTCATTGGACTGATTGCTTTCAAAAAGTATAAATGCTCCGTAGAAACTGAGTACTGCCAGAATTAAGAGCTGAAAACGCAACTGTTGCAAAGAAAACCTTCTGCCGATAATATAAAAGAGCAAGGCGTTGAGCAAAATTGGCCAGAGTGCGTTGTAAATGTTTTTTTGAAAGAGAAAAATCTCCAGCAGAAAATACAAACTGCTGGACAAAAACCAAATGATCGTCAATGCTGTCAGACGCGTATTTCCATCGATTAGTTTTTCGATGATTCGTCGCGCCAATAAATAATAGAGTAAAAAAAGCGCGGCAGGAACCAACAGCGCAACTAAGGAATGAATAGACAAAGAGAATACCTCATCGATGACCAGCGATATTGAGCTATTCAACACCAGTGATTCGAACAATACACTCACAAAATACGAGAAGGGAAATAAGGCGAGATAAAGTACAATATAGAGTCCTTCTGAGAATTTCGTAATCGATCGCTCTCTTTTGAGATGTGATAATATCCACCAGCCGTCAACTACAATGATCAATAAGGTAAGCACGAGACTTCCCAGGTTGGGAAACCACACAGAGCTCGCATATAGGTTGGGGTCGAAGAGTTCGAAGTTGGCAAACAAAGCGGTCCAGTTTAAATGAACCTCCATAAATCGCAATGCCAAAATCGCCACGGGAAAAACAAAAATTAACCAGCGATGCGTTGATGTAAAACGCATTAGAAAGCATCCGAGCGCAATAAATGCGGAGACATAACCAAAAGCATAGAATAGGAAAATGAGTAACTCTTCTCCTGTGGAAAGGGCGGTTTTTTGATCAAATTTGACGTAGAACAGTGTTTTGTTTTGATGGGTAATTGGCTGAAAACCCTGCGCTGGTTGTAAACTGAATTCCGTACTGCGCTGAATATTTATCCAGTCGGTGAGTTTATTTTGAAGGTCATCGTTTTCAAAATAGTAATCGTGCTGCAGTTTTGTGCTGACATATAAATCGAGGTCGTATTTCTTTTGGTGGGTAACGAGATAATAACCGTTTGACAGCTGCACCACTTCTGAAGAGGAGTTGATAAGATTTGTCCGCATAACTTCTTCTACGGGTAACACATTGTTGTTCCAGAACACCAGTGTATCTTCCTGAGCAATGTTCACCAAAAAATCGGACGTTCGATTAAGTGTAGAAGACCACAAGGCGCTATTGGATTGTTCGGCTACTTCAGTGTGCAAAACACCGGCGTAAGATTCTTGCTTTTCGATGAGCTCTTCTAGGGCTTCCTCAATTTCAATCCGGGTGTCAACCTCGTCAAATGAATGCATCCAAATAAACAGCATCCACGAGCAGACAATGCTGATAATTGCTGTGAATAGCCATAAAAAATAATGCTTACGATACCACATTTCCTGCTTCAGTGTTAACTATTCTGCTCATTGCGATTAATAGGTAAAATTGGTTCCAGTGTACTTTTTAAACGGTCGAAATCGCTTTCTGATCGACTATCGTTGTGATAAATAAAGTCAGCTTTCGTTTCGTGCGGCGCCAAATAATTGTTGTAACAGGGAACGACGTGATGATCCCATTGGTAAATAATTTCGTCGCGCGAATATCCTCTCGATTCCTGATCGCGATAGATCCGTCGGTCGAGTTGGATACTGGGATCCACATCAACAAAAATGCTAAAGTCCAGCAGTTGATGGACCTGCTCGTATTCAAATACGAACAACCCTTCAACGATGATTAAAGCAGAGGGTTCAATCGTAATTAAAACGTGTTTGTTCCCGGCATTGAACTGGTACTCAAAAACCTCGATACTTTCGCCATTAATGAGCCGCTGAAGATCGTCCACCAACTGTTCGCGATTAAG
>JBNJEH010000019.1:0-48093 GCA_051745635.1 Bacteroidota bacterium
TTTATAACCTCATTCTTCCGGGAGAATCTCCATTTTTTCAGCGAAGTGATAGCAGTAATCCCTCAGGTCTTCACAGATGTTTTTTTCACCCGTTGCGCTCTGGAAGGTATCTGCCATTGTGAGTAAGGTTTGATGAAAAAATTGTTTCATTTCTTCAATGGACATGTCCTTGGTCCACAAATCAATTTTCATCGTATTTTTTTCTTTTGGATCCCACATGGAGAGGAACATTGCCATTGCTTCTTTTTTGTCAATTTCGCCGTCTTGTGCCGACCACATCATGCGCACGGGAACGTTATTGGCATTGGTTCCTACATTTACCTCAATATTCGATGTTTTCGTTACCTTGTCTTCGTCCATAGCTAGTCTATCTCGTATTTTTGTAAAATTTCGTTGTAATTCAACTGCAACAATTCCGGCAAAGATAAAGCTTTGTTTTGATGCATGTACTTTTTCACCATGCGGTACCCTAAAAATTGTCCGAGGCGATCGGGTGCTTCTTCTGGTAATCCAACCGTTTTTGGGCCCGCATTGAGGAAGTTGGCTTTATCCCTTCGATTGTTTTTGAATAATAACTGTTCCTTGACCAGGTAATCCCAAACCATTTGTTCGTGGTTCAAAGCCCAGGTTAAATCCTCTTCTGAATAACGCAGGATGTAACGGGGTTCAGCTTCTGGAAATGCCGCATTCAGCACGTAAAGAATTTTACCAGCTTGTACGATGTGCTCGGCCAGTTTTTTATCGATTTCTTCAAATAAATGAACTTGAATCCAGTTCATGGCGAGGTCACGGGGCATAAATTCTTTATCCATACGCTCGCGCTGCCATTCGTAAAGTTGATTTTTAGGTATTTTATCGAGAACATCGTTGTCTCGCGGGAGATAAGATTCCAGTCCGATGGAAGCGGCGCTGTCTGAACAATGAATATTGCTGAACAACTTGTTCATGTATATAATTTGACGGGGTATGGGCATTTTTTCAAAATGAAAATGCAGGTAGCGAAAAGCCTTGTTTGCTCGCTCTTGCAGTGTCGATAAGTTTGGCTGAATGGTCGATTTGGCCTTTTCCAGCGCCTCAATATACTCTGAATGATAGAACTGGTGAATGGCTTTGTAAAGTGTGTCCGAGTCGTGCGTTCTTAGATTTTGCTGGATTTCAAAAAGGTAGAGCGGGTCGAGTGAATCATTAAAATGATCATGCCTGGTTTTCGTTTCTGAGAGCGAAGCGTCAAAAAAGGCGCGATCCACATTGATATAGTTTATTTTAACCTGTGTTTCACTGATATCCACAAGCAGCGGATTATTTTCACAGCTAATAAAAAAGGCGAACAAAAATAGAATGAGTACAAAAGTTTTTCTTTTCTTCATGAAATATACCTATTATTGCAATTCGAATGTTATAGAATGTTAATTAATTCGAAACTGCGAAAACGAATTTCAAAATTATGAAAAACTTATTGATTTTATCGGGTGTGGTGCTTTTTGCTTTTAGTGCTGTTGCACAGGAAGCGGGAGAAAAGAAAGTGCTTGCTGGATTAACACTGGGTGCCGGACTGAATTTTAACGACCCGGAGACGAATGTGATTGATCCCAAAGTAGGCGGTGATTTTATGGCAGGAATGAACCTCGACTGGCATTTTGCCCAGAACATAGCCCTCTCTACGGGATTGGAGTTTGACTTCAACCGGTTTAGAAATCGCTTTAACGAAACGACTTATTTTGATTATTCGGATAAGGAGGTGTTACAGCGAGGCAATACAGATGATGAGAACTATCAAACGAATACTGGTGAGGGGCGCTTTTTATTGGAAGAACGCCGCTACAGAAGTATCTATTTAACGATTCCTACCATGTTGCGCTTTCAAACCAATTACCTGGGGTACATGCGCTATTTTGGTAAATTTGGTATGCGCCACAGTTTCTTGTTGACAACGCGCGGGGATAATTTTGGTACGAGCTTCCCCAACGAAGGCGAGAGTCAATCGGAATTAGAAGATATGCAAATTCCTGGCTCACTTTCCTTTTATAAGGGAACAGTAGGTTTATCTGCCGGGGCAGAGTGGAATATCACCGGAAGTACAGTGCTCGTTGGAGAACTTGGCTATTATTATGGAATATCAGAAGTGCATCAGCAAGAGGCATTGACTGGTGACGACGAGAAAAATATGTCGCTCTACGATGGACCTTACGGCAATAAAGATCAACGGGAGTATTTTACACCTGCCTTGCGTCAGAGTCAGTTGCTTTTAAAGGTTTCGATATTGTTTTAATCATTCTGAATCACCTGCTTTGCAAAATAGAGATCGCGTCGTTAATTATATTGTAGACTGGCTAAACGATTACCTTTCCACAACGCCTTTGAAAGGTTATATCGTAGGCGTCTCAGGTGGGGTAGATTCCGCACTGACGTCTACCTTGTGCGCCATGACAGAGCAACGGATTATACTGCTCAACATGCCTATAAGACAGACTACAGAAGAGTTTGCGCGTTCCCAGCAGCAAATTACACAGTTGTCCGAAAACTATGTTAATGTGAAAGGGCTCGAAATCGATCTCACGGAAACATTTAATCACTTCGTAGAAGATATGCCGGCTGAAACGGCTGAAGATCAAATGGCGATGGCCAATTCCAGAGCGCGGTTGAGGATGACGACACTCTATGCAATTGGTCAGTCAAATGGACTCCTCGTTGCCGGGACGGGCAACAAAGTGGAAGATTTCGGTGTTGGTTTTTACACGAAATACGGAGATGGCGGAGTAGACGTCAGCCCAATTGCAGACCTTATGAAATCCGAGGTTTATGCACTCGCCGAACATGTAAACGTCATTCCGGAAATATTGAATGCACCGCCAACGGATGGTTTATGGGGCGACGGGCGCAGTGATGAAGATCAGATCGGAGCGACCTACGATGAACTCGAATGGGCGATGCAGTTCTCTGGAGATAAAAGTCAGCTGGATGCGCGATCTAAAAAAGTCCTGGAGATTTATGAACGGCTTCATGGAGCTAACAGGCATAAAATGATACCTATACCGGTATGCGAAATACCTCAAGAAATAAAAGAATAACAACCATGCGAATTTTTGTATTAGTATTTACCCTGACATTAGTAATCTCAAATCTTTGTTGGTCGCAAAAATACGATTTTAACAATTATAAAAATTTGAAATGCGAAGGTTCCGTACCTGAAATCATTACGAATTCACTGCTCGATGAATTGGACAAACACAAAAAAGAGCGCATCGAAGGTGTCGGCTACGCCAAGTCACAGGAATATTACGAAGATATCAATATTGAACTGAATAAGATTTTGAATTCCGGACTCGTATTATTCAATGATCCTATCACGGATTACGTGAAAAAAGTAGGGGAAAAACTCGTGCGATCGGACAAAAGTCTCGATGACCTCCAGTTTTTTACCATGCGCTCCAATGTCGTGAATGCTTTTGTGACACAGCAAGGTGTTGTTTTTGTAACGCAGGGACTGATTGCACAGCTGGAAAATGAAGCGCAACTGGCTTATATTCTCGCCCACGAAATTTCACACTACAAATTGGAGCACAACATCACAAAGTATAAGGAGAGTATACGCGTTATGAATGAGGGCGGAAGTTATTCGCGACGCATCAAAGCATTGAGTAAATACTCCAAAGAAAAAGAATACGCTGCGGACAGCATGGGAATTGCCGTCTATAATAAAGCCGGGTACAACCTGCAGGACCTGTACAACGTTTTTGACGTACTATCCTATTCTTATCTTCCCTTTGATTTGGTGGATTTGCCGCTGGATTATTTCAACACCGAAATGTATGAAATTCCGGAACAATTTTTTACCGATGAATTCCCCAGAATTTCTTTTGAGGAAGATTACGATGATTCGAAGAGTTCGCACCCCAACATTGCTTCGCGACGGGAAAAGCTGGAAACCTGGGTGGACGACTACTCGAAATGGGGCGATGTCGTCTACAACGTGAGCGAAGATGAGTTCAAAGAAGTGCGTGACATAGCGCGATTTGAATCGTTGCGAAATGACTTGCTGCGCGTGAAACCCGTGGATGTTCTATACTCGGCATTTTTACTGGAAGAGAAATACCCGGATAATCGCTATATTCAAGTGTCCAGAGCCAAAGCGTGGTCGCAGCTGATATCGTTGCGCGAAGGCGGTAAATTTTATAAACAAATCACAAAACCTTCGAAGGTACAAGGTCCGCCGCATCAGATGTTTCAATTGATTCGCGGAACTTTTCGTCCGGCTTTGTACACCATGGCGCTGAGAAATATTTACGACATCAAGTCGCAGTTTCCGGAGGATGAGGAGTTAAAGAAAATATACAAGTTTGCCATCCAGGAATTAGCAAAAGCGGATAAGTTTAAACCCGACGATTATAAGGATTTGACGCTTGCCGAGGGACTCGAACGTTTTCAAACCGTCAAGGATTCCATACATTTAGCGGATAGCCTTGCAGCACTCAACGAAGGAGAGGATGAAGAAGACGAAGAGGAGGAGAAAATGTCCAAATATGACAAAATCCGGTCTCAAAACAACCCTGAAACTGCGGCCATCGTGCAGGATTCCTTCGATCTCGATGAATACTATTTGTTTGGACTCTCAGATGTTATTGACAGCGCTTTTATGGAAACGTATAACAGCCTTGAAAAAGAAGTTGAAGAGCAGGAGGAATATGAAGACTGGATCTCTAATATGCGGAGAAGTGAAAAGAAAAAACGGGAGAAGGAGTTCGAGAAATACGGGATGCGACGCGAAATCGATGATATCGTTTTGCTCTCTCCGGAAGTGGCGATGTACAAGAGAAATGGCGATGAAAAAGTAAAACAGTCGCTGTCGGCATCAGAGTATCTGGAAGAGAAATTGGCGCAAACGAATCGCGGGGCAAGCGTAAATTACACCACGTTGTCGAGTGAAAACCATGGGCTTTCCAACGCAGAATATTTGAATGATCAAAGTTTTGCGATGAACAGTGTGCGTCAAATTACTTTTTTTGATGATATCAATTTGTTTCCAGTGGAATATGATCAGCTCACTGAATTTAGAGAGAAATACAACACAACCAATTTGGGTATTTTCCTGATTGAAGGGACAAAGCAACCCGTTTTGACATTTTCAATGGTGTACACTATGTATATTCCACCGCTTTTTGTTTACCAGCTGGGCACTCGTCTGCTCAAGAGAAACGAGGTGGAGTACACGTTTGCACTGTTTGACATCAGCAGTGATTACTTCGATATTGAGGCTGTCCAGACGAAAATTTTGAATGGAAGCAAGAGTAAACTCAATATGTATCACGTACTACAGTATTATTTAAATGAATTGCCGAAGTCTTATGAAAAATAGTTTTATTGTTGGAATACTTGCTGTAATTTGTTTTGCTCAGTTTGCCCTGGGTCAAAAAAAACACATGTTGAGTGCATCATTTTCTGGTGGTGTTGGTTCGGGGATGCTCGTTTCTATGCAACGCATTGAGACGTGGAATGAGAGTTTGGAGCGCCTGGAAGAGCGAAGTTTTCGCTACAACGGGAAAGCGCATTTCCACTACGAATATTTGTTCAGCAGACGTTTTGCACTGGGGGCACTCGTGCAATGGCAATCCTTCCGTATTCCTTCCTTTCAGATAAGCAGCTCCAGTGAGCCCGGGTCACCCTTCAATTTTGGTTCTGAGATTGAATCGCCTCAATTTACCTCAGTAGCGACCATGATTTCATTGAATTGGACACCCAAACATTCTTTGCTTCCTATCGGTATTAAACACACGTTTGCCTTCGGACCGAAATTTTATTCCATGAATCACAGCAAGACCTATACAGGAGTTTACGAGGGGAATTTTTATGATCCGACGAATCCTATGGCAGGTCTCCCGGATCACTATGAGACGACACAGTTTCCGGAAAGTTATTCGAATAATTACACGGGAATAAGTATGATGTATGGTCTCACTGGTAGCTTTGCCGTGGCGGAAGACTTTTATTTGCAGTTGGGGTTAGACACACATTTAGACTTTGTGCTGAGTTCTAGTTATGAGAGGCCTACATCGAGCTACAATGAAGCAAATCAAATATTAACTCCACAGTCGGCGCGCGAATATATGTCGTATCAATTCAACACGCGAAACTACGACGACGAACTCAAGAACAGAGATGGCTGGAATGTCTTCATGCTGCGATTCGGAGTGATGTATAATTTATAGTAAACGCTTGTCGGGATGTTTACCAGCTGTAATTTATAGATTTCGTTAATAATGACAAATTAAGGACTGTGTTTATTTGGGTTCTTAACCGTACCTGTGCTGATCGAAAGCATCAATAATAACCGCAAAGGGCGCAAAGTAGTCGCAAAGCTATGCGCTGTGACACATTGAGCTCGTCGAAATGAGTTTATCAAAATGAGATCGCAATGTGTGTTTTAACTGGTCAACAGCGTTGAAGACGCCTGATTTGCTGAGATGGATATAACCCGATTTATTCATGAATTTAATTTTGAAGCTATTTTAGGCACAAGCACCAAAGGAATATACGTATATTTCGCGGGGCTTGTAACGACAAATAGATCAAAATTAAATCAAAATCTGATTGACAAAAGTGTCCACAAAAACGGGGTTGCTAAAAAAGATAAAAACAGCAGATAAGATGCTTTATCGATGTAAGTTACAGTATATATTAAGTCAGATTGATGAATAATTCGGGATAACAAATTTATGCGCAGAAATGCTGGCAAGGAACCCGATAAGCATTTTCTAGTAAATGTGTTCTTCCTTATAAAGGCTCGTTTTTTTGAGGTAGGAATGTGAACCGAATAACGCGAACTCAACACTTCTGAAACATTAGCTCTCGGGAGCCAGCCTTAATACGATTCCGTCGATGTCGTCGGTAACGGGTATTTGGCAACCGAGACGGCTGTTATCTTCCACAAAGAAAGCCTGGTCGAGCATGTCGAGCTCATCGTCGCTTTGTTCTTCGAGTTCGTGGTCGGATTCCAGGTAACACTGACAAGAGGCACACATCGCCATGCCTCCGCAGGTACCTTCAACGGGTAACTCATAAGATTTACAGAGTTCCATGATGTTCATATTCATATCAGTTGGAGCCTCCAGCTCGTGCTTTTCATCTTTGCGATCAATGATATATACCGTTATTGTGTTGTCCGACATATTTTGATTTTTGGCAAAAATAGTGATATTTGGGGAATCCGGTGAGGAAATAGTTGATTAGCGGTAATATTCGCCGGAACTTCTTTATAACGTACGATTTCTCTACTGCACCACCAACTTTTTCCGTTGTACGATTTCACCTTCTTGCACGAGTTGCAACGTGTAGGTGCCTGCAGCGAAGCGGTGTTCTATAAAGTAAATAGTTGCGGCTTTGGGTAGCGGGACTGTTTTGGCGCGTTGTCCCTGAGCGGTGTAAAACTGAAGTGCTGCGTTTTCGATGTTGCCCGTTTCTACGGTGATCAAACCACCTGAACTGACGGGATTGGGATAAATGCTAAAGAAATTGTCACCGATGTTTCCATAAGCTCCTTCTTCCACGTCAACCTGAAGTGTTACTGTATCGGCCGCTCCATTGCAGCCATGTGCAATGAGGGTCACGTCATATTGACCTTCATAGGTGTAGGTGTGCGCTACTGAATCGACTTTTTCGCCTGTGCGCAGCGTATCGCCATCGCCAAAAGCCCACGTATAACTCCCGGCATTTATGCTGTTATTGGTAAAAAACACTTCATTTTTGTTGCTTTCATAACTGAATTGTGCCTCGGGAGGCGACAAAAAGCCCAGGCAGTTGGTGCGCAATAAGTAAGCAAATTGACCCGGTTTGTTTTGGCTAGTAAACTTTCGATTAAGTACCTGACCGCCCAGTACAAAACCACCATCTGACATGAGTTCAATATCATTGATTTCGTATACGGCATTTTGATTCGGAATTGTATCAATCGGGTAATAATGATAATCTCTAATCCAGTTGAAATTGCCTTTGGATGTAAAGTTGTAAAATCGAACATTTACTCCGCCAACAGCTGAGTTGTCCTCAGAGGAACCGTGGGCAAGAAAACTATGGCCTCGAGCAGCTACGAAAGACGTATTACTTACTTTTCTAATGCGCTGTATACTCCTGAAATAAGTAACATAGTTCCATCTTTCCTGCAATTCTTTTTTCCATACAATGTTCATATCGGGATCAATTTTTGCCAGTATAGGTCTGACCAAAAAATAATCATTGTTATCGCTTTCGCCAAATATCTTTGAATCAAAGTATTGCAGGTAGATGGTGTCGTTGTCGAAATAAGAATTCCCTGTTAATGCAAAGCAATATTGACCTTCTTGAAAAATTTTCTGACTTAGAATGGTGCCATTTTTATTTAACTTTATAAACCTGTGCTTTGCCCAGTTTTTTTCATAGGAAGAGGGAGCGTACCTTTTAAATTCTATAACGTGTAAAAATAGATCATCAGCAGAATTGTATTTGAGATCAATCCCCATCCACTGTGAACGCTCGTTATTTGATGAATCATAATATCGTTTTTCCCATAAAATTTCTCCGGAGGCATTGATTTTTAATATTATCGTTCCTGAAAGACCAGCATTCGTGCTAGATTCAGATAGTACATTATAGTTTAAGTTTATTAAATAGCTGCTGTCATTAAGATGGACTAGTTTGGAGTGATCAAATATTCCAATACTATCTTGCTCCCATAGAAAGGTATAAAGCGAATCAAAAACAATCTCACCTTGCAGGCTGTACTCAATCAACCGAAATCCGCGCTCATTAAAATTGTTATCGCGACTGCTGTACACATTGACCAAATTGCCGCGAAAGTTCGTGTCAATATCAACGTCACTAAAGTATGCGCGTTGTTGGTGGTCCGGGATGTCGTAGCGCGTCAGATCAAAGAGCTCGCCCGAATCGTTGACTTGTCCAAAGCGCAAACCCGCCGCATTACCGCGGCGTCCTCCTCCTGAAAAATAAATGCTGTCGTCTTGAACGTAAACATCACTGATAATGGATATGGTGTCGAGTTCATGGTGATCATACACCTTTTGAAAACCGTACTGCCCCAATGCGGCAGTTCCCCACAGCATTAAAAAAAACAATATTTTCAGTTGGCGTATCATCCCATTATTTTACGATAAATTTCTTAACAGCTGCATCACCCGCTTTATTGATCACCTGAACAAAATAGACGCCTGTGCGCGGGGTCTGGAGTTCGGATTTATGGCGTGTCTCGATGTTTATCATACGTGAAAGTTAATTAAAATAAATGATAAGCAAAAATAAGGTAAAGCGTAATTCTGGACAAATGTATTTAGTATATAGCGTTGCTGCGTATGCTTTTAGTCATGGTTTATGTCCTTCGAAAAACGTTTCAACCCGAATGCTCAAATTAAAATGCTCGGGAAACGAAAAATACGCGCCAAAAAGGATTTTTATTCATACATTGAACCTTCTCATCCCCGCCTGAAAAGCTTTTTTACCGCCGAAGGAGGGGTGGCGAACGTAAGTGTGATTCAGTTGCATTTGATGGGCTTGCTGTTCCGCTTTCCGGCCAACGGCAATAATTTGCGAGATGTCGAAAAGTGTTATGAGTTGTTGCAGATGGACGCGTCCTTTCCGAATTTCGCGTTGCCGCGGTGCGCGATTCGTAGTTGCCTCATTCGGCAGGTGCGGATGGAAGGGATAACTGTTCCAGACGAGTGGTGGGTGCTTCCACTGCTGCAGTTCATCCCAGATCATGGTCGCCGAATTCTCTTTTGTCAGCGGTTCGTTCGACGGAATGAGACGATAGGGGTGTGGGCGGAAAAAAGGGTGATGCCCGAGAAGATGTTCGCTGGAAAATGGCACTCCCGTTTTGCGACATCCTTTGTAGCCCGGTGCCTCTCCCATCAGTAAAACCGAAGGTTTTTGCTCCATCATCTGATGCAGGTAAAGCGTTAAGTTATGCCGCCGGATACTGCTCTCTTCGCCCTGCCCAAAATAGGGATTAAAAACATGCGCGTCAGATGGATGCTTTGAAAGCTGTTCTACAAAATGCTGAATGGCAATGGATTCCTGCATACTCACGTGTTTTTTCACAAAAGGAAATGTTGGATGGGTGAACGATGAAAAGCAATACGTTCATTGACTGAAACCGACATGCAGTCTAAACTTTAGTATTCACGCTCACTGAATGCTATCCCTACAAAACCGACGGTTGCCGGAAATTGAGTTACGTCCACTTCAAAAGGTCGCGATCTACAAAAACGGCGTCATATTCGGGCCGTTTTATCGCGCTATCTTCGACGCGCTTACTTCTCTTCATGCTTATTGTCTTCTTCTGCCTCTTCTGCTTCCTTCTCCTCAAGTTCAAACAATTTTTCAGCATCTTCTTCTCCCTGGAGGCGGTCGAGGAAACGTTCGATCTGCGCTACGCTCAGTGATTTGGCGATAATCTTTTTATCCTTGTCCAGAATCCAAACGCGTGGAGTGGAGTAGATGTCGTAAGTGTCTTGATAATTAATAGATTGCAACGTCGTTTTGGAAGGGATTAAACTGCGCGGATCATCTTGAGCCTGTTTATATATGGGTTTGGTGACGCCCACATTAATAAACGATAAACCATGTTTCTTGATAAATGCTTTCCAGTCTTCAAAATCGTCACCCGTTGCTTTACCTACGGCAAAGATTTCAACATTGCGGTCTTTTAACTTTTCAGCGTATAGCTTTTGCAGTTTCGGGGTTACTTTTTTACAGTGACCACACCCCGGATCCCAAAAATAGAGAACGATATATTCTTGCTCGAGTTCGTGCAGATTGTACCATTTTTCATTGGTAGAGTCAGGTAAGATGACATTCGGAGGTATTTCGCCCTGGACTAATTTTTGCCGCTTCTTGCTATCCTTACAAATCTCCTCTAATTTTTCTTTTTCCATCCAAAACCCTTTGGGCGAACCGTTCTCACCCAGTGCACAGAAATAATTGGAAATAATGTGATTAACGACCTTATCCATTCCCATGATTTTGGATTTTTCATAGTGCGAGGTAATATTAGTCACCACAAAGCGATACATTTCACTTCCTTCCTCGAGTTGATCAATGACTTTAGATAAATATTTGATCAAAGTATCGGGTTGTTGTGGCAGCATTTTCTTGGAATAGTAGTATTCCAGTTTGCGCTGAAAGACGGGGGTGTTTGCTATTCGGTCATCGTTTAAATCGATATTGTCGAAATAATGATCCCGAAAATAGTTGTATTGAAAAGCAGAGTCTTTGAGCGAACCGTCTTCGTTGCGCGGCGGTTCCGGTATTTCGACGTCCGTTGACATTTTTACAACTTTGGACACAAACGTTTCTGGATTTTCCTTGACGAGATTTTTCTGATAAGCTTTGACTTCGTCACTTTTCGCCTCCAGTTGAGCACTTATTTTTGTGAGTTCAGCTTTGTTTTCAGGGTCGATCGCCGCCTTTTTTTTGTTGAGTGCGCGCGCTTCATCTGTACTGGATTTCATAAAGTTGATATACTCGTAGAACAGTTTATTTTCTTTCGATTTTTTGACTTTCATATTCTCCCGGAAATCGGGACCTTGTGTAACGAGGTGAACAGACTCATCATTGTAGACGAATTCAAAAAACTTTTGACCGGGCAACAGGAGCGCCATAACACCCGGATCTTTTTTCGAACCATCAAAGGTAACGACCTCATTTTTTATTGTTGCGGTGTCGGCATAATACATTTTACTTCCGATATATTTCACCAGGTGAACAGTGGTATCCTGCACATCTTTGACTTTAAACTTCAATTCTTGTGCGTGGATAGCTGTAGTGAAAAATGTTAGAGCGAGTATTGAAAAAATCCAGTTCATAATTGTCTATTTTAAATGCTAATATAACTTGTATTTAGTAATCTGACGTCTACTGTACTAAATTGGTTCTCTGTTTAACACAATTTTAACGAAATACACGAGGTTTTTAGAATCCACGTAAAACGCCTTTTCTGGCATTCCAGTAATTGACGAGTGTGTAAATGAAAAAGGCAAAAATTACAGCGGCGAGACTCATGAACGTAAATGTGCTGTCGATGTTGATCCCGCCCTGAATCAATAAATCGTCAATAAAATATTTACCGATTGCAAAGACCACGATGCTGAGACCTGTTATAATGGCGAAGACGACTATGAAATAATTGGTGAGCGCCATGGTAATCGTTTTGGGCGCATAACCAATTCGCAAAAGCGTTTGGATTTCGTAGGCATTTTTGGATATAATGAGCTGAGCGTATTGGACGAGTACCAGTCCGGCCAGGAAAACTGTAATAATGCTAATGCCTATGAGCACTGAAAATAAGGTGCCCGCGACACTTTTTAATTTTCCGACGACCATGGAGCTTTCTCTGGACGAGAGCGAACGGCGTTCCATGAAATTTTCAAAATCACCGAATTTGCCTTCCTTCACGCGCATCATGAGTTGCGTTATTTTTGAAGGTGTTGAAGTGGGGAAGTTTTCGTTTCCATATTCCATAAATGAGGAGGGAACCAATATCGCAGAAACTTCATTCGTAAAACCGATAATTTTGGCTTGCTCCCACTCTTTTTTGTCATCATTGTACAAGGTGAATTTAAAATCAATGGATTTAGCGAGTTCGTCAGATACCTGCGGAATCCCTTTGGCACTGGCAAAAGTGTTGAGCATGACCAGGAAATCACGGGGCAGCACAATCGGTACAAAATCGTCACCTTCTTGCCATTCCCAGTCTTTCTCATTGATTTTTGTAAACGAGGGATCCATGGACTGAACAAAAACATCGGATCGAAAATAGGGGACGAGTTCACTGTCGGTTTGCAGAGAAACGCCAAAACTATTGCTGATAATCGGCTCCACAGAAGCGGTAAAATCCTGTTTTTTGATATTGCCGATTTCACTGGTTGAAAAATCCGTTTTGGAAATGTTCATGCTGTTGTAGGACGATACTTTTTTTTGAACGATGACGGTGTTGTTCCCCAAAATTTCTTCACCGCGACCGAATTCGTTGACGCGGATGAGGTAATGGATCGATGTAATAAGAAATGTGAATCCCAGGAACGAACCAATCATAGCCACGATCAGCTGCGTTTTATTTTGATAGGAAAATAGAATTTTCTTTAACATGACTAAAGTTTTAATTCGCGATCGTAATTGTATTCGTGTTGATCACCTAATGAAGTAAGTACAAATCCAGCGTTGAGTTCAGCACATCGTCGGTCAATCAGTTCGAGTGCACGCGAAGCATTGGCCGTGTCGAGGTGACTAAAAGGTTCATCCATCACCAGCCAGTCAAAGGGTTGTGCCAGAGCGCGTATGATCGCCACACGCTGTTGCTGTCCCATGGAGAGTATTTCACACGGTGTTTCCCACTTTTTCTCTATTTCCAAAGCCGCCAATAGCTCTTTTATCGTTTTTTCCGAAAAAGTATGGGTTAAATTGTTCTTTAATACGAGGTTTTCCTTGACTGTCAGCTTGGGGAACAACTGTAGATCCTGATAGACAAATGCGATTTTTTCTCGGCGCCATGTGGACCAGTCCGAAGTACTTAACCGACTGATGTCTTGATCATCAAAACAGATCGTTCCTTTGTAGTCGTTTCGCAGGCCAGATAACAAATGCGTAAAGGTCGTTTTACCTTTTCCACTCGTAGCGTTCAACATGATTTTTTCACCTTGCTCGAGCGCAAATTGTGCACCCCAAATACTTTCATCTTGATGTTCCAGATGAGCGAGGGGTACGGGCATGACTTCGTGAAAGGTTATCTTCATGGGTTTGTTTTTTAAGTAGACTTCAATAACTGTTCCAGTTTTTGTTTTACAATCGTTCCAGCGGTGTTTTGACGCCATCTACAAGGCTGTAACACGATAATTTGTCGCGAAAAACCGAAGATTTGAAAACGGCCTTGTTGAGTAACATGCGCACGCATTCCTGAATACCTTCAACAATGGATGGGTGAGGGTGCACTAATTCCGAAAGTACTTCGATGGACATGTTTAACTTGATGAGTAGTCCGACTGCTTGAATTGCCGAGGAAGCGTGTTCACCCACGGCGCGCATACCCAAAATTTTCATCTCGTCGTCATTGGTGACGATAATTTTGAAAAATCCTTGCGTCTTGCGCATGGCTATGGCGCGCGCAATAACTGAATAGTCAATTTTGACCACCTTGATGGGTATTTTCTGCTCGACGCAGGATTGTTCGTTGAGACCTACTGCCGCTACTTCGGGCTGGAGGAACATAATGGTGCAGATATTATCGTAGACAATCTCACTTTTGTTGTTTCCAAAGATTTTCTCTACTGCATGGCGGGCTTCAATCTCGCCCATGTTAACCAGTCCGATATGGCCGGAAACATCACCTACCGCATAGATGTGAGGAACATTCGTTTGCGTATCATCATCGCCGATATGTATGCCTCTTTTTGACATATCTACGCCCGCCTTTTCAATGTTCAGACAGTCGATGTTTGGCACTCTTCCAATCGAAAGCAAAGCAATGTCAACTTCTATAACTTCTTTGTTGCCGTTGGGATAGGTGAGCTCGTATTCAACGCCGTTTTCAGTTTTTTCCAATCGTTCCAGGTTGGCTTCGCTGTGGACCACGATTCCGCTGTCCTCGAAGTTGCCGGATACCAGCTTGGATATATCATTGTCCTCAAAAGGTAAGATGCGGTCCTGACGGTCGATAATATGCACTTTTGTTTGACCAAAGTTGGAGAAAATGGTAGCGTACTCACAACCGATGACACCAGCACCGACAATGACCATGCTTTTTGGGAGTTCTTCGATTTCTTCAATGTTGTCACTGGTAAAAATATTTTTTCCATCCACATCAATATTGGGCAATACGCGGGGAGAGCTTCCGGTCGCAATTATAATATTTTCACCATAAATAATCTTCGTGTCTCCGTCGTGTTCGATTGCTATTTCATGATCGGATATAAAAGAAGCTTCACCGCGTTCGTGCTCAAAATGCGTGTTCTCCGTTTCATGCTGCAATAATTTGACGTGACACGAATATTGGAATTTACGTTCGAAAATCGCTTCGTTCAAATTGGTTTTAATTTCTTCCCAGGTGGGGTGGTAGGGAGCATGACCAAATGCGGAGAGGTTTTCGTTGGTGTTGCGCACCCGTTGAGAGTGTTCCCACAACGTTTTTGAGGACAAAGCACCGTTGTATAGCCCTGCACCACCTATTCGTGTTTTTTCGACCAAACAGACTGATTTTTCATAGTCGATGGCACGCATAGCAGCGGCATATCCTGCAGGTCCTCCACCGATCACGACAAGGTCATATTTTTTCATACGCTTTTGTTCTTTTTTTAATGAAAGCTACCGCGCAAAGTACAAATAATAGACATGAACATCAATAGAATGGTGAAATTATTCTGCTGGATTTGGGGGCTTATCATTGAGCTGGATTTTAATAATCGAACTCAGGTTAGTATTTTCGCAGTGTGGAATATCAAGAAGATTTAGATCGTGCTGTCGCCCAGCGAAAAAGTAATAAGCGTTTTTTTCAACGACTCCGGAAAAGTAAGGAGAAAGCGCTCGATGCGTCATTCCGGGATTTGCATTACACCGTATTTCAGGAAATTGACTGCCTTTCGTGCGCCAACTGCTGTAAAACGACGAGCCCTATTTTTCGGGATATAGATATTCAGCGACTCTCGAAACGATTGCGCATTGCCCCGGCTGAATTTGTAGAGCGTTATTTGCAACTCGATAACGAAAATGATTATGTACTAAAATCTTCACCGTGTACCTTTCTTCAGGACGACAACAAATGTAGTGTTTACGAAGATCGTCCGCTGGCGTGCAGAGAATATCCCCACACGGATCGCAAAAAGATGCACCAGATCCTGACACTTACCCGAAAAAACACGGAGATTTGCCCCGCTGTCAGTCGAATTGTCGAGCAACTGAAAAAAGTGTACTAGCAGAATCTGAAGATTATTTCACGGTATAGACTTTGAAATGGATCGGCGGATGACCAGTTCCATTTTTGAAATGCGCGTCGATGCGTTCAAGTTGCGGATGTTGATCGAGGTGCTGATCTGTTATCCCTTGTTCGGTGATGGCAAACCAATTTTCCCAAATGATGATGTCGCCCGGGACCAGCTGCTCCAGTTGCTCGTGGTTGAGGGTGACTTTTTTCGCTGGATCAAAACAATCAATTCCCATGATTTTACAAAAATAGACATCGGCAGTAACAATGCGCCTCTCCGGGTAGTGAGCTGAAATATCTTTGGCAATCGTTCGGGCGATGTTTTGTTTGGGTGTGCGCTGCAAATCGTCGGGCAGGTCAATAGCAGCTGGATTGGCTGTAAATGGAAATACGACGATATAGGCGATGATCAGCACAGCCCATGTTGTTTTGAACCATCGCTTTTCGGGCAGCAGCTCATTAATAAACTGGTATCCGAAGAGCGCGATTAAAGCCAGGTAGGGAATAATAGCGATGAGTACGCGCTTTAACCCCATGGAGTTGAAAATACCCCAATACCAAAATACCGAGTGAGCGAGGATAAAAACTACCACGCCGCCATAAACGATAAGTGTTTGATCATTGTGCATCCTGCCGCGCACCGCTTTCCATATCCAGTGAACACCTCCCAGCCATAAGAGGATGTAAAAAGGAATTCCGATCACGTAGAGCAATTGTTCGATAAAATGAAACGCCGTCCCCTGGCCATAAGTACTGCTCATTTTAGCATAGGGAACTTTGGTAAATACCCACAGGAAGTCGTGATGAACCGGTATGCCAGCAGTGCCGTAAATGACAGATCCAATCAGCAAAACGGGCACGTATTTCCAGGCTCCCTGAACAATTGCTGTCACACCGAAAATAGCGATGAAAAACAATCCTTCTGAACGGATGTAGGGTAAGAAAGAAATAATTAACAGGCTCCAGAACCATTTTTTTTTGATCCATAGAAAGGTGGCAAGGATGAGAAAAAAAGCAAACATTGGCTCTGTGAGTCCTGAAAAGGTCAATGCGAAATAGAGCGGAGAAAAAATGAGCAGTATAACGGCGAACCACGAATGCGGTAAATTCCATTGCTGAGCTGTCAGGTGGGTAAAATGAAGCGTGCCCAATACCAGTATGACGTTTAAAACCTTCACTCCGATGAACCCGGCTTGTGCAAAAGGACTGGCTATAAGTACGTAAAGCGGCTTTGCCCAGTGGTCGAAAAAGAGCGCTGGATGTTCGGGAGCGTAACGCGCGTACAGGTAATGGTAAATGCTATCACCTTCGCCTCCAGTGCCGTCAAATACAAGAAGTACGGTCAGGGCGAGAATAGCGTAGAGAGCATACATCAGTCGCGTCGTCATGGATGAAGTTTGAGTCACCAAAATTAAACTTTTCGTTGAAATGATTTGAAGGTGCTTTTAAAGATTGTTCAATTGACCAACCTTATTACAATTCATTGCGTCGTTATGATGATGCAACGAGCGATAAAATACCTGTTCGCTTTTTCCTTGCCCGCCGGGGTATTCCACGCATTCTATATTGGAGGATGGTACTATTTTGTACCCGTAATTTTCAGTTTTGTTATCGTACCCTTGCTGGATGCCCTCATACCTCTCGATGCTACCAATTTATCGCCGGAAGAAGAGGAGCGCTGGAAGAATTCGTTTGTATTTCTCATTCCGTTGTATGCTGTTGTTCCCGTGCAGTTGTTGGTATTGTACACTTTTCTGTGCTTACCTTTTGAAACAATGGAGCTGGCGGAAAAGATCGGAGCCATATCAGCTGCCGGAATGAGCTGCGGCGTATTGGGGATCAATGTGGCACACGAGTTGGGACACAAAAACAGAAAAACCGACAAATTCCTGGCGCACGTTCTCCTTGGGACATCGCTTTACATGCATTTTTATATCGAACACAATTATGGTCATCACCGCAGGGTGGCAACTCCGGAAGATCCGGCGACAGCACGAAAAGGAGAGTCACTATACTTTTTTTGGTGGCGTTCGGTAACGCAGAGTTATCGTTCTGCCTGGGAGATCCAAATGCAGCTCCTCAAAGGCATGTCGTTTTTTTCGTGGAAGAATAACATGTTGTGGTATACGATTGCTCAGTTATTGCTTTTGCTGGGAATTTACACAGGGTTCGGTTTTTGGGCGCTGATCGCTTTTCTCTGTGCGGCTGTGATGGGTATTCTATTGCTGGAAACGGTGAATTATATTGAGCATTATGGCTTGAGACGTGCAAAAGTTCGCGGAGGGTATGAACGCACTACCTTTGAACACTCGTGGAATTCTGATCACGTGGTCGGAAGGGCCGTACTCTTCGATCTTTCGCGGCATTCTGATCATCATTATAAATCGACGCGACCGTATCAGGTGTTGCGTCATTTTGATGACAGCCCCCAGCTGCCTGCAGGATACCCCGCCATGATGGTTTTGGCGATGTTTCCGCCACTTTGGTTTGCGGTGATGGATCGCAGGTTGAACTAATCGTTTTGAGTGGATTCTTTTTTGTGTTTGATGATGAATGATACACCTGCAAAAACGATGTTTCCGATATTTCTTCTTTTTTGCGGAAGAATGTATGATATGTTGAGCGCCAAACCATTTTCGCGTTCTCCGAAGTAGTAAGTACCTCCCAGTTTGAGAAAATCGACTGCAAAAAGTTGAGCGGGTTGTGTTTCGCCTTGTTTGAAGTTGATGCCACCTCGCGACTTTTGAAAATGAAGAAAAAGTTCAAAAAAATGTTTTTTTCGTGCCAGCCCAATCCGACCGAGCCATTCATAATAGTCCTGCGGAGTCCTTTCCAGTAAATAACTGTTGGCAGATTGAAGAGCAGGGTAGAGTGCGGGATCAATTTCATCCCATCGCAAGTTGTACGTACCAGTTAAATTGAAGAACAGGCCATTTTTCAACTTGAGTTGGGTAATGAGTTGCAGTGGCGCTTTCTTTTCTCGTCTTCCCACGGCTCCGGAAACATTGGGCTGATAGTCAGATGCGGGAAAGGAAATGCCTCCAGCCGCTATGATGCTCCAGTTGAAATGAGGTTTGACG
This sequence comes from Bacteroidota bacterium, assembly GCA_051745635.1. Taxonomy (GTDB): domain Bacteria; phylum Bacteroidota; class Bacteroidia; order Flavobacteriales_D; family Crocinitomicaceae; genus Brumimicrobium. The sequence goes on from JBNJEH010000019.1 coordinate 19,033, forward strand.
ATGTGCAGCGCTCTGTATTTGAGGTGTAAGCGCATATCCTGAAACTTATTCTCCTCGCTGCCAAACACAAAAGGAATATTGAAAACGGCATCTAAATTATCGGTGAGCCCATATTGAGCAAATAAACTTAACTGCGTATTGGAGAAGGGAAAATTGTAGGTGCTGTCCGGTTGACCAGTATAGGAAGAAGAGTGATTTGTCCCCAGACCTACGGCGATATCGGCATTATCTTTACCTTTAAAAAAACCATCGACGGGTCCCTGGGCAAAGGTCAACAAAGGAAAAAGGCATAAGATCCATCGCATGGGTGAACTATTAAAGCTGTTTTACACTGGAACGAGTGAAAAGCGAAAAACTTACAGTGAAAGAGCATGTTTTTCATAAAAAAAACCGCGATGAAAGAATCACCGCGGTCTTGAGTTTAATTTAAATGATTCAAATGACCTCCTCTTCTTCTTCAGATATCGGTTCGCGAAAGACCACTTTTCCGTCAAACATGTCGAGGACGACATTTTTAGAAGTATCGATTTTTTGAGCGAGCATTTGTTTGGAGAGTTCATTCAGGATGCTTTTCTGAATGACCCGTTTAACAGGACGCGCTCCGAAGTGTGGATCGAATCCATTTTCGGCAATCCAGTCAATGACGTCATCTTTAATGACCAGTTGGATATGATTGTCTTTTAATTGCTCCTTGAGATTCATCAGTTGTATATCGACAATTTGACGTGTGTCCTCTTCCGTCAGAGGTGTAAACAGTATTTGCTCATCAATTCTGTTTAGAAATTCAGGACGAATGTTCTGTTTTAAGAATTCGAGTAACTCTAACTGAGTACGCTCTTTGATCGCCGGGTATTCCGATGAATTGGCTCCCGTGAAGTTTTGCTGAATAATATCTGCCCCCATGTTGGTCGTCATGATAATAATCGTATTCTTGAAGTTGACAAGTCGCCCTTTGTTATCTGTTAAACGACCGTCATCCAGCACCTGTAAGAGAATATTGAATACATCGGGGTGCGCTTTTTCGATCTCATCCAGCAGCACAATGGAGTAGGGGCGACGGCGTACCGCCTCTGTGAGCTGTCCACCTTCATCGTATCCTACGTATCCCGGAGGGGCTCCCACAAGTCGGCTGACACTGTGTTTTTCCTGAAATTCGCTCATGTCAATCCGCGTCATGGCATTTTCATCGTTAAACAGGTACGAAGCCAGTGTTTTAGCCAATTCGGTTTTACCAACACCGGTCGTACCCATGAAGAGGAACGAACCAATGGGGCGATGAGGGTTCTGGAGTCCTGCGCGGTTTCTGCGCACTGCATCTGAAACAGCCTCGATGGCTTCTTCCTGACCAACGACGCGTTTCCGGAGTTCATCTTCGAGGCGCAGTAACTTGGCGCGATCACTTTCCAGCATTTTCGACACCGGTATGCCGGTCCATTTGGATACGACATCAGCGACCTCTTCGGCATCGACTTCTTCCTTGATCATTTTAGCTTCAGCCTGGAGCTCCGTCAATTGTTTTTTGCCTTCCTGAATGGTGCTTTCGAGTTCTTTAACCTTTCCGTAGCGCAGTTCAGCTACTTTCCCGTATTCACCAGCCCTTTCGGCTTGATCCGCCTCCAGTTTTACTTGCTCGATTTCTTCCTTAGCAGTTTGTACGGCATCGATCACGTCTTTTTCGGCTTTCCATTTTGCCATGAACTCATCGCGCTGCTCGGTGAGGTTGGCCAGATCTGATTTTAAACTGGCAAGCTTTTGTTGATCACCTTCCCGCTTGATGGCCTCGCGCTCAATCTCTAATTGCATGATTTTACGCTCGATTTCGTCCAGGTCTTCTGGTTTTGAATTGATCTCCATGCGCAATTTAGAAGCCGCCTCATCGATCAGGTCAATCGCTTTATCGGGAAGCTGGCGATCTGTGATGTAGCGCTGCGATAACTCTACAGCCGATATAATCGCATCATCTTTGATTAATACCTTATGATGATTTTCGTATTTTTCTTTGATCCCGCGCAAAATGGAGACCGCATCTTCTGTGGTGGGTTCGTCCACCAAAACAGTCTGAAAGCGTCGTACGAGTGCTTTATCCTTTTCAAAATGTTTTTGATATTCATCCAGGGTCGTGGCACCTACAGCGCGCAATTCACCGCGTGCCAGTGCTGGTTTTAAGATGTTGGCTGCATCCATGGCGCCTTCTCCACCTCCTCCGGCACCTACGAGGGTGTGAATTTCATCAATAAACATGATGATCTCTCCGTCAGATTTGACGACCTCTTTGATAACGGATTTTAAGCGCTCTTCAAACTCTCCTTTGTATTTTGCTCCGGCGACAAGAGCCCCCATATCCAGGGCGTATACAATTTTACTCTTGAGGTTTTCGGGGACGTCCTCAGATACAATCCGCTGGGCAATACCTTCGGCAATGGCCGTTTTACCCACTCCCGGTTCACCGATCATGATCGGATTATTTTTCGTGCGTCGCGTTAAAATTTGTAACACGCGGCGGATTTCTTCGTCCCGACCGATAATGGGGTCAAGTTTGCCGTTTTTCGCCATCTCGTTGAGGTTGTTGGCGAATTTATCCAGCGATTGATACGTTCCGTCCTTTCCCTGTGAGTCGACGGATTCGCCATCTCTTAATTTCATGATTGCTTCTTTTAATGATGATTTTTTAAAATTATTGTCCTTCAGCAACTGCGCTATTTGGTCATTTCCGTCCATCAGAGCGTATAGCAAAATTTCTAAAGACAAAAATTCATCTTTGAAATTGCGCATTTCGTTCATGCCGTAATTGATGACGCGTTGTAACGTATTGCTGAGGTAAGGCTGTCCTCCGCCTTCTACTTTGGGGTAGCGTTTGACAATATTGTCGAGCGCTCGTGTGAAAATTGATAAGTCACTGCCGAGTTCCTTAAAAATAAAAGGGAGGACGCTGTCATCGACCTGGATCATGCCGCGCAGGACATGCCCAGTTTCGATCGCTTGCTGACCATTTTCCTGAGCGACCTTCTGTCCCTCATTGACGGCCATTTGCGTTTTCGTTGTCCATTTATTAATATCCATTTTTATATTCTTGATTTTTAACTTCAAATATGGTTTATCAAAAAATTGACCAATTGATGAAAGCTGTCGAAACACTGTCATTTTGACGTTTAATACTACTTATAAATGACTAAATGACAGTAAATTAGTTTTTTTCGGGTGCTATTTTGGATGTTTCGGGGTGCTCTGGTCATCTATTATTGGCGGTCGTATTGCTGAAGTAGTGGAATTGATCAGTGTTTTATTTCCTGAATAGTCCGCGCATTCCGGCAGCATTTTTCTTATTTTTGGATCATGTTAACGCCATTGCACTTTCCGAAAGCCGACTTAAAACTCTTCAAAAAAGAGGGGCAGCTTTTTGTTTGGGATATCTTTCGCAAAAAGCGGTTGAAATTAACGCCTGAGGAGTGGGTGCGGCAACATGCTTTGCATTACCTCGTGCAGGAATGTGGAGTACCGCAAACGCTAATTGCTGCAGAATATGGCATTCGCGTGAACGATATGGAGCGCAGGTGTGACGGCGTTGTTTTTGACAGGTCCGGAAAACCAATAGCGATTATCGAGTGCAAGGCGCCTGCTGTAAAGTTGGAGGAATCCACGCTTCATCAAATTGCCCAGTACAATTTTTCGTTGGGTGTCAAGTGGCTCATCCTTACCAATGGACTGAACACGATCACCGCTTTCATAAACGCACAAGACAAACGCATCGATTATATTAAATCAATTCCGACTTACGAAAAGATGCAGGCGGGAGAAAAGTATCATTAATTTAAGCAACATAGGTTACAATGAAAGGAGAAGAATATTTTTATTTTTGTTCTTTCAAAATTTAGAAGCATTATGAGCGAAATAGAAAAAGTAGATTGTTTGATCATCGGATCAGGACCCGCAGGATATACCGCTGCGATCTACGCGGCCAGAGCAAACATGAAACCCTTGATGTACCAGGGTTTACAGCCAGGTGGTCAGTTAACAACAACGAATGAAGTTGAGAATTTCCCCGGTTATCCGGACGGCGTGACAGGACCGGAGATGATGGTGCAGCTGCAACAACAAGCTGAGCGTTTTGATACCGATGTTCGGGGCGGTTTTATTGAAAAAGTCGATTTTTCAGGCGACATCCACAAATGCTGGGCAGATGACGGAAAAGAAATTCACGCTAAAACCGTAATTATTTCAACGGGCGCATCGGCTAAATACCTCGGTTTGCCTTCAGAACAAAAATACCTGGAAATGGGCGGTGGCGTTTCCGCTTGCGCAGTCTGTGACGGCTTTTTCTATAAAGGTCAGGATACAGTCATTGTCGGAGCAGGTGACTCTGCCTGTGAGGAAGCACATTACCTCTCTAAATTGTGTAATAAAGTGACGATGCTGGTGCGCAGAGATGAATTTCGTGCCTCTCAAATCATGGAGGATCGCGTAAAAAGAACCGAAAATATTGAAATTCTGTACAATACTGAGACTGAAGAAGTACTCGGCGACGATAGCGGAGTAACGGGTGTTCGCGTCGTCAATAATCAAACCAAAGAGACATCAGAAATAGCATGTACCGGATTTTTCCTCGCGATTGGACACAAACCCAATACAGATATTTTTAAAGATTATCTCAATATGGATGATGTTGGTTACATTGAATACGAACAACCGGGAACGTCCAAAACCAATGTTGAAGGAGTCTTTGTAGCGGGAGACGCCGCTGATAAAACCTATCGACAGGCTGTAACGGCAGCTGGAACGGGATGTATTGCAGCGCTCGATGCAGAACGTTTCCTCGCAGCCAAAGAAGGATAGACAGTATCCATTTCAATAAGATTAGCCGCAGTGGCGATGCTCAATAGCGTCCGCGCTGCGGTTTTTTATTTTAGGCGCATCCTGGTGATCTGTGTTCCACAAAAAGAGTTCCGTTTTCTCAGGTTCAATTGCAGTGCGCACGATTAAATTCTGAATTATTTTTTTCTTCCCGAAAAAGGGCGTACTTTTGTAGCCCAATTTTTGAGACGCGGACGATTATGATAGATGAGGCACTGTTTGAACCAAAGACATTGTATCCTTTTCAGAAAAGGACTGTTGAACAGATTATTAAGGAGCTCGATGAGAACGGTAACGACTTCAATTTGCTGTTTCAACTTCCAACCGGAGGGGGGAAAACGGTGATTTTTTCTGAAATTGCGAAGACTTACATCGAGCGCTGGGAAAAAAAGGTCTTAATTCTTACACACAGAATTGAATTATCTGTTCAGACTTCCAAGCAGCTATCTGCCATAGGTGTAACGAATAAAATTATCAACAGCGAGGTAAAAACGCTGGACAATCAGGATGATTTCAATTGTTATATCGCCATGGTGGAAACCTTGAATAATCGCCTGCAGGAAGATGAGAATTTTATCAAAAATGTCGGGCTTGTCATTGTCGATGAAGCCCACTACAACAGTTTCCGAAAAATATTTCAGTACTATCAAAATGCCAATATCCTTGGCGTAACGGCCACACCTTTGAGTTCCAATAAAGCGCTTCCGCTGAATGATCATTACGACGAACTCAAAGTAGGGGAGAGCATCGCATCATTGATTGAAAGTGGTTATTTGGCCAATGCCGAGACATATACCTATGACGTCAATCTCCACGGGCTCAAAATTGGTTCGAACGGCGATTTTACCGTCAGTAGCTCTGAACAGGTCTACGGGAATTATTTCATGCAGGAAAAATTACTTTTCGCTTATGAAGAAGTTGCCGTGGGTACGAAAACGTTGATTTTTAACTCGGGTATTGAAACGAGTATCCGCGTTCAGGAGACATTTGACAAGCGCGGCTATCAAATTCGTCATCTCGACAGTACATTTTCCGATAAAGACCGCAAGGAAATCCTGAAATGGTTCAAAGAAACGCCCGATGCGATTTTAACATCGGTAGGAATTTTGACGACCGGATTTGACGAACCAACGGTAGAAACGATAATTCTGAACAGAGCTACGCGATCCTTGACCTTGTACCATCAAATGATTGGACGGGGTTCGAGAAGACTGCCGAAAAAAGATATGTTCAGACTTATTGATTTGGGGAATAATGTGCGCCGTTTCGGACTGTGGCAGGATTATATCAACTGGAAAGATGCGTTTCATTTTCCAGATCGCTTCCTGGAATCGCGACTCTCTGAGCAGGAAGATTTGACTTTTGAGGCGGCTTATAAATTGCCCCAGCACATTCAGGAAAAAGTCAATATGGACGTGCTCAACGAATTCAACATGAAAGAGGTTTATGAAGAGTACATCGACCAGGGAGTGAAAGGGAAAAAGGCCGTTGATGATTCGTTGGAAAACCACTTTCAGGCGATCTTCACCGAGGCCGATGACTTTTTTGATGGTTTGGAATTACAGGACGCCCTTCAGGAGCATATTGAACATCGCCTCAAACAATATACGAAATGTATAGCCAAGAGTACCAAGAACTATTTCAAATACTTGATGGAGACGTACAATCGTCAGCTGCGTCAAAGATTGCGTGCCAATCTGGACGACGAATAAAAGGAAAGGCAAAGGGCTTTTCTTGCTTTGATAAATATAAAATTCTGCGAGGACGAAGATGAATTTCAGCTATCTTTGTCGCAAATAATTCTTTTAATATGATCACGGTTAATGATTTAACGCTACAATTTGGAAAACGCGTACTCTTTGATGAGGTAAATTTGAAGTTTTTACACGGAAACTGTTACGGTGTAATAGGTGCCAATGGTGCCGGGAAATCGACGTTTTTGAAAATCCTGACCGGTGATGAGGATCCAACGCGCGGACATATCGACATAGAACCGGGAAAACGGATGGCGGTTTTAAAGCAGGACCATTTCGAATTTAACGAATTTCCCGTATTGCAAACTGTAATTCGCGGTCACCAGCGCCTGTTTGAAATTATGCAGGAAAAAGATGCTTTATACGCCAAACCTGATTTCAGCGAGGAGGACGGAATGAAAGCATCTGAACTCGAGGCAGAATTTGCCGATATGGAAGGCTGGAACGCTGAAACTGATGCGGCTACTTTACTTTCCAATCTTGGAATAGAAGAGTCCTATCACCATCAGCTGATGCGCGATATTCCGAACGATATTAAAGTGCGCGTTCTCCTGGCACAAGCATTATTTGGAAATCCGGATATCCTCGTACTCGATGAGCCGACCAACGATTTGGACCTGAAAACGATCGAATGGCTGGAGGATTTTTTACTCGATTTTAAAAATACGGTGATCGTTGTTTCGCACGACCGCCACTTCCTGGATACCGTTTGTACGCATATTTGCGACATCGATTATTCGAAAATCAATCTCTTTACCGGAAATTATACGTTTTGGTACAAGTCTTCTCAGTTGGCATCTCGTCAACGTGCAGATAAGAATAAAAAGGCCGAAGAGAAGAAAAAGGAATTACAGGAGTTTATTTCACGTTTTTCTGCGAATGCCAGTAAATCGAAACAAGCCACGAGCCGCCGAAAGTTGCTCGATAAATTGGATCTGGATGAAATACAACCCTCTTCGCGGCGATATCCTGCCATTATTTTTGAACAGGAGCGCGATGCGGGGGACCAGATTTTACATGTGAATAATCTATCGCTGGAAAAAGATGGTGAAACACTGTTCAAGGACGTCAACATCAATGTGAATCGCGGTGATAAAATTGCTTTGATTTCGAAGAGTTCAAAGGCCCTTACTGCTTTTTTCGAAGTGTTGAATGAGAATATTGAACCCACAACCGGAGATTTTAATTGGGGAACCACCATTACTTCCAGCTATATGCCCAACGATAATCACGCTTTTTTTCAGCAGGATGAAACGCTGGTAGACTGGTTGAGAACGTATGCGCAGACGGAAGAAGAAAAAGATGAAGTGTATCTGCGCGGCTTTTTAGGAAAAATGTTGTTCTCGGGAGAAGAAGCGATGAAGAGTGCAAAAGTGCTCTCGGGAGGCGAAAAAGTGCGTTGTATGCTGTCCAAAATGATGATGAAGCGCGCGAATTTTTTAATGCTCGACGAACCCACCAATCACCTGGACCTGGAATCCATTACTGCGTTGAATAACGGTTTGGTCGATTTTAAAGGAACATTGATTATGAGTTCACATGACCACGAACTGATTCAAACGGTCTGTAATCGGATTATCGAAATTACACCGAACGGAATGATTGACAAAATGATGCCGTACGACGTATTTCTTAAGGATGAAAAGATTGAAAAACAACAGGAAGAATTGTACGCTTAAATAGTTTTCAACATAAAATTTAAAGTTTTCAACATTTTTTGTAACTATTGTTGATGTTGGTCGTATCACCACCAAAAACAACGCGAACATGAAAAGTTGGAAATATATAGGATTGTTTTGTGCCGTCATGATTTTTTCAATGCGGGGTATAGCTCAGAATGATGAGGTAGTGACTTATGTCGAGGAATGGAATGATGTCGCTGTTAATCAAATGGTGCTTCACGGTATTCCTGCCAGTATCACGCTTGCTCAGGGTATTCTGGAGAGCGGTTATGGAAAGTCGAAATTGGCAGTTCGGGCGAACAATCACTTTGGTATTAAATGTCACGGCTGGAAAGGTGAGAACTTTTATCACGACGATGATAAGAAAGATGAATGTTTCAGAAAGTACGAGAGCGCTTCGGATTCTTATGAAGACCACAGTTTGTTTTTGACTTCGCGGTCGCGTTATGACTTTTTGTTCGATCTCGATGTCACAGATTACAAAGCCTGGTCGAAAGGGCTTAAAAAAGCGGGTTATGCGACAAACCCCAAGTATCATAAAAAATTAATCACACTGATCGAGAAATACGATCTGGATGAATTTGACGAAAAAGGCGATGTGGACTGGGTTGCCCGGAAAAAGGAAGATGTTAAAAATGAGGATCCAAACGGTGGCGACTTAAATGCAGAAACCACGAAGCACAAGGTGTATTACAACCCGAACAAAACGAAATATATTTTAGCGCGAAATACGGATACTTTTTATCAGATTGCAGAAGAATTTGGATTGAATATTCGCCAATTGCACCGTTGGAATGATTTTCCTCCGACAAAAGATTTGCTCGAAGAGGGAGATAAAGTTTACGTCATGCGAAAACGAAAAAAATCAACTGGTTCAGACATTCGTGTCCGCGTAGAACAAGATAAGCCCCTGTGGGAAATTTCGCAGGAACATGGTGTGCAGTTGGCAACATTAATGAAATTAAACGATTTATCTTCTCCTGAAACTTCATTGACGAAGGGAGAAGTTGTTTTCCTCAAGTAAGTCAATTCTGCTTTTGAGGTGTTCCTTTTCAGGGACGAGTTTTAGTTTGTTGTTGTTTGAAAAAGAGGTGCGTGCGCGCATCTCTTTTTTGCTATTGTAATTAAAATATTACTTTCGCATATCAATTTAGAATGGAGCAATCATCATGAAACCGAGTAGCGAATTATTTGATTTGATTCAGTCGTTGTCCAAGTCGGAAAAACGTTTTTTTAAGCTTTCTTCATCGATACAAACCGGTGATAAGAATTACTTGAAGATTTTCGATTACGTAGAAGCGCAGGAAACCTATGATGAAGGAGCGTTAAAAGCTCATTTTGCGGGAGAGCGTTTTATCAAACACCTTCCTTCGGAGAAGAATCACCTGTATAAACTCATTCTCAAAAGCTTGCGGCAATATTACGGTGAACAATCGGTCTCCAGTATTTTAAAGCAGGAACTCAAGAATATAGAAATTCTCTACAACAAGGCGCTCATCAAGGAGTGTAAGAAATTTATTAAACGGGCCAAAAGCATGGCTCGGGAGCATGAACAGTTTTATTACTGGATAGAATTGATTTCCTGGAAAAAAAAATTAACCGAGGAATCGTATGAATCGGGAGAGTTTGATGTCGACCTCAATAAAATTATCGAAGAAGAGCGCGCTGTTATTGAAAAGTTGAGAAATTTGGCAGCCTATCACGCATTGTATTCGAGGATCAACGCTATCTTTAGAAGTGGAGGTTTTACGCGCAATGAGGAAGAGCGCGCAACGGTGAATGAAATTTCAGATAACCACTTAATCAAAGGCAGGAACACCGCAATTTCTGTTCGCGCCACGTCGATTTGTTATTATATCAAGGGGTTGTGTGCCGCTACAAACAGGGATTTTTCTGATAGTTACACGTATTTCAACCGAACGAAACAAATACTTGAGGAACATCCCAAAATTCGAATGGATCTCGGCAAACGTTACATCTTGACTATGTTTCACCTGATGCGATGCTATATCGACGACCGCAATTTTGCGATGGCACAACAAATGATTGATGAAATTAAATCTTTGAAAAGCAAGAAAGGGTTTAATTCGCTCGATTTATCGCTAAAGATTTTGAATATTTCGATCATTGACCAAATGAATGTGTACAATCTGCAGGGGGATTTTGAAAAAGCAGCGACCATCTATGACAAATACCGGGCTGAACGAAAAATGATTGCGGAAAAATCCAGCAAAGAACAACGCATCAAATTATTGTTCAATGCGGCCTACACCTTTTTTGGAACGGGCGATTACCGCTTTGCCCTCCAGTTGCTCAATGATATTCTCAACGACAATGAACAGCGGTTGCGACAAGATTTGTATAGTTTCTCTCGAATTTTGAACTTGTTGATCCATTTTGAGCTGGAGAACTTCGAATTTCTGGAATATTCTTCGAATGCCGCTATTCGCTATCTCAAAAAGACGAAGCGCGATTATGAGATTGAAATGGTCTTCGTCAAGCAAATGCGTAAGTTGGCGAGAACGGCAACAAAATTGGATGCTGTCAATATTTATCAGGAAACGCTCAATGAAGTGAATGCGCTGCTCGAGAACGAAAACGAGCGCGTAATATTGGATTATATCGATATTTGCAGTTGGTTGAATGCGAAGACGACCGGAGACAGCTTTGTGGATCAGGCTAAGAAAAAAGCTACATTTTCAACGAAAAACTAACAACCACGTTGTGAGTAACGGAACTGTAGGTGGTTTTGTTTTCAGACTTCGAAGGATCGAATGCATAGAAATCGTAATCCCGTTGCACGTTGCGGTATGAGAGGTCTAAACGGATATGCTCATTCTCCCATCCCAGTCCCATGGCATACGTTTGATTCGGGCGCATCGTGTGACCTACATCCGGTTCGTAGGGTTGAGGCAGCAGCGCGTAACCTCCGCGAATATAGAAATCGGGTATTATCATGTACTCCAATCCTATTCGCGTATTCAGCACTGTTCTGAATTGATTATCCACTTCTTGATTTTCTACAGAAAAGTTATAAGCTCCCACCATACCAGGGTCTTCCGAACGAAGTAAACCGCGTCCAAATCGGGCCAATTCAAGATCGACATTTATCGCTCCCCGCATTCCAATGATATAGGCCGCCGAACCTCTTATTTTCATTGGGGTTCTGATCTGATAGGAGAATTCGCCCGTCGGAACGTATTGCGACTCGATTTCTTTTAAACCGTCCTGATGCATGGCGGTCATATCCGAAGACCATTCGTCGGTCAGTGCCATTATCGTCGGGGATTCGTAGGCGAAACCAAAACGCCATTTGTGATCGGGGAGGTAAAGCATTCCGAGTTTCAGATTTACGCCCAGGCCCTGAGTTTGTTGTTCGTACAAATAGTTGAAAGAGCGCAATGATACGCCTGTAGTGTCCAGCAGCCGCTCTTGATGGTTGTAGGATTCATTGTAGTTGACCGAGCGAAATCCGATGTTTAAACCGTAATATAACTGGTTCATATAGTTTTCCGAATAACCAATCGTGAATTCCCCCATGTTACCGTCTTTGGTCGTTTTGCGATTATGATACATATCGCCGGACGTCAGCCTCGATTCGTATTCACCGCTGGAAGCGTTGTGATCCAGGGCAAAAACATCGTAAGCGAGCCCCGTTGTAAATGGGCGGGAATTATAGATGAAATCGGGGGAAATACCCGACCCCATTTGAGCGAATACATCGAGCAGCGAATAGAAATTCTGTCCTTCGTATTGTTCGGTCTGGTTGAAGTTTTTGAGTCGGTTGTAAATCAAGCTGAACTGACCGTATTTCCGACCGCGATTTTCACCGCTGAGGTCTGTCGTGATTACAATTCCTGCATTGTTAATGACGAAAGAATTTTCTTGAGCACGGGTACTGGTGCCATTAAAATTGCCGACCGTCGATACAGTCGTATTGTTGAAGCTGATGGCGGCGTCACTGCGCGAATAACGCCCGAGACCAGCGGGATTGATTTGAGCCACGCTCATATCCGCTCCGAGTGCACCAAAAGCTCCAGCCATGGCTTCGAAACGAGCAGAGCCAAAAACACCTGTCGTGCTGTAGCGTAGTACATCGCTTTCATTTTGACCCCAAAGTGCAGGCGCAATGATTACCACCATCAGTAGTTGAATAATTTTTTTGACCATAATTGTGCTGCTTGTTACCTTCTTCCTGAGTGAGATGAGCTTCCAGAACTCGTTGATCTCGAAGAAGAACCGGAACTGCGCGAAGGAGAACTCGTCGATCTTACGCTGTTGCGGCTAGAGCTGCCCCGAGAGGCAGGACTTGCCTGTCTGGTTGATCTACTGCTGTTAACCGTGCGTGTTCTCTGCGTTGAGCCGCGGGATACACTCGTTCTGCGCGAACGTTGAACACGTCCAGATTGGCGAGCTGATTGACTGGGCGCGTACGTTCTGGTGCGCGAAGTTTTCGAACCCGCATTCACGATTCCACCTGTGTGAGATCCGGCAGTGGCCGATTTCGAATAGTTTTTCGGAGGTGTGTTTGACTTGTTTCCCGTAGGTCTTTTATTGCGAATGGCGCGTCGCGAAGTACCTTTCGTTTCGTCGTTAACAGCGTTCGAAGTGACAAAGTTTCCCCCGCCCGATTTGAGCGTAGAAGGATAAGCACTCGAGCGATTTGAATTTGCTCCGAGGTCGTTGCGTTTTCTGTTAAAATGATTTTGACTGTTATTGGCAACATAACCACCACTGGACGTCTGTGGATTGGTGTGAATGATCGGGTTGTAATTGTTGACGCCATAAGGCGAATAAGGATAGCCGTACATGTTACCTGCATGAGGATAGCCGTATCCAAATCCTCCCATTGTCATCCAGGGGTTGTATCCCCATGTTCCCTGATGGAAAAAGTTGTTTTGATAGTGCATATACCGCATTCCGTGAAATCCGATCGGTCGGTTGTAACCAATGGTACCTGGAAATGGTCGACCACCATAAAGCATCGCACCAATATATGCGCGATTGTTCATTTCGTCAATTAAGTAGTTGTCATTGTACTTGCCTTTTTGACGTGCTTTAAAAGCGTTAAATGAAGTGATATCGTTCTCGTCTTCAGCTAAGTTGACTTGAGTTGGCTTTTGCATGTAGACATCATTCTCTGAAATTACTCCGTATGAAGAACATCCGGCGAGGAATGAAGCCACTATTCCGGCAAAGATTGCATTTTTGAATATTTTGTTGTCTTTGAACATATTTATAAAGTTATGGGTTATTCTGATATTATCCAAATTGAGTTATTACTTTTGTTTCGTTTATTTGCCGCCGCATGACGGCGAACAATTTTATTAATTTAACAGAAAAATAACAAATACTATACCAAAGATGGGAGCCAAGTACACAAAACGGTCAGAAGATTATTCAAAATGGTACAATGAACTGATTGAGCGCGCCGATTTAGCAGAGCACTCCGACGTGAGAGGATGTATGGTTATCAAGCCCTACGGTTATGCAATCTGGGAACGCATGAAGGAAGTTCTCGATCAGAAATTTAAAGCGACGGGACACGACAATGCCTATTTCCCCTTGTTCATTCCAAAATCTTATCTGAGCAAGGAAGCCGAACACGTAGAGGGGTTTGCCAAAGAATGTGCAGTTGTTACTCATTATCGCTTAAAAAACAATGAAGATGGCGAAGTTGTGGTAGATCCTGATGCGAAACTGGAAGAAGAGCTGATCGTGCGCCCGACTTCAGAAACGATTATCTGGAAATCCTTTAAAAACTGGATCCAGTCTTATCGCGACCTCCCGCTGAAAATTAATCAATGGGCGAATGTGGTGCGCTGGGAGATGCGTACGCGCTTGTTTTTGAGAACGGCTGAATTTCTATGGCAGGAAGGACATACAGCGCATACGACCAAAAAAGAAGCCGTTGAAGCGTCTGAACAGATGCTCGCTATTTATGCTGATTTCGCTGAAAACTATATGTCGATGCCCGTCGTAAAAGGAATTAAAACAGCTTCTGAACGGTTTGCAGGTGCTGAAGAAACCTATTGTATAGAAGCACTCATGCAAGATGGTAAAGCACTGCAAGCAGGAACCTCTCACTTTTTAGGTCAAAATTTCGCCAGGGCATTTGATGTGAAATTTGCCGATCAGAATGGCGATCGTTCTTATGTCTGGGCCAGCTCGTGGGGTGTTTCAACTCGCCTTATCGGAGGATTGATCATGACCCATTCTGACGATCAGGGACTCGTTTTACCGCCGCGCTTAGCTCCTGTCCAGGTAGCGATAGTACCCATCTATAAAAATGACGATCAGCGCCAGGCGATCGCTGAAAAAGTTGAGGTTTTATCAAAAGTTCTGCGCAACAAAGGGATTGCTGTCAAATTCGACGATGACGACAATAAAAGACCGGGCTGGAAATTTGCTGAATACGAAGCGAAAGGTGTTCCGGTAAGGGTCGCTATTGGTCCCCGGGATCTGGAAAACAACAACGCTGAAGTGGCGCGCCGGGATACGCGTGAAAAAGAAATTGTGAGCTGGGACGGGTTGGAGTTGTACATTGAAGATTTACTATCGGAAATTCAAGAGAATTTGCTACGGCGTGCCAAGAATTTCAGCGAAGAACACACGACGGCAGTGGACACTTTCGACGCTTTTAAAGCGGCGGTTGAAGGAAAAGGCGGGTTCGTTTCGGCGCATTGGGATGGAACGGAAGAAACGGAAAGAAAGATCAAAGAAGCGACAAAAGCTACTATACGCTGTATTCCGTTGGATCGGCAAAAAGAATCGGGAACTTGCGTTTACTCTGGGGAGCCTTCAGTTGGAAGGGTGCTCTTCGCAAAAGCTTATTAGATTAGAAATTGATGAAAAAGAAAGAAAATATACTCTCTCAGCGCCTGGAATCACAGTCTATCCTGAAGCAGGATGTGTATGAAAAGACGCGCGAACGTTACGCAGCGCTCAGAGGCGTCATTGGCCAGTTACTCGAAGATCTGCGCAAGGATGTTCCAAATGAGAGGGTCCGGCTCGATTATGATGAAAATGGCGATTACGAGACCCACGCTTTTGTAGGAAGTGACGTGTTGGTTTTTCACATGCATAGTAACGTTTTTACTTTTGCGAAGGAACACGCAATATGGAAAAACTCCTATGTTGAGAAAGATGACCAGCGGGCTTATTGTGGTGTGATCAATATTTATAATTTCCTGGCAGATTCATTTTTGCACAACCGTATGAAAGATATGGGTTACCTGATTGGTCGCGTTTTTATCAACGTAGATGGTCACTTCATGGTCGAAGGAAAAGGGCAGCTCGGATTTTTATTTAAAGACTTTAAAGATCGCCTGTTTGATGAAAAAGCAATGCGCGAAGTCCTGGAAGTAGCTGCCCGGCATGCCATCGACTTCGATTTGCACATGCCACCGTTTGAAAAAGTGCAACAAGTCAATGTCCTCCAGATTAAAACCCTTTCCTCTGCTCAGGAAATGAAGACGGGTAAGCGATTGGGTTTCAGGTTTAAATCAGAACTGGAGGGAAATAAATAAAAAATTCCCCGTTTTTGTTTTGATTTAATTCAAATTGCATGTATATTTGCACTCCGATTTTTGAAATACAAAAAACAAGGCCCATTCGTCTAGTGGTTAGGACATCAGGTTTTCATCCTGGAAACAGGAGTTCGATTCTCCTATGGGCTACCAAGTTAGAACGTAAGTTCTTTGTTTTTATAATGGCCCATTCGTCTAGTGGTTAGGACATCAGGTTTTCATCCTGGAAACAGGAGTTCGATTCTCCTATGGGCTACAGGTTAAAATATTTAATTTAAAGTAAGTTATGGCAAATCATAAGTCAGCATTAAAAAGAGTAAGATCAGACGAAGCGAAAAAAGAGCGCAACAAGTATCAGCACAAAACGACGCGTAACGCTATTCGCGATCTGCGAGCTACAACAGATAAGAAGGAAGCTGAAAAGCAGTACCCTAAGGTAGTTGCTATGCTCGATAAATTGGCAAAGCGCAACATTATTCACAAGAATAAAGCAGCTAATTTGAAATCGGGTCTTTCGGCGCACATTGCTTCGCTGTAGGCTGTACAATACAAGAAAATTGAAGGGAGCCGTGAAGGCTCCTTTTTTTGTTTAAAAAAGTACTGTCCACCGATTTAATTTAGGATGTAAACCCTATCTTTGGCATTATGCAATTCAAAAATGATTTACTTTTAAGAGCCGCGAAAGGCGAGGATATAGAACGCTATCCTGTTTGGCTCATGCGGCAGGCAGGAAGAATTTTGCCGGAATATCGCGCAATCAGAAATTCAATCAGCGGATTTAAAGAACTTGTTGAAACGCCTGAATTAGCAGCTGAAGTGACGGTGCAACCTGTCGATTTACTCGGTGTGGACGCCGCCATCATCTTTTCTGATATCCTGGTGATACCAGAAGCGATGGGCTTGACTTATCAGATGATTGAAAAGAAAGGTCCGCATTTTGAAAAAACGATTCGAAACGAAGAGGATCTCAATAAATATGGAGAAACAGATTTCGATGTCGAAGATCGACTGGGTTACGTTAAAGAAGCGATCGAATTAACCGTAAAAGAACTCAACGGCCGCGTTCCGGTCATCGGTTTTGCCGGTGCTCCCTGGACGATTTTCTGCTACATGGTAGAAGGTGGTGGTTCAAAAACGTTTTCGAATTCGCGAAAATTGTTGTACACAAATCCGACTTTGGCACACGACTTGTTAAGTAGGATAACAGATCTTACGATACGTTATTTGAAAATGCAAATTAAAGCCGGAGCAAACCTTGTTCAGGTGTTTGATTCATGGGCCGGGATTTTAGGTCGGGAACAATACAATGAATTCGGGTTGAAATATATGAATCGCATTGCCGATGCTATCAATGAAGTGCCCGTCACACTGTTCTCAAAAGGAGCTTATGCGTCACTTCCACAGTTGGCATCATCGAATTGTGAAACGATCGGACTCGATTGGAACATGGATCCTTTCACAGTCCGAGAAATGGTGGGTGAAAACAAAACGTTACAGGGAAATTTAGATCCTTGTTCGCTGTATGCCAGTCATCAAGATGTGGAGAAAATGACGAATTCTTTGCTCAAAAGCTTTAAAAGTAAAAGACATATCGTAAATTTGGGTCACGGTGTTTATCCCGATATTGACCCGGATAAAGTACGAACATTTATTAAAACCGTAAAAAACTATGAACTGTAAAACAAATTATATGAGACGATTGATGTTGGCATTACCAATGGTGGCAGTAACATTTTCCATGATGGCTCAAGAAGGTGAGAACCTGGTGGAGAATCCTGGATTTGAAGATGCTAAAAATAGAAAGATAAGGCGACTGGGGGATATGAAACGCGCTGAAGGCTGGGTCTCTTCTACTGGAAATCGGGCTGATTTATTCTCTGGAGATGCTAAAATGCCTGATGTCATGACGCCCGATAATGTGTACGGTATGGAAGAACCGCGGGAAGGAATCAATTACGGAGGGATTATCAGCTATTCTTACCGTGAAAAAGAAGATCGCACCTACATAACATCGAAATTAAAATCTCCACTGAAAAAGGGAATGCGCTACAAAGTAAAGTTTTATGCTTCTCGTGCAGAGCTCGCAAAGTATTCTGCAAATCGACTCGGTGCTCACTTTTCTAAAAGAGCTCCGGGAACCGATGAGAAAGTACCCGCTTTGATCCTCGAAACACATGTGGAACACCCCAATAAAGAGCTGTTTGATGGTGATTATGGATGGGATTTCGTATGTGGAGAGTATACCGCTGAGGGCAATGAAAAATATATCACATTGGGTAATTTCACTTCTGACAACGACGTCAAGAGTGAAAGAAACCGCAAGCCGAGAGGAATACGCGGGAAGCAAATTATCGCTGCTTATTACTACATCGATGATATTTCAGTGCAATTACTCGGTCCCAACGAGAGATGCGATTGCAACTATGCGGATGAAGCACAAATTGAAACTTCTACGGTCTATCAACGATCGCCGCAAATAACGGATGAAATGTCCGTAGCGGAAAAAATGAAGGAGTTCAGCATATTTTATGCGCGCGGTCGGTATGATGTGAAGAAAGATGGTGATAAAACGCTCGACAAGATCGCAAAACTGATGAAGGATAACCCTGCTGCAAAAGTGAAGCTGATCGGACACATGGACAGTAAAGAGTCGATGAATCCAGCTCAGCAGGATGTCTCGAAGAAGCGGGCTGAACACATCAGATCTCTGATGGTGAATAAGGATGTCGCTGCGGATCGGTTTACGATTGAAGATGCCAGAGATGGTGAAGAAGCGCCTTACGTAAAAGAAGATGACGACGAAAAGGTGAAAGCGGCTAAAAACCGAAGAGTTTCTTTTGAATTAGTCCAGTAGAAAGAATATAATAAAAAGTATTACGAGGTATTCCAGGTGCGGAGTACCTCGTGTTTTTATGGTCTCATAAATTCCATTCATCGTAAAATTGCTCCAAAAATTGGCGCATAAAATTACTGCGCTCACGGGCGATTGATTTTCCTTTGTCTGTATGCATCTGTTCTTCGAGGAGCAATAGTTTCTCGTAAAAATGATTGATCGTGTGTGAACGACGCTTGCTGTATTCGACTTTTGGTTGGTCGATTTTTGGTGGAACCGCTGGATCGTAAATGGGTTGACCGGAATGCCCTCCGAAAGCAAACGTTCGCGCGATGCCAATCGCCCCCAGCGCATCCAGGCGATCTGCATCCTGTACGATTTTCCCTTCTAATGACTTCATTTGATTTTTTTCACCGGCACCCTTGAAAGAAATATGCCGAATGATTTCCCCGATTTGCTGCTTTTGAGATGTGTCGATCGGTTGGTCCTCCATTCTTTTCAGTGCTTCCTTTTCTCCAGCTTCGAAATCCCCTCCATTGAATTTGTGATCGGAAATGTCGTGTAACAGCGCAGCGTATTTGATGACAGTGCGATCACCGCCAGCTTCTTTTTGAATGATCTGCGATAGGTTGATTACGCGCTGAATATGGTACCAGTCGTGACCGGTACTGTCACGCGAAAACTCCTGTTTAATTTGTGCTTTTAGTGCTTCAAAATGTGCCTCCATAGTCGAATAGTTGCTAATTTATTTAAAATATTGATAGGAATTATTATTTTTAGGGGGATCGACACGAAAAAAGAAATTACAATGAATTATCAGGTAAAAAATCTACACAAATATTTTCAAATACAAGAACAAGCCACACAACATCCTGAAGACTTCTGGGGTTCTATCGCAGAATCTTTTCAGTGGAATAAAAAATGGGATAAAACCCTGGATTATGACCTTAAAAAAGCCGATGTGAAATGGTTTCAGGGCGGTGAGCTCAATATCACAGCGAATTGTATCGACCGGCACCTGGAGAAACGCGGCGATCAGGTGGCAATTATTTTCGAACCCAACGATCCATCCGAAAATGAGCAGCGCATCACCTATAACGAACTGTCTGAACATGTCAACAGAATGGCAAATGTCCTCCGCGAAGAAGGTGTAGAGAAAGGTGACCGCGTTTGCATTTATCTGCCCATGATTCCCGAATTGGCTTACACGGTTTTGGCTTGTGCCAGAATCGGAGCAATACACTCTGTCGTTTTTGCCGGTTTTTCTGCTTCTGCATTGGCATCGCGAATCAATGACGCATCCTGTAAAATGGTGGTGACTGCAGACGGTGGTTTTAGAGGGAATAAGACCATTGACCTCAAAGGTATTGTCGATAAAGCACTTGAAAATACAACCACTGTAGAGCGGACGCTGGTCGTTCGTCGAACGGGTTCTGATATCGATATGAAAAGAGGTAGAGACGTTTGGTTGGCCGATAAGCTCGAAAAAGCCAATAGTTTCTTCGCTCCGGAAATGATGGACAGTGAAGATCCGCTTTTCATCCTTTACACTTCTGGCTCAACGGGGAAACCGAAAGGAATGGTACACACTACTGCGGGGTATATGGTTTATGCGGCGTACACGTTTCAGAATGTGTTTCAATATGAAGAAAACGATGTCTATTGGTGTACTGCGGATATCGGCTGGATTACCGGACACACTTACATCGTTTACGGTCCGCTGCTCAATGGAGCTACTACGGTCATGTTCGAGGGCGTTCCTTCTTATCCGGATTTTGATCGATTCTGGCAAATTGTTGAAAAATACAAGATTAATCAGTTCTATACGGCACCAACGGCGATTCGCTCTTTGGCAAAACAAGGGGCTGAACATGTAGAAAAACATGACCTTTCGTCGTTAAAAGTGTTGGGTACGGTAGGCGAACCGATTAATGAAGAAGCGTGGAACTGGTATCACCATCATGTCGGGAAAGAAAAATGTCCCATTGTAGATACGTGGTGGCAAACGGAAACGGGCGGTATTATGATTGCTCCCATACCTTTTACTACTCCTACTAAAGCAACGTATGCCACATTTCCGCTCCCCGGTGTGCAACCGGCATTACTGGATGAATCAGGTGGTGAAATTGAAGAAAATATCGTAAGCGGTAACCTCTGTATAAAGTTCCCGTGGCCGGGAATGGCGCGCACGATCTGGAACAATCATCAGCGCTATATCGATACTTATTTCGCGCGATATCCTGGTTATTATTTTACTGGTGATGCCGCTTTGAGAGACCCTGCTGGGTATTACCGAATTACGGGCAGAGTAGACGATGTGATTATCGTCTCCGGACATAATTTGGGTACCGCTCCTATCGAAAATGTGATCAATGAACACCAGTGGGTTGCCGAATCCGCGATTGTAGGATACCCCCACGAGGTGAAAGGAAATGCACTCTACGGATATATAACATTGAAAAATGAACGCTCCGAAGCAGAGCAGGATCAATTGCGAAAAGAAATTAATGAATTAATAGCAGATCATGTAGGACCTATCGCCAAGCTTGCGAAAATGCAGTTTACCACGAGTCTTCCCAAAACGCGATCGGGTAAGATTATGCGCAGAATCCTGAGAAAAATAGCAGCGGGCGAACTCGATGAACTCGGGGACACTTCAACCTTGTTGAATCCAGAGTGCGTGGAGGATATTATTGAAAACCGCGTGTGATGAATAACCCGATGCGCGGTGTATTCATCCTTCTCGCAGGGTTAGTGATTGGAATGCTGCTCTGGAATGTGTACTTGTTGAACGAAGTGGACCGGCTGGAGGATGAACTACAGGAAAAGCAGATGATCAATGACATGTTAGAGGGAGATAACGATGTGCTTTCCTATGATTTGATCACAGCGCGGGATAGCCTGCGAATTTTAAACGATAGCATACCTTGCGATTCCTTGTAGCGATACGACTATTTTACTAATGATTGTAAAATCCGCTGTCGCGAATGAGCTTTTGACCTTCCTGAGACTGTTCAAAATTCAGGAATTCTTTGATTGCTGCGTTATCCGTTCGGTAAAATTGGTAAAGCGGACGCGTCAATTCATAATCACCGCGGGATATGGCAAGCATTTCGTAGGGTGAGCTCGCATTTCCCCCTTCGACATATATAGGCATTGTCCATACGGACTCGATAGGAGTTCCATAAGATTTCATGATGTATCCGATGCCCACATACCCAATAGCGCCTTTGTTGCTTTTTACGCGTTCAATAATGGCTTCATTGGATGCACATGCCTTGTGATTGCTTCCGAAACCGTGATAGCGGGCAAAACGGTTTTTGAGGTAAAAGCGCGTTCCTGAATTTTTGTCTCTGCCAAATATGGTGATCGGCAGATCTTTTCCGCCCAGTTTTTTCCAGTTCTTCACCCTTCCCGTAAAAATATTGGATAGATCGATTGTCGATAAACTATCGACACCAATTTGCGGATCCGTGACTATTGAAACGGCATCTGTTGCGAGAATGTGCTCTTCGATGGAGATTTGCTTCGATTTGAGCTGTTCTTTTTCACTGCCCGTCATTGCACGCGATGCATTGGCCATAATGGATTTTTCTTCGATTAAATCTTCGATTCCTTTGCCCGAACCACCTCCTTCAACTTTAAATGCATCTGCTTTCTTGTTCGAATTTTGATAAGCACTTGACAACTGTTGAACCAATTGTAATTCTGTATCTGAACCACTAATGCGCAGCTCGTGATTTTGTTGAACAGTGGTTGTTTTTGTACAAGCCGAAATAAAAACGGCGATAATTATGAATGTTTTTATCAAATATCTCATGGTGCAAAATTAACTGCGCAGACTACGAATCACATTAAAATAAAATTATGATAAGTTTAACACTGAATTTAGCTTTCGAGGCAGATCAATTCCGGCATTTTGATCGCTACAAGAGTTCAATAACTGACATCACCGTTTCGGAACAGTTCGTTTTTGCCGTCCATAGAAACGATGAGGTTTCCGTCTCGGTTTGTGCCCTGAATGCTACCTGTCGCTGTTTCTCCTTCTTTCAACGTAAAAGTATGTGGTTGATCTTTTTTCCACAGCAGTGCATCGTAACTCAGATGAATCGACTGGCTGCTTTCACCTGAAAATGATTCAACGGTCTTATTCAGCGTGTGAAGAAATGCGTGTAAAATGTCCTTAATGATGTGACCCGTATCGGTGAGCAGTGCAATTGACGTAGCTCGCGGGGCATTGAAGGACTTTTGGTTCACGTTTATTCCAATGCCGATAACGGATAATGGGTGACCATTGCGAAAGAAGTTTTCGATGAGAATGCCACAAATTTTCTGATCGCAAACCATGATGTCGTTGGGCCATTTTATAGCTGCAGAAGGATCATATCGTTTGAAAAAGCCCTGTAATGCGATTGCAACGATGCGATTGAGGTCGATTAAACTGTTAATTTTCCATAAATTGATCGCTCCTGTAATGCTGAAAGTGAGATTCGAATAAGCGTCAGAATGCCACGTTTTATGCCGCTGTCCTCTGCCATCTGTTTGGATATCTGACAGAATTACAGCACCAGGAGGGACTTGCCCGGATTTGAACACCTTGGCAGCATAATTGTTCGTACTGTCGACGCTCTCGAGATGAATGATCGGTTGTCCTATTTGTGAATATTTCATGGGGCGACTGGCTTTGTTTTTAACAGCTCAAAATTAAAATTTAATTAGTTTTGTGAACAACTAAAAAATGGAATGGCAAAAATTATAAACGAAATTGATTCAGAGGTGCTTTGCGATGTAATCGTCGAAGGGATGAGAAACAACAAAGCCGAAGATATCGTCGTTATGGACCTTCGGGAAGTGGAAAATGCAGTCACTGATTTCTTTGTGATATCGAGTGGAGATTCACCGACCCAGATAGAAGGAATAGCCAATGCTGTCATTCGTTTGACAAGAAAAGAATTAGAAGAAAAACCGTGGCATAAGGAAGGCAAGAACAATGCACAATGGATCTTGTTGGATTATGTGAACGTAGTCGCCCACATCTTTCACCGCGACTTAAGGTCGTATTACGAACTGGAAGATTTATGGGCAGATGGAAAAAAAATAACTGTGCAAGATAACGATTAGTCAACATGGCAAAAGATAATAAGAACGATAAAAATAATAAAAAGCGCAATCCCTATTCAATCTATTGGATATATGCCGCTATAGGAATTGCGATCATTGGGGTGCAGCTTTTTATGAGTTCGTCATCGACAAAAGAAATTCGCTCAAAAGATGTGTTCATCCAGTTGATGGAGGAAGGTTACGTTAAAGACATCGTTTTATGGCGCAATGTCGGTCGCGTTGATTTTAAAGTGTCTGAATCTGGTGTAAACGCTATCCAGCAAGGGGACTTTTCAGGTGCTGATTTTGACGTCATGAAGCGCGCGATCAACAATAGCGGAAATTCCATGGGAACGGCTTCTCCGAAGTTTAGCTTTGATATAGCGTCGACGGAATCTTTTATTACGGAATTTAAACAGATTAATGAGCAAAGAGAGGAAGCAGGTTTTGATAAAATCGCCTATCGCGTAGATGAAGAACACAATTACTTCGGTCAGATATTCAGTTTCTTATTGCCAATTATCATTATAATTGCTATCTGGATATTCATTATGCGACGAATGTCCGGAGGTGGTGGAGGTGGTCCCGGTGGTCAGCTCTTTAATATTGGTAAATCCAAAGCAAAAGTATTCGAAAAAGGTAAACAAACGGATGTCTCTTTCAAAGATGTTGCAGGATTAGAAGGGGCGAAGGAAGAAGTTGAGGAGATTGTTTCTTTTCTCAAACAGCCCAAAAAATACACCGAACTGGGTGCAAAAATTCCGAAAGGAGCAATTCTCGTAGGTCCTCCGGGAACTGGTAAGACATTACTCGCCAAAGCGGTGGCAGGAGAGGCGGACGTGCCGTTTTTCTCACTTTCTGGATCTGATTTTGTCGAAATGTTTGTCGGCGTCGGAGCTTCTCGTGTCCGGGACTTATTCAAGCAAGCCAAAGAAAAAGCACCATCAATTATTTTTATTGATGAAATCGACGCTATCGGTAGAGCGAGGGGCAAGAACAATAACATGGGCTCTAATGATGAACGCGAGAACACGTTGAATCAGTTGCTCACTGAAATGGATGGTTTTGGAACGAATTCTGGTGTCATCATTCTGGCAGCCACGAACCGTGCAGACGTATTGGACAAAGCATTGATGCGCGCTGGTCGATTTGATCGTCAGATATATGTCGATATGCCTGATTTGGTCGAGCGCAAGGAGATTTTTGAAGTGCACCTCAAGCCGTTAAAACTCGGAAAAGAAATTGATGTCGATTTTCTCGCAAAACAAACGCCTGGTTTCTCGGGTGCAGATATCGCGAACCTTTGTAATGAAGCGGCACTGATTGCTGCCAGAAAGAATAAAGCTTCCGTTGAAAAACAGGACTTCCTGGATGCAGTAGACCGTATCATCGGCGGACTTGAGAAGAAAAATAAAATCATCACCAAAGATGAAAAACGCTCCATTGCCTTTCACGAGGCGGGTCATGCCACAATATCCTGGCTGGCGCGTTACGCTCATCCTCTGGTCAAAGTAACCATTGTACCGCGCGGACGGTCACTCGGAGCAGCATGGTATTTGCCTGAAGAGCGAAGCATCACCACCACAGAACAACTGCTGGATGAGATGTGTGCTGCACTCGGCGGTAGAGCTGCAGAAGAGGTAATCTTTGGTAAGATTTCTACCGGTGCATTGAGTGACCTCGAAAAGGTGACTAAGCAGGCGTACGCGATGGTCTCCATTTACGGATTGAATAAAGAAGTCGGTCATATTTCTTATTACGACTCGCAAGGGCAAAATCAATTTACCAAGCCCTATTCGGAAGACACCAATCGCGTGATCGATAAAGAAGTGAGCAAGTTGATAGAAGAACAATATCAGCGCGCTATTAAAATACTGAATGACAATAAAGATAAACTGGAAGCTTTGGCAGGAAAACTACTCGAGAAGGAAGTGATCTTCAAAGAGGATTTGATCGCTATTTTTGGTGAGCGACCCTGGGATCAATTGACTCCTGCGGAAAAGATCAAGCAGGCAGGAAAAGTGGCTGAAGATACTGCTGAGGATGTCAGCGACGAATCACCTGCGGAAGGAAAAGAGGGAGCGTCTGCAGAGGAAGATGAGCAGTCTGGTGAGTCGGCGGCTTCCAAAAAACAGTCAGAAGAATCGACAGATGATGAAAATTTGGGAGAGGATCAAGAGCTGGATGGAGAAGATCGCTCCTCCAAAGACTGATTTCGACAGCAAGCAGGTGGTTTTCCGCACCACGGAGGATCACCTGGCACGGCTGATCGTGATGAAGTTAGAGGAAGAAGGGATTCAGGTGTTTTACATCAATAAGAAGGATTCCTCTTACAATAACTTTGGTCAAATTGAGCTTTATGTCGAAAGAAACGATGTGATCCGGGCGCGTTATTTAATTGATAAATCAAATGAATAATCTACTGATAAGAGGACTTTCAGGCGCTGTTTTTGTCGTCATTGTTATCGGTTCTTTCTTATGGGGAGCCACTCCGACAGCAATTCTTTTCGGAATATTTATGCTTATGGCATTGCTGGAATTTTACAATTTGTTTTCCTCAAAAGTCGTTGGCAATGCGCAAAAAATCTACATGACCCTCTTTGGGGTAGTGATGTATACAACTGTGGTCTGGCTGAGCAGTTATGACGGTTCCCTGAGTCGCTTGAGGTATGGTCTGCCGTTGCTCATGATTCCTTTTTTGCAGTTGCTGTTCTCTAAGATCAAAGAACCCGTGAAAGGCATTGCTGTACAATACCTCGGTTTCGTTTACGTTGTTATCCCGTTCATATTTATGCAGCAGCTCTATGGGTTTGCTTCAGCGGATGGCTGGACATACATACTCGGTTTATTTTTGATTGTCTGGACGAATGATACATTTGCCTACCTGACAGGCCGCGCTTTTGGAAAGACGAAATTGTTTGAAAGCGTTTCTCCCAATAAAACCTGGGAAGGAACACTGGGAGGTTTTATATGTGCCGTTCTGGCGGCTGTGATCTACGGCTATTTTCAATCGGCATCCATTGAGTTTTGGGCGATTTCGGGTGCAATCATAGCGCTCTTTGCAGTATTGGGTGATCTCGTTGAATCTAAAATCAAGCGAACAGTGGGTGTAAAGGATACGGGCGCATTGATGCCTGGTCACGGAGGTGTCCTCGACCGATTTGACGCTGTGATGTTCGCCACTCCTTTTTTCTATTATTGGTTGTTCCTCGCTTCTGGGCCGTTGAACTTTTTGTAATTGAGCAGATGGTTGTACCGAAAATGCATTAATTTTACGCGCAAATAGAATGGATAGCTTAGAGTCATGAAATTACACCGCGAAGGATATCTTATCATTGCTATTGGATTACTGATATTAATTGGAATTCAATTCTTAAACTTTTTGCTTTGGATAGCTGTTGGATGGCTTTGGTTGTTTATCCTGTTGACGATCGGCGTGCTCGTCATGGCGTATTTGATTATACAGTTTTTTCGAATTCCAAAGATATTGTTTCAGGGAGCGGAAAATGATATTATTTCACCAGCGGACGGAAAAGTTGTGGTAATCGAAGAAGTAGAAGAGACCGAATATTTTCATGATCGACGCATTCAAATCTCGATTTTTATGTCACCGCTCAATGTACATGCGAATTTTAACCCGATATCAGGTGTCGTAAAGTACGTAAAATACCATGCAGGTTTATTTCTCGTGGCGTGGCATCCGAAAAGTTCAACGGACAACGAACGAACCACTTTTGTAGTGGAACATCCTTCGGGAAAAGAAGTGATGCATCGGCAAATTGCGGGAGCGGTGGCGCGACGCATTTGTTATTATATTCAACCGGGTGATGAGGTCAGGGCCGGCGAAGAGTACGGATTTATAAAATTCGGTTCGCGCATTGATTTGCTTTTACCGCTGGATACTAAAATTGACGTAGCGATCGGCGATCAGGTGAAGGGTCGGATCACAAAGATAGGAGAGGTTCAATAAAAAATGTGGTTCTGCCACGATTTTAATACGTAGCCTAAACGTTCTGCCCGGCTTAGGTAAGTTCAGTTGAATCGTAGGTTTTTGAACAGCAGAACAGCAGAATCAGTGAACGGCTGAAGTCAGAAGTGGTGTAGTTTGATAGATGATATCGCAAATTCGATGGATCAGTAGGCCTTGAACAATTCGGGATAATCAAAGGATTAAGGGATGAACGAAGGCTGAGAGCTGGTCCTTAATGAACTGACGTATGAAAATATTCAGAATTGCCCAAATAGTAATAATAATTCCTATATTAACGGCATTTTCATATCCACATTATAGTCATTTGGTGTGACTCATTTAGCAATTGAACGAAACATATAAAAATTAATGCACAGATGTCGAAAATAATTGAAAAGTATGCAGAACTTCCGAAACCATTGCGAAAACCGCTCTGGAGGTGGTGGCACAGGAAAATGAATCAATATGACAGTGGTAATGTCGCTAATTTTTTGAATTACGGCTATGACTATTTGGACGGTGACCACTTACCGTTAAAAGATGACGATGAGAACGACAGGTATTGCATCCAGTTGTACGACCACGTTGTCAATCAGTTTGATCTAAAAACAAAAGATGTACTTGAAGTAGGTTCCGGAAGAGGCGGTGGGGCTTCTTATATAACCAGGTATTACGAGCCCAAAAGTTATGTTGGATTAGACCTCAGCAAAAGCAGTATCGAGTTTTGTAATAATCATTATGAGGATATAGAACAATTGTCCTTTACTTGTGGTAATGCAGAGAAATTGCCCTTCGCTGATCAAACCTTTGATATCGTTGTGAATGTCGAATCGGCCAGATGTTATAACAATCAGCCCGCGTTCTTTAGTGAGGTTTTTCGCGTATTAAAACCAGCGGGAAAACTCTTGCTCGCTGACATGGTCTATCCTGAAGAGATAGATGATCTTCGGAGGATAATAAGGAAAGCGGGGTTCAACATCTCACAAGAAAAAAACATTTCAAAAAATGTAGTTGCCGGACTGGCAAAAGATTCGGATAGACGGGAACATCTCATCGATACCAAAATGCCCAGATTTTTAAGAAAATCTTTCAAAACTTTTGCGGGAACGATTGGAACATCGCGGTATAATAATTTCGAAAATGGAACTTTTGAATATTTGAGTTTTATTTTAGACAAACAGCAGAATAAAGACGACTGACCTTTTTTGGTATTCAATGGTTACCGGATTTGCTGTACTCCCGGATCCTAAAATGGATGCATTGAAGCTGAATCAGAAAAGAGGTCGAAACGCGAAAATTAGGGGGATTTATAAAAAAACGTTATTTTTGATACATAAAAACGAGA
>JBNJEH010000020.1:0-47288 GCA_051745635.1 Bacteroidota bacterium
GTTGAAGGTTAAGTGGGTCGGAGAGTTTCCAGGCGCTAGACTTTTTTGTTTTACTTTTTTTGGCAATGAAAAAAAGTAAAGAAGGTCAAAAAGAAAAATTACTTCTATGATTGACCAAAATTTATGCATAGTCCCCAACTTTTGGTCTTGATCCCTCTTTCTGGCTCTACAAAGTATTTAATCTTATAAAGGGTTTCTATAATTCTTCTGTGATCCTGATCTAGATGTTTTAAATATTCTTCTTTCTGACCGGTTTGGGCGTCTGTTTTTTAAATCTCTATTTTGTCAAGTATTCGTTTTCTTATAGATTGAACTTTTTCAGAAGGCAACTCTAACTCATCTCTCAAAAATGTCAGACATTCTCTGAGGCTTTCCATAGCTTGATGCGTAAAAACCAACTCCCTGCTGCGTTTCATAAAAGATCTTCTGTATCCTTTTCAAGATCTTTTCTCTTATCACTTCTTTTTCCTTTACGCTTCTATTTAATATTGTGTATGGCTTGAAGAATATCAGGGTTACTCTATCGCTCTATCAAGTTTTTTAACTCTTTCTTGATCTGAATTGAACTCATACTTACTCCTTTTAAACAAAAAAAGTGTTTTAGCGGTTAGTCAATAGATAAGTTTTACGGATCTATCCTTTTCCCTAATTTTCCAGCAATATATCCCGTCGTCCAGGCGGCCTGAAAGTTATACCCTCCGGTGATGGCGTCGATATCCAGCACCTCTCCTGCAAAAAACAACCCCGGACAGGCTTTGCTTTCCATCGTTTTGATGTCAATGCTCTCCAGGCTGACGCCGCCGCACGTCACGAACTCCTCTTTAAATGTCGTTTTTCCCCTGACTTCGTAGTCGTCATTGGTGAGTACATTCAATAATTTATTGATGCCTTTTTTTCCGATTTCTCCCCATTTTCGGTCGGTTTGGAGCCCCGTTTTCTCCACCAAAAAGTTCCAGAGTCGGGATGGAAGATAAAAGGCTCGCATATTTTTAAGTTGTTTCTCCCCGTATTGATCTGCGAGCTTTTTAAGTTCGTGCTGCACGATTTGCTGGTTCGGTTCGTTTACCCAGTTCACTTGAACGGTGAAGGCGTAATTTTCTTTTTCTAAAATTCTTGCACCGAACGCAGACAGTACGAGAATTGCCGGTCCACTCATGCCCCAGTGCGTCACCAGTAAAGGACCACTGGCCGTAAGCTTTTGCCCCTTGACACGCGTGATCGTATTTTCAACAACCACCCCCATGAGCTCCGTAATTTTCTCATTCGGCATATTGAAAGTAAAGAGGGAAGGAACGGGATCTTTGATTTCATGGCCCAAATCTTCCAGCCACGTCAGTCCTTTTCTTTTTGGACTACCTCCCGTCGCGATGATTACTTTATCATAATGAAAAGTTGCTGTTTTCGTACTCAAAGTAAAACCACCTAATTCCTTTCGGATTGAATTCACACTTACTTGAGTAAGAATATTGATTCCCAGGCGATGGCACTCATTGAGGAAGCAGTCAATGATCGTTTGCGAGTCCTGAGATCGAGGAAAAATGCATTGGTCTTCCTGCGTAACCAACGGGACATTTCTTTTTTCAAACCAATCAATGGTATGTGTGGTGTAGAACTGCGGAAAGATCTTTTTGAGTTGTTTGCCACCTCTGGGATAAGCTCTGCTCAACTCAGCAATCGACGAACATGCATTAGTCACATTGCAACGACCACCACCCGAAACTTTCACTTTGGACAGCACTTTTTTTGATTTCTCCAGAATATCGACCTGCGCTTCGGGAAAATTTTCTTTCACGTGAATCGCGGCAAAAAATCCTGCAGCTCCGCCTCCGATGATTCCTACTTTCATTGCTACAAAGGTAGCCAGGACTTTTTAATTTGATAAAGCTGAGTGCTCGAAATGTTGAGTAGAATTAATTTGAGGTCCCATCTTAAATCATGTTATCTGATTAGAATACAGCTTTGTCGATTAATTGTGATTCTTTAAATACAATCGGTTGGCATTAAGTGAATATTGCGTAACTTTGTAGCAAATTTAATTGGAATGGCGATGATTTTAGGAATGTTTGGTCCCTGGCAGATCGTTTTGATTGTGGCAGTCGTACTCTTGTTATTCGGTGGACGTAAAATTCCCGAATTAATGAAAGGATTCGGAAAAGGAATGAAAGAGTTCAAAGACGCAACCAAAGGGGAAGACACGGAAGGCGATGATGCCGCTAAGGACAAGGACAAGGACAAGAAATAGGATAAAATCCCGGATTCATGTATAGAACATTTGCTGATGTAAAAGCGGCTTTGGATAAAGGTCGATCCGTAGAAGATATTCTCAATAAGTATTTGAAAAACATTAAGGAGCGCAAAGATTTGAATGCGTTCCTTGAAGTTTTTGAGGATTCTGCCGTGGAAAAAGCGCGCGCGGTCGATCAAAAGTTGAAAGACGGCTCGGCTGGCCGACTCGCGGGAATGGTGATTGGGATTAAAGACAACATTTGCTATAAAGACCATAAAGTTTCTGCCTCATCAAAAATACTTGAAGGGTTTGAATCGATTTATTCAGCAACGGTCGTCGAACGGCTTTTGGAAGAAGATGCTGTGATTATTGGTCGATTGAACTCCGACGAATTTGCGATGGGAAGTTCGAATGAGAATTCTGCTTTTGGACCTGTCCGGAATGCGCTGAATGAAGATTTCGTTCCCGGCGGTTCATCGGGAGGAAGTGCTTCGGCTGTTGCCGCGCATCTTTGCACAGTGGCACTGGGAAGTGACACGGGCGGCTCCATACGCCAACCGGCGTCTTTTACAGGTACATTGGGATTTAAACCTACTTATGGTCGCGTAAGTCGGCATGGATTAATTGCCTATGCGTCATCTTTCGATCAAATAGGACCCATCGCCAATGATATACAGGATATTGCTGCTGTAATGGAAGTGATTGCTGGCGGAGATGAGTTCGACAGTACAGCCTCACAACGCGAAGTGCCAAAACTTCAACCCAAGGGGAGACAATCAAAAATGAAAATTGCCTATTTGAAAGAAACCCTCGATTCGGATGGGATTGACCCTGAAATCAAGGCGCGAACAGAACAGCTGGTGAATTGTCTGCGCGCTGATGGTCATGAACTGATTCCTGTTTCATTTGATTATTTAGATTATCTCGTGCCGACCTACTTTGTGTTGTCTACGGCAGAAGCTTCTTCAAACCTGGCGCGATTTGACGGCGTACATTACGGTTATCGCAGCGAAGACGCACAAGGTGTGGAAGAAACTTATATCAAGTCGCGCACAGAAGGTTTTGGAAAAGAAGTGAAACGCCGCATAATGGCCGGGACATTCGTTTTGTCGCAGGGTTATTATGATGCATACTACACGAAAGCGCAGAAGGTACGGAGGAAAATTCAGAACCGCACCAACGAAATTTTAGCACAAAACGATTTTATTTTATTACCGACGACGCCGACAACTGCATTTGAACTCGATGCGGTGAAGGATCCGATTTCCATGTATTTACAGGATATTTTTACAGTTCAGGCCAATTTGTCGGGTAATCCAGCGATTTCTTTGCCATTGGGACAACATTCCAACGGTATGCCATACGGACTTCAGTTAATGGGTAAACAGTTTGATGAAGAGTCGTTAATTGATGCTTCAGCATTTTTAATGGATTTTTGCTAATGATGAATCGTATCATTTTACTCGGAGTGTTATTGACTGGTCTTGTTCCTCGTATTATGGGACAGGAAGAGACGGTGGTGGATGATTCTGCAAATCCCGCCGAATACGAACGCTTCATACAAGTTATGGAGCAGTCCCTGCAGGCGTATTACGAAGATTATGAGGAGGAAAGTCAATCTAAAGCCGATTCTATCATTCGGGTTATGGGCTACGATGAAGGCGATGTGCCCCAATTTTCTGATTCAGTGTACTGTGCCCGACTCGACAAATTAAATGAAATGAGTCCGTTTCAACTGGATTGTAATGACGACGTACTTCGGGTAATAGACTATTTCGCGCTCAAAAGACGACGTTTTACGGGAGTTACATTGGGTCGAGCACAACTCTACTTTAATATGTTCGAGGAAAAAC
The DNA here is from genome assembly GCA_051745635.1 of Bacteroidota bacterium. GTDB lineage: Bacteria > Bacteroidota > Bacteroidia > Flavobacteriales_D > Crocinitomicaceae > Brumimicrobium. The sequence continues at coordinate 4,081 of JBNJEH010000020.1, forward strand.
TGGCAGCTCATGACATGCCGATTGAACTGAAATATTTGTCGGTGATTGAGAGTGGATTGCGACCGGGAATTCGTTCAAGAGCGGGGGCGCTCGGTTTATGGCAATTTATGTACAGAACGGGCAAAATGTACGGGCTGAATCAAAATTCGTATATCGATGAGCGGATGGATCCCGAAAAAGCGACGGATGCTGCGTGTAAGTACCTCAAACAATTGTACAACATGTACGACGACTGGAACATGGCTCTGGCGGCTTACAATGCCGGTCCTGGTAATGTCAATAAAGCCATTCGCCGATCGGGTGGGAAAATGACTTACTGGGAAATTCGTCCTTACTTACCGCGTGAGACGCGCGGATATGTGCCAAATTTTATTGCGATGTCGTACATGATGAACTATTACGCTGAACACAATGTTCGACCAGCTCCACCAAAATTCAGAGATTTTGATATCGATACTGTTTGCCTGAAAGACGGACTCCACATGCAGGTGATCGATTCTTTGATCGGGTGGTCGAAGGAAGAAATTAAAGCCCTCAATCCGATTTATAAAACTGCATATATTCCGAAAACAACCCCACCACAATGCATTAAAATTCCAAGATCTTATGTCGGCGACTGGATCGCGATGGAAGATAGCATTTATGAACTGGATTCTACTATTTACGAGTCAATCGTTGAAGAAGACGAAGAAGAACGTACCAGCATTGTGCATTACGTAAGAAGTGGTCAGAATCTTGGTTATATTGCCATGCAACACGGCACGTCCGTTAGAAACATCATGGACTGGAATAATTTACATTCGACGCGCCTGAGTATTGGTCAGCGCCTGGTCATTTACACTCAGGAACCCCCAGAGAAAAAAGCAGAAGCAAAACAGGAGTCAGCTGACAAAAAAGCTGATGCGGATGAAGAAGAAGAGGAAAAAGAGGAATCGTCCAATTCAAATACAGATTCAACAGCAGCACAAAAAAAAGAATATACCATCAAAAATGGTGATAGTTTATGGACAATTGCTCGTGATCACGATACGACAGTTGGACGATTGCGAAAACTGAATCCCAATGTCGACCATTCGGATTTAAAAGTGGGGAAGCAACTGCGCATTGAATAGTTCATGCATCTTGCACGATTTTTGATGACCTGAAAGAAAAAAATGATGACAGCTTCAAAAATAGTTATTTCGATACTTGCGCTGGCTCTTTTAACGGGGTGCGGTCAGGATGATAAAGAAAACGATGAGCATCAATTAAAGGACGGCCAGGTAGATACGGTTGAAGTCAACGCATCAGAGTATAAACGCGTTCGCGTCATCGATGGAGAGTCTAATTCACAGTACACGGGAAAGCCAGGACGATTATTCATTGTTGCTGAAAATACGATTTACACGGATGAGGTAGAAGAGCTCATCGATACCGTTTTTACGCGGGAGATGCATCCTTATTATCCGCAACACCAGTATTTCGAGGTTTATCACCGCACCCCTGAAAAGTTTGAAAAAGGGTCGGTGCGGCTGAGAAATGTCATTGAATTGGTCGTGGATACGTCTATTCCGAGCGGAAAGCCCCGAATGGAGATTCGAAAGAATTATTTATCAGAAACACAACTCTACACAGAAATCGCTGCGCACAGTATCAATGAACTCTATACGTTTATGGAGGAGGAACTGAATCAACTATTCCAGCGGTACGAGTCGCAGGAGTGGAAACGGGAATATTACCGGCACCAGCGAAAATCGTCAACTACTGTGAACGAGAAGCTCGCATCCAAATTTGGTATTAACCTGGAACTTCCCTCTAAGTATAGATATGAATCGATCGACGATGAATATGGAATTATCATATTGCCTGAACGTTCCAGACAAATGGAGATGTCTATCGGTGGAAATGGTTACAACAGTACAAAGGCGAATTTTATACAGAGTGGCGTAATGATCTGGCAATACCCATTTGAGGATTCTGCGCAATTGCATCCCGATCAACTTATGCGGCGACGGGACAGTATTTTGAAGTATCACGCCAAACACGAGGTTCCGGGTGTTTATATGGGAACACAGGATCATCCTGCTGTTTTGCCGGAGTATGAACGCTTCAAAGTCAATGGAGTCCAGGGCTATCAATTCAGAGGGATGTTTAAATTTACGGGCAGAATGGAGCCATCTGGTGGTAAATTCTGGAGCTTTCATTTCTTGCATCCCCACCGCAATAACATTGTAGCTGTCAGTGGTTATCTCGATGCACCACCCACGATGTCGCCGAGCTTTGATTTGAACCGTTTGCGCGCAATTATCTACTCCCTGAAAGTGACAGAGTAACCGATGACTCAAATATAAATGGATCAATTTTTTATCAGAAACGGTGTACAGAGACCTACTTAACCGGGACGGCAGCCTTGACAAAAGATAGTGGATCAGTCTCAAAAGTTGGGGAGAGCGATAAGAGTTAAGACTGCTTGAAAGGAATTACGGATTTAGATCATCGAGTTTAGATGTATGCATTTCAGTTCGTACTAGATTGTTTTGTTTCGCAAATCCCGATGAGCACAGCTATCGGGGGTGAACGACCTGACGCTGGAAAATATCCGAGCCTAAAAACTAACCTTTTTCTTTGCGATTTTATAAATAGGAAATAAGAATGGTTGTACTTACTGAATGGTTATAGGTTGAGGATGCGCTTAGGAAAATCAGTTCGGGGCACCCACTACCTGAAAACTTCGCAAAAATGATTAGGTGTTTGAGCGACCAGCGGGAGTGAGTTTTAATCATTTTAGAAGTTGAAGGTAAAGTGGGTCGGAGAGTTTCCAGGCGCTAGACTTTTTTGTTTTACTTTTTTTGGTAATGAAAAAAAGTAAAGAAGGTTAAAAAGAAAAATCACAAATGTTGAATTATTACTTCTTAATTCATCCTTAGTCCCCAACTTTTGATCTTGATCCAAGATAGTGACTAATTTCTTCCGTTTTAAACGAAAAAAGAGACTCAAAAAAAACTTAAAGAAGCGGGAGCGCCTCTGAGGTAGAAGCTTTTTCTGAGTCTCATCTGCAAGTATGTTTTTCGGAATATTGAACCCCTTCAATAGAACCGAATAAACTATTCTGAATACATGACGGATAAACTTTTAAAAGGGTTGTGTATTTTTGTATTTTTTTCTGTGATCCCTCTGAAAATGGTTGAAGTAGGGCGGTTTTTTCAGCTATGTGCAAGGAAGATTGAAAACGGAATTTAACAACTATTAAGACCTGCTTAACATCTCTTAAGTTCTTGTTTTTTGGATTTTGAATGCATGTTAATACATTGCGTTAAAATCAAAAATTAATAAATTATGAAGTTTACAAAACAGTTAATTGCAGGGTTGTGTATGAGCCTTTTAAGCGTTGGTATTATCGGAGCCCAAACGGAAAGACAGGTTGTTCAGCCTCAACAGGAGAGCCAGGAATCAACTGAAGTAACGGATGCAGAGTTAAAAGAATTTGCCAGTGTGTATCAAAAAGTGCAAAAGCAAAATCAAAAAGCGCAAAAAAAGATGAAGTCGAAGATTCAGGAAGAAGGTTTGACGGTGGAGCGCTATCAGAAAATCTCAAAAGCTCAGAACAATCCAAATGCCGAGACAGAGGTATCTGAAGAGGAGAAGGCGAAGCTGAAATCTCTCAACGATAAGTTCGAGAAAATGCAGATGGAAATGGAAGAGAAAGCTGGTAAAATGATTGAGGAAAGCGACCTCAGCATGAAACGTTATCAGGAAATTTACCAGAAAGTACAACAAGATAAAGCGCTTCAGGAGCGATTTGGAGAAATGATGAATGGATAATTAGTGTTCACGTTTGTTTGGTGAATAGTAGTAATAGTCGTGGAATTATTTTTTTCGCGACTATTTTTTTATTTTAGAACAAAAAAACATGAAAGCTCCTTTTAATTTATTTCAATGGATTGAAGATAATAGAGATCTGTTAAAGCCGCCCGTAGGAAATAAAAACCTTTACAAAGAAGCGGGAGATTTTATTGTGATGATCGTCGGAGGGCCGAATGCCCGCAAGGATTACCATTATAACGAATCGGAGGAATTGTTTTTTCAGTTAGAAGGTGAAATTACCGTAAAGATTCAAGAGGACGGTCAGGCGAAAGAGGTCGCAATCCGCGAAGGTGAGATGTTTTTATTGCCCGCGAAAGTTCCGCATTCTCCCATTCGGGGTGGAAATACAGTAGGGTTGGTCGTAGAGCGCGTGCGCAAGGGAACAGATTTGACGGATGGTCTCATGTGGTTCTGCGATGATTGTAATCACCCATTAAAAACGTACAAGTTCGCACTCGAAAATATCGAAAAGGATTTTCTGCCGCGATTTAAAGACTTTTACAGCAGTGAGGAACATCGTACATGCGATAACTGCGGAACGGTTATGGAAGTGGATGAACGCTTCGTTTAATGCTACAATTGTTCGCTCGTGAAACCTGAACTGTTTGGTCCGTTTGATATCCTCGTTGGAACGGGGTGGTTTATCATATTACTCGGTCTTATGTGGACGGTCAGACGTTTGAATACTGATCAAACGTACTATCGCTGGTTCTTGCCAGCGTTTGGTTTTCGCATTTTCTTTGCCTTGCTTTTTGCAGTGGCTTATGTCATAATTTTATCCGGAGGTGGAGATACGATAGCCTATCATGACGGGGCCTATCATTTGACTCAGTTGTTCTGGGATTCGCCCATTGCGTACTTTCAGGAAATGATCAGTACGCCGTCCCACGAGACAATCACCTATCATTTTAACGAGGAAACGGGATATCCGCCCTCCTGGATATATGCCGAAGCTGAGAGTTTCTTTGTTTGTAAATTGGTCAGTGTTTTAAGCCTTTTTACGTTTAACAGTTATATCGCACTCACACTGTTGTGTGCTACCTTCAGTTTTTTAGCTGCCTGGAGACTATACAGTTTTATCCGAACGTTTAATTTTTGTCCGCAATGGGTAATTGTGGTGGCTGTTTTATTTGTTCCCACGGTTGCTTTTTGGACTACCGGCGTAGGTAAAGATGTATTCGTAGTGAGCGCTTTCTACTGGCTTTTGGCAGACTTGTTTCCCGTTGTCACAGGTAAAAAGCAGGTGTCTTTTCGATTGTTGCTCTGGATGGCTCTCATGATTTTTATTCTTTATCATTTGCGTTCTTTCATGATCGTTGCGGTTGCATTGCCCCTTTTTATTGCGCTCATGGCTCGTTTAGGCAGACGGATCAGTAACAATACAAGACAGCTTGCAGCCTTCAGAATCCTGATCGGAGGAATTGTGATTTTTTCGCTCTTTGCGTTTCTTCAGTTCTCCAATTTTACTCAGATGATTGAAACAAACCCTTACCTGCAAGAGGTTGCGGTCATCCAGAAAGATTTTGCCCAAAACAAGAATTACTTGGGAACGCGATACGACTTGGGAATTACTGAATACAATGCATGGGGGTTATTAAAAGCGGCTCCCCTGAGTGTCTTTACCTCATTCTACAGACCGCTTCCATGGGAGGCAGATAGCGCTTTTTTATTAATTAGTGCACTTGAAAATATCCTGCTATTACTGCTTACGGTACGCTTTTTTTTCTTTTCAGGAAATTTGAGGGAACACTTCAAATTTATCAGATCACAGGAGTTTTTGGTGTTTGCCATTTTGTTTTCCCTGATTCTCGGATTTTTGGTGGGGTTCACCTCTGGTTTGTTCAATGTCCTCGTTCGGTTCAAAGCCCCCTTTGTAGGTTTGTTGTTCATTTTTCTGGCGGCTTCAGAAAAACATCTCAAGGCGACAAAACAACAAAAGAAAGGTGCGGAAGAGTCTTGATATCCAGCAATCGAAGTCGTATATGGGTTACTTATAAAAACATTCGTCGGGATCGCCGAGTGCAAAGGACAGCATTACCCCAAACATTGAGTACCAATCATTTGTGGCACTATTCCCCCGACTTCCCGTCATGCCCCCAGGAACAGTGGAGCGATCGGATAGTCGCGTGGCGATATTGCCGTTTTCTTGTGTCAATTCCGTTTTCGACACATAATTCCCCTCTCCGACATCGTCTAAATAATCTGTAAATGTTTTGCGAATTCCATATTCAAGCGATAATGCAGCTCTTTCACCTAAATTGACTTTTACTCCAACGCCGAGCGGCACGACGAGCTGCAGAAGAGGGTAGGGGTCGTTTTCTGAAAGGGAGCTACCTTGTCCTTCAGTACCCAGTGGTTGGAGTTCAATTGGTTCACCCTGGTAGTTGGTCGTTGGATTCATCTGAAAAACGCCCAGATCCACACTCAAATAGGGCGTAAAAAAATACTTGGGATTGCCCAATTTGTAATTTTTGTAATGAAACTCAATACCACCAGCCAACTCGATTATTTCGGACTGAAAAGACAGGTTGCGCATTTGCTGGAGTTCATCATCAGCATCACTATCGTAACCTTCAACAGATCCATATCGAAGGGTGCCGCGCAGTGAAATCCTCGAATTTAAACTGAAACGATAAATGGCTCCCGCAGCTAATTTTGTTCGTCTAAAATGATAATAGGGGTTTAAGTCGCCGATGTAATAACTGCCTCCTCCCATGATTCCAAAAGACGAACGCGACCGGAAATTTTCCGATTGACCGCATACATCATTAACTGATGATACGAGCAGCAAGAGTAAAATGGAACATCTTAAATTCATGGCAGTAACTAAACGTTTTTTTAACACAAATATTTTATCCTTCATTCCGCTGATCGATCCCCCACATCATTTTATTGCGGATGGTATCCAAAAAGTTATTTTCCTCAAATTTAATCACATTGATCATAAAATCTGCTTTGTGAAGGATCACTTCTGTTCCGTTTTTCACCGACTTGGAATGCGAATCGAGTGTCATCAAAAATTTTCGATCTCGGCCTTTTACCTTGAGTTTTATAGGCATGTGATCTGGCACCACTACGGGGCGGACGTTTAAATTGTGCGGTGCAATAGGCGTCAGAATATGTACGGCACAGCCCGGCGTAATGATGGGACCGCCGCAACTAAGACTATAAGCCGTAGAACCCGTCGGTGTGCCCACAATCAGTCCATCGGCCCAGTAGGAATTGAGGTATTTACCATCCAGCGAGGCATCAACAGTAATCATTGACGAAGTATCCTTTTTGTGAACGGCCAGTTCGTTGAGGGCAAAATTGTTATCGCCATAAATATTGTCTTCCGTTTGTACCCGCAGCAATGAACGTTTTTGGTATACGAAATCTTTTCTGATTACGCGCTCTATGGTCTGTTCTAACTGTTCGGTACTCGTATTGGCCAGAAATCCGAGTCGCCCGGTATTGATACCGATAATTGGTACGCCACTCGAACGAATGTAACTTACGGTTTTCAAAAATGTTCCGTCTCCTCCAATACTGATCGCCAGATCAATGCCGCTCACAAAATCTTTGTAATGATCGAATGTTTCATATTCCTGACCAATGCCGACTTTTTTAATGAGTTCATCGCGAAAATCCTCGGCCAATATTGGTTTTATAGCGACCGATTTAAGATGATTAAACAGTTGCTTAAAAAAAGGAATTTCATGCCTTAGAATTTTCCTGGAATATATCGCTGCATTCATAATCAAATGTTCAAATATTTCATCAATTCATCATAACGATCTTGTAAATCTTCGTGATGACTGTTGCGCTGAAAGCTCGCCTTGATCGAATAATCGTAGCGTTCCAAAGCACGAATGATACGACCTAAATCGATGCGGTTAATTTTCAGGGTAAGCTGTAGCTTCTTAGTGTGTAGCGGAGAAGTAATGAATGTACTCAATATGCGCGCATTTTCACTTTCTACAATCTGTGCAATTTGCGCCAGGGAATAATCGGTTTCATTCATTTCCAAAATGATGATTCCGCCTGCTTCCTTGATACTGCCTGTATCCGCAACGCGCTGTATCAAATGCACCATGTTGATAGCACCTAAAAACTGTTCTTTTTCATCGAGAACGGGAACGAGCGTCAAATGATCATTAGATGCTATGGAAAGAACTTCGTAAATATGCTGATCATTTCGGGCGTAAGGTCGCGGTAAATGATCAAAAAGCACATGCAACGTTTGTGAAAGATCATTCTTATCGAGTAAATCATCTTCCGAAACCAATCCTACAAAGTTTTCCCTCTTCAGCACGGCCAGGTGATTTACTTTGAATTCTTCCATCCAGCGCAGCGCAACCTCACCCGAATCTGTATGTTTCAGGGGTGGAATATCTTCTGTTATTAAATCTAATGCAATCATTGTGATGACCAAAGTAGTAATTCTAACGTAATGTATATAAATTTGTTCGTACAAAAATAGGATGCAGCATGACAAATCTCAGTGTTAATGTAAATAAAATTGCTACGTTGCGCAATGCGCGTGGAGGTGACTTGCCCAATGTTGTTCAGGTAGCCATCGATTGTGAGCGTTTTGGAGCCGATGGAATTACCATTCACCCCAGACCGGATGAGCGGCATATTACCAAAAAGGACGTTTATGATCTCAAAGAAGTAGTGACGACCGAATTTAATATAGAGGGCTATCCCAACGAGCGATTTATGCAGTTGATTGAAGACACGCGGCCGACACAGGCAACGCTTGTTCCGGATCCGCCCGATGTACTGACCTCCAATTCGGGATGGAACACGAAAAAACATTTTGATCTGCTGAAGACTACTTGTGAGCATATCCGGGCGCTCGGTATAAGAACGTCCATTTTTGTAGAAACGGATCTTGAAATGATTGACTACGCCCGGGACATTGGTGTAGATCGTATTGAGCTCTATACGGGACCGTATGCGGAAAATTATGGCAACGATGCAGAACAAGCGGCGCTCCCATACGTTGAGACAGCGAGACGGGCGAGCGCGTTAGGAATAGGAGTGAACGCCGGGCACGATTTGAATTTGTCAAATTTAGGATTCTTTAAACGTTCCATCCCCTGGCTCGAAGAGGTGAGCATTGGACACGCTTTAATCGCGGATGCCCTCTATTTTGGTTTGGAAGAAACCATAGACAAGTATAAAGAACTATTAGTATAAATTGTATGCAGTTACATTATAAAAAAATGGGAAGTGGGCAACCACTGATTATTCTTCACGGGTTGTTTGGTTCTTCTGACAACTGGCAGACGCACGGAAAAAAGTTGGCGGAATACTTTGAGGTGTACCTGGTGGATCAACGGAATCACGGTAAATCTGACTGGAGCGAAGATTTTGATTATGATTTTATGGCACAGGACCTGCATGAATTTATCGAGGAACACCAATTGGAAGATGTTATATTAATTGGTCATTCTATGGGCGGTAAAACGATCATGCGCTACGCTCAACTTTATCCCGACAGCATTGAAAAAATGATTGTTGTCGATATGGGTGTCAAATCATATCCGATACACCACGATACCATCATTGAAGGACTGAAATCGATCAACCTCGATGCGATCAGTTCGCGCGGGGAAGCCAGAGAGCAATTGAGTAATTATATAGAGGAAAAATCCATTCGACAGTTTTTACTCAAGAATTTGTATTGGATAGAAAAAGGCAAGCTGGGCTGGCGCATTAACCTGCCGGTATTGGAAGAGCGTCTCCCCGAAATCACAAAAGGGCTCCCGGAGGTAGAATCGCTGGTTGATGTTTTGTTCATTGCTGGTGGAGCATCTAATTACATTGTAACTTCAGATCATGACGATATTCGCAAATACTTCCCTCTGGCCGATTTTTACGTTATAGAAAGTGCGGGTCACTGGATACACGCTGAAGCTCCCGAAGCTTTTATAGAAGAAGTGCTTGGCTATTGCCTGAGATGACCCCCATTCTAACCACTGAATTCCCGCATTTAAAGTTAACCATAAAAAAAGAGGCAATCATCAGTGATTGCCTCTTTATAAATATGATGATGAGCGATGTAAATGTTATTCTTCGCTTTCTTCTCCTTCTCCTTCTTCTTCTTCTTTGCTATTGTAATCCATACGGACAACCTCTCCTTCCGTTCTACGGTTATACTGGTGAAGTTGTTCAAATAATTCTTCATCCGAACTCTTGAACTGATTGATGTACTTTTCGGTCAATTCTATTTCTTCGTATTCTCCGCCTGGAGGGTCTGGATGATAAATACTGTCTTTTTTGTAAACTACGCGGGGTTCATCTTCTCCTTTACCTTCTGGTATCAGTCGATCCGGATTGACACCTTTTGTGTTAACGAGATAATCGACACACGATTGTGCTCTTTCCTGTGCCAGTTGCTCATTGGCACGCGACGAACCACGCGAATCGGTATGAGAAACCAGCTTCAATACCATGCCCGGGTATTCCTCGAGCAATTCAGAAACATAATTCAATGAATCTTTTGAATCAATAACACCTTCTTCTACTTTTAATGCTGCAGATCCCAAATCGTAGCGTACCTCGGGCAAGACAATTGGCGTTTTTGGAAGCAGACTTGTCTCAACAATGAAGTTCTGGTCATAATCCAAACCTACCGTAGAGAATGTTTCGACTACATCGCTGGGATGGTAACCTTCTTTTGGTAATACTTGTACAGTATAATCGGTCTCTTCGTTAATAAAACGATCTCCGTTGGGCTTTTTGTCCCAGTAAACCACACCATCGGAATTGGTTACGCCTTTGAATGAACCACCGCCTTTTGCAGACACCTGCACAGTCGCTCCATCAATGCGTTGGGTCCCTCCAACTTCAGTGACGATGACTTTGAGGTCAAAGACATTGGGAGGTAACTCATAAGACCAGATATCTGGTAGCCCACGTGATCCGCGAGATCCATCGCGATTAGAAGTGAAAAAGCCATTCCGGCTGTCCATCTGAACAAAGTGATAGTCATTGGCGTCAGAATTTATGGGTGTGCCCATGTTTTCCGGAGCTCCAAAGTTCAGTTCTCCTTCTTCTTTTTTCGCGCGAAAAATATCTTGTCCACCTAGCCCTTCATGACCCGTGGAAGAAAAGAACAAGTCTCCGTTTTTAGCGTATGTCGGGAACATTTCATCACCTCCGGTATTAATTTTAGGACCTAAATTTTTAGGTGTCGTCCACGATTCTTCGCGGCGTTCGTACTTCGTGTACCACAAATCGCGACCGCCGTGTCCGCCGGGCATATCACTGGCAAAAATAAGGATAGAACCATCTTCGTTGGGAAGTGGATGACCGACACTTATCGTGTCGTGTTTATTTAAAGGTAGTTTTTTGGGTAAACCCCACGCTCGTCCACGCTTTTCAGCACTCCATATCTGACACCCAAGATCTTTTTTATCGACCCTCGGACAACGCGTCAGAAACATATTTCTGAAGCGACCATCAAAAACCATTGGACCTTCGTTGTGCTCAGTATTTATACTGTCAGCTTCAAACAATTTGGGTGGTTGCCAGTTGCCGCTTCGATCCATTTCAACCTCCCAGATGTTAAAGAAACCTTCTCCGGTGACAGGGTCTTTTCCAGATCCCACCGGCGCGCTTCTGGTAGACGCAAAAACAATCGAATTTCCACGTCTGCTCGAAATCGATGGGGCGATGTCCATCCCTTCATCGTTAATTTTGAACTCCGATTTGACAGTGTAACGCGTACGGTTATCCTTCATGACCTCTGCGCGATCCAGTGATTTTATCGCATTTTTAGCCTGCTGATCCGTAGGCACTAACTCTAAAAAAGCATTGTAGTTTTCTCTGGCATTTTCATATTCACCTTTTTTCTTATACAAATTCCCCATTCGAAAATAAACGTGAGGATTATCCTTATGATGTTTTAGATCAATTGCGCGCTGATACCATTCAATCGCTTTATCAGTGTTGTAGGATTTTTCAAAAGAATAAGCCGCTTTGTAAGCCAATTCTGACTTCAGTGCAAGTGCCCGTTCATTCTTTGGGGATATGCGTTCGTATGCCTTGACCAAAAGATCTGTGGCTTCAGAGTACTCATTACCTTCATAAGCAGCATTCGCTTTTCCCACAATAGCGGGTTGCGCTAAAGCAACTGAACTGAACAATAAAAAGACCACAATAGCTAAATTTTTCATCTTCATAGATAATGGATTATGTGAAAATTTCCCGAAAGAAACTAAAAATTAACGTTAAACACAAGTAAAGCACTAAATTAATTATTGTTATTGATTTGTAGCATAAAAAGTATTTTGAATTATTTCGTTTGTCTTTTATCGTCTGCTTTGAAATGCCGTTTGCTAGTGACTTTACCTACCTGAAAGATACGTCCGCCAGCGTTCTACAACGCGCTCAAAACTTTCCGGAAGTGGTGAGTCAAAACGCATGAACACATTGTTTTTCGGATGTTCAAAACCTAACGTTTTCGCATGTAAAGCCTGACCGTCGAGCAGTGCAAAGTTGTTCTCGATAAACTGCCGATATTTTGAGAATGTCGTGCCCTTTAAAATGCGGTTACCACCATATTCCAAATCGTTGAATAAAGGATGTCCGATATATTTCATGTGTACCCGAATTTGATGTGTACGCCCCGTTTCCAGCTTGCATTCAACCAGGGTCACATAACCGAAACGTTCTAAAACCTTGTAATTCGTCACAGCATGTTTTCCATAATCGCCTTCTGGAAAAACGGTCATCACTTTGCGATTTTTTGGGGATCGCCCCAGATGACCCTCGATGCGCCCTTCGTCATCCTTGACGTCGCCCCAAACGAGTGCATAATATTTTCGCTCTGTCGATCGGTCATAAAATTGTTTCGCCAAATTCGTGAGTGCGTGCTCCGTTTTTGCAATCACCATTAAACCAGTGGTGTGTTTATCCAAACGGTGAACGAGCCCTGGTCGTCCAAAATAATCATTCGGGAGTTCGGGCAGTTGTTCAAAATGATGTAGCAGTGCATTGACCATCGTCCCAGAATAATTTCCGTAACCGGGATGTACGACCATGTTCGAAGCTTTGTTGACGACTACCAGGTCATCATCCTCGTAATGAATGTCAAGCGGAATATCTTGTGGAATCAACTCCAGTTCGCGCACTGGATAAGGTAAGACGATCGAAATAATATCTTCGGGCTTTACTTTATAGTTCTGTTTAACTGGCAGGTCGTTGACTAAAATATTCCCGTTTTTCGCCGCTACCTGAATTTTATTGCGCGATGTATTCGGCATTCGGTCCATCAAAAATTTATCGATGCGCAACACCTCCTGTCCACTGTCGGCTGTAAATTTGTAATGCTCAAACAATTCTTCCCTGTCTTGCTCTGCATCTTGAGCATTTTGGTTTTCGGTACTTTCTGACGGTTTGACCATTATTGTATAATCAGCTTTTTATTGATAATCTGGTTGTTGTCCCCCTGCAATTTCACAAAATAAACACCTTTGTTCAAGTGACTGACATCCACTGGAGTGTTGAGCGATGTTGACATCAGTACTTCCTGACCGCGGGCGTTAAAAATAGTTATGCGATCCACTGTTCCCGAAGAAGTCGTGACCTGAATGCTTTCCGCAGCCGGGTTGGGGAATATTTTTGCCTCGATGGTTGCAGGTTTTGATGACGTGTAAGTGGGGATGTCCAGCAGATAGTCCATTTTACTGGTCACCATCGGTCGCATCATGACTGCTCCTGGAAAACTTGCGTTATTCCAGTTATTACCGCCGTCGACGCTCCAGAATATGCGGTCGGAAACGTCGTGATTCTTATCAAAACCAATGTTCAGACGTTCTTCATCAATTTGTCGCATGCCTATGTAAAAAGTTTCGTCAACCGCTACTTTCATGGTGTCCTTAAAATAATAGATAGTAAATTTATTGCGGTCACTCGTGTATTTAGGTTGGCGGGGAAAGAAAAACTCGTCTTCATAGACCAGGTCGCCGGGTTGCCCGTTGTTATCTTCCCAAACGGAAAGGAGAAACAAATTGCCAGAAACATCGACGACGGAAGGGACAAAATGAATTTTTATACCGACGAGAGAGTCGGGTTGGTAGGCATCGAAACGATAGGCGAGAAGACCTTGTTCACCCGTGACACCATAAGCTTTTTCTGCCGTTCCGTCATCGTAGGCGTAATAATTTTCAAATCGCTGTTCGCCAAAAGTGGAGTCGTTTTCCGCGTAATTGGGAAATTGAGCATTTGCACTCGCCTCCCAATTGAATACGGCAGAAGTATCATTGGGTAAATTTGCATCGTAGGAATATCCTGTGGAAAAATCGTGCAGACTGGAATAGGTCGTTCGCGGAGCATAATTGATGTTGCCTCCCGAGAGGGTCGATGCATTTAAGGTGAAACTGCCTTCTAAATTCTCTTCATATAAAATATCTACATTTCCATTCTGATTGTTCTCGGTCAGTTCACTATTGTTGCGCACCGTGATTGAAACCTCGTCACTCATTTTATCATTGGGCTGATTTCTGTAATGTTTCCAGGGCACCGCAGTGTAGTCTTTTAAGAGCGAAGAGATCGGATAGACAAAAGCAAAATCTTTAAATAAGGTGTCTTGATAGCCCGATAATGCGCGGAAATTTACGTAGTCAATGTGGAAATGATCGATCCCTCCAGCCAGTGACCCGTAATTCATAAAGCGAAACTGAAAGCCTTTCTCAAAATAATCGGGATCAGTGACGGGCAAATGGACGACTTCCCAACCCGACTCGGATCCTCCGGGGGCGCGCCAAACGCGATTCCACTCCTGATCAACGGGCGAGTAAAAATCCAGATAGAGCGAATCTGTTTCTTCGGGTTCGTCTCCGTATCCTTCGCGCTGAAGGAGAAAACTGAAGTACAGTGAATCGCCCGGCGACTCAATCGACAGATCCATTGGTTTTGCGTAAAGCGTGTCTGCTGTTCCGAGATTTGTACTGCCGAAGCTGTAGGGGTAACCCGAAGCGTCGAGTCCGTCAAAACTCACCACGCCCAGTGTCCAGGGAGCAACGGCGAAACGGTAGTTGTGATAAGCCAGATCGTTGAGCCACAGTTTCGAAGGTTCATTAATTGATTTGACAAATATGCGCGCTGAATCTTGCTGAAAATAAGGGTCTTCAACCCAAACAGTGTCAACGGTGTTGGCGCCGTCATTAATCGTGTCGAATGTGTTGTAGGGCGGATAACCATAATTCGGTATATGATCAGGTGGATAGCTGCTCAGGTCGTCGTAGATAAACCGCACCGAATCATAGTAATGAAGTATGGTTGTATCGGCCTGAGCATCGTACTCCGACCGGTATGTTTTTTGATCTGAAAATTCACTTTGGGGTGCCAGTGGCGTTTGCAGGTTTTCATCCAGCATGCGATAATAGAGCGTATCGGAAACGTTACTTCCACTGAAATTGGTTGCGTACTGCTGAAATTTATTTTGTGAAAACTCATCAAAAAAAGGCAATGTCAGGGTGTCTGTGAGATATACAAAAGTACTGTCAAAGCTATTCGCCAATGCCTTGGTTTCAGCAGCGTGATTCGTTTGGTGGTCAAAAAGATCGGGATTCGCTAGTATAGGACCTTCACCGTCCTGAGCGTTGACCAACGCGGGTAATAACAAAATGAATAGACCGAGGTACTTCATAGTATTCAGCAAAATTATTGTTCAGGAGCGGCAAAAACTGTTATTGTAGACCCTTGAGGCACTTTGCTACTGTCTATCGCTACGGGCGTTTGTTTATGGATTTTTGCCTGCAAACTATCCTCCTGTGTTAAACAATTGTTGTACACAGGAAAAAGTCTCAACCCCTCAATACCATTCAAACGATCGTCCGCTTCTTTTATTGTCAGTCCTTTGAGTTTGGGAACGTTAATCATGTCTTCGTTGGAAGATCTTTTACCCACAGTTAACTCGATGACTGAGTTGATGGGAAGCCGTTGATCTTCACTCATGGGTTGCCCCTGATATTGCTGATCCATAACACTTCCCTGATCTTCATTGCTGGCAACGTATTCGATGCGGGTGCGCAATCCTTTTGTGGTGAGCATGGCTTCTGCAAAACGTTGACTTTTACTCACCACCATCGGTACGGTAACGAGTCGTGTTCGCTTAGAAACGCGCACGCGGATAGTGCGACCGGATTTCACCTTGAGGCCCGAAGAATCGGTCGCCATCGGTTTTTGGTACAAGATTGTTCCCTCCACGAGGTTGGGGTTGTAAATAGAATCGATGATTTCGTATTTGAGGTCTCTATTGCCGATCAAAGCAGGGATATCCCCAACTTTATTTTCAACGAGATTGGGGACAGTGATGGCTTCACCCAATTTCGTATAACTGTTAAAGTAAGTCATCGTTCCCCAGATAATACCCACCCAGACAATCAGAATCAACAGAAAGTTGATCCAAAACTTTTTACTGATCAAAAAGTTGCCGAGTTTTTTTAAAAAGCGCATATACGTTTTGTTAAATACGTCAATGGAGCAAAACTAATGAAATTTAAAGTAATTGTATTTATTTCGTTTTTAAAAACCGGATGCTTATAACTTTTTTTGATTGTGCATCTTCAAATGAGATTTTGCCATTATTTTGCAGATAAATTCGCGAAATGATAAATATTGGAATTTTTTGTGGGGGCTATTCGTCCGAATTTGATATCTCCATGCGCAGTGCTGGCATGATTCTGGATCATGTCAACGGTGGTGAATACAATGCTTTTTTGGTAGAAGTTAATGAGGAAGGATGGTTTGCTCACTACAAGGGTGAAAAATGTGCTGTTGATCTCTCGGATTTTTCTTTCGGAGACGGAGCAGGTCAAGTCACAAAGATTGACCTTGCGCATGTTTATATTCATGGCGATCCCGGAGAAAACGGAAAACTCCAGGCCTATTTTGAAATGAAAAAATTGCCTTTTGTGAATAGCAGTGCATTGTCTTCTGAACTTTCTTTTGACAAATGGTTTTGTAATCAGTTTTTGAAGGGATTCAATATTCCTGTGGCGGAGTCCGTTCTGCTCACGAAGAATAAATCCTTTCGTACGAGCGCTATTGTGGATCAGTTGGGTTTACCTTTGTTTGTGAAGCCGGCAGACTCCGGATCGAGCTATGGAATTTCCAAAGTATATGCTGCAGAAGAGCTCGAACCAGCCATTGCAGAAGCTTTCCGGGAAGGAAGAACGGTCTTGTGCGAGGCGTTCCTGGAGGGAACAGAAGTGACTTGCGCCGTTTATGAAACGGAATCGGGTGTTCAAACACTTCCCTGTACAGAAATAGTATCCCAAACAGACTTTTTTGATTATGAAGCGAAATACCTCGGGAAATCCGACGAGATAACCCCGGCGCGCATCACAGACGACATGACTCATCGTATTCAGTCGCTCACCAAAGAGATTTACCAGTTGCTGCAAATGCGCTCCCTTGCTCGCGTAGATTTTATGATCGTAGACGGGACTCCTCATGTCATTGAAGTGAACAGTACGCCTGGGTTTTCACCTGCTTCACTGGTACCCAAGATGCTGGAATCTGCCAATATCTCAATCGCCGAATTCTGGACCGCGATTTACCGTTTCGAACGCGCCCGATTCAGTTAATGCGGTTTCTAAAAAATGAATTGTATCACAAAGCTTTGGGAACTTGGCTTTTTTATAAAAACCCAAGCTCTAATTTGGCCTCTTCACTGATCATCTCCTTATCCCAGGGCGGATCAAATACAATATTCACTTTCGCCGATTCTACACCGTCTACAGCGGCCACCTTGTCTTCGACTTCTTTCGGCAATGATTCCGCTACTGGACAGTTCGGCGACGTAAGGGTCATTTCGATATCCACGTGTTGGTCGGGATTGATTTTTACTTCATATATAAGCCCTAACTCGTATACGTCGACCGGGATTTCAGGGTCGTAAATCGTCTTGAGTACGTTAATAATTGTATCTTCTAATCCTGCATCGCTCATAGTTCTTACTTTTTGCAAATGTACAACAAGTAAAAAAACAAATCGAACATCATTATTGTTTTAAGTTGACAAATGAAAAAGAATCGCTTAAAATAAGCGTTTAATTTTTTTGTTCATATACCATAAATTAGGTATTTTTGCACTGTATTTGGTCTTTATTTAAATTAAGTCTAAATAACTTTAACAAAAATAAGAGCTATGATAAAAGTTACAGAATCTGCACGAAATCAAGCTGAACGCCTTATGAATGAGTCGGGTGTCGATGGTAGTTTCATCCGCGTTGGCGTGCAGGGTGGTGGTTGTTCGGGGTTGATGTACGACCTCGACTTTGATCAGGAAGAACGAGAAGGTGATAAAATATTTGAAGACAACGGTGTTAAGATTGTTGTTGACAAAAAAAGTTTTTTATACCTCATGGGTACAACGCTGGATTATTCCGGCGGACTCAACGGAAAAGGGTTTGTATTTCAAAACCCGAATGCAGACCGAACATGTGGTTGTGGAGAGAGTTTCTCCATATAATTAAAAATTAAAGATATGAGTTATACTGAAGATGAATTAGCAAAAGATTTAGAAAGTCAGGAATATAAGTTTGGTTTTACTTCGGATTTTAAATCGGATAGAGCTCCGGATGGAATTAGTGAAGAAATCATTCGCTTCATTTCGGCCAAAAAGGAGGAGCCGGAATGGTTATTGGAAAAACGGTTGCAGGCCTATGAGGCATGGACGCAAATGAAAGAACCTGAGTGGGCACACGTGCATTACGAAAAGCCAAGTTTTCAGGATATTTGCTATTACGCAGCGCCCGAACAAAAGAAAAAATATGAGAGTTGGGACGACGTGGATCCGGAGATGAAAGAAACCATGAACAAATTGGGGATATCCATGGAAGAGCAAAAGAAGCTGACCGGAACAGCCGTTGACTTCGTTATGGATTCGGTTTCTGTAGCTACCTCCTTTAAGAAAAAATTAAATGAGCTGGGGATTATTTTCTGCTCTTTTTCTGAAGCTGTTCAGGAATATCCTGAACTCGTCAAAGAGCACATGGGAACGGTCGTGCCGCATCAGGATAATTTTTATGCTGCATTGAATAGTGCCGTTTTTACGGATGGCTCTTTCTGTTATATTCCTGAAGGTGTTACATGTCCGATGGAGTTGTCGACCTATTTCCGTATCAATGAGAGTGGAACAGGACAGTTTGAACGAACGCTGGTAGTAGCCGAGAAAGGTTCTCATGTTTCTTATCTGGAAGGATGCACTGCTCCCATGCGTGATGAAAATCAATTGCACGCGGCAGTGGTAGAGCTCATCGCAAAAGATGATGCCGAGATCAAATATTCTACCGTACAAAACTGGTATCCTGGTGATAAAGACGGAAAAGGCGGGGTATATAATTTTGTTACAAAGCGTGGACTTTGCGAAACGAATGCGAAAATTTCCTGGACGCAGGTGGAGACGGGGTCTGCTGTAACCTGGAAATACCCTTCTTGTATCTTGAAAGGAGATAACTCTACCGGCGAGTTTTACTCGGTGGCAGTAACGAACAATTATCAACAAGCGGACACCGGAACGAAAATGGTGCACCTCGGAAAGAATACGAAAAGTACAATTATATCTAAAGGGATTTCTGCCGGTCAATCGGAAAATTCCTACAGAGGTCTCGTGCAGATTCACCCAAAAGCCGAAAATGCGCGCAACTTTTCTCAATGTGATTCTTTGTTAATGACCGATCGTTCGGGAGCGCATACTTTCCCGTACATCGAATGCAAAAACAATTCTGCAAAGATTGAACACGAGGCCACGACTTCGAAAATTGGCGAGGATCAGATATTTTATTGTAAACAACGCGGAATAGATGAAGAAAAAGCGATCGGATTGATCGTCAATGGTTATTGTAAAGAGGTTTTGAACAAACTGCCCATGGAATTTGCCGTGGAGGCACAGAAATTACTCGAAATCTCACTCGAAAATTCAGTAGGATAAAAAATTTAAAAAATCAAAACAATGTTAACGATTAAGAATTTACACGCCTCAGTAGAAGAGGGAGCAGAAATATTGAAGGGCTTGAACATGGAGGTGAATGCCGGTGAGGTACACGCGATCATGGGGCCAAATGGAGCTGGAAAATCAACGTTGGCTGCTGTATTGGCAGGAAAAGAAGGCTACGAAATTACTCAGGGCGAAGTGAGCTTTGACGGAAAAGATTTGCTGGAATTGGAAACCGAAGATCGCGCTAAAGAAGGAATGTTTCTCGCTTTTCAGTACCCTGTTGAAATTCCGGGGGTATCGAATGTTAACTTTCTGAGAACAGCACTGAACGAAATTCGCGAATACAGAGGAGAGGACGCCCTGGATGCCAAAGATTTTATGGCGCGCGTTCGCAAATCTTCTGAAATTGTGAACCTCGACCCTAAACTGGCGAGCCGATCTGTTAATGCCGGTTTTTCAGGTGGAGAAAAGAAACGCAACGAGATCTTCCAAATGGCTATGCTCGAACCGAAGCTTTCTATTCTGGATGAGACAGATTCCGGGTTGGATATCGATGCGTTGAAAGTGGTTTCAGACGGGGTCAACAAGTTGAGGTCGAAAGACAACGCAGTGATCATTATCACGCACTACCAGCGTTTGTTGGATTATATTACGCCTGATTATGTGCACGTATTGGCCGATGGCAAAATTGTGAAGACCGGACCAAAAGAATTGGCGCTCGAACTGGAGGAGAAAGGTTATGATTGGTTGAACGAGGAAAAAGAAACCGTATAATTTATGGAAGTTGCAGCAGAGAATAAGGTGTTGAGTTTCGTCAGTGGCTGGGAACGGCCCGCGGAAGAAAATGCCGTGCGCAAGGAAGCGCTACAAGCACTAAATGCCATGGAGTTTCCAACTACGCGCGTAGAAGACTGGAAATACACCCGCGTTGGCAAAATTACGAAGCGTTCATTTAAGCAATGGAATACGGCGGTTGACATCTCACCCTACATTATTGAAGGATTGGACGCTCATCAACTTGTTTTCGTCAACGGTTATTATCGCGAGGATTTATCAGCTATCAAAAATGATGATGCACTTACTATACATGCGGTAGACAACCTCGATGATGAATACTACGGCAAGATGGTCGAAGATGTCGACGAGAATGTTTTTTCGTTGATGAACAAGGCCTACTCGAATGGCGGTGTATTCTTGCACGTAGCGAAGCAAATGAAGGCTCAGCACCCCATACACATGATACATGTGCTGACAGGAGATGAGGTCGTCGCCAATCCGCGGCATTTTATTCGCGTTGAACAAGGTGCAAAGGCAGAGGTCGTCACAACTTTTCAGTCTGAAAAAGCAGAGCAGTCCTTCTCAAATGTAGTGATGGAAGGGCATTTAGAGGCAAATGCTCACCTGAGAATCCACAAAGTTCAGACAGAAGCTAAAGACTGTTTCCATATTGCGAATGAATTATTCGTTCAGGACGAAGGCAGTGAGTTTTTGATCAATACGGTCACGACCGGGAGCCGCCTGACCCGAAATGGGCTCAACGTGATTGTGGAAGGCGAAAATTGCCATACGGAAATGAATGGTGCATACCTGGGAACCGAACGCCAGCACCTCGATAATCACACGTTGATTGATCAGTTGTACAGTAATTGTACTTCAAGTGAAACGTACAAAGGTGTGATGGACGACAAATCAGTTGGCGTCTTTAACGGTAAAGTGATCGTTCGGCAAGACGCTCAAAAAATTGAAGCTTACCAATCCAACGGAAATATATTGCTTTCGAAAGAGGCTACTGTCAATTCAAAACCAGAGCTGGAGATTTATGCAGACGACGTGCGCTGTTCACACGGTTCTACTACGGGACAACTGGACGAGGATGCACTGTTTTATCTGCGCACCAGAGGAATCTCTGAAAAGAATGCCCGCAATTTGTTGGTGGCGGCCTTCATCGGAGATGTTTTGGAGAAGATTGACGTTAAACCCTTGCGAAAGGCTGTAGATGAACATTTCTTAAACGAGTTTGGTTGGGAGTTTTAGTTTTTAACAAATCGTCGGAAGGATGTGATTTTTGATAAAAGGTGTTGAGTGTGCTTTGCATTATGTATATTTGAAATGCGCTAAACAACATTTTATCATGAGAGATTCCCCTACTGTCGTTACGACGAATGTAGCAGTATTGAAAAAAGATTTAGGTTTTATCCGATCCACATTTTTTGATTCGGATACTGCTTTCGATTTACAGGAAGCAAAAAAACAGTATCAGGGTATTCTAGCCATTACGGAAGGGAAACCCTTTAAAGTTTTGGTAGACACAAGAAATTCCTGGATTGTACCTGAAAAGGAGGCACAAAACTACATATCTAATTTGGAGGGTAAAATTGCCGAAGCGATAATAGTTAAAACGTTGGCTGTTAGAATTTTATCAAAATTTTATATAAAATTAAACGAAAAGGTTCCCTCAAAAGTGTTTACCGACGAGGATAAGGCAATCAAATGGTTGAAAGAACAATAATTTCAGCTGTCATTTACGTGATGAGTAGTTGTTTTCTTATCTGTAAGCAAACAGGTGAACATCATGATCTTCTGAGCGTTTATACCTTTGTAAAAGAAATTAAGGATTATGAATATCGAAGCAATAAGAGCGCAATTCCCGACATTACAACGCGAAGTCAATGGAAAACCATTGGTGTATTTCGATAACGGTGCCACTTCACAGAAACCCCAATCTGTGATTGATCGCATCACGAAGTTTTATACAAATGAGAATGCAAATATCCATCGCGGTGTACACACCCTGAGTCAGGAAGCAACATCAAATTACGAGACGGCCCGCAAAACGATTCAGGAATACATTGGAGCTTCATCTGAGGTCGAAATCATCTTCACCAAAGGAACGACAGACGGTATAAATTTGGTGGCTAATTCCTTTGGGGAACTCATGCAACCGGGCGATGAAGTGGTTATTTCTGCGATGGAACATCACTCCAATATTGTTCCGTGGCAAATGCTGTGCGAGAAAAAGGACTGCCGTCTCAAAATTTTACCCATGAATGAGCGGGGCGAGTTGATGCTGGATGAACTCGATCATCTCCTCACCGATCGCACAAAGTTAGTGGCAGTTACGCATATTTCGAATTCGCTGGGTACGATCAACGATGTCGAAAAAGTTATTGACAAAGCGCACGATGCGGGGGCTAAAGTGCTTATTGACGGTGCACAGAGCATTCAACATTTGAATGTCGATGTCGGCGAACTGGATTGCGATTTCTACGCTTTTTCAGGGCACAAGTTGTTTGGTCCTACAGGTGTTGGTGTCTTGTACGGAAAGCGCGAATTGTTAGAACAAATGCCGCCCTATCAGGGGGGAGGTGATATGATTAAAGAGGTTACCCTCGAGAAGACAACTTATAACACGCTTCCGCATAAATTTGAGGCAGGTACGCCCAATATTGCCGGTGGAATTGGTTTGGGAGCTGCTTTTGAGTTTTTATCGAAACTCGATATGGCCGCTTTGGCTGAACATGAGCAGGATTTACTGGAATACGCCACCGAACAGCTGAAAGCCATCGATGGGCTCAAAATTTATGGTAACGCAACTTCCAAGACGAGTGTGGTCTCGTTTTTAATAGAGGGCACGCACCCGTACGATGTCGGGACGTTGCTCGATAAGTTGGGAATAGCCGTGCGAACCGGACACCACTGTACGCAGCCCGTGATGCAGTTTTACAATATTCCGGGGACAATACGCGCTTCATTTGCTTTTTACAATACACGTGAAGAAATTGATCGGATGATTGCAGGACTCGACCGCATAATACCGATGTTAAAAGACTAGAAGAATGGATACAATTGCAGAAAAAGAACAAGCGATTATTGACGAATTTTCAATCTACGATGATTGGATGGATAAATACGAATACATCATCGAGCTGGGAAAAGACCTGCCGCTCATCGACGACGCCGACAAGACCGAAGATAAGTTGATTAAAGGCTGTCAATCCCGCGTATGGCTCAATGCTGAAAAAGATAAAGGTAAAATGAAATACACTGCAGATTCCGATGCTATTATAACCAAAGGGATCATAGCATTGCTTATTCGCGTTTTGAACAACGAAAAACCAGAAGACATCGCAAAGGCGGAACTGCACTTTATTAAAGCTATCGGTTTGCAGGAACACCTTTCTCCAACGCGTTCGAATGGATTGGTGAGTATGGTCAAGCAAATGAAGATGAATGCTTTAAAACAAGTTTCTTAAATGAAGCAGAAATTGTTATCAACGATGATTTTTTTCGGTGCGCTGGTCGCGATGACGACAACATCTTGTCAGGATCCCGAATTAGACGCGATGATGGAGGAATATTGTGCGTGCATACGGGAAGCGCGCTACGATCAATCTGCTCACAGTGCTTGCCGCGAACTGATGGATAGCATTCAGGAAAAATATAAACATCAACCGCGCAAACTAAATACTGTGCTGGAAAAGACCAATGATTGTTATTGATTATAAGGAATAGAGGCGGGTTCTATTCATCAAATGATGTATCAGACAGAAATAAGTTGTAAATAATAAATCTACTGATCAATACTTTCGAGGAAGCGGCTGAAATTCTTATTCTTAACAACTGCTGCCTTTCCGAGGATCAACAAGTTATTTGGTTTGTTGCGTTCCAGCCACATCGTAAAATTTGATTTAGTAGCAGCGAGTGTGCCATTGATATCTACTTTATATCCCGGTTTGTTGCTTTCTGTCAAGAACGTGTGCGTTTCCTCATCTTCTTTTGAAAAGGTGTGATTTTCGTGAAAAACGACGACTGCATCTACGCGCTCAAGGAGCTCGCTGTTCTTTTGTTCAACGGTAACAGCTTCAATACGCTTGCTATCGGTCCATTCTTCAATTGATTTACCAAAAGCATTATTGTCGATTACGTAAACTGTTTGTATAGTCATTTTCTATTTACTTAATGGGCCCTTACATCCCGTTAAAATCGGAGCACAAAAATAATGACTTCTGCGTAAATTCAAACTGATAATCGATAATAAAAATACATTATTCCCGGAGGGGTGAAATCCTAAACTGATTTGAGGAGAAACACCTGTTGTCAAGGTGTTAACGAAGGATTAAAATTCTTTAAATTTATACCCGACACCTTTAACAGTGGAGATGTAATCTTTGCCAATTTTTTCGCGCAATTTACGCACGTGTACATCGATCGTTCGGTCACCCACAATGATGTTCGATCCCCAGACCTTATCCATGATGACATCGCGTTCAAAGACATTGCCTGGTTTTGAGGCGAGAAGTGCAAGTAATTCAAACTCTTTGCGCGGTAGATGGATGGTTTGACCATTCAAATAAACCAGATATTTTTCGCGATCAATTTTTAGGCCATCTGGAACAGTTTTCGATTTTGCGGGCTTTCTCTTCCTCCTCAAAAGTGCTTTGATGCGGCTAATTAAAACCTTGGGCTTAACGGGTTTTGCGATATAGTCGTCACCTCCCGCATCGAGTCCGGCAATCTGACTGTAATCCTCACTTCGGGCGGTTAAAAAACAGATGATGACCTCGTCGTATACTTGATTTTTTCTTATTTGGTCACAGACCTCGATACCGTCAGTGTCCGGCATCATAACGTCGAGCAATATCAAGTCAACGGATGGATGTAATTCCGCGAGCCGCTCGAGACCTGTTCGTCCATCGTGAGCCATGGTCACTTCAAAGCCTTCTTTTTTTAAGTTATAGGCAATGAGTTCACGAATTTCTTCTTCATCATCAATTATTAAGACGTGATCCATATTTCATTATTGTTGATACCAAAGATAATAAATTTATGACGCATCACAGCACAATCTACTCGACCCACGCGCTGTTGTTTGTAGCGCTCAAAGGTAAACATCGAAGGCTTAACACTATTTTAAAACCAATCTCATTATTGTATTCCTAAAATCCTGCTGATAGCGAATTAATCGCTCTAATAGCCTGTTTAATCTTATGTGAAATGGATTGATAGCATCGTTTGTGTGACAAACCAGTACTGGCTTTCGACGAATGTGACCAGCCGCGTGGTCGATTGTTGGAAATCTCTGAATCTTGAAAAATAGGGCCTGTGAAAATACCTTTTAGATGTTTTTTTTATCAGTTCTTTCTACTTACCTTTGCGCCCAGTAGTAGTAGGTTAGGTTGATTAGTGTGATAAGAGCTTGGAACGCCTGTTCCGAGCTCTTATTTTTTTGACGTACAGTGTAATTGACCAAATGGCGAAAAATCCTTGATTGATTTTAAAAAGCTTTACTTGATAGGGAAAAGTTTCAGTTAAACATATTACTTTTTATTGAGGTAAATAGATTTTTAGCGCTCACCTTTTACTATTTTTGTAGTAAAATCAAGTCGTTGCAGAGGAATGAACTCATAGACCGCATCTTTTCGATCCGTAAAAATTCGGATTTCCAACAGCTCGCGCTGGATGTCTTTGCTTATCAATATAAACACCAACCGGTCTACCGCGAATTTTGCGAGCACTTGAACCGAACGCAGCCACAAAGCCTGCAGGAAATCCCATTTTTGCCGATTGCTTTTTTTAAATCGGCAGTCATCGGAAATCCTTCAGGAACGTGTTTTATGAGTTCGGGCACGTCTGGTATGCAGCGCAGTCGCCATTGGGTTAATGACATGACCGTATACGAACGCTCTTTTCGGACCACATTTTCAGAATTGTTGGAGCCACCTGAAGACACCATAATCCTGGCGCTATTGCCCAACTACGTTGAACAGGGAGATTCTTCGCTCGTTTATATGGTCGATCGGCTCATACGATGGTCAGACCATCAGGTTTCAGGATTTTACCTGGACGACGAACCAGCTTTTAAAGATGCTTTAAACAGTGCACGTCAAACGAACCGAAAAATTATTGTTTTTGGCGTTTCTTTTGCTTTGCTGAACCTGGCGGAACAACAGGTCGATTTGTCCGGAGTGACCGTCATTGAAACGGGAGGAATGAAAGGGCGCCGCAGAGAAATGGTCCGCGAGGAACTGCACGAACGGCTCAGAGAAGGATTTCGGGTAGAAAAAATTTATTCAGAATACGGAATGACAGAATTGCTTTCACAGGCATATACTTCGGGAGACGAGTGGTTTAAACCGGCTCGGTGGATGTGCGTTTTGATTCGCGATGTCAACGATCCATTTGCCGCGCTTTCCGAACGGCGAACGGGAGGAATCAATGTTATAGATCTGGCGAATATTGACAGTTGCGCTTTCATTGCTACGGATGATCTCGGTCGCAAATCGGGCGAACAGTTTCAGGTGGTTGGTCGTTTTGACCAAAGTGATATGCGAGGTTGTAATTTATTAGTACATTAGTATGTGGAACATTTTTTGTTTGTATAATTGTGAAACGTAAAAAGAAATTGAAAACATGAGAACATTATTTTTATTTATGGTATTAGTTGTTTTGGGTAGTTGTGCAACTAAGGTACCTTATACAGAAAAGGTGAAAAAGGAATTTGGACTGACAGCTGAAAAAATGAAAAAAGTTCAGTTTTATAACTCGGAAACCATCATATTAGAACGTAGCGAAGACCAGGAGGTGGTGTCGTCTACCAATGATGACGGGGCGCTCGTTTCATCTCAACGTTCCACTTCTGAACGCATCGTAATTCCCGCGCAAAGCAAATGTGTCTTTGAAGAACTGGAAGAAGATGGCACTGTTCAGATTCGATTTGAAATGGGACCTGGTCGGGTTTTGCGTTTCACTGAGCGAAAAAACACCTCGAACGGGCGGTATTACCTCGAAGCACAATGGAAAAATGGTAAAGGAGAACTCGATTATGGCGGATCCGTTTATTATGCTGTTCGCAACAGTTCTTCGTCGTACCTCATGGTGAAATTGAAAAAGTGGAAGAAAAACAAACGAAGCGATCGCGTCGTTAAAGGCATGGATGTGTAACTTATTAAACGCGTAAAATGCAATTAATGTATGCATAATACATGAGAAGTAAATTTGTCAGGACAAAAAGTTAGTTTTCGTAGCATTACGGCAACGAGATTTTCAGGAGGAGAGCAACTACTTTCCTCCTTTTTTGATTTCAAAACAGGATATTAGACGGTATGAAAAAGTTGATTAATCGAGAATTAAGCTGGCTCTCTTTTAACGAGCGCGTTTTGCAAGAAAGTTTGAATCGCGACGTTCCGTTGATTGAACGGCTGCGTTTTCTGGGGATTTATTCCAATAATCTGGACGAATTTTTTCGCGTGCGCGTAGCGAATTTACACCGCATGATTGGCATTAAAAATCAACGCATTGACGGATTCAAAGGATCTCCTAAAGCCTTGTTGGCCGAGGTGCAGGATACGATCAAACAGCAGCGAAGATATTATGACCTGTCCTATCAGCGACTGCTCAAGGAGATGGAGGAAAATGGGATTTACCATTTTAACGAAGCGGAAATTCCGGACGATTTGAGCGATGATCTCTACAATCATTATCAGGAAGAGGTGAAACAGGATATCGTTCCCGTAATGTTAGAAAAAAAGCGCAAGTTTCCGCGATTGCGCGATAAAGAAATCTATCTCGCTATAAAAATGGAGTGCGGCAAAAAACGAAAAGTGCGGTATGCGCTCATTCAAGTGCCCGCGCAACACCACCGCTTCATTACATTTAAAAGAGATGGGAAGGTGTACGTCATTCTCCTGGATGATCTCATTCGGCGCTTCATGAAAGAGGTTTTCGCAATTTTCGAACCGGAGGATATTCGGGCATACACCTTTAAATTTACCCGCGATGCCGAATTGAACATTGACGACGATTATTCCATTTCCATGTACGAAAAAATGGAGGAGAGTATCGAGCAGCGAAAAAAAGGGGAGGCGTTGCGCTTTGTGTATGATGAAAACATGGAGGAAGATCTCCTGAATTTCCTGAAAAAAGCGATTGGCATCGAAGGTGATGACCACGTGGCTCCCGGTGGGAGGTACCACAACTTTAAAGATCTGATGAGCTTCCCTTCGTTTAAAAAAGAAGCATTTGTTTTCCCTCCTCAACCTCCTGTTGTAGCGCCCGAATTCAATAGCACTTCTTCTGTGATCAAAAAAATCCTCAAGAAAGATGTGCTCTTGCATTATCCTTATCAAAAATTTGATCATGTCGTTGACCTGTTAAGAGAAGCCGCTATTGATCCGAAAGTGCGCGAAATAAAGATCAATATTTACCGCGTCGCCAAACGCTCACAGGTGATTAATGCGTTGATTAATGCCATCAAAAATGGAAAGTTGGTGACCGTTGTCGTTGAATTGCAAGCCCGGTTCGACGAAGAAAACAACATGTATTGGTCGAACATCATGCGCGAACATGGTGCAAAGCTCATTTTTGGAGTTCCCGGCTTGAAAGTGCATGCAAAGCTCATACAGATCACCCGAATTTCAGGAAAAAAAGAACAGCTGATCACGCACGTGGGTACGGGAAATTTCCACGGCGGTACCGCAAAAGTTTACTCTGATCTCAGTTTACTGACGGCCCGGCGGGAAATTGCTACTGAAGTCAAAAAAGTATTCAACTTACTGGAAAATAATATCGAACGCGCCATGTATCGCCGTTTGTTTGTTTCTCCTTTTAATACGAGAAGAAAATTCAGTGCGCTCATTAATCAGGAGATTAAGAATGCGAAAAAAGGACTGCCGGCGCGCATTGACATCAAGTTGAACAATCTGGTGGATAATTCGCTGATCAACAAACTGTACGAGGCGAGTAAAGCAGGTGTAAAAATAAGATTAATTGTGCGCGGAATTTGCTGTCTGGTTCCCCAAGAACCGCGCATCAGTGAGAATATCGAAGTTATCAGTATTGTTGGGCGTTACCTGGAACATGCACGTTTCTTTATCTTTCACAATGATGGAACACCAAAATATTTTATTTCCTCGGCGGACTGGATGACTCGTAACCTCGATAAACGTATTGAAGTTACGACTCCTATCTACGATGAAGATATACAACAGGAATTATCTTTTATTTTCGAAACGCAGTGGAGGGATAATACGAAAGCTCGGATCGTCGATAAAGCTTCAAAGAATAAGTTGAAGCCTCAAGATGTTGAAGGGAAGCAGGTTAACGCGCAGGATGAGTTGTATAAATACTATCAACGCAAAACGGAACGAAAGTCGTAAGCATTTTTACTTTTATTTCAGTGAAAATATTCGTAACATTATACAAAACGAATATACTAATTGATATACGCAGCGATTGATATAGGTACAAATGCAGCACGATTGCTGATTGGCGAAGTGACCGCTAATGATGGTCGGTTTTACGTCAAGAAAATATCTTACACGCGCGTTCCACTCCGCCTTGGGCTAGAAGTATTTACCAACGGAATTATCTCGGAGAAAAAACGGGATCAATTCGTTAAAACGATGCGGGCATTTCAGTTGATCACCGAAGTTTATGAAGTGAAAAATGTGCGAGCTTGTGCCACATCGGCAATGCGAGAAGCTGATAATGGAGCTGATATCCGCCGGCAGGTTTACGAACAGACGGGCCTCGATATCGAAATCATTGATGGTGAAGAAGAAGCCAACATCATTTTTTCAACATTCTTTTTGCTCGCTTTCGACAAAGATTCACCTTTTATCGTCATCGATGTCGGCGGGGGATCCACCGAAGTAAGCGTGTTTGAGGAAGGACAGCGCATCGCAGGAAAATCATTTAAGATTGGAACGATCCGCATGCTGAAAGATAAAGTAGATGCAAATATCTGGACAACGATCAGCAGTTGGATTGAGGAGAATATCAACGTCGACATGCCGCACAAACTATTCGCTACGGGTGGAAATATCAATAAATTGCACAAACTACTCGGTAAGCAGTACCTGGAACCTATTCGTTACAAAGAACTCAATACGATTTATCAGGAACTTGCGAGCTTATCCCTCGAAGAAAGGATGTCTAAATTTCAACTGAAGCCCGATAGAGCCGATGTGATTGTTCCTGCTTGCGAAATCTACGAGTTTATTGTGCGCGAATTAAAGGCATCGACCATTTACGTTCCCAAAATCGGGTTGAGTGACGGAATGATTCACGAGATGTACAAACAGGATCAAAAACGCGACCGGTCTTTAAAGTAAGCCACTATTTTTTACGGTACAAAAACCGATGAGATAATTTTTTGCGCACGGGTTTTTCGAAAAAGACATATATCAGTGCACTCCACGTGATTAGGATAAGAAGGTACAAAAAGAACGACGACCATGAGAGTAAATCCGCTTGTCTGCTTTGTGTAAAAAACAAATAAACGGGAAATTGCCACATATAAATCGAATAACTGATATTGCCCAAAAACTGAAGCGGACGCCACCCGAATACATAGTAGAAAAAGCGTTGATCCAGTGCCAGGCCAATACAAATCATAGCGAATATGGGGATTAAGCCACCATTATGGGCGAAATCGCGGTAGGAATTATCAGTATTGAGGGTAATAACAAAAGCGATTATACCTATGGTCGCAAGCAGCGAATACATCCATGAGTTGAGATTTTGTTTCTGCAACCAACGAATACTTTTACCACAGACAAATCCGGCCAGAAATGTCGAAAAATGGAAAAGCGGGAAGTGGAGAATGAATTGCTCTAAAAAAAAACGGTCGGCGTCGTAATATTCCGTTACGGCGATGTAATGTTCTATTCCTCCCAACAGTATGACTACTCCGCATAATGTGAAGAACTGCACGGATGTGAGTCGTTTGTACAACCACAAAATGATCGGGAAACACAAGTAAAAGAAGAATTCTACGGATAAGGACCAGGCGGGAAAATTAACCTCGAGGGCATAACCGGGAAACCACGATTGGAGACCAACGAGATTGGGCCATATAAACCACTGCAATCCGTATTGATCCCACCAGTTCAACGCGCATAAAACGAGAATAAACGTAATGAGATAAGTCGGGTAGAGGCGAAAGAGCCGTTTCAACAAAAAGCGGCGTGGTGATGTATGAACCCCGTAATTGTAGGCGAGTACACAACCGGATAAAAAGAAGAAAAAACTGACAGCTACGGCGCCCTGATGAAAGAATGCCGACCATGCTCCCGTTTCGAAAAAAGGGAGGTGTAGTCCGAAATGATAAATCACGACCAAAATCGCTAAAACGAAGCGAGGAAATGTTAACGCACGAAGATAGACCGGTGTTTCTTCTCTCATTGAACAGTTATTCCACTACGATCAGGTAATTGTTCTTTTTACCCTTGCCTAATAGAACGAATTGATCATTAATTAATTGTTCTGGTGTGATTGTAAAATCTTCTTTGACTTTTGTTTTGTTCACGCTGATGGCATTTCCTTTTAATTCGCGGCGCGCCTGTCCATTAGAAGGTAAGAAGCCCGTTTTTGCTGAAAGTGCATTAATGATGCCAATTCCTTCTTCGATTTCAGAACGCGGGATAGTCGCTGTGGGAACCCCCTCAAAAATTTCGAGTAATTCTTGAGATTTGAGCGATTTAATATCTGCCTCTGTAGATTTGCCGAACAGTATTTTTGACGCTTTTAAGGCTGTTTCCAATGCGTCTTTTGAATGCACCATCACCGTTACCTCTTCTGCCAGTCTTTTTTGTAGTTGACGCTGGTGAGGCGCTTCGCGATGAGCTGAAATTAAATGTTCTACTTCCTCTCTGCTCAAAAGCGTGAAAATCTTGATGTATTTCTCGGCGTCTTCATCAGAAGAATTGAGCCAGTATTGGTAGAATTTATAGGGAGAAGTCCTTTTAGGATCGAGCCAGATATTCCCGCCCTCGGTCTTTCCGAATTTAGAACCATCTGCTTTCGTAATAAGCGGACAGGTAATTGCGAAGGCCTTTCCTCCCTCTTTTCGGCGGATTAATTCTGTACCCGTCGTGATATTACCCCATTGGTCGGAACCTCCCATTTGGATCGTACATCGGTTGTGATTAAACAAATGAAGGAAATCGTACCCCTGAACGAGTTGGTAGGAAAATTCAGTAAACGACATGCCGTCGGCTCCTTCATCGCCGGAAATGCGTTTCTTGACGGAGTCTTTGGCCATCATGTAGTTGACGGTGAGGTGTTTTCCGACATCCCGGATAAATTCCAGGAAAGAAATTGACTTCATCCAGTCGTAGTTATTGACGAGTACCGCTGAATTTTTGGCAGTGGTATCGAAATCCAGGAATTGAGAGAGCTGCGTCTTAATGGCTGCTTCATTGTCCCGCAGAATGGATTCATTGAGTAAATTGCGTTCTTGCGATTTACCCGAGGGATCGCCAATCATTCCCGTCGCGCCACCGAGTAGTGCAATAGGTTGATGACCTGCTTCCTGGAAGTGGCGCAACATCATGATGCTCACCAGATGTCCGATATGCAGGGAGTCAGCAGTTGGGTCTATTCCCACGTACGCCGCGCGGATTCCTTCCTTTAAATGCGCTTCCACACCGGGCATGGTGTCGTGAATCATACCTCTCCATTCTAATTCTTTCGTGAAGTTCGTCGCCATAACTGAAATATTTTCTTCAAAAATAATATGGTTTGCGGAACTAGCGGTTTTTTTAGGGTAGTTATTAGTGTGGTATAAGTTGCTACAATTAACTTTGTACTTGTTCAACTCTCAAATGAAGCTGACTATTACAAATAATGCCCTTTCAATGAAAGAATAACAATTTTGTTTTCTTCCTCGAATACTTCATAAATGATACGGTGTTCTTTATTTATTCTTCGAGACCAATAACCTGAGAGATTGTGTTTCAGTTGCTCTGGTTTGCCTGTTCCTGAAAAAGGGTGATCAATGATTTCCAGTAACAAACGATTTAATTTTTTGAGTAACACTTTATCTCCATTTTTCTTGAAAGCTTTAACATCTTTAGTAGCGACGTCTGAAAAGTCTAACTGAAAACTCATTACAGCCCTAGAAATGATTCTAAATTATCTTTATCTACGGTGGTATATTTCCCTTTTTCGTATTCTTTTTTACTCCGCTTAATTTTCTCAACAAAATCAGGGTCATACGGTTTCTCTTTGGTAATTTCAAATTTCATTTTCAGCGCCTTTAAAAAAGCTTTCAGAGCATTTGCCTGTTCTTTGTTGTTTGGATGTATAATATAAATGTTATCTTCTTTCATGTCTTTTAACTTGGTATTGCAACTCATAAGTCAAGACAAAGATAAGCGGATTTCATCTAAAAAAGAAAAATATTTTAAGTGAATACTTAACTTTGAAACTAATTCACAACTCTACTACAATAAAAAAGTGCTGTATCAAGCAAAACACTCAACACAGCATTTTAAACCTAATATTTACTGCTGAATTACAACCTTTCAATCACACCAGCAGCTCCCTGACCGGTTCCAACACACATGGTAACCAAACCGTATTTTTCGTTGCGTTTCTTCAACTCATTCATCATCTGAACAGTCAATTTAGCTCCGGTACAACCGAGTGGGTGACCTAGAGAAATAGCACCACCATTAACGTTGACGATATCCGGGTTTAAACCAGTTTCGCGAATGACGGCGAGACTCTGAGAAGCAAATGCTTCGTTCAACTCTACTAAATTGATGTCATTTTGTTTGAGTCCAGCCATTTCCAATGCTCCTGGAATCGCATCTACTGGACCAATACCCATAATGCGCGGTTCTACACCTACGACGTTGTAAGAAACCAACTGAGCGACGGGCTCCAGGTTAAGCTCTTTGACCATTTTTTCGGACATTACTAAGGTGAATGCCGCTCCGTCACTCGTTTGGGAAGCATTCCCTGCAGTAACTGAACCTTTTTGATCAAATACGGGGCGCAATTTGCCCAGCGCTTCCATATTGGTTCCTTTTCGCGGTCCTTCGTCGGTGTCTACGGTATAATTATTAACCTGGCGTTTTTCGTTTTCGTCAAGGTAGATATGCTCCACATCAATCGGTACAATCTCATCTTTAAAACGACCGGATTCTATAGCCTTCAAGGCTTTTTGGTGTGAATTGTACGCAAACTCGTCCTGATCTTCGCGAGATACCTCAAATTGTTTAGCAACAGCTTCTGCCGTTAACCCCATTCCCCAATACCACGTCGGGTGTTCTTTACCAACTTTTGGGTTAGGTACGATTCGCCAACCTCCCATGGACATCACAGACATCGACTCTACTCCACCAGCAATGATGCAATCTGCCATACCCATGTTGATTTTAGAACTTGCTATAGCGATTGTTTCGAGTCCTGAAGAACAATAACGATTGACGGTCATCCCTGGAACTTTGTCGGTATCTAACCCCATTAACGAAATCATACGACCGACGTTCAGTCCTTGTTCGGCCTCTGGTGTAGCATTACCGACGATGACATCATCTATACGTTTCGGATCCAGATCGGGTACATCTTTCATGATGCGCTTGATCACATTGGCAGCCAAATCATCGGGACGGTAAAATCGAAAACCACCTTTCCCGGCTTTTCCCACTGCTGTTCGATATCCTGTTACTATGTATGCATTCATTTTTTTAGATTTTTGTGATGTTAGATGTTAGACAAAAGAGGTTCCATATCTAACCTTATGTCACACCAAACATCGTTATTTATTATTTGAAATTTTCATTATTTTAATAATCAAACATTAGATGATAAACTTCTTTTAAAACCTATCATCATTCGTTGAAGTTCATTTATATCTTCAATAATTTTGTCCGTTTCTATTTTATATAGTTCATTCAATAATATGAGTTGAGTTTCTAATTCATAAGAAGATGATAAACTAATGTTTAGGAAGTTTATAAAATCCTTTACCGTGCTTCTGCCTGAACCTTCTGCAATATTAGATGGAATAGAAATGGAACATCGCTGTATTTGAGATTCTAATCCAAATTTCTCAACAGAAGGGAGTTCAGCTGAAACAATATAAACCATTTTCACAATTTTCATTGAATTCTTCCAAATATTCATTTCCCTAAAATTATGGTGTCTATTTTTCATTTTAAGAAATTATTTAATATCTATCCGCCTAACATCTAACATCTTCTATTCTAACATCCAAATTAATTTCTCAAAACTTTGCCTTTTTTCGTCATACTTTCCAGTCGCTCGAGCGTTTTGCGCTTACCGCACAATTCCAAAAATGCCTTGCGTTCGAGATCTAAAAGGTATTGCTCCGAAACTTCCACGCGTTCAGAGATGTCGCCACCACAAAGAACGAATCCAAGCTTTTGCGAAATCAATTGATCGTGTTCTGAAATATAATTACCAGATAGCATAGAATGCGCACCGACATATACGATGCCAAGTCCTTCCTGCCCCATAATCGTGATGTTCTTTTCTTTCGGTTGCGCGCTATAGCCTTTAGCTGCTAATTCTAAACAAGCCGATTTTGCGCGCGTGAGCTGATATTCTCTACTGACAATAACTTCGTCTTGTCCTTCGCGCAAATAACCGTAATCAAAGGCTTCATAAGCAGACGTAGCCACTTTTGCCTGGCCGATCGTCAGGAAGCGCTCCCGCAGACGGTTAATTCTGATGTCTCCTTCCTGCAGTTCTTCAGCAAATCGCCTGGCAAATTCTTTGGTACCTCCTCCTCCGGGGATGAGTCCAACGCCAAATTCAACTAAACCGATGTACGATTCAGCGTGTGCCACAACTTTGTCTGCGTGCATGGAAAGTTCACAACCTCCGCCTAAGGTCAAATTGTGAGGTGCTACCACGACTGGTATATTGGAATAACGTATACGCATCATGGTGTCCTGAAACGACTTCACTGCGAAATTGAGTTCGTCGAAATCCTGTTCCACGGCCATCATGAAAATCATACCGACATTCGCTCCGGCACTGAAATTCTGTCCTTCATTGGAGACGACGAGACCTTTATGGTCTTTTTCTGCTAAATCAATAGCTTTGTTGATGCCTTCGATGACACCGCTGCCTATCGTGTTCATTTTCGTGTGGAACTCTAAGTTGAGAATGCCATCACCGAGATCTACGACTGTGGCATCGGCATTGCTCCATACGGTGTTGTCATCCCGCAATGTTTCGAGCATAACAAGGTGTGATGTGCCGGGAATAACCTTGTATTCGCCACTGTCAATATCGAAATATTGTTTTTGACCAGCTTCTTTTTTGTAGAACGAAGTGGCACCTGCTTTTTTCATTTTTTCTATCCAGTCGGCTGCTGATTTATCCGCACCTTCGATCAGTTCGAGACCTTTTTCAAAACCGAGGATGTCCCAGGTTTCAAACGGTCCGATTTCCCAGCCAAAACCAGCCTTGATGGCGTCATCAATTTTGTACAACTCATCGCTGATTTCCGGAATGCGGTTCGTGACGTAAGCGAAGAGACCACCAAACATCTGACGGTAGAATTTTCCTGCTTTATCCTGTCCCTGAACGAGCATCTGGAGCCTTTTATGCAGATCATCGATGGGTTTTGCCATATCGAGGGTTGGAAACTTGACTTTTGCTTTGTCGCGGTATTCGAGTGTTTCGAGATCCAGCGATAATATCTTGCGATTTCCGTCCTCATCTTTTGTCTTTTTGTAAAAGCCCTGTCCTGTTTTCGATCCAAGCCAGTTGTTTTCGACCATTTTAGAAATGTAGTCGGGCAACTCGAATAAAGCTTTCTCTTCGTCATCAGGACAATTGTCTTTAAGCCCATTGGCTACATGGACGAGCGTATCTAACCCAACGACGTCACATGTTCGGAAAGTTGCAGATTTCGGTCGGCCCAAAACGGATCCTGTCAGCTTGTCGACTTCTTCGATATTCATATCGAGGTCCTTCACGGCATGAAAAAGAGCCATGATCGAATAGACTCCCACGCGGTTCGCAATAAAAGCCGGCGTGTCTTTACAGAGAACCGTCTTTTTACCTAAAAAGCGACGTCCGTAATCCATGAAAAAGTCGAGTACCTCTTCATCTGTCTCTTTCGATGGGATGATCTCGAGCAGTTGCAAATAGCGGGGTGGATTGAAAAAATGTGTCCCACAGAAATACTTTTTGAAGTCGTCGGAACGTCCTTCCAACATCATGTTGATCGGAATACCCGATGTATTGGTCGTGATCAGCGTACCTTCTTTTCTGTATTTTTCAACGTTTTCAAAGACCTGTTGTTTGATGTCCAGACGTTCTACTACAACTTCGATGATCCAGTCGCTTTCGGCAATTTTTTCCATATCATCCTCCATATTTCCGGTCGTTATTCGCGAGGCAAACGACTTTTTGTAAATTGGAGAAGGGTTTGATTTCAATGCGGACTGGAGTGCATCGTTGACAATTCGATTGCGAAATGCGGTGTCCTCTTCTGTGATGCCTTTTGCTTTCTCTTTGTCGTTCAGTTCGTTCGGAACAATGTCGAGCAATAGCACCTCCACACCGATATTGGCGAAGTGACATGCGATCTGAGATCCCATGACTCCTGATCCTAATACTGTAACGTGTTTTATTGTTTTGTCCATAAATTGTTGTTTTTAATTATCCTTAGTTAAAATAGTTTATTGCTTTAAGTTCGTCTTCTACGTGCTCGTCGATGAGGTTCGTAATCTCAAAAAACACATCTAGTTTGTGTTGCGGGATGGTTTGAAGGAGTTTTTCATTAAAGTCGACGACCACTTCTTTTACGCGTTTGCGGAGCTCAATACCCTCTGGCGTTAAAAAAATGAGTACTTTTCGCTTATCAGCCGCGTCTACCTCTCGATAAATGTAACCTTTTTTTTCCA
Source organism: Bacteroidota bacterium (assembly GCA_051745635.1). Lineage (GTDB taxonomy): Bacteria > Bacteroidota > Bacteroidia > Flavobacteriales_D > Crocinitomicaceae > Brumimicrobium. The sequence continues at coordinate 42,537 of JBNJEH010000020.1, forward strand.
TGGTTTTTAATGTCCGCGAAAGGCTGGTGGGCTCCATCCCCATGCGGGGGCCGAGTTGCGTGCTCGCCGTACCTTCTTTATCCACAATGAGCAAAATGAAACCGATCGACATGGTGAGTCCGTGTGACTTGGCTTTTTGATTGTACATCCTGGAAATCTTGTGCCATGCATGCCGCAAGTTAAAATCAATGTATTCTTCTGCCCTTGAGTGATTCATATCCGTTAAAATTAATAAAAATATTAAGCGTGCACAATAAATAAATGATAAATTTTTCTTGTTTGAGTACGGGGTGAATTGCAGGTGATTATCAGGACAATTCACTGTAAAAAGAAGCGTGTAAATACAGTGTATTTCTGTCGTATGACTCATTCTAAATCTGCATTCTACGGGCGCTGCCCTATCAATTCAGCTGTATTTACTGCAAAGAGCGATAGCGTTTTCGCGCTTTTGTGGCAAATAGACTTCCGGGAAACTTTTTCATGATTCTGAAATAATAGGTTGTAGCTTTTTCAAAATCGAATAATTGATTTTCGTAGATGTCACCAATTTTATAGAGGGCATCGTCCGCCAGGATATCATCGCCGTAGTTCTCGGCTATTTGCTCCAGCTGTTCGATGGCCAATTGCCATTCGGCCTGAAAAATATAGGCATCTGCTTTGCGCATTAAAATATCGTCTGCCAAATTGTGATCGGGAAAAATGGCTGTGATGGTGTCGAGTATATGAAAAGCAGTATCAAACTGGTGTTGCTGGAGCATCAAATCTGCAGAAGCAAATTGTTCCATGGCGATGTAATTAGAATCCAATCCGAGATTTTCGGTAATCAACAGCGATAAATTCATGGCGTCATTGGCAATGACTTTACTCGTAGAGGATTTGAGTACATCCAATTGCGACTGTGCATATTTAAAATCGCCATCGTAATAGAAAATACGGGCATTTTTAAATTTCGCCTCATCACCAATGCTTTCATACTTAAATTGTTTTTCAACCTGCATGTAGAGTAGTGAGGCATCCCAGATATTTCCCTGCAACACATAAATATCTGCCAGGAGTACCTTGATTTCTGCCCGTCCAATGTCATTATAGCGCGGATATTCCAGGGCTTCTTTGAGCAATTCTACCGCTTCTTTTTTTTGATCGGCGTAATAGGCTAAGATGTATGCTAATTCTTCAATGATAGGAATGGCTTTGCCGTTTTTTTCCATTCGATCAAGGGTCTTTTTATAATTCGCGATCGTGGCGTTCAAATCTTCCCTGGTATAATCACTCGTCGTCGTGATGGCTTTAAATTGTGTGTTGAGCAATTGTTTTTCGGCAGAATAATAAAATGGAGAATCGTTGCCGAGATCAATGACGTACTGAAATGCTTTTCGGGCTGTTGGATACGCTTTGTTCTTACTGGCAATACGTCCGAGGTTAAAAACTTCTTTCCCGTCATTTGTTGTCCTTTTGTCCAGTGCTTTGGCTTGAACAAAAGCAGCGCTGAAGTTCCTGCGCTGTATCAAAGACCAAATCAAGAGACGATTGTAAGAAGAAGTATTTGGATTTTTCTGGATGGCGCGAATCAGTTGATTTTTTAATAATTCAAAGCTCTCACTATCCTCACTTTCAAAATCGATCATTCGGGGCATTACGCGCTTAAGTGTAGAGAGCATTCCTTTGTTGTAGTCCAGTAAATTGATGTATTCGTTGATCATTTTTTCAGTTTCTCCGAGATCTCCGTAAACTTGAGCGAACTGTGCGTTGAGCGGGTAATTGTTCCCCAGTATTTTGCGCCCCCGTTTCAATACGGCCAAAGCGCGTTCGTGCTCGCCTTCTTCTGAAAATGCTTCCTGCGCATTGATGATGTCGCGCGGAGATCCCGGTAAGTTGTCGATGATGTCGTCGACAATCTTATCGGCCTTTCGCTGTCGGTTTTGCCGTTCGTACTCTTTCGCCAGAACCACTTTGTATTCGTAATTGTCCGGAGAACGATCGACTTGTGCTTCGATAACTTTTAAGATTTCGCGGTCATCGCCCTTTTCTTTCAGGCAGTGGATATACCGCTGGAATATGATTTTTGAAGGGTTTTTTTCGAATGTTTTTTCGAGGTAGGGGAGCGCTTTTTCGCAATCACCTTCATTGTAGTAGTGATTGGCAAGTTGCTGATCAGTGTCCTGCGCGAAGTTCATCGCAGCAACGAGGATACCGACAATGAAAAGAAGCGTTCTACTCATTGTTGATTTGTGTTAAACTATCTGCAAATGACGATACAATCGGGTGCAGCGAATCGAATCGGTCGATGAATTGCTTATTGGTTTTCTGATAATAAGAGAAAATATCTTTAATATCCTGAATCTTTTTCCGTTCGAACTGGATATACTCATCGTATTTATCCCGGTTCCCTACACCGTTTTCAATATCGTGTTTGAGGTCTTCTATTTTTTGTTGAACTTCCGGAATCGCTTGTTTTACTTTGGCATAATTGCCAGAGTTTGAAGAGAGGGCTTTGCGAATTTCTTTGTAATCATTCATACGTTCAGCTACTTCATAATTGATAGTGTCGGGCAGATAATTGTTTTTTACCTGAATGATGGTGTTCCGCACTGCCATATTGATGGTGTGCGTATTTCTGCGATTGGTGTCATTGACCTGCGATGATATACTATCCAACGTTGATTGCATATCGTCGAGTTCTGCTATGTGTTGCTTCTTATGTTGATCCTGACATCCGCTACTTCCAAAAAAGATGAGCCCTGTTAGAGCGAAAAATAATGGAGCGAAAATGAATTTCATACTATCTGGAGTTTTATGTACTTCGAAAGATACAAAAGAAAACAAAAAAAGCTGCCCGGCGGACAGCTTTAGTTTCAAAGAATAACGTTTTTTATAATTTACGAGCGACTTCTTTTTCCTCGTATGCTTCAATGACGTCGCCTTCTTTAATGTCGTTGAATCGTTCAACATTTAGACCACATTCATAGTTTTTCTTCACTTCTTTAACATCGTCTTTGAAGCGTTTCAACGATCCGAGTTCGCCTTCGTGGATTACGATACCGTCGCGAATCACGCGAATTTTAGAATTTCTCTTAATGTAACCCGATGTAACATAACAACCGGCAATTGTACCAACTTTAGAAATTTTAAACGCCTCGCGCACCTCTGCTGTACCGACAATCTCTTCTTGGATATCGGGGGAGAGCATGCCTTCCATGGCCGCTTTCAATTCGTCAATCGCTTTGTAGATGACAGAGTACAAGCGGATATCGATCTGTTCTTCCTCGGCGAGTTTTCGTGCCATTCCCGTTGGTCGTACCTGGAAGCCAATAATGATGGCATCAGAAGCAGATGCGAGGTTGACGTCAGCCTCTGTAATGGCACCGACAGCCTTGTGTACCAAATTCACCTGAATTTCTTCAGTGGATAATTTTAGGAGGGCGTCGGTTAAGGCTTCTATCGAACCGTCGACATCACCTTTAACGATGATGTTCAGCTCTTTAAAATCTCCTATTGCCAATCGACGACCAATTTCATCGAGTGTAATGTGCTTCTGTGTGCGGAGACCTTGCTCGCGATACAATTGCTCTCTTCTCGTAGCAATATTCCGCGCTTCGCGTTCGTCGTCCATCACGTAGAATTTATCACCGGCACTCGGCGCACCGTTAATTCCCAGTATAGAAACGGGTGAAGCGGGATCAGCTTCTTCAACTTGCTGTCCTTTTTCGTTGTGCATGGCGCGAACTCTACCTGAGTAGCGACCGGCCAGCATGATATCGCCTATGCGGAGTGTCCCTTCTTCAACTAACATGTTGGTAATATAGCCCTTACCTTTATCCAGTGAAGATTCTACAATGGTTCCGTTTGCTTTCTTGTTTGGATTTGCTTTTAGTTCTAAAATGTCAGCTTCGAGAATTACTTTTTCAAGCAGCTGATCGATGTTTTCTCCTTTTTTAGCCGAGATTTCCTGAGCCTGAAACTTTCCACCCCAATCTTCAACGAGAATGTTCATGTTGGAAAGTTGCTCGCGAATTCTATCTGGATTGGCACCCGGCTTATCAATCTTGTTGATGGCGAAAACCATCGGTACTCCTGCTGCCTGAGCGTGTGAAATGGCCTCCTTGGTTTGTGGCATTACATCGTCATCCGCCGCTACAATAATAATAGCAACATCGGTCAACTGGGCACCGCGTGCACGCATTGCCGTAAAGGCTTCGTGTCCCGGAGTATCCAGGAAGGTGAGCTGCTTGCCATCTTCGCGCTTCACAGAATAGGCACCAATGTGCTGGGTAATCCCCCCGGCTTCTCCTCCAGCGATGTCCGCACTGCGGATGTAATCCAGCAAGGATGTTTTACCGTGGTCGACGTGACCCATAACTGTAATGATCGGTGGGCGCGCTTCCAAATCTTCAGGAGCATCTTCTTCGACGGGGATGGAATCCTGTACATCGGCAGATACAAACTCTACTTCATAACCGAACTCTTCTGCAACGATCTGAATCGTCTCAGCATCGAGGCGTTGGTTAATCGAAGCAAAAATACCGAGTGACATGCATGCAGAGATGACCTCAGTGGACTGAACATTCATCATCGAGGCCAACTCGGAAACCGTCACGAATTCGGTGAGTTTGAGTATGGATTGCTCTTTTTCCTCCTGCTGGATCTCTTTTTCGCGACGTTCAGCCGCTGTATCGCGTTTCGCACGTCGGTTTTTAGCTCCTTTGGATTTACCGCCGCCAGATAGACGTGCGAGCGTATCCTTAATTTCTTTTT
>JBNJEH010000021.1:0-47006 GCA_051745635.1 Bacteroidota bacterium
AGTATAAAGTATCATTCTCTGTATACGCACTATCCACATCCAAATACAAATAGTAACTAGCACTCGGCGGAAAAATATACACCTCCCCCAATTCTTTTTTATCTCCTGATAAATAATCGACCTTCAGTACATCAGATGCTCCCTCTACCCGAACATTGAATCGCGTAAATCCAGAACCACTGTGTCTTGCTTCAAAATAACCGTTTTCATCTGTCGTAAAATCTATAATATGGCCAGGGCCCGATAAAATCGCATCTGCCGTTAGAATCGTGCCTTCTCTGTTGGCTGCTGGTGTTTCACAACTCTGCATAAGTCGACCGGTGACAACCACTTCATTACTTTTATTTTTAGCGCATGCCGTAAATAAAACTACTGCCATTATATAACCTACTAAATTCTTCATGATTCCTGTGTTTTAATGAATAATTAATCGAATGGTTTGACGCTCGGAAGCCGTGAAAACGTTGACCAAATACATGCCGTTTTCCAAATGACCGATGTCTAAGGGCATTTCACGGGCTCCTGCTTTTATATCTCTCAACGCCATGACATGTTTCCCCGTTACATCAACTATTTGTACATTGACTTGTTCATCGCTCAGAAAGTCATACGCCAGCATAACGCCCTCGCCGTTGTTCGGGTTGGGAAATAACTTGGCATAGACTTGCTTTTCTGGCGAGAGCTTGTCGGCATCAAAGCTATAGCTTTTCCCTTCTGCGTAATCTTCTACGCATACGTTCATAAATTGTTCGTCGAAGTCCCAGTCGCCCGAGAAATTGTTGTTGTAGACAAAGCCTTGCCCCGAAGGACTCGCTGCAGGGTTGGTGATAAAAAAGGCAAACCCGTTAGGATTGATCAGGAAAGGTTCTTCTTTGGAATAGATTCCACCTAAATTGAGCAATGGAGTTGATGTTGTACTGGGATACTCATAATACGGATTCCGTTCATTCACCAACAAATCGAATTGCGTGCGGAACGTGGCATCCCTGTTGAGTGTCCAGTTTTCCAGGTACATTTGTTCGTCACCAATTTCAAGGCACAGGAGCGAACGTTTTACTTCGCATTTCTCTGCGACATCCGCGTCGTAATAGGCGTATTTAAAGTTTTTCTGATCGAGCGGATCCAGTGCCTGGCAGGCAGTTGCAGGTTGCCCCGTTACATTGTAGATCAACGGATCGTAGTATTCATCACTATGGCTATGATTTTCTCCATCGGTAAAACCAATCATAAGATCAAAAGGCGTTCTCCCCAATTTGGTATTGATGCCTTCATTTTCGATGTCGTGGTTGAGCGGCAAATTTAATCCGTTGCCGTAATCCAGTGCAGATTGTAGCGGAACAAAACCAAAGTGCAATCCGTCGGAGCAAATATCCATGTCTAAATTCCTACTGGCAAAACCGTTCCACCCGATATGACTGGTGAGACCAAAACAACCATTATTGACGGACGTATTCCAGGACGCCAGATTCAACAGGTAATAGCTGCTTAAATTCCACGAGTTGTCAGGTAATGCATTCATGAAGTTTCCTTCAACTACTGAATATAAGCCTGCGGCACGTGTTCCGTAGGGCTTGGCGTTTAACGCATACTGGTTATCCTGAAAAAAAGGCAAGTATGTTGATTGCAGTTCAATTCCAAACCAATAGGCATTCAACGTATGCACATACCTTCCCGAGGAGGCGTGAAAAACGAGTCCGTTTCCATTGGGGTTGGTGCGCAAGTTAAATTTAATAACACCTATAGAGCGGGGTACCCAGAGAATTCTCGCTTTGAGTTCAACCTCAAAATCAATGATATCATCATTCGACAAACGCGGGTCGCCGTTGTAGAAATTGTCTTGATTGGAGCCTCCCATGTCTGCATTCGAATAAGCGACCAATTTACAATATTCCGGATAATTCCCCATATCGCTCAACTGATTCATGAAAGTGGTGCGCGCATCATGGGGTTGATAAATATTATAGGCTCCACCGGGAGTTGGGAGCATGGCACTTGGTGTCGCCCTTATATGATTAATCAATAGTTGCTTCGAAGCTTTTGAATCCAGTAAAATATTAAAAGCTGAGGTGAGCAAAGGAGAAACAGGTAAAAGGTGAAGCAGCTTTTTATAAGAGTGCTGCAAAGCCATCGGAATGTTTGCTCCCTGGTGCGGTGAATCAATTGTGATTAAACTGCGCACATTGTGCATTTGACCTACCAATTCTTCATTTCTATTTTGCGCTCCAATATCTTCATAAGACATACCGTACTCTAACAGCCAACTCAGGTACTCTAAACTGTGAGCATCGGTTAAGTCTTGTGAAAGAGGAGAAAAATCACCGTTTTGGTACTCCTCCGATTCCATATAAGTCAAAAGGTAACGACCAATAACGCCGCCCATGCTGTGGCCCATAACCACAAATTGCTCATTGCTTTCCTTGTATTTATCTTTTAGGTATTCGAGTAGATTCAATACGTGCATCGCGTTAATTCTTAAGTCTAATGTACTTTTGTCAAAATTTACAACATAGAATGAGTAATTGAAATTCCTCAGTTCATCAACATACTTTTCATTGATCATTTTTTCATAATTCTCTTCTATAGTAGTGCCCTGAGAGGGAATAAAATCCAACGGGTCAAATCCTTCAATGTAAACGATTACCTTTTCTTTTTCAGGGTTGAGTTCTTCGCATGATTGATATACGCCCACATCAATTCCCGGCAGATCTTCTATGTATTCATCTGCGGGTTCAGCATCTTTCGATTTAATCACACTTATACTGCTCGTAGAGCTTTTAATAGCACTTTGATCAGGATCTTTGCTGTCGTACAACTGAACTTTTATTATTTTTCGTCCGGCATCGGGATAATAGGCGTGATAATGACTCAACTGGTTCATGTCGAAATCATGCCAACCGGTCCCGTCGTCAAAGTCCATGCGCACTTTATACTGTTGACCGCTGTAAAGTGGAGCGTTTACGTTATCTGTAAAAAACATATTGGGATCAATGCGAAAAACGGGGTCTGAGAAAAAAGAAGTCTGACGCATGCCAGCTGCAGCAAAAATATTCGAACGTCCATAGGGCGAGCCAAGAGGGTTCGGATGATCCAGCAGTTGATTATTGATGGTGTCAAAGGTGAAATAATCACCAGTAGAAAGGGAATTCGGAACACAATAATAAAAGTCATAGTCCATGAGTGCCATAGTGATGGTATCTCCGTAAAACTGATGAGGATATTCGTTCACATCAGCTACTGGTGTCATCCAGGTGGTGTCGTGCGCCGAATAATACATTTCCTCATAGAGCAAATTCCAAACTGCCATACTTGATGTATCGGGAGAGTTATTCCGATAAAAGGTTGAGTCACTCATTTTAGATGACCTTTCATACAGAAACATCACATCATTATCGGGATACGTCAACGGGCTGAAAAGTTCTCTCAAATCCTGATTGACTCCCTGTAAATATTGATTTTGCGAAAAAACAGGTGTGGAAAACGCGAGTGTTAAGAAAACGATGAGTGTATTTCTCATTCTGCAATAAGTGACAATCGGATAGCTTTTCGGTTTCATAATAATTTAGAATTAGTTAATAAAAAAGAACAGTCATTGCACCGTGCGCCGTTCAACATGTCCATTTGCTTAATGCGATATTATGGCGAAAAATACAAACGAACAAATTTTAACTGTTAAAATTTTGTGTGGGGGCGATTGGCAGAAGTTCGAAATGGTCTTCTATTGATGCGTTAGCTAGTTGGCGACTCCATCAGCGAGGAATGAATCCCCAACCGATAGAATTTAAAATAGCGCTGATTTTTACCAAAATGTTAAAATTAGGATGAAAATAGCTGAAAATTGTAAAATCATAGCTTTCATGAAATTAGTTTTTTAATCTTTACTTATATTTGTAGCATGAATTTGAATAAAACACATCATCATTACTGGAAATCGCTACAAGCGAGGTGATGCTGCATGTGATTAAATTTACATAAAACTGAAACCCGCTTGTTGATTCGAGCGGGTTTTTTGTTTTCGTTCGAATACAGGCACTAATTAGAAACGACAATGGAAAGAATTAAAATTGCAGTACAAAAATCGGGAAGGCTGCTCGATGGATCGCTCGAAATCCTCAAAGAATGTGGTATAAAAGTCCCAAAAGCGCAGGGACAGTTAAAAGCATCGGTGGATAATTTTCCCCTGGACCTATTATTTTTGCGCAACAGTGATATTCCTCAATACGTAGAAGACGGTGTTGCTGACATTGCCATCATTGGCGAAAATATTCTCGTCGAGCAGGAGCCGGAGGTCAAAACAGAACTCAATCTTGGCTTTTCGAAATGCAAGGTCTCGCTGGCGGCTCCGAAAAGTTCTTCCATCCAATCGGTGAAAGATTTCGAAGGAAAGAAGATTGCAACTTCATATCCCGTTACTTTAAAAAAATACTTGAAAGAACAGAATATTGAGGCGGAAATTCATACCATTTCCGGTTCTGTAGAAATTGCGCCGACGATTGGATTGGCTGATGGTATTTGCGATATCGTGAGTACGGGGAATACGCTTTTTATGAACGGACTTCGCGAAATTGAAGTGATGTTGAAATCTCAGGCTGTTTTGATCAGCAATTCAGGGCTTTCTGATGAGAAAAGGGCTGTTTTGGATCAACTGATCTTCCGCATAAAAAGTATTCAGGAGGCAAAAAACAGTAAATACGTTTTGTTGAATGCTCCTCAATCGCAGCTGGAACAGATCACAGATATATTGCCGGGGATTAAAAGTCCGACGGTGATTCCACTGGCACAGGAAGGATGGATATCGATTCACTCGGTCATCAATGAAGAAAAGTTCTGGGAAAATATCGATGCGCTCAAGGAGGCTGGTGCTGAAGGAATATTGATCGTTCCGATCGAAAAAATGGTCAAATAAAGTTTAAAGTTTAGAGTTGAGATTTTTGAATTTAGAGTTATGAATAAAATTATTAATCCCTCGTACGAAGTATTATCGGAAGCATTGCAGCGACCAGCATTGGAGCAAAAGAACCTGAAGGATGTCGTTGCGGAAATCTTTGAGGATGTGCGTTCGAATGGAGACCGTGCCATTAAAAAGTATGTCAGGAAGTTTGATCAAGTAGACCTGGAAGACTTGCGCATTTCGAAAGCGGAAATCGAGCAGGCCAACACAAAAGTTACCCACAAACTGAAAAGTGCAATAATGCGGGCTGCGGAAAATATTACCGCTTTTCACGAATCACAGGAAGAACCTGTCAAGAAAGTAGAAACATTTCCGGGTGTGACCTGTTGGCGTAAATATGTGGGCATTGATAAGATTGGATTGTACATTCCCGGAGGAACGGCACCTTTGTTTTCTACGGTGTTGATGCTGGGCATTCCTGCTAAAATTGCTGGCTGCCGTGAGGTGGTGTTATGCACGCCATCGAATGATAAAGGTGAAATACACCCAGCTATTCTTTATGCTGCAGATTTGATCGGAATCGACAAGGTTTATAAAGTTGGAGGGATCCAGGCAATTGCAGGTATGACTTATGGTACGGAATCCATTCATAATGTATATAAAATCTTTGGACCGGGTAATCAATATGTGACAGCTGCTAAACAATATGCGCAACAAGTGGGGGTAGCCATAGATATGCCTGCTGGTCCTTCTGAAGTAATGGTAGTTGCCGATCATGGAGCAAACCCTGCATTTATTGCGGCAGACCTGTTGTCTCAAGCTGAACATGGAGCCGATAGTCAAGTGGTATTGCTCTCTGACAATGAACAGTTAATTGATGGAGTGGAGGCTGAAGTCAAGGCTCAATTAAAACAACTTTCCAGAGAGGAATTAGCGGCACAATCGCTGAAATATGCTAAACTCATTCGCGTGGAAAGCGATCAATTTACAGACGTGATCAATGAATATGCGCCAGAACATTTGATTCTCGCGACTCGTTTCAATGATGAACTGATTGAAGGAATTCGCCATGCAGGATCTGTTTTTATCGGAGATTATACGCCTGAGAGTCTGGGCGACTATGCCAGTGGAACGAATCACACGTTACCTACTAACGGTTTTGCTAAAATGCACAGTGGCGTTTCCCTCGATAGTTTTGTGAAGAAGATCACTTTTCAGCGAGCGACGAAGGAAGGGTTGTCCAAATTAGGTCCGGTGGTAGAAGAAATGGCTGCTGCTGAAGAATTAACTGCGCACAAAAATGCAGTAACATTACGTTTAAAAGCGATCCAGGATGAAAGAAATTAATATAGAAACCCTCATTAGGGATAATGTACGGGCATTGACGCCCTACGCATCTGCGCGAGATGAATTTACAGGTGACGCGGGGATATTTCTGGATGCCAATGAGAATCCTTTTCCTTCTAAAGTGAACCGCTATCCTGACCCTCAACAACGGAAACTGAAGGCAAAGCTTGCTGCACTTCGGGGTGTAAGCAAAGAACAATTGATTATTGGCAACGGTTCTGATGAGATTCTTGACCTTGTCTTTCGTGCTTTTTGTGAACCCGGCGAAGATTTTGTGGTCACGATCAAACCTTCTTACGGTATGTATAAGGTGCTGGCCAACATTAATAATGTGAAGTTGACAGAAGTCGCATTGGATCACCAGTTTGAACTTGATGTCGATGCTATCCTCGGCGTTTCGAAAGGCGCGAAAATGATGATCTTATGTTCTCCCAATAATCCCACGGGGAATCTGCTGAATCCAACGCACATAAAGGAACTATTGGATCAATTTAATGGATTAGTGCTCGTCGATGAAGCATACATTGATTTCGCAGAAAATGCCACATTGATAAATGAGCTATCCAATTATCAAAATTTAGTGATCAGTCAGACCTTTTCCAAAGCTTTTGGCATGGCAGGAATCCGGGTTGGTGTAGGTGTTGCACATCCAGCGATTATCGAGGTGCTCAACAGCATCAAACCTCCCTATAATGTGAATGCAGTATCTCAGGAAATGGCGCTGAATCGTTTAGGACAAATGAAGGAAGTAGCATCGGAGATTACGCAGTTAAAACTAGAACGATCGCGATTGATCAATTACCTTGAGCATCACGGTAATGTGATTCGAGTTTATCCCACAGATGCCAATTTCATCTTGTTCAAAGTCAGTGATGCTGATTTTTATTACACGAAACTGGTTGAACACGGCGTCATCATTCGAAACAGAACAAGGGCTTATGGATGTGCGAACTGCTTGCGATTATCCGTTGGCACGACAGAAGAAAATAACCGATTTATGGAAGTATTTGACACCATAAAATTACAACAATGAAGAAAGTATTATTCATCGACAGAGACGGAGTTCTGCTTGAGGAACCGCCAGTGGATTATCAGGTAGACTCCTTTGCGAAATTCTCGTTTTATCCGGGAATGATCAGTAACCTATCGCGTATTGCGAAAGAACTCGATTTTGAATTGGTGATGGTGACCAATCAAGATGGGTTAGGCACAAAATCCTATCCCTACGAAGACTTTGAAGGCCCGCACAATCTGCTGATTCAAACCTTAGAAAAGGAAGGCGTGGTTTTTACAGAACAATGCATCGACCGCTCCTTTCCAGCAGATAATGCACCGACGCGCAAACCTCGAACAGGGCTCTTGACAGGATATATCGAAGGAGATTACGATCTTGAAAACTCTTTTGTGATCGGCGATCGATTGACGGACATGGAGTTGGCGAAGAACCTCGGGGCAAGGGGAATCTACATGAAAAATCCAAATGATCCCGGAGTGGGGGAAACTACTGCAGACCAAAAAGAAATATTGAATTCTGTTGCACTCGAAACACGCGACTGGAAAGAAATTTACACTTTTCTTCGTTTGGGAGAAAGAACTGCTTCTGTAAAACGCACCACAAAAGAAACGGATATTGATATAGCATTGGACCTGGACGGTTCTGGAAAAGCAGAAATCTCAACAGGATTGAAATTCTTTGATCACATGTTAGAGCAAATTGCGCGTCATGGAGCATTAGATTTAAACATTACTGTAAAAGGAGATCTTGAGGTGGATGAACACCATACGATAGAAGATACAGCCATTGCGCTTGGAGAGTGTTTCAGAGAGGCGTTAGGGAACAAAATTGGCGTCGAACGATATGGTTTCTTTTTACCCATGGACGACTGTAATGCGAAAGTGGGAATCGATTTTGGCGGTCGAAACTGGTTGGTTTGGAAGGCGAAATTCAAAAGAGAAATGGTGGGCGATATGCCGACAGAAATGTTTGTGCACTTTTTCAAAAGTTTTTCGGATGCAGCACTTTGTAATTTGAACATTAAAGCTAAAGGAGCAAATGAGCACCACAAAATCGAAAGTATCTTCAAAGCCTTTGCTAAAGCGATCAAAATGGCAAAGAAAAGGGAGGTGAATGAAGCGTTCTTACCCAGTACAAAGGGAGTGTTGTAATCTGTATTCTAAAACTTTTAAAATGTAAAAAACAAGGAACTAGTTATGGAAATGTACTAAAAATAAATACTGTGAACTTTATCAGGGATGTCAGTTCTATTTGGAGGCGCATAGGAAAATCATTTCGGACACTCACTACCTGAAAACTTCGGGATCTCGATACGATACTGATGCTTCGTTTCACTTCGATCAGCATCACTCGATCGCCTTGCATAATGGTAAGGTGATCGAGTGCTGCGTAATGTAATGAAGCAGAGTATCGAGAGCACCGAAATAGAGCAGGATATTCCAAGCGCTGGATTTTTATGTTACTTTTTGCAGCAACCGACCGAAGGGAGCTCATCGCCTGTCCCGAAAAACGGGAAACACTTTATGAAGCTATCAAAAGTGAGTAATGGCAAAAAGTAAAATGCTGAATCAACAATGAGTTATAAAATTCCGATAAAAATAATGCTAAATAAAAAGTACTGTAGAAAAATTATTAAAATAAGCTTTACATTGTTAAGTTCAGTACATCGCTTTCAAGCCTAATAAGACAAAGTTGATAATACGTTAATTAAAATAGAATGAAAAACATTGTAATTATTGACTACGGAGCAGGGAATGTAAAATCTGTAAATTTTGCCTTCCGGCGTCTGGGATATGAACCACTGCTCACGGATCATCCAGAGAAAATCAAAGCTGCAGATTATGTGGTGTTTCCAGGAGTGGGACACGCCAAAGCAGCTATGGAAACCATTGAAGCGAAAGGACTATCGGAGGTGATCAGAAACCTTAAACAACCCGTTCTTGGGGTTTGCCTCGGAATGCAGTTGATGTGCCGTTTCTCTGAAGAAGGAAACGTGAAAGGTCTCGGTATTTTTGATGTAGATGTAAAGAAATTTGACGAAGCCTTAAAAGTCCCTCACATGGGGTGGAATGATGTGCTTGAAGGTTCTTCTTTTATGGATAATATACGCGGACAGCTATATTTTGTGCACAGTTATTATGTGCCCATCACGAAGGAAACGATCGCTACTTGTGATTATGGAATCACTTTTACAGCAGCATTGGCGAAAGATAATTTCTATGGATGCCAGTTTCATCCTGAGAAGAGCAGCAATTTAGGAGAGGAGGTTTTGTTAAACTTTTTAAACCAATAACATGAGTACAAAGATCAAGATCATCCCCGCAATAGATATCATTGAAGGGAAATGTGTGCGGCTTTCTCAAGGGGACTACGATCAGAAAAAGGTGTACAACGAAAATCCACTGGAGGTAGCAAAGTCGTTTGAGGATCATGGAATAGAGCAATTGCATTTAGTAGATCTAGACGGGGCGAAGTCGAAAAGGGTGATCAACTACCCCGTATTGGAGCGAATCGCCAGTCGCACAGGCTTGAGGATCGATTTTGGAGGAGGTGTTAAGTCCGATGAGGATATCAAAAGGGTATTGGAGTCTGGAGCCAATCAAGTGACGGCAGGGAGTATCGCAGTTAAGGATCCAGAAACCGTCTATCGATGGATCCGGGATTACGGACCAGCAAAGATCATTCTCGGAGCTGATGTGAGGGATCGAAAGATTGCCATCAACGGTTGGAAAGAAGACAGTGGTTTGGAGCTTTTTGAGTACCTGGAAAAATTTACAAATCGCGGCATTTCCACTGCGATCTGCACAGATATCGCCAAAGATGGCATGATGGCTGGATCTTCTGTTACATTGTATAAGGATATGCTCAGTAAGTTTCCGGAGCTCAATTTGATCGCCAGTGGAGGAGTTGCGTCCATGGATGAGGTTATTCAATTACAGGAAAGCGGACTCTACGGTGCCATAGTAGGTAAGGCAATCTATGAAGGTCAAATCAGTTTAAAGGATATTGCAAATTTTTATAAATAAGATGTTACGAAAACGAATTATACCCTGTTTAGATATAAAAGATGGCAGAACCGTGAAAGGCGTCAACTTTGTTGATCTGCAGGATGCAGGTGATCCCATTGCACTGGCTAAAAAATACTCGGATATAGGAGCGGATGAATTGGTGTTTTTAGACATCACTGCGACACATGAAAAACGTAAAACACTGGCAGAGCTCGCAGAGCGTATTGCGCGTAATGTGAGCATTCCTTTCACAGTTGGTGGAGGAGTGCGAAGTGTTGAAGATGCTGATGTTCTATTACACGCTGGTGCGGATAAGATCGCAGTTAATTCCGCTGCTGTAAAACGCCCCGAATTGTTAACGGAGCTCGCCGATAAGTTTGGCAATCAATGTGTGGTACTTGCTGTAGATGCTAAAAACACGAAAGATGGTTGGAAAGTTCATCTGGTAGGAGGGCGTGAAAGAACGGAGATCGATTTATTTGATTGGGTGAAAAGAGCAGAACAACTTGGAGCAGGGGAAATCCTTTTCACTTCTATGGATCACGATGGAACCAAAGGTGGATTTGCACTGAAAGCACTACATGAAGTAAATGAACTAATATCGATACCTGTTATTGCCTCTGGCGGAGCGGGGAAAGAGGAGCATTTCGTCGATTTATTTAAGAAGACAGAAGCTTCAGCTGCATTAGCTGCTAGTGTTTTTCATTTTCAATCGATTGAAATTCCAGAATTAAAGCATAAATTAGCACAAGAAAATATACCCGTAAGAACCGTTTGATATGGAAATAGATTTCGAAAAAGGAGATGGATTAGTTCCGGCCATTATTCAGGATGTGGATACCATGGATGTACTCATGCTCGGGTATATGAATGAAGAAGCCTATGAAGAAACGTTGAAGACCAAACGCGTGACGTTTTATTCGCGGTCGAAACAGCGCTTGTGGACCAAAGGCGAGGAGAGTGGAAACACCCTGGAGCTGCACAGTTTGGAGGTCGATTGTGACAACGATACGCTTTTGGTAAAAGCAAGGCCCAACGGTCCGACCTGTCATACGGGTACCACGACTTGCTGGGGCGATACCGCTTCCAATCAGTTTGGCGTGATTGAGCAGTTGGAGAGCATTATTAACGATCGTCAATTAAATCCTTCAGATCAGTCCTATATTTCCAGTTTGTTTGACAAAGGAATGAATAAAATCGCTCAAAAAGTAGGGGAGGAAGCTGTGGAAGTCGTTATTGAAGCAAAGGATGATAACGAAGAGCTTTTTTTAAATGAGAGTGCCGATTTATTGTTCCACTACCTCATTTTATTGCGCGCAAAAGGCTATGGAATCAACGATGTGCTGGAGGTATTGAAGGAGAGGAGGAAGTAAATATAAAATAAAATGATCCTTAACTACTTATATAATTTGATCTTGAAATTATCAATTGCTTTGCTGCTGATGGTGCAACCAGGCGCGATCTTTTCTCAGCAGGAAAATTCAACTTCAAAACACTTTCTTTCGATGCAACTGGCCAGGGGAAAGACGGGTTATTTTCATAATATCAGTTACCATACGACACTATTTTCATCAATTCATATAGAGAGTTCGCTAGGCGTGAACATACAAAAAATGTATGCTCAAAACAGGTGGGCCCCACAGGTTGATTTGGGCGTCGGCTATGACGTGCTTTCTCAAAAGCCAAACATCAAATTAATTCCTAAATTTAAAACGCGTTATGCCCATGTTCGTTTATTTTCAGATTTGAGATTCCATTTTACAGAATATCTATTGGGCTATACGTTATTGTATGGAGAGCAATTTTTTATCGGACAAGGAGCGAGTTTTGGTCGCGGTCGAGAATTTGCCATCGATTTTAAAACAACGACACCATATTGGACATATAATATTTTTATCAGTGCAGGCTATCGGTTTTAAACATATCCCTATTGTTGTTTTTTTGCTCGGAATATTTTTCGCGTGTCAGAAAAAGGAAGGTAAAAATGAATGTCAACTATACGGACATGCCGGAGATGGATTGAATAATCCGAACGGCTATTTTATTCCTAATTCCAGAGAATCGGTGGAGTACGCGTTGCGATATAATCGGTTAAAAGGCGTGGAAATCGATGTGCAACTCAGTAAGGAAGGACACTTATGGCTGTTTAAAGATAATAATTTAGAAAAAACCACAGATGGAGCAGGGAAGTTTCATATTCAGGAGGAAGATTATTTAAAGTCCATCGATTACACGGGCGCTAAAATCGGTAGTTTGGTTAAAGTGTCCGGAATTGACTGGAGTACTGCGCAAACTAAAAAAGACCTCTTTCTTGATTTGAAAATTTTTGATTTAGAGTTGAACGATTCAGTTGCTGCCTCGCAGATACTGGATAATATCGCTTTCTTTGATCAGTACCCCAAACTGGAAGTGCATCTGATTATTAACAAGGATACATTGGCACAACATCTATATGGTCATGGATATAAATTGTACAGAGATATTTCGAGTTATATTGAAACCCTGGAATATCAACACAAGTATGCGGGATTCTTCGTTAGAAATAAAGAAATATCAGAAGTCCAGGTACAAAAAATAAGAAGTCTGGGCAGGAGGGTTTTTATTTACAACATTTTTAGTTTAGCCGCCATCCGCGAAGCCACTGAAAAAGCACCGAACGGTATTTTGGTGGACGATATCAAGAAAGCGCTGGGGGATTGCTGAGGACTGAATATTTCAAATTGTCTGACGGATTTAACGATGACTGAATATTCGGATTACCGGGCTCAATAATACGCCGGTGTAAAATTCATGCGAAACCCCGGGGAAACGCAAAAACTCGAATCTGAGGAATTTGGGCTTTATTAAATCCGGTACTTGTTATATAAACATGGAGTTTTGGTATGAGCAGTTTGTACCGATACTGGAAACGATAAACTAAACACCTGGAAGACATGAGCGAAGCAATTAACCGCTGATATAAAAAATGCAGTTTTTATCCCTTAAAACTGATTGTTATCTGTATTTTTGAACATTTCTAAGTAAAAATTGTACTTGAAACATGCGTAAAAATTAGCTTCCGATGAATTTAAAATACATAACCAGTTTTCTTTCCACCCTATTACTTACCTGTGGTCTTTTCGCCCAGGAAATATCCATATCCGGAACAATTAAAGACGGAACCAACGGTGAAGACCTGTTCGGCGCCTCGGTAGTAGTAAAGGAGCTCCAGAATACTGGGGCACGTTCCAATGCTTACGGGTTTTATTCGCTATCCGTGGAGGCCGGTGAGTACACGCTGATCTACCGCAGTTCGGGTTATGAAGACAAAACAATTCAGGTGCAATTGGAGGCGGATACCACAATTAACGTCGAATTAGGCGTCCCTCAGGAAGTTCAGGAAATGGAGGAGGTTGTCGTCACCTCAGAAAAGGAAAATGACAATATTACCTCGGCGCAGATGGAAGTGACGAAGTTAGACCCGAAAGATATTGAAACCATTCCCATTCTTTTTGGTGAACAGGATGTGATGAAAACGCTTCAGCTGACTCCCGGAGTCAAAGGTGCCGGAGAGGGGAATGCCGGATTTTTTGTGCGCGGCGGAGGAGCTGACCAAAACTTGATATTGCTGGATGAATCGACTGTTTATAACGCTTCCCACCTGTTGGGATTCTTTTCTGTATTCAATTCGGACGCCATAAAAGATGTGGCTTTGTACAAATCGGGAATTCCCGCAGAATACGGTGGTCGTGCTTCTTCGGTGATGGATGTCAAAATGCGCGATGGCAACAGTAAAAATTATAACCTGTCAGGTGGAATAGGGTTGATTTCTTCGCGTCTGACCGTTGAAGGACCGATTATTAAAGACAAAAGCTCGTTCATTGTTTCCGGTCGACGGAGTTATGCGGACATTTTCCTGCCCCTCGCTCCCAATCAGGACCTGGATAATACGACACTTTATTTCTATGACCTGAATGCCAAGGCGAACATCGATTTGGGTGATAATGATCGCCTCTACATTTCCGGGTATTTTGGTCGCGATGATTTTATGCTGGACGACCAATTCGGTTTCGACTGGGGAAATCAAACGGGAACGCTGCGCTGGAACCACGTCTATTCGGACAAGCTATTTTCAAACACATCACTGATCTACAGTAAATTTGATTATCAATTCTCTATTGGCAGTGGTGCCGACGGTTTTGGAATTCGCTCCTCGATTCGCGATTACAATGTGAAGCAGGACTTCTCCTACTTTTACAACAGTAACAACACCATCAAGTTCGGAGTAAACGCGATACACCATACGTTTGAACCCGGTGTTTTAGAGAGTGGAGAAAATGTAGGTTTCAATCAAATTGAACTGGATAAACGCAGAGGACTGGAGCTGGGTGCTTATATCCAGAACGAACAAAAGATCGGCAATCGCTGGGCACTGATGTACGGTTTGCGCTATTCAGGATTCAACTATATGGGGGAAGGCACGGCCTTTGAATATGACGAAGAAGGAGCAATTATCAGCGAAGAGGAATATGATCCCTGGGAGTCCATAAAATACTACCAGGGTTTCGAGCCGCGCTTTTCCGCCAGTTTCATTATCGATGAGAAAAGTTCCATAAAAACGGGATATAACCGCATTTTTCAGTACATACACCAACTTTCCAACACGACGACCAGCAGTCCTACAGATGTATGGGTGCCGACTTCAAATAACGTAAAACCACAAATTGGTGATCAAATCGCAGTGGGCTATTACCGCAATTTTGACAACAATACCTACAAGGCTTCTGTTGAAACGTATTATAAGTGGCTCGACAATCAGATTGATTACCGCCCGAACGCGAACTTGATTTTGAACGAACAGGTCGAACGCGAACTGGTCTACGGGCAGGGAAGGGCTTACGGTATCGAATTTCAAGTCAAAAAAACGAAAGGAGATTTTACCGGCTGGATCAATTATACCTTGTCGCGGGCACTGCGCCAGTTTGACGATATTGATAATGGACGGGAGTTTTCTGCCCGACAGGACCGCATTCACGACCTTACGGCTGTCTTGACGTACAATATCAATAAAAAATTCGTTTTTAGTACGAGTTTTATCTATTACACGGGGGACGCTGTCACTTTCCCGAGCGCGCAATACAGTTATGATGGCTATACCGTTCCCTATGTTGGAGATCGGAATGGCAATCGATTACCCGACTATCACCGTCTCGATCTCGGATTTACCTGGTATATGAAAGATAGAGAGCATTTTGAACAAAGTCTGAATTTCTCCATTTACAACGTATATAATCGAGAGAATGCTTTTTCAGTGCGCTTTACCGATTCGTTTGAAGGAAATACTACGGGGCGGACACAAGCTGTTCAGACGGCTTTGTTTAAGTTAATTCCTTCGATAACGTATAACTTTAAAATCAAATAAGATGCGGATTTTTAAAAACTTATTGTTGCTGGGCACGCTCGTTTTGATCGCTGCTTCCTGTGAAAAAGTAATTGATATCGAAGTAGATGATACCGAGCCAAAGACAGTCATTGAAGCGAATTATCGCGCCGATTTAGAACGGGTAGATGTGAAAATTACAGAAACGCGATCCGTTTTTAGTGCGGAGGAATTTCCTGTCGTCACTGGAGCCAGCGTGGAAATTATCGATGCCGGCGGAACGGCAACAGCCTTGACCGACCAGGGAGACGGTACGTATTTATTGGAAAATTATACACCGGATTTCGGCAGTGAATATACGATGCGCGTCACCATTGGAGAAGAAGAGTATGAAGGAAAGGATGTATTGCCTCCCGTAGTTCCGATCGATTCTTTAACTCTCGACTTTGAGGAAGAAAGTCTTTTCGGAGATGCTGGATACGTCGTTTATGTCAATTTTACCGATCCGTCGGGTCCCAATTTTTATCGCGCAAATCGCGTGGTGAATGGCGACTCCCTCACCAGTTTAGGGGCGCAGTTTCTCTTCGACGATTCTTTTTCTGAAGGCAATAACCAGGCGGTTCCTTTCTTCAGTTCGCGTTACGAAGCGGGAGATTCCATTCAGGTTTCGCTGCTTTCCTACAGTGAAAAGACGTTTAATTATTACGATGAGCTGTTTGAAATCACCAGTGATAATAGTCAAAATGCCGCTCCTGCGAATCCCACACCCACGTGGACCAATGAGGCACTCGGTAATTTCGCGACCTATGGAGCAGATACTGCACTCATTGTGGTTGAGGAATAGTAGCACCCCGGATGCTTTTCAGAATTTTGCAACAGATTGATACTACGCATTTCATTGGTGCCGTCAATGAGGTCGTGTGTTAAAATAAAACGATATTAAAATAGCTCATGCATTATTAACTAAAATACTGATTTTTAATACAATCGTAAATTGTTAATAACCTTCGTCGTTTTCTTGAAAAACCTTAACGCTATATTAATATGCGAAAGTTCAATATACTTTAAATTTGCTTTGAACTTTAAATAATGATAAAATGAAGAAAATTTACCTATTGGCGATGACCGCCTTATTTATGACAATGGGGTATGCTCAGTACGATATTACGACTATCGGAACTACCCAGACGATTGATTTTACAGGTTTTGACGGTTCTGGTTTTGATTCAGCGCCAGCTGCTGGCCAATTAGATTCAGACGAGTGGGAGATTATTGGCTTGTCCGATGGAGATGTTCTGTTTGGAGGAACGGGAACAACTGGTGATTTTGCCCGGGGAGCAAGTGCCGGTGGAGAACTCACAGGTGGAATGTATTCTTTCGACAACGGTTCTGGTGCTTCATTGGGTTTTCAGGCAGCAGGTTCAGATTTTACTCCAGGTTCAATGACTTTAAAAATTTCGAATACTACCGGAAGCTTGGTTACTGAAATTGATTTGGCTTATGAAGTTTGGAATTTTAATGATCAGGATCGTTCTAATTCTTTGAATTTTGAACATGGTGAGGACAATGTGAACTTCACTCAGGAATCCAGCCTGGATTTTGCTACTCCGGAAGCACAAGATGCATCACCGGCGTGGCAGTCAGAATCGCGGTCGATCACGTTAACTGGGCTCAATATTCCCGCAGGATCTGAATATTATTTGAAATGGACTTCAGACGATATTTCAGGCGGAGGTTCGCGCGACGAAATAGCAATTGACAATATTCAGATAACGGGTTACGATAATCCTTCGATTACCGCGGATCCTTCACTTTTGAATGGGTTTGTTCAATATCAGGGAACACCGTCACCTGAACAGAACTTTTCGGTTTCAGGTTTAAACCTAACCAATGATATTTCTGTAGATGTGACTTCAGGAGATTATGAGATATCCCTCACATCTGGAAGTGGATTTACCAATTCAATAACGCTTCCTGAATCTGGAGGTACAGTTAATATGACGACGATTTATGTGCGACTCAATGGAACAACTGTAGCTGATCCCGCTAACGGAGATATCACTGTTTCTTCTGGTGGTGCTACTTCTAAAATTGTCACACTCGAAGGACAGATTTTACCTCCAGACCCAGTCGTTATGGCAACGCCTGCGTCACTATCTGGATTTTCACATTTCGTTGGAACGCCTTCAGCTCAGGATACTATTAACGTGTCTGGTGACTTCCTCACTGATGATCTTATCCTAACAGCTCCTGCAAACTACGAAGTGTCGTTATCTTCAGGAAGTGGTTTTGGTACATCAGTGAGCCTAACGCCCACATCGGGAACGGTTGCCAATACGCCCGTTTACGTTCGCTTGAACGGTCCGCAACAGAATTACAATCAAACGGGAGACATTGTCGTTTCTTCAACAGGTGCGACGGATGAAAATATAGCACTTACCGGTGAAACATTGGAATATTCACTTTATCCTATCGGAAGCGTAACGACGAATGATGCAGACGGTGTTGCCGATTCAGCAGGTGTATATGTCGAGCTGCGCGGAATTGTGCACTGTATCGATTTTCGTGATGGTGACGGTTATAATGTGACAATCATTGATGGTCCCGGCGATGGTATTCAGGTGTACAACTTCGACCAGGTGAGTGGTTACAATGCCGTGGAAGGCGACTCGATCGCTGTAAAGGGTCAAATCGATCAATTTAACGGACTCACACAAGTTTTTGCTGAGGAAATCACGGTGCTTACACAGGGAGAGCCGACAGTGACTCCAAACGTGGTTACTGCATTGGATGAATCGACAGAAAGTCAGCTGGTAAAAATGGAAAACATGACATTGGTGAATGGCGAAGCAACCTGGCCTTCAGGAGACAATATTGATATTACGGACGGTAATAACATATTTACAGTTCGCGTAACAGATGCGTCACCACTCGCCAATGCTGCAACACCGAACGGACCTTTTGATGTGACGGGTATTGGCGGTCAGTACGACTCCAGTAATCCATACGATGAAGGTTATCAATTATTCCCTTGTTCTGTAGAAGAGTTGTGTAATGTTGATATTACTACGACGACGACAGATCTGACAATCGAAGCTAACGCTACGAATGCAGATTACCAATGGATCGATTGCGATGATAACGACGCTCCAATCGCTGGAGAAACGAATAACACCTTTACAGCTACAGCGAACGGAAACTACGCGGTAATCATCACAGACGGAAACTGTGTAGATACTTCCGATTGTGTGGCGATCACAACAGTAGGACTGGATGTACAGAACGACGTAAAGGTTCGCGCTTATCCAAACCCAGTGGGAGCTACGTTGAATATCGATGTTGAGGGAGCTACCTTGACGAACTTTGAAATCACGAACGTTGCCGGTCAGATCATTGCATCGAGCAAGGAGCAAACCAAAGCGACGTCATCAGTGGAGACGGCTTCCTGGGATGCCGGAGTGTACCTCGTGAAAATACATACGACAGCTGGAACAAAAATGGTGAAAGTTGTGAAGTAAATCGAATATAAATTGTATTTTAAAGGCTCGGGTAGTACCGGGCCTTTTTTTTGCAAACTATTTTGACGATAAGCTGTTGCTAGATAACATGGAGAAAAATCAACAAATTGATGTAACCGTACTGGGATCTGGAACCTCTCAAGGTGTTCCCGTTATCGGTTGTCAGTGTGAAGTATGCAAGTCAGCAGACCCCAAAGATAATCGATTGCGGAGTTCAATTATGTTTTCCTTTGGCAATGAGAATTTTGTCGTCGATACAGGACCTGATTTCAGACAACAAATGTTGCGGGAAGATGTACGGTCGTTGCGGGCGGTGCTCTATACCCACTCGCACAAAGATCATATTGCCGGAATGGACGATGTACGCTCTTTTAATTTTCTCGAAAAAAGGGACATGGAGTTGTTCTGCAACACAGATGTTGAGGAAGCTCTCAAGCGAGAGTTTTACTACGCTTTCGAGGCGAATAAATATCCAGGAGTTCCCAGCGTCAATATTAATCTTATCGATACCGCACCTTTTCAACTTCCCGATGGTCCGCAGGTGGTTCCTATCTTAATGTACCACTACAAAATGCCCGTTCTCGGATTCAGAATCGGTGATTTTGCCTATTTGACTGATGTTAAGTCAATTCCCAAAAAAGAATTTGAGAAACTTCGCGGTGTTAAGTATTTAATATTGGATTGCCTCCGCGAACGTCCACACCTTTCTCACCTCAATGTAGAAGAAGCGCTCGACATTGTAGATGCCTTGTCGCCCGAACAAACGTACCTTACACATATTTCACACTTGTTCGATTTACATGATAATATCGAAGAAAAACTCCCGAAAAGTGTATCTCCGGCATACGATGGACTCAAGTTGTCATTTTCGTACAAGTCTGAATGAAAATTAGTCCAATACCGATAGAATTCCTACTTTTGATATTAAAATAAGTCGAATGAGAAAAATTGGAATCGTATTGCTTGTGGCTGTAATCGCCGGTTGTAACAAAGGACCGAGTCCGGAAGAACAACTAACGGAAGATATTAATATCATTGAGGAGTACGTTGATGAAAAGGGCTGGAATGCTACCAAAACAGCCAGTGGTCTCCACTATGTAGTTGATGTTGAAGGTACCGGAAACAAACCGTCTGCTGATGATGACGTCAAAGTGCGCTACAAAGGATATTTTACCGATGATAAGGTGTTTGATGAGAGCGATAACGCAGGGATAACATTTAACCTGCAGCAAGTCATTCAGGGATGGACGGAAGGAATTCCAAAATTCAAAGAAGGGGGGAAAGGTAAATTATTGATCCCTTCTGCGCTGGCATACGGAGAAGAAGGGAACAGCAGTGTGCCTCCGAATACAGTACTCATTTTTGACGTTGAGTTGTTGGAAATCATCAATTAGCGAGCAGGTATCCGAACATTCAAAATTGAGTCATCACTTGAAGCATCAATCGAAAGAAAAGCACGCGAAATTTGGTTCGGACTGGACCTTGTTTTTAGACCGCGACGGGGTTATTAATCGACGCAATTTTGATGGATACATCACATCGGTGGATGCGTTTGAATTTTTACCCGGAGCAATAACTGGTTTGCGCGAAATCGCCGGTTACTTTGGAAGAATTATTATTGTTACGAATCAGCAGGGTATCGCCAAAGGATTATTGACGCGGCGTAACCTTACAGCGATTCACCGTTATATGCAGGAAACGCTGGAGCGCGAAGGTGTTCGAATTGACGGGATTTTCGTAGCCGACAATGCGCGGGGAGCAAAAAACGATCGGCGAAAACCGCTCCCGGCGATGGGGTTGGAAGCAAAAACGATGTTCTCCGAAATTGATTTTGATCGTGCTGTAATGGTTGGAGATACTGAGAGTGACATCGAATTTGGAATGAATCTTGGGATGAAGACGGTACTAGTTCGATCAAAAGAAGAAGTAAACGTGAAGCCCGATTGGACAGTGAACGATCTAAAAGAATTAGCAAATGAATGGACATAAGTTTACAGCTGCATTAATGGTCATGGCAATGCTCGCCAGTTATTTTTCCTTTGGCCAGGAGAACGAACACGACGATGCCGGGAAAAAACACGGCGAATGGGTGAAATATTACAAGCGCTCCAGTGTACCGCGGTATGAGGGGCAATTTGAACACGGAAAACCCGTGGGGAAATTCACTTACTATTATCCGTCTTCGAAAATTCGCTCAATTGTTATCCATGACAAAGATTCTCCTCGTTCTGAAGCTTATTTCTATCATGAAAATAAGGAATTGCTGGCGTACGGTATTTATAAAAATCAGGAAAAAGACAGCGTATGGACGCATTTTCGGCCGAGTGGGCATTTGAGTTTTAAAGAAACCTATAAGGATGGAGAATTAAATGGTAAGCGCACTACCTATTACGGTCCGAATGAAAATGAACGAGGAGATCCTGTTGTTTTGCGCGAAGCTCATTACAAAGATGATCGTCTCAACGGTCCGGTAGTCGAATATTTCCCGGATGGCATCGTAAAGTTAAAAGGTAGGTACAAGGAAGGTCGTTTTGATGGTAAAATTCATAAAAATCATCCGAACGGTCAGACGATGATACTCGAGCGCTGGAAGAACCGGCAAAAACACGGGTGGTGGATTACCTACGATGAACAAGGGAAAGAGCTCGGGCGTGCATATTACAGACACGGAGAACAACTAGAAGGCGAAGAGCTGGAAAAGTACATGAAAAAACTCAAAGAAGAGGGAAAAAGTCCGAATGGTTAATGGCGTAAGCAACTTTTCTGCAAGATGCGCGTTTAAAGAATGAAATGAGGTACGCTGTTTTTTATATTGGATTGATAGTAATGGTAGCAACGGGTTGCAAGAAAAACGCACCTGAACCTTATTTTGGCTATGAATACTTTCCCACGCAACAAGGGTTTTATCAGGAGTACGACGTGCTGGAGGTTTTTCACGATGCTGAATCAAATCCAATTCCGGACACTAACAGTTTTCGACTGAAAACGTTGATTGGTGAGAAATTTGAGGATAATGAAGGACGAGCGGCGCGCAAATATTTTCGGTATAAATATGACCAGGAGACGGGAGAGCTTTTAGACGAAAGGGTGTGGACGCTCTTGTTAGAAAACTCCCGCGGTGAAGTGATTGAAGAAAATCAGCGTAAAATAAGGATGGTATTCGCCTTGCGTGCTGAAACAGAGTGGGATGTCAACGCCTACCTTCCCGAAGAGGAACAAATCGTTCACTACGAAGATGTTCACACTTCCCGGAAGATTCCATTTGGTCAGCTGGACTCTACGGTGACTGTAGAATACGAAGATTTTTTCTCGTTGGTCGATTATCAGCGAAAATACGAGGTGTATGCCAAGGGTATCGGCCTTGTAAAGCGGAGTTTTAAGGATTTCCGCATCGAGAACTTCGACACCACGGCCATCGAGTACGGAACGGAGGTTCATTACGAATTGATCGATTATGGCTTCGAGTAATTGGTTGATGAGAGGGAGGTAACCAGTGTGATTTCCAAAATTTTGCAGGTTTGTCATTTCAGCAGGCGTATTGCCGGTTGGTGAATTGTGTTGTAGCGTGTCAAAAACACCGCCTCGCATCGATAGTTTGGTCTGCTGCTCTTTACAACATCATCGCCTGATCAGAACGGATGAGGTGGAAGTGTTTTGTTCTGAACAGGTTACTGAAATTTTTAAAAACTCAGAGAAATAGTTAACTTTGTGGTGTTCGTAAAGCGAGCGATTCTTGCAGGATTTTTTCGCTAAAAAAATTCTAAAAGCTTTGGATATTCATAAATAATGCGTTTCTTTGCACCCGCTTTGTAATTAGCAAAACTATTTAATTATGTCGAGAATTTGTCAGTTAACAGGGAAAAAGGTTATGGTTGGGAACCGCGTGTCTCACTCTAATCATAAAACGAAGAGAAAGTTTTACCCAAATTTAGTAAAGAAGAAGTTTTACTTACCTGAAGAGAATAAGTTTATGACTCTGCGCGTTTCTACATCTGCATTGCGCACGATCAATAAGCGCGGTATCACAGCATGTGTGAAAGAAGCGAGAGCAAAAGGGTATTTGAAGTAGTAGATAATCTCGTGTAGGTTACGAATAAAATCATTAAAGATGGCGAAGAAAGGAAATAGAGTACAGGTAATTATGGAATGTACTGAGCATAAAAAGTCAGGAATGCCTGGTACATCGCGTTATATTACGACGAAGAATAGAAAGAATACGCCTGAGCGATTGGAGCTCAAGAAGTACAACCCTATTCTTAAGAAAATGACCGTTCACAAAGAAATTAAATAGTTTAAGTTATGGCAAAGAAGACAGTAGCATCGATTCAGACTGGAGGTGGGAAGGCTCACACGAAAGTTGTAAAAATGGTTAAAAATGAACGTGGTTCTTACTCACTCAGAGAAGAGGTCGTTCATAATGACGAGGTAAAAGATTGGTTCGCTAAGAAATAATTTCGGGCGACCGTTATATATGTTATTGAGCTTCTTACTTTTGAGTGAGAAGCTTTTTGTAGTTTTATAGATATGGGATTATTTGGTCTGTTTTCAAAGGACAAAAAAAAGAAACTCGACGAAGGGTTAGAGAAAACAAAAGAGAGTTTTCTTTCGAAACTGACGCGCACGGTTGTCGGTAAATCTAAGGTAGATGCCGAAGTGCTGGACGAGTTGGAGGAAGTACTGATTACTTCTGATGTAGGCGTTCAAACAACGGTTAAAATAATCGATCGGATCGAAGAACGGGTGTCAAAAGAAAAGTATGTCAATGCTTCGGAATTGCAGCAGGTATTGCGCGATGAAATAGCAGCGCTGCTGGAAGAAAATAATACGAGCGATACGGACTACGAAATCCCCGATCACGGCGACAACCCGCACGTCATCATGGTCGTTGGCGTAAATGGTGTCGGAAAAACTACGACCATTGGCAAGCTGGCCTATCAATTTAAGCAAATGGGTAAGAATGTAGTGCTCGGTGCGGCGGATACTTTTCGTGCAGCTGCGGTAGATCAATTGATTATATGGTCAGAGCGCGTGGGGGTACCCATCGTCGAGCAGGGCATGCAGGCCGATCCGGCTTCTGTCGCTTATGATACGCTTCAGGCGGCAAAATCCAAAGGAGCTGATGTGGCCATTATCGATACGGCCGGACGGTTGCACAACAAAGTGAACCTGATGAATGAATTGAGCAAAATCAAACGCGTGATGGATAAAGTTGTTCCAGATGCACCGCATGAAATCTTGTTGGTGCTCGATGGTTCGACGGGACAAAATGCTTTTGAACAAGCCAAACAATTCGCCGCGGCGACTGAAATCAATGCGATGGCTATAACTAAACTCGACGGTACGGCCAAAGGAGGTGTAGTTATTGGAATTTCAGATCAAATGAAAATTCCCGTCAAATACATTGGAGTCGGTGAGCAAATGACCGATCTACAACCTTTTAATAAACGCGTTTTTGTTGATTCGCTTTTCGGCGAATAATTGTAATAATGAATCGGGCGTTTGAAAATCGTCCACAAAAGTAAAATGAATTTATTTATGAAGAAATTTTTGTTTTTAGTAGCTGGAATGGCATTTTTTGGTTGTGAACAGCCGCCGAAAAATGCTTCTGAAATTGATTTGGAGAATAAAGAACACCGTATTTCCTACGCGCTTGGTGCCGATATGGCCTCGACGTTCTCAAATATTCCCGACGATGTGTACGCCGAGTTGGAGCTCGATGCCGTAGAGGAAGGGTTCCATGATTTGTTGACCGACGAGAAGGGAAAGACGGATGATTGCCGCGATGTTTTGCAGAAAGCACTATCGCAATCACAGGGAATTGATACCACTGAAAATAGCTATCAGGAGATTTCGCATTGTTACGGATCGATGTTCGGTGAAATGTTGAGAAAATCACTGACTACCAAGAATGCGATGAAAAGAGTA
Source organism: Bacteroidota bacterium (assembly GCA_051745635.1). GTDB lineage: Bacteria > Bacteroidota > Bacteroidia > Flavobacteriales_D > Crocinitomicaceae > Brumimicrobium. The sequence continues at coordinate 25,061 of JBNJEH010000021.1, forward strand.
GACCTCAACATCGCCGAAATTGGTTTTTCGAGCGCACTGCATAAAAACGATACCTTAATTCCTTTGGAAGAGCGCCAGAAAATGATTGCTAATTGGAATGACGATCTCAATTTAATGGCCGGAAAGGACTTCATGGTTGAAAAAACGAAGGAATTCGCTGAATCGACAAAAGATGAAGGGTACGTCCTGGTAGAAGATGAAGCCGGAAATGGTGAGAAAATAGATCTTGGAAAAGAATACGAGATTAAATACACATTGACGAATATCGTTGGAGACACGATCATTTCTACGATTACTGATCCCAACCTGAGTGACGAAGCTAACGCACAAGTGGTCAATGCCGAAGATGTTGTGTTTCCTGAAGTTTGGAAACTGGCTGCTGAAGAGATGGAAGTAGGAGGTGATTATACCATTTATGCACCGCATGATTTAGCTTTTGGAGAAGATGGATTGATGCGTCCCAATGATCAGGGATATGTCGTTCCCCCGAATTCTGCAATTGTCGTTCATTCCAAAGTACTCGGTCAATATCCGTTGAATAGCCGAATTAAAGAACGCGGAAAGGAATTGATTGAAGCGGCAAAGCAAGAACCCAATACCAAGGTTGGTGAATCGGGGTATGTACTGACAACACTTGAAGAAGGTGATGGACCAAAGGTGAAACCCGGAAGTGACGTACAGGCACATTACATTCTTAAAAATTCCAAAGGAAAAACTGTCGAGAATAGTTATATGTCCTCTATGCAGAACAACGAGCCCGCACCTTCTTTTTCATTAAAAGGTGTAGTGGATGGCTGGAAAAAGGCTGTCCCTGAAATGCGTAAGGGAGGACGTTATAAACTAGTCTTGCCTTATGACCTGGCTTATGGAGAATCGGGGAATCAGGGTATCGCTCCTTATGAAACCCTGGAGTTCGAGATGGAAATTCTCGATTTTGGTGAGCCTGGATCACTCGTTCAACCGCGCCAGCAGCGAGGAGGTGGTCAGCAGCAACAGATTTCACAGGAACAGTTAAAGCAACTACAAAAGCAAATGAAACAGCAACAACAGTAACAGCAAGAGTACAGAGCAACAGCATAGAGCAAGAGAGAGGAGTAGTGAGCAAAGAGCTGAGGATGAGAGCTGAGGGCGAGGGCTGAGGATGAGGGCTGAGGGCGATTGTTGAGCTTGTCGAAACAGAAGCCCGAAACAGAAGCCCGACTCTTTATTGAAGTACTCATTGAACATAAGGTTATATTGAAAGCGAGTATAGAGCAACAGCAAGAGTACAGAGCAAGAGCATACAGCAAGAGTATTCAGCAAGAGTCTTTAGAATATAGCAAGAGTGGGGAGTAGTGAGTAACAGCATGAGTAACAAGAGTAGGCAGATGCTGGACGATCAAAATTCTTATATACAAAAGGTTCAATGTAAAATAGAAGGCATTGGACCTTTTGCTTTTGATGTGGTGCGCGATGATCGCATAGACCCCGTGATTTCCGGAAACAAGTGGCGGAAGCTCAAATATAATATTGAAAAAGCCATCCAAAACAAAAACGAAGGCATCCTTACTTTCGGTGGCGCATATTCGAATCATCTGATTGCTACAGCTCAGGCGGGATATAATTACAGTTTAAAAACCGTTGGCGTCGTGAGGGGAGAAGAACTTCATCCGGAATCAAACCACACGCTACGTTCGTGCAAGAAACTCGGAATGGAGCTCGTGTTCATTTCGCGAGAAGCATATCGCCGCAGAAAAGAAAAATCGTTTTTAGCTGATTGGCACTCGCGTTTTCCGAATTATTGGATCGTCCCTGAAGGAGGAGCTAATTTTTACGGAGCCATCGGATGTCAGGAAATTCTCACTCTTGCAGATCGACACTACGATCATATCTATGTGGCTGCCGGTACTGGAACTACTGCAGCTGGAATACTTTCAGCTACGCAGCGAGGAACGCGCGTGCATGCTGTTTCAGTACTGAAAGGTGACTTTTTACGTGCGGAGATTTGGAAAATGTTGTGGTATATGCTCGGTGAAGAGGATGTTGTCGAATTGTATATGCAACGATTAGAACTCGATACGACCTCGCATTTCGGAGGGTATGGTCAAACAAAGCCGGAACTGTTCGAGTCGATTCGTTCATTTTACGAGGAGACAGGAGTTCCGTTAGAACCTATCTATACGGGAAAGGTGTTACACGCGCTCCAGTCAGCCGTTGTTCGGGAGCAGGTAGAGCGGGATGAGAGCGTTTTATTCGTGCACACCGGCGGATTGCAGGGCGGTAAAACCTTTTTAGCGGAGTTGCCTTTTTTAGCGGAGTTGCCTTTTTTAGCGGATTTATAGCGTATTGACCACAGAACGAAGTTGTTTTCCACCAATTCTGTCAGGCTTTAAAGGAGGACTTATAAATTTAGGTGAGATTTAACTTTTAGAATTCTCCCTCAAAGAGGATGATCACTTAAAATCAGCATGGTGCTTATTCTCAAATCGATCGCAGCACAATAAAAAATAATGTGATACGTTATGAATGGTGTAGGTGTTCATTGTATGACATTTACAAAGAAGCTGTCGTCTGCAAGCGACAGTATTTTGAACCCCATAAAAACCGTGTTATGAACAGAGTAAACCCCATTTATCATCACACTCGGAAGATGCTCGTTGATGAGCAGAAGTGTATTGCATTAGCAAAAAGTGATCCGCGCCATTTTGCGCCGTTATACGAGAAATATCACGAACAGATTTTTCGTTATATCAATCAGCGCATGGATGATCAGGATTTGGCTTTTGACGTGACCTCTCAGGTCTTTTTTAAAGCGATTAAAAACATTCACAAATTTGAATTTCGTGGAGTACCGCTAGGCTCTTGGTTGTATCGCATTGCCAAAAGTGAATTGAACCAGGCTTTTCGAAACCGCAAAGCAAAGCGCGCAATCAATATTGATGAAACGCATGTAGCCACTTTCATGGAAGTGTTTGAACAGGAAGAAAGTCGCCGCAATCGCGAACGCTTGTTCAGAGCCCTGGGAGAGATGCGCGAAAAAGATTTGCAATTGATTGAACTGCGCTATTTCGAGGAGCGACCGTACCGCGAAATTGGGGAAATCCTCTCAATTAAAGAAAACAACGCAAAAGTTAAGACGTTTCGGGCACTCGAGCGGCTCAAACTTTTGTTCTATAAAAATAAACGGGAATGAGTACGAGAAAAGTCATTTTTAACAGACCAGAAACTTCTTCGCGTTCAGTTAAAGAACGCGAAGATTTTGATCAAATATTAAAGCGCCATGCGCAATCAAAAAAGCCATACTATTCACACATTTTGTTTTGGGGATGTACGGGTAGTGCCGCGATCGCTTGTTTTTTGTGTTGTATAAATGTTGAAGCGTTCCAGTGAGGATATCAACCGAAGCGCCGAATTAAATTGAACACCAGGTATAGCTATTGCAGTTGAATTTCATTGAAAAACCTGCGCACAGTACCAGGGCAGTCCACGAATAGTCAATGCTTCCATTAATTGGATGATGTGGATGTTTCAATTGTCAAATACAATACTGATTACCCACATTTACAACCGCTGACTCTCTCCGATTGATAAAGTGTTACCGCGATTTTATCGATTGTTAACGCTATCGTGTACCACAGCTCTCTATATTTCATTAGATTTGTGTTCCACAAACAATTATGGCACGTATGAAAAATTATATTCTGATACTCTTCGCTTCATGCTTTACTTCGCTTATTGCTGCTCAGGTGACTATTCTGGAGGAAAATTTTGACGCGAACGGTATACCGTCGAGTTGGAAAATCGTTGATAATGACAACCATACTCCGGCAGAAGATGTAAGTGAGTATACAGCGGCCTGGATCATCAAAGGAGATCCGATGAACGCAGGAAATAATGTAGCTTCAAGTACTTCTTATTTCGATCCGGTTGACCGCGCGGATCGTTGGTTGATTACCCCGCAATTTACCTTAGGTAGTTCGGGCAACTATATTTCCTGGAAAGGGTTGTCGGCAGATCCTTCCTTTCCTGATTCATACAAGGTGATGATTTCTACAACAACTAATGATATATCCGCTTTCGAAGATACATTGTTCATCGTCAATAATGAATCTCCGGAATGGACGACGCACTTGAGAAATTTGGAACAGTATGCCAATCAATCTATTTATTTGGCTTTTGTCAACACGACGTTCGATGGGTTTAAGTTATACCTGGACAGTGTAAATATTCGCGAACAAGATCCACTGAGCACACCAGGTGAAGAAGATTTAGCGCTCAGCTTATACCCCAATCCCGTTCAAGATGAACTGACGGTGGAGACAGAAAAGGACATGCGTGATGTAGTAATATATTCGGCACTGGGACGGCGCGTTGCAAATAAAAATGAAATCAACCAGAGAACAGTAACGATCGAACTTAGAAAACTGCCAAAAGGCGTTTACAATGTCGAAATTCAGCTCATGAATGGATCAGTAGTCCGAAGAAAAGTTGTTAAAAGATAAATTACATTAATACTTATCGGGTTTTTGCCTGTATTTTTGCGGGTAAATTTGTTATATCTATCTCAGCGAATCAGGTTTCTTCAACATTTGTGACCTGTTAAATCTCATAAAGCGATCTCATTTTGATAAACACATTTCGACGAGCTCTATGTGTCACAGCGCATAGCTTTGCGATCTTCGCGCCTCCATAGCGCTCGTTGCGGTTATGCAGTTATCACTGATGCTCTCAATCACACGGGCACTGATGCTTTCGATCAGCACAGATACGGGTAAGAACCCAAATAAATACAGTCTTTAATTTGCCATTATTAACGAAATCTAAAAATTACAGCTGGTAAACATCCCGACATGTGTTTTACTTTTATCGCTCACAATAGTTGAGTTTGAACGAGCGGATGCCGCTTTCGAGCTGATATGAGTTGATAGGTGGGTTATCCAACCGTCTCTCGCGCCTCTACTAAAACTTATGCTCGACCCACAGAAGTTGGTGTTGAACCTTGATTTTACTGCGCTTTCCCTTCTTTCTTTAGCTGCATTAACACAGAAAATGCTGCGTCGATATCGTCGGAATGGACCACTACCGTAAACTCATTTGAAGTGGAAACAACTTCAACAATGTTGATGCCTTCCCAGGCCAGATGCTTCAAAATAAAATAATAGATACCTGATATTTCTGTATTGACAGTCGGTAGTTTAATAGTGATGGAAGCCAGATCAGGTGTGTGTGATTTTAATTTTTCGTTGGCAAAAACTTCTTCCAGTTGATCTTTTACCGATACACTCGTAATGATCGTCGATTCGCCGACACCATGACAAAACGTATAAAATGGATCTTGTTCGTCGTTGAGTAATTTCATCATCTCTGCTTGACGCAAGGTCAGCGTAGGTGAATTCTCATAAGTAAAATCTTCCAGGTCACTCCGTACGAGAAAGTCGCCCAGCGTCCCCATAAAATTTTTGATCTTGAGATTAATGCGGTGGTAATAACCGGGAGACATCCGTTTGATGGACATGATTACGGCTCCTTCCTTGACCGGTTTTTTCAATAGATCCTCTATTTCAGGCTTGATTTTGCGCGCGAGGGCAGAGACATTAATTAAATTTTCTGTCAACGCTTCTCTCAAAAATGGAGAGCGATTGATAATCTGTTCTGTAACTTTACCTATGGAAGACATTTATAAATCCAATTTTTTAAATGAATGTTGCAAAATTAACAAAATTCTGTCAATATGATGAAAAGAATTGGGAAAATCGTAGTGAATGGTGAAATTAATTTTCAGCGCTGATAAACTGATCCTTTCTTGAATTTTTATTCCTGGAATGCAGTTGTAGTAGTACGACAGTTCGAAGCTAACAACCATTTTATCCTTGATAAAACCGGGTAAAAGAAGGCTTCAGCGAAGTGCAGGAAAACCGCTAATTCAATAAAAAAGGGAATCGAAATTCCCTCTTTAATGTCTTGTTGTAAGAAAAAGACTTCAGAAAGCAGCCTTTCAATCGAACTTTTTAGTCGCGGATCAACTGATAACCCGGGAATTTTTGAGGGTTGTAGACAAACTTTTCATCTGAAACGGATTTATTTTTATCAAACGTATTGATGTCATAGGTTTGTTTCGTACCATCTTTTGTTTTCGCAATGACACCTTTGAGATCATTGTTGTTTTTTCCGACAAACAATTGAATCGTGTGATAATTCACCTCCCCCGGATTCACGGGAAAAAGCTTAATTTCATGCACGGGAATACCGCCGTATTCCGTTTCTTCGACGTACTTGCTCTTGAATCCTTCTTCCCAGATGGTCATGAGTTTTTTGGGATTCATGCTCTCTTCATCATCGTAATCGACTGCGCTTTGATACGTAACCTTTTCTTCTTTGACGACGGTCCAGTTTTTTACATCGTTGGATATGAGTACATTCTCACCCAGTGAGGCGTAGTATTTGTCGCCTTTGACGTACCCAAAACCATCTTGTTTGCTGTCCTCTCCGGTAGCATCATTTTTAATTTGCATCGTGAATTCCACATAAAACGACTCCATTTGTTTTATTTCACGTGACATTTTGTCCAGAATTTCTTCTGATTTCTTGTCCGACTGGGCACTTACTGTTCCCGTAATCAAAAGCATTGCAAAAAGTAAATATTTCATTGTTATTTTGTTTTGAAAGATATTTGCACAAACTGTGCCAAAATTAATCATTTTCTATCGCTCGTAAGGGGTCTTAACAACTTTATAACGTCGTTCAGTAGCACCGACGACTTATAGAATCCCTTTATTCTTTAAATATTCCTCGAGTGCCATTTCATCCTGAATGAATACTTCTCTTGCTTTACTGCCTTTGGAAGGCCCCACAATATTATGGTCTTCCAGTTGATCAATAATTCTACCTGCGCGATTGTATCCCAATTTGAGTTTGCGCTGCAATAAACTGGCAGAGCCTTGCTGATGAGTGACAATAATTCGCGCAGCTTCCTCAAAATTGGCATCGAGTTCATCCGTATCGCCACTGCCGCCTCCGCCGTCGCCGTCACTGCTGCTGTATTCCGGTAGCCCCATGGCTTCGGGGTAAGAGCGTTGTTCGCCGATGAAGTTACAAACGTCTTCAACTTCGGGCGTGTCAACAAATCCACATTGTAGCCGAACCATGTCATTTCCCGTAGAGATCAGCATATCTCCTTTTCCAATCAACTGGTCAGCGCCGGAACTATCTAAAATGGTGCGCGAATCAACTTTAGAAAGTACTCTGAACGCAATTCGCGCCGGGAAGTTGGCTTTGATCATACCCGTAATAACATTGACAGACGGGCGCTGTGTTGCTACAATTAAATGAATACCGATCGCACGGGATAATTGAGCCAAACGGGCAATCGGATGCTCGACTTCTTTCCCCGCCGTCATGATCAGGTCGGAAAACTCGTCAATTAATACCACGATATAGGGCATATAGCGGTGTCCTTTCTCTGGGTTGAGTTTCCGCTGAACGAATTTCTTGTTGTAATCTTTGATATTGCGCGTTCCCGCCTGTTTCAGGAGTTCATACCGCTCATCCATTTCAATACAAAGTGAATTCAGCGTGTTGACCACCTTGGAAGTATCCGTAATGATCGGTTCTTCTTCATCGGGCAGTTTGGCGAGAAAATGTTTCTCAATTTTGTTGAAAAGCGTGAGTTCGACCTTTTTGGGATCAATCAACACGAATTTTACCTGCGCCGGATGCTTTTTGTAGAGCATGGAAACCAGGATAGCATTTAATCCCACTGATTTACCTTGTCCGGTGGCACCCGCTACGAGGAGGTGTGGCATTTTTACTAAATCAAACGTGTAAGTCTCATTCGTGATCGTTTTTCCGAGTACGATGGGCAACTCAAAATCCGAATTTTGAAATTTTTCAGAAGCAATGAGTGATCGCATACTCACGATTTCCGGATTGCTGTTGGGGACTTCGATTCCAATGGTTCCTTTACCGGGAATGGGTGCGATAATTCGAATGCCCAGCGCTGCCAAACTCAGGGCAATGTCATCTTCCAGGTTTTTAATTTTAGAGATGCGTACACCCGGAGCGGGAACAATTTCGTACAAAGTTACTGTCGGACCTATCGTTGCTTTAATTTTCGAAATTTCGATTTTATAATTGGAAAGCGTCTCGACAATTTTATCCTTATTGGTCTCCAGCTCTTCTTTGCTGACCCCCGAATTGTTCGATTCAAACTTTTGCAGCAAATCAATTGGTGGCAGCGTATATTTCGCTAAATCCAACTTGGGATCGTAGGTGCCAAAATCTTCCACTTTTTTGTTGACATCGTCGTCTGAAAGTTCCTTTTCTTCTTTGGCAATCTCGACGGAGAATTCATCGCTGTCGTCCGTTAGATCTTCTTGTTCTGATGGACTTTTACTTGTTGTTTCCTCAGTTCTTTCTGTTGTTTGATCAGCGTCTCCTTCATCAGCAGTTACTGACGCCGATTCAGCTTCTTCTTTGTCGTGTTCATCATCGAACTGTACTTCGACGGGTTCTTTTTCGCCTTCAACCTCTTCATCCTCGATCGTGTTGACGATGTGGACATCTGCCATTTCTGAGGATTCCTCAGCTTCGTCCTCCTTGGACTTTGACCCGAAATAGCGCAGGTACAATTGTTGAAAATCCGGGTTAAAGAAAGCTACAATCGCTACAAATAAAAGCACAAATACGAGTGCAAATGCACCAAATCCGCCGAGGGTGACACTCAGCCAGCGATGCATGGTATAGCCAAAAACACCGCCCAGGTAGTTGACTTGATCGGCAAAAAGCCCGAAAAATATCGAAAACCAAACGATTCCCACTGCCGCAATTAAAAAGGTGCGTCGCAACGGAACGAGTCTGATATTTAAAAGCAGACGTATACCGAGAACAAACGACAGAAAGCTAAAGGCAAATGAGGCAATACCGAACCAACTGTATATGAATAAATGCGAAACCCAGGCGCCAAATTTCCCGAGCCAGTTTTCCACAGAAACGCCGAGGTCTCCGAATATGAAATCAAAGAAAGTATTGTTGATAATGAGGTCCTGATCGGCGCTCCAGGTAAATAAATAAGATACAAAAGCAATAAATAAGTACACCGACAAGAGTAAAAAAAACGTACCCGAAATCGATTTCGCTTTTCTTCGATCCACTCGATCATACAATGACTGGGCGGAAAAGTCCTTTTTTTTCTTGTTCTTGCCGGACTTGCCCTTCTTGTCTTTGCTTTTTTCTTTTAATACATTTCCTTTTGCCATAATACTGACCAAATTATTCTACGAAGATAATGATACGATGCTCAGAAAAACTCCGACCAGCGAAAGGGTTTCCACAGCGCTTTGTTAGTTCTTCTGAAGGAGCTCAATAAACTCATCGAGACCGATGATTTCATGATCTGAAGGTATGCCGAATCGGTCGCGATCAATGGATTTTTCTTCGATTTCGATCAGCGTATATTCAATCCAGACACCATTTGAAAAAATGCTGTATTTCACGGGTAATCCGGGGATGCCTTTTAACGCGTTGGAATACTTTGCCGGGATTTCCGGGAGGTAATTCACGACAAAAGTGGTGTCTTGATCGTGATCGGTCACTTCAACGCGATGCGCTTTTCGCCCAGCAATTTTGTCGCGTCCCATTTTGTTCTCGAAGGAATATTTGTTGCTCGCCGTTGCCGTGTCGGTTTTGGTTTGTATGGCCACTTTTTTTGAAGGCAGATCCATCAGGATATAAGCTTTGTTTTTCGGAATGTGTTTGATATAAGTCTGTCCGCCTATCGGCGTTTTGCTGTCAATGCGCAACATGGAGTCCATTGCATACACTACCTGATAATTCGTGCTGTCTTTTTTTGACGGATTTTCCAGGGGAGAAGTAACTTTATACACCAGTTTTCCTTCAAATTCTGCATTAGATGATTTCTTCATACCACAGGATACGAGGCACAGAAGCAATAATACGAATCCGATAAACGAGCGGTGCGTGTAAAAAATACGCCATGCGAAAAGTGAAATGTTGTGAACCATGAATGCTCTTTAGTAATAAAACGTTTGTGTTGTATTTTGTTACGAAAGTAATAGAATTTTGTGTCAAATGGGCAGTGAGGATTTGAAAAGATGCCAATTGCAGCGGCTCGAAATTCTGATGCAACGAGCGAAAAGATTATGGTGGGGCTATCGCGGGCTATTGGAACTCATGAATAATTGACAATGCAGCTGATTAATACAGCCGTTTTTTATAGTTTTGTATGTTCGAACAGAAAGCAAAAAATCAGAAATATGTCGAAATCAATCGCATTTGTAATTAACGATTCAGAAATATCAGCCGGAACGCGCGGAGCGAGCCTCGGTCCCGGTGCTATGCGCGTAGTCGATCACAATGAAAAAGAATTTTTATTCGGAAAATACCCGAACGTATTCGTTAAAACGGAAAATCATTTGCTGGACGAGCCTACTGACTTGGTTTGGGGTAAGCGCGCTGATGGATTGGCAAAAGTCTATGACAATGTCGCCCATACTGTGGAGGAACAACGCAGCTTAAATGACTTCGTGGTCGTAGTGGCAGCTGACCACGGTTCTGCCGGTGGAACGATTGCTGGATTGAAGATGGCCAATCCCGATTTCAGACTTGGAGTGCTTTGGATTGATGCCCATGGCGATTTACATACGCCTTACACAACGCCTACGGGGAATATGCACGGTATGCCGCTGGCAACAGCATTGAACGAAGATAACCTCGAATCTAAACAAAACGATCCGAAGGAAGCCACTGTGAAATTCTGGAATCAGATGAAAAATGTGGGGGATATAGCGCCAAAAATTCAGGCAGAAGACCTCGCTTTTATAGGTCTGCGCGATCTCGAAACGCCTGAAGTGGAGTTGATGGAGCGCAAAGGGATTAAAAATATCGCCGTCGAAGAATTGCGCGAAGTAGGCGTGGAGGCCATTATTGATCGTCTCGAAAAGAAATTTGCGGATTGTGATGAAATCTATTTGTCTTTCGATGTCGACTCAATGGATCCTAAAATTGTTTCACACGGTACGGGAACACCTGTTGATGATGGTTTGTCACCGAAAGAATCGCGAGCGCTGCTCAAGCATTTTGCCGCTCATCCCAAAGTGAGGTGCATCGAGTTTGTAGAAGTTAATCCATGTTTGGATGAAAAGACCAATCGCATGGCGGAAGTAGCCTACGATTTAATGAGAGATGTAGTAAAAACGGCTGAAGAAAAAGCGCACTAACAGTATCGATGGAAGAAAAAATAAAACAGCTTTTGCTGGATAATGCTGAATCAATTTTCGGGGAGGAAATTCAGGAAGAACAGGTTCAGTTTCAAAAAACGCGGAAAGATGTGGTAGGCGATTTGACGCTCGTCACATTCCCGTTTGTGAAGTTGCTTAAAACTTCGCCGGAAAATGCCGGGGAGAAAATCGGGGCATTTTTAAAGGAACAATTGCACGAAATTGAGGAATTCAATGTCATTAAAGGTTTTCTGAATCTTGTTTTGAATGATCATTTCTGGATCAACGCGCTTCAGGAGCTGCATAGTGATGAAGATTATGGTGAGGCGAAAAAGCCTTCTGGTAAAACCTCGATGGTGGAATATTCTTCACCGAATACGAATAAACCCTTGCATTTGGGGCATTTGAGAAATATTTTCCTCGGTTATTCGGTAGCACAAATATTGAAAGCAAATGGAGACGCAGTAGTCAAGACGCAAATCATCAATGATCGCGGCATCCATATCTGTAAAAGTATGGTGGCCTGGCAGGAATTTGCTCCTGTGGACAGTAAAGGAAATCGCGAAACACCTAAATCGTCGGGGATGAAAGGCGATCATTTCGTAGGTAAATACTACATTGAGTTCGATAAGCAAGTCACCAGAGAAGGTTTTGATTTGGCGAATGCCTGGAAGGATGAAGACTATTCCGAATGTAATGATGAGATAAAAGAAAAACTCGAAGGTTTGTTTGCGGCTTATGAAAGCACAGCGAAGCCCGGGGAAAATACAGGTGAAGCGGATAAAAAACGATCTAAACTATATCGCAAAATTGCGGGCATGGCGACCGATCAAACTGATTTGATGCGAACTGCCAAAGAAATGTTGATTAAGTGGGAAGCGCGCGATCCTGAAGTTTATTTGCTCTGGAATACGATGAATGGTTGGGTGTATGAAGGGTTTGACAAGTCCTATGAACGCATGGGTGTCGATTTCGACAAACTGTATTACGAGTCGGATACCTTCCTCATCGGTAAAGATATTATAGAAGAAGGGCTTGAAAAGGAGGTTTTCTTCAAAAAAGATGATGGTTCAGTATGGGCTGATCTCACTGATGAAGGACTGGACGAAAAGTTAGTGCTGCGCGCCGATGGAACAGCTGTTTATATGACCCAGGATATCGGAACGGCGATCGATCGGTTTAAAGATTTTCAATCACTGGACCGCATTATTTATACCGTGGGGAATGAACAGGATTACCATTTTCAGGTGCTTTTCCTCATTCTAAAAAAACTGGGATACGACTGGGCAGAGCAGTGTTATCATCTTTCTTACGGCATGGTCGATTTACCCGATGGTAAAATGAAGTCCCGCGAAGGTCGTGTAGTCGATGCTGATGACATCATGGAAGAAGTGGTGGAAATGGCCACGACGAGCACTCAGGAGCGCGGTCATTTAGACGGTATGTCAGAAAAGGAGCGAGAAAACCTCTACGAAATGATCGGTTTGGGAGGCCTGAAATATTTTCTATTGAAAGTCGACCCAAAAAAACGGATGAAATTCGACCCCGATGAGTCAATTGAATTGAATGGAAATACCGGACCTTTTATTCAATATGCGCACGCCCGGATTCAATCGCTCATGAGTAAAATTGCCGTAAACGAAGAGGCGGGAATCAAAATAAATGCTCCAGAGAAGGAAGTTATCAAACAACTGGCGGAATACCCAGCTGTGGTCAGAGAAGCAGCAGAAAACTTCAGTCCTGCGTTAATTGCGAATTATTCCTACGAACTCGTAAAATCGTTTAATGGGTTTTACCAGCAGTACAGCGTCATTAACGAAACAGATGAAGCCTTAAAGAATGCACGTATTTTACTCAGTCAGAACGTCGGTAAAGTGATCGCTTCTGCCATGAAGTTGCTGGGTATTGATGTGCCAAACAGAATGTAGAAATGATGAATATTATCCTCCACGATCTCGATTTACACTTGAATTTTGCCCCGTTTTCATTGACCCGTCCCGTTGGGAATTTGAGAATGGGCATGTGGACCAACGATGAGCGATGGAATGTTTTGATCGATGATGCTCAAATTTCATACGCCACAGAAGATTACCTTCAGGAAAAATTCCCCCTCAACACAGAAAAAGACAATTACTGGGTGAGTGCTGCGGTTATTCCAAATGCGGAGATTGCCGATGCCGTGGCTCGCCTCAATATTGATGAAGCACTGTACGTAGACGATGTATTTGTTGCCTTGCGCAGTGCAGAATTCAATCCGGATGATGTTAGACGCATTGATAAATCGGTAGAAAACTTTATTCGAATCACGGAAAGATGGCACCTTTATCAAAAAAATGAAGCCGTACTTTGCCAGGATTTTGAACTGATGCGCCGGCAGCACGACGGGTTTAATTGCAGTGAAACCAACACGATTATCGGTCCGCGCGAAAACCTGTTTATTGATGAAGGTGCAATCGTCGAAGGAGCTATTATCAATGTGCGTTCTGGGCCAGTCTACATTGGACCGCATGCAGAAGTAATGGAAGGAACAGTAATCCGCGGTCCGCTCGCTATGGGGCCGCATTCCGTTTTAAAACTCTCCGCGAAGGTGTACGGCGCCACTTCAATTGGTACTTATTGCAAAGTCGGGGGAGAAGTGAACAATGCAGTGTTCCAGGCCTATTCCAACAAAGGTCACGACGGCTTTTTAGGAAATTCTGTCATCGGCGAATGGTGTAATATCGGAGCAGATACGAACAGTTCCAATTTAAAGAACAACTACGGTGAAGTAAAAACCTACGATTTTCGCACGGGTCAGCTCGAACAGACAGATGTGCAGTTTATGGGGCTTTTTATGGGAGATCACGCCAAAACGGGAATTAATACGATGTTGAATACGGCAACAGTACTCGGTGTATCGAGCACTATTTTCTCCGCTGGTTTTCCACCGAAATTTGTCCCTCATTTTTCCTGGGGAGGCGATGAAGCAGCTCCTGTGTACAATTTTGAGAAAGCGGTAGCGTCAGCCAACAACATGATGGGGCGCCGGGATAAAGAAATAACACCTGGAGATTTGCGCATTTTCAAAACGTTATACCCTTCGGATAAGGAGGATTGATCGCGACCACTAAAATCGGACATAATTTCCGAAGTTTTGCTGTGGCATGGGGATTGACCATTACGAAGGTCGTATGATAGCACACCATATTTGTGCTATTCAGAGAAATAATGATTTACAGAAACTGACAGTTTGACGCAAAAAAGCGGAAGAGATATGAGTGATATATTTGATGATAATGTTTTCGATTTAAATAGTGAGATGGCAGGAGGAGAGACCGATGCAGAATTTATACCCCTGATTACGCAGGAAGAGGAAGACGATATGCACAACGCAGAATACCCTGCGGAATTGCCGATATTACCCCTGCGCAACAATGTCCTTTTTCCGGGTGTAGTGATTCCCATTACCGTGGGACGCGACAAATCCATTAAATTGGTGCAGCACGCCAATGAAAACGATAAAACGGTGGGCGTAGTCTCGCAGAAAAACCAGGAAGTGGAAGAGCCTGAATTTAAGGATCTTCACCGGGTAGGAACGGTCGCGCAGATCGTCCGGATGCTGAAGATGCCTGATGGAAGTACCACCGTGATTATTCAAGGGAAACGCCGTTTTGAACTCAAAGAGCTGGTACAGGAAGAGCCTTATTTGCGAGCACAAGTGGAATATTGCAAAGAGGAGAAAGCGCCCAAGCGGAACAAAGAATTCACAGCGATCATCCAGTCGATGAAAGAATTGTCGCTTCAAATTATTAAGGAGTCGCCCAACATTCCTTCTGAAGCGCAGTTTGCCATCAAAAATATCGATAGTCCATCTTTTCTGATCAATTTTATTTCTTCCAATATGAACGCCGATGTTTCCAGGAAACAGGGGATGCTCGAGGAAATGGATTTGAAAAAACGAGCGATGGAAGTGTTGGAACACCTGACAAAGGAAATTCAGCAGCTGGAGATGCGCAATGAAATACAAACGCGCGTCAAAACAGATATCGATAAGCAACAACGCGAGTATTTTCTGCACCAGCAGATGAAAACCATTCAGGAAGAACTGGGTGGAGGTCCGCAAGATCAAGACCTCAAAGACATGCGCAAGCGGGCGAAGAAAAAGAAATGGAATAAAAAAGTCGCTGAGATCTTCAATAAAGAGTTGAGCCGATTGGAACGCATGAATCCGCAAGGCGCAGAATACACGGTGCAGTTAAATTACCTGGATTTATTGCTGGATCTCCCCTGGAACGATTTTACAAAGGATAATTTAAACCTCAATCGTGCCGAAAAGGTACTGGAACGCGATCATTACGGACTGGAGAAAGTAAAAAAGCGCATTCTGGAGTACCTGGCCGTGTTGAAACTAAAAAAAGACATGAAATCGCCCATATTGTGTTTTTACGGACCTCCTGGTGTAGGGAAAACATCACTTGGTAAATCCATCGCTGAGGCGTTGGGTCGTAAATATGTGCGAATGTCGCTCGGAGGCGTTCACGATGAAAGTGAAATTAGAGGACACCGAAAAACGTATATCGGTGCTATGCCCGGCCGCATCATGCAAAACCTGAAAAAGGCAGGCTCATCTAATCCTGTTTTTGTTCTGGACGAAGTGGATAAAGTAAGCCGCTCCACACATGGCGATCCATCGAGTGCACTTCTTGAGGTGCTCGACCCCGCTCAAAATGATGAGTTTTACGACAATTACATCGAAACGGAATACGATCTTTCTAATGTATTATTCATTGCCACTGCGAATGACCTCAGTACCATACAAGGACCTTTGCGCGATCGTATGGAAATCATTGAGGTGAATGGCTATAACGTAGAAGAGAAAATCGAAATCGCGAAGCGCCACCTGATTCCCGATCAGATTAAAGAACACGGACTAGAGAAAAAAAATATCGCTATCGGCAAGCCCGTACTCGAAAAATTAGTGGAAGAATACACGCATGAATCCGGTGTGCGCGGATTAAACAAGATGGTGGCAAAATTAATCCGCAATCGTGCCCGGGAAATTGCAATGGAGCAGGATTACGAGAGAAAATTGACGAAAGCTGATTTGAAAGACATCATCGGTCCTGGAAACCCCAAAACAAAATATTCTGACAACGAAGTGGCAGGATTAGTTACAGGACTCGCCTGGACGGCCATGGGCGGTGATATTTTATTCATCGAGTCTTCTGTGGCAAAAGGTAAAGGTAAATTAACCCTTACCGGAAATTTAGGCGATGTCATGAAAGAGTCGGCTACGATCGCGCTTCAATTTTTGAAAGCACACGCTGATTGGTTGGATTTAGATCCGAACGTTTTTGGAAAATACGATGTACACATGCACGTGCCCGAAGGAGCGACGCCAAAAGATGGACCTTCGGCGGGAATAACCATGCTCACTTCGCTGGCATCGCTGTTTACCCAGCGCAAAGTCAAAAAATACCTCGCCATGACGGGTGAAATCACCTTGCGCGGTGAAGTATTGCCCGTAGGTGGAATCAAAGAGAAGATTTTGGCAGCTAAACGCGCTGATATCAAAGAGATTATTTTGTGTGAGAAGAACCGTCAGAACATCGAAGAGATTAAAGAAGAATACCTGAAAGGTCTGAAGTTTCATTACGTAAAAAATATGCGCGATGTACTGGATATTGCACTCACTAAACAGCGCGTGAATAATCCTAAGACAATACAGTAAGGAGCGTTATATTGAGCAGTAATGGTGGGTCTATAACATAATAAAGAAGAATTAAAATATGGACTTCATTGAAAAAAAGGTGATTGAGTCACTAAAAAAAAGGGGTAAACAGTCTGTTGCTGAGTTAGAGGGCTATTCATCTAATGAATTGGAATACATTTTATACCATACGTTCGACTCTAATAGTCCCATACAAATACTAAAACCAAAACAGCGCATTTATCGCGATGTACCTCTTTTCTGTCAAGTTAAATTCCTGTTAGACTTAATTAATGAGAAAAAAGAATTAAAACTTACTAAGAGAGGCTTTCTACCTACTAAAGTAGTGGCTGACCTCTATGGGAAAGGCTACATGAAAGACTATTTTATTGAAAGTGGAATTACGAAACTTTACAGGGAGTCTGACGTACAGCCTGTTCATGTGGCTAAAATTTTATTGGAGTTGTCCTCGCTGGTAAAGAAACAAAATAATAAATTGTCGCTTACCAGTAAAGGAATTAAAGCAATCGACAAAGATGATTTCATTTTTGAGGATATATTTAAAACCTTTGTCATAAATTTAAATTGGCCTTATTTTGACCGTTACAGCGATGAAGACATAGGGCAATTTGGTTTTGGCTTTACCCTTATTCTTTTGGATAAATACGGTGATGACTTTAGAGGTATGGATTTTTATGCTGAAAAGTATTTAAAAGCCCTCGATTTTAAGTTCAAAAATACTGAACTCAAATTTATGGAAGATCCAAAATACATTTACATATTAAGATCATTTGAAAGGTTTCTCGATTACTTTGGATTTACTGAATATGAAAACGATGAAAAGCCTTGGCAAGTAAAGAAGACTGAACTATTTAATGAAATAATAAAAATTCGAAAGCATAACCCGAACTTATAAATTATGTATTTTCATACGTTTAAATGATGTTTAGATTGAGTTATTTTGTTTGAAATTGATAGCCCAGCCCATAATTCTCTAATTTTACACTAAAATTTGTACAATGAAGTTTAAGGATTACAAAATTTCCAATATCCTGAAATCGTCAATCGATGAATTGGGCTGGAAGCGACCGACAGATATTCAATTTAAAGCGATTCAGCCGATTTTGGACGGAGAAGACGTGTTGGCGATCGCTCAGACCGGCACGGGTAAAACCGCGAGTTTTGTAGTTCCGACACTTCATGCTATTCATGAGGAACTGAACAGGAACGGAGATCACCATACAAAATGCCTGGTCATGGTTCCCACGCGGGAATTGGCCGTCCAAATCGCTGAAGTGTACAACAAAGTAGGTGCGGAAACAGATGCGCGGATTCAGGCGATTATCGGTGGAGTAGACCAGGAGGCTCAGATTGAATCTTTAAAAAGGGGCGCCGATGTTGTCATTTCCACTCCCGGACGTTTGTTCGACCTTTGCTCACAGGGTTACCTGAAACTCAATCGCCTCAACACACTCGTTCTGGACGAAGCCGACCACATGCTCGATCTTGGTTTTGTCAAGGATATTCGCGACCTCATGCGACACGTTCCGCAAAAACGCCAAACGCTCTTTTTCTCGGCGACCATCGATAAAAAAATTAAAAAAGTGGCTTACGATTTAGTGCGCAATGCCATAAGAATCCAGATTTCACCTAAAAACCCGGTGGCGAAGAATATTTTCCACACGGTGGTAGAAGTCGATATGGACGATAAGCGCTTTTTTTTGGAAAATATCGTAAAAGAGAACGAGGATAAAAAGATACTCGTTTTTGTGAGAACACAGGTGCGCGCCGACCGCGTGGTGAAAGCGATGGAAAGAGCAGGTATTGATTCGGCTGCCATTCATGGCGGAGTGGATCAGGAAAAACGGTTTGAACTGTTCGAGGCTTTTAAGACGGATGAATTAAAGTTGTTGATTACTACAGATGTTGCTGCACGAGGAATTGATATCCCCGGAGTGCATGCCGTGGTAAATTACGACCTGCCCGAACAGCCAGAAAACTACGTTCACCGCGTTGGAAGGACGGGACGCGGCAAAGAAAAAGGATGGGCGATTGCTTTTTGCAGCGAACACGAGCTCCCCTTATTAAAAGCGATTGAAACCTATACAGGACATGAAATCCAGCCTTACGAACTCAATAAAGGCGAATACGCTGCTATCATAGAAGACACCGACGACGGCACCGACGACTGGAGAACATTGCTCGAAGAAGAGAAAAAACGATCGGGAAAGAAGAATGAGTGGTAGTGAAATACCCTACTCTCCTTTACAGTCCTTATTTTTAAGGCGGCACTTATAGTCGTTTAAATTTCAAAGGCTTATGTCTTCCGTCTTTTTGATTGATCAGCATGTAATAAATACCTTTGTTTAATTGAGAGATGTCAATGGAACTGCCTGTGTATTTATGATTTAGAACTACTTTGCCAGTAATATCGAGGATCTTTATGCTCGCTATGTTTTGAGTCGTAGATCCCTTGATTTGAATCATATCTTTTGCTGGATTCGGATAAAGTATGAGTTCACTTAATGGATTGTTTTTAACACTTGCAATCGCATCCAGATCAAAGCTCCATAGATCATTTTTCAGTCCTGCATTTGGATTTCCTGTACGAACTTCTCCAGCCATGAAGTAAACGACATTTCCTATCGTGAATGATCCTGGTGCCCATCTGCTCACTCCCGGGTGTGGAGGAAGCGATGTCCATGAGTCTGTTTGATAATCGTATTCCCAAAACTCTCCCGTAGACATAGATCCGTGATTATCTCCATCTCCACTCAATACAAATCCTCTATCACCGATGCTGAACTGAGTCCCAGCTACACGGCCATTTGCTGGCAGATCGTCCATTTGAGTCCATGTTTCACTTGCTATATCCCATTTATACCAATCATTATAGACATTGGTTCCCGGGCTGTTTCCATGTCCAAACCCTGTAAAGACATCACCATTTGCAGAAAACATATAAGGGTGGTGCCGTTCCGGTCCAGGTAAATCGGGCAGTTGTCGCCAGGAATCTGTTGCAATATTGTATTCCCACCAGTCATTCATATTCCCGTCAACGTCATTATTCCCCATACCAACGAAAATTAAACCATCTTCAATTACGAAGGTAGGATGAACGCGCTCTGCGCAAGGGCAGGGAGTTAATTCAGTCCAGTTGTCGGTAGCGGGGTCGTATTCCCACAAATCGTCCAGGTAATTGTTATTGTCACCGTAACCAAATCCAATATATGCTTTTCCATTCCATGTGTCTCCAATGGAGAAGCCTCTGCCGATACCGGGAAAACTTTGCAGTGTACTCCATGAATTAGATGCGGGGTCATATTCGTAGAAGTCATTCGTTCCTGCTATAAAGTCAGTAGAACCTGTAACCATGTAGCCTTTACCATCCAACGAAAATGTAACGGGATGATGTCTGCCATCTCCTGGTGCAGAAGCTTTTTGCTCCCAGTTTTGACTATATGATACAATAGCGAGTACTGTACAGAATAGAAAAGCTATAATTTTACGCATAGTTTTGTCTTTGGTTATGAATAACTAACGTATAAATATACAACTTGTTCATTATACAACCGGTGAGCTGATGGAACAGAATATAACTTGGTTTTGCATTGCTAATTCCTGCATTAAAATAGTTAAAGATTCATTCGTCATAACAAAATGCGATTATTGTGGAAAGAAAACAACTGCAGTTTGGAATGAAGATAGCAAGGGAAGGGATACTTTACAACGGCAAGTCAAGTATTGGAACAAATAAGAAATAGCAGGTGAGCACTCACTACGGCGATCTCAATCCGACGGATCACCTTAAGAAGCCCTATTTGTTGGCTATAACAATGAAACATATTGAGCGGGTAAAAATCCGGACATGTGTTAAATTTTGAATCTATTTGCTACAAAGATTGGTGAACAATGCGGGTTGAAGAAAAAAAATGCCTAAATTGTAACAACTTTTAAAAGTGGTAAAAATGAGTTTTTTTTCGAAGGTGAAATGGGTGTTGGGCGTTCTCATGATTTTTATGCTCATACTGGCGACGAATTTAATTGACAGGAGTAATTTTATTAAGGTCAGAGATTCTGTCATTTCGATTTATGATGACCGACTGGTAGCGAGTAATTTAATATTGAAAATGAACAATGCATTGCATCGGAAACACCTGGACATTGTGAGCAATGACACCGTTGAAGAAAAATCGCAAAACCAAAACTTTCAGACTGTTTTTGAAGGCTCCATCGAATTGTTCGAAACGACGAGACTGACGAGCAACGAAGCTGAAATTTTTGACAAGTTGAAGGAAAATTATAAGGTATTGATCGATCAGTTAGAT
This sequence comes from Bacteroidota bacterium, assembly GCA_051745635.1. Lineage (GTDB taxonomy): Bacteria > Bacteroidota > Bacteroidia > Flavobacteriales_D > Crocinitomicaceae > Brumimicrobium. Next base: position 46,291 of record JBNJEH010000021.1, read on the forward strand.
GCTCGTGAATCTCAGGCAACATTAGAATCGAGTGTTGATAAATTAAAACAAAACCTGGTTCAGCTCAAAGAAATACAGATGATCGAGGGTCAAAAACAACTGTCCAAAGGTCAGAAAGCAGTGGATACCGTGGAGCTGTTTACACAAATGGAAATTTATTTCTTAATTGTGCTGGCGGTCGTTGTGCAGGTCATCATTATGTATCAACCCCGTAAAAAATAGGGTGCACTTTTATCGGATCAGTCTCAAAAGTTGGGGAGAGCGTAAAGAGTTAAAACTTTTTTGAAAAGAATTACCGATTTAGATCATCGAATTTGGCAGTATACATTTCAGCTCATACTAGGTTGTTTTGTTTCGCAAATCCTGATGAGCAGAGCTTACGGGACTAACACTGGAGAATAAGAGCCTAAGAACCAGCCTCTTTGTTTTCAATTAAGAATTTAGGTAGGTAATACAGTTATCTTAAGCATAATATTTAATAGGCTGGGATGATGCGCATAGGAAAATCAGTTCGGGGTACCCACTACCTGAAAACTTCGCGATCTCGATACGATACTGATGCTTCGTTTCACTTCGATCAGCATCACTCGATCGCCTTGCATAATGGTAAGGTGATCGAGTGCTGCGTAATGTAATGAAGCAGAGTATCGAGAGCACCGAAATAGAGCAGATATTCCAGGCGCTAGACTTTTCCTGCCCTCGTCTCACGGGGTTGT
>JBNJEH010000022.1:0-46956 GCA_051745635.1 Bacteroidota bacterium
TCAATTTCTTCACCAGTTGTTTTTGGAGCACGTTACGTTTAAAATAAGGAAAGAAACCATTAAGAAATTAAGGTTCATTAAGACAGAACAACTTAATGCATCTTAATTCCTTAATGGTGAGCTTATTATCAAAATAAGAGATCTTTTCTTATCAGTAAATTACGGAATCAACTTCTTCACCAGTTGTTTTTGGAGCACGTTACGTTTAAAATAAGGAAAGAAACCATTAAGAAATTAAGGTTCATTAAGACAGAACAACTTAATGCTCTTAATGTCTTAATGGTGAGCTTATTATCAAAATAAGAGATCTTTTCTTATCAGTAAATTACGGAATCTTTTTCTTCGCCAGTTGTTTATTATAGTGCACGTTACATTTAAAATATAGAAAGAAACCATTAAGAAGTTAAGGTAGATTAAGAGAGAACAACTTAATGCTCTTAATGCCTTAATGGTGAGTTTATTATCAAATCAGAGATCTTTTGTTATCAGTAAATTACAGAATCAATTTCTTCACTAGTTGTCTTTAGAGCACTTTGCGTTTCAAAATATGAAATAAGCACACATTTTTTAAGCACAGTACTGCGGTTTAGTTTTATTTACAACCCAAAAATGGCCATCCCCACCATAAAATAGATAAAAAGACCGACCACATCATTGAGTGTAGTAATAAAGGGGCCAGTAGCCACGGCGGGATCAATTTTATATTTGTTGAGAACGAGCGGGATGAGTGTGCCGAAGATCGCCGCGAAAATGATCACGATGAAAAGCGCAATACTCACAGAAAGGCCGAGGGTGATGTTCTGAAGCAACCAGGTGACGAGAAAGATAACGGATGCACAAATTCCTCCATTCAACAGGCCCAGGCCGGCTTCGCGCTTTACTTTCGACAAAATACTGCCAAATTGGTTGGTGCCGTTGGCGATAGATTGCACGACGATGGCACTGGATTGTACCCCTACATTTCCGCCCATCGCAGCAACGAGCGGTATAAAAAAGGCCAGTGCGGGAATTTGTCCGATTTGCGTTTCGAAGTTTCCGATGACCTGAGCGCCCAATATTCCTCCCAACATCCCGATCATTAACCAGGGCAGACGCGAACGTGACATTTTCCATACGCTCGCAGAAGATTCGACACTTTCAGAGATACCCGACGCCATCTGGAAATCTTTGTCGGCTTCTTCACGGATCACGTCGACAATGTCATCAATGGTAATTCTTCCCACTAATTTTTTCTGCAGATTTAAAACGGGAATGGATACGAGGTCATATTTTTCCATGATGCGCCCGACTTCCTCTGCTTCAATGTTGGTGGTGACATACACCATGTTTTTATCCTGATAAATATCGCGGATTAAGGTTTTCGCATTGGCAAAAAGGAGCGATTTTAAGGAGAGAAAACCCACCAATCGGTCCTCTTCATCCACCACGTAGATCGTATAGACTTTTTCTACTTCCTCTGCCTGTCGGCGCAGTTCAATCACACAACGGTTTACGGGCCAGTCCAGTTTTGCGCGGATAAACTCCGTTTGCATGAGCCCACCAGCTGTATTTTCGTCGTAATTTAGGAGCTTGACGAGCTGTTCAGCATTGTCACTCTCCATTTCGGCGATGACTTCCAACTGGCGTTCTACCTCTAACTCTCCCAGAATATCAACCGCATCATCGGAGTCGAGGTTTGCGAGTTGTTTGGCGAGTTGCTGTGTGGCAAAAGACTCTACGAACTGGTAGCGCACCTCATCGTCGAGCTCCATCAAGACATTACCCTGCAGGTCGTTGTCTAAGTGAGCAAATACGTATTTGGCTTCGTCGTTATCCAGCTCATCAACGATTTCTGCAATATCAGCCGGATGCAGATGAATGACCTTTTGGTCGATAAAAGCACTATTGTTCTGTGCTATCATTTCGCGCACTTCATCCAAAAAGTCTTTTGTTAACTCGAACCGCATTTCCCCAAAGTTTGGTCAAATTTAAGAAAGAAAAATGCAAAAGGGGAAGAGTGGATGTTTTTTATACCATGTGCTTCTCGACAAACTGAGCCAGCTCAATGAAATCGTCAACGCTCAGTTTTTCAGCTCTTTTTTTCAAAAACGGATGATCGGGCAAGCGGTTGACATCTACAATGTGCTTTAATCCATTGCGGATTGTTTTACGGCGTTGATTAAAGGTTGCTTTTACTACTTTTTCGTAGAGCAATTCGTCTACAGGAAGGGCATCGCGATCATTGCGCGTACAGCGGATAACCCCGGACTTCACTTTAGGTGGGGGGTTGAATACAGTTTCACTCACGGTAAAACAATACTCAATATCGTAATACGTCTGTAGCATCACGCTTAAAATCCCGTATTGTTTGGATCCTGGTGGTTGGGCAACGCGCTGAGCGACCTCCTTTTGGAACATACCCATGATCTCCGGCACCTGATTGCGGTTTTCCAGGCATTTAAAAAGTATCTGCGAGGAAATATTATACGGGAAATTTCCCACTACAGCAAAAGGTGCGTTGCCAAAAAGTGTCGTAAAATCTACTTTGAGAAAATCAGCTTCGTGAATTTTATTCCTTAATTCAGGGAAACGTTCTTTTAAATACCGAATGGATTCGAGATCCAGATCAATGACGTGCAGGTTGACGGCTTCTTTTTCTAGTAAAAACTGAGTGATAGCACCCGTTCCGGGACCAATTTCCAGGACATTGGAAACGCCGCGAAAACCCGAAAAGTGATCCGCGATTTTTCGACTGATGTTGTGGTCAACGAGAAAGTGCTGACCTAAATGTTTTTTGGGTCGGACAGTCATTCATGTTTGAATTCATCAACAACAGAAAGCAACGTTCTAAAAGCTGCAAACTTACCTTTGAACTTTTCAGTGTGTTCAGCCTGAAGCTTTGGGGCGTGCTTTTCTTCATAAGTGTTGAGATCTTTCTCCGAATAAGCGAGGTACGTAATAGCATAAGTGGTGCCGCCCTCTTCTTCACCGTGAACGCGACATAAACGACTATCCTTGAAGTGTCCGGTATTCATCACGTCCGGGATGTGTATTTCGCGCATCCAGTTGAGCCACTCTTCGGCTACTTGCTCATCAATACTCACTGTAACATTATATACTACCATACTGCAAAGTTAATGAAAGAGAAGATTTTTTCTGTCGGTGGGGCGGATAATCTCCTCACCAATAAAAAAAGCACGCAGATTTTTCTGCGTGCTAAGGGGTTCAATAACTTAAATCAATTTTATTTCCTGGCAAGATCGCCAACCAGCCCATCCCACTCGACGAGGTGCATTTTTACCGTACCTACCGGGATTTTAGCTTTTACGAGCACGGGAATGCGGTTGACGTCGTTGGTGACCCAAAACTCGACATCATCATCGTCTTCGAAATAACGCCCCTCCTGAACAACGGGCTGGAATTTGAGACAATCAAACTTTCCTTTGCGGATTCTGATTTCTTCATTGCCAACAAACCGTACTTCGAGCGGCCAAACTTCTCCATCCATAAAACATTTGAACGAAGTGACGTCACCGGGTTTCATATTGTTAAAGTCCAGTGTTCTTGCATAATAAAAAGAGGAGATCATATCCTGTATGCCCATGGGTACTTTGTATTCTTTACCCTGGTCATCAATCACCTTCTGTTTATCCTGACGAAACTTATATTCCTGATCGATCTCATATCCGCCTTCATTCACATCCCTTACAAATCGCCACGGAAACACACCCGATTGATCGATATAAGACTCGTAGATATCCTCTACCTTGAAGAACAAGCTAAAAGCGCCGAGTGTTTTGCCTTCACCCTTGACGTGATACAGTGGGCGACCACTCGCTCCTTTTTCAGCCGTCTCGTTCACCGTAAGCACGGCTTCTCCCGCATCCATAATACCGTACGTAATGCGGTAACGAAGCTGTTCACCACTTTTAAAGCTCTTTGATTGCACGGTGGGGTAAGAAACCGTTGTAGAACTTGTCATTCCAACGATCAAACCAGCTATTGTGAGTATTGCGATCAATTTTTTCATGGCGTTTATTTTTAAATCCATTATAGAAGATACAAAAAATCTGCCAAAGTCGAAAAAATTAGTCTGATGAGGTCAGAACAAAAACATTTAGAGTTGAATATAGCATAGTTTTATCAAGGGAAAATCTGCTAAAAACATCGTTTTCAGTCTGGGGTTAAAGTAGATATAAGAAGAAGCATCCCCGACAACGATGTTTTTGAATGCGTTTGCCCCGTCGGAAAAATGGTTGGGATATGCCTTAAGAGGCCAGTTTTTGCTGATCATAAACCGAGGTCATAACATCGTAGTACATAAATTTTAAGACACTAAAATTTTTTGATGTTAATGTTTTTCGTGAATTATACTGATCCGAATACGTTAAGATCGCATTGATCATCTGCTTTTTTATTTTATTTTCTTTTGAGAATACGTTATACATGACTTTTTTTTCACGAAGGTATATTCAAAGTCGCCATGTTGATCATTGAAATGAATTATAAAAAAAGAATTCTATGAATTGATAGAAAAAAAGCTATGTAATAAATTGAAGCCACTAAGTAAATTTCCTTAGGATGAGAAAAGCCCCTTCCATGCCACACCAAAAAACCGTCTCTCCAAACCGTTCTTGTACTTCATCCAGTGTGTCGAAGACTTCGTTGGTTATTTGAGCAAGAGATTTATAGGTATTGTTGTTGTATCTTCTTTTCTGTTCTGTGGAAAAAAGATCATAAAATTTGGAGTTTTTAATAAGGAAAGCTAAATTGGGTTGGCTATAGCAGGTTGTTGACAAAAATGGTCTTCTTCCAAATGTTCCCGGCGAAAAAGAAGCAAAAAAAAGGCAACTGATTTAGCCGAAATGAATAAGCTACTGCTTGATAAAACCGAAGAGTTGACATTAGATACTATTGAGCAGCAGAAAGAGTTTGATAGGTTAATTTACGAAACAATAAAAGCGAAATGAGGGAACTGTTGACATACATTTTTGTTTTTTCCTGCATGACCGTTTATGGTCAAAAAAAGGATCTTTCAGAAGTTGTCAACGAGTTAGATATTTCGGTGAATAGAACAATTTCTACGAGGTATTCTGAATACAATGAACGCTTCGGAATTGGTGTCGGAGCTAAACATATCTTTTTTAAACCGAAAAAACTAAACCTAGTTACAGGGATGGAATATAATATGAATCGATTTCATATTGATAATATTTATGAAGGCCACTGGTCGTACTCCAAGGATGTAGATTACACTTTACACAATTTATCGATCCCGTTATACGCGAGATGGAATGTTGGAAATAAGATTAAGTTTTTTCTTGAAGCAGGAGGGTTTCTCGATTTTATTGTCGCCGGAAAAAGAAGCGGCACTCGACATACCTCATCGTCCAACTTGACCGGCGAAAAAGTTTTTGAGTTTGAAGATGACGGGGATATTTATTCAGTTAGTTACGGAACCTCAATGGGCTTTGGCGTAAGTTTCCCGCTAGAGAACTATAGCATATTTATTAAACCCGATTGTAGAATAGGATTTGCCGATTTAAGCTACTACTCGTATGTGACGAATAGTTCTTTAAGAATAAATATCGGTATTCAGTTATAGACGATAACATTTTTTTAACCTGGTCGTTTATGGACAGCATTCAATTTTAAAAACTCACCAAAAAAACTACACCAAAAACTCCGTCTCTCCAAACCGTTCTTGTACTTCATCCAGTGTGTCGAAGACTTCGTTCAGGTCAAAGGTCGTGACCAACTTCGTGCGATAAGGTTTAAAATGGGGGATACCTTTGAAATAGTTGGTGTAGTGGCGCTTCATCTCTACTAAAGCGAGCTTCTCACCTTTCCATTTAATGCTCATCTCGAGGTGGCGTTTGGTGACGTCGACGCGCTGTTTCAATGTAGGTTTGGGCAAATGCTCTCCGGTTCTGTAAAAATGTTTGATTTCATCAAAAATCCACGGATAACCAATACTGGCACGACCAATCATCAAACCATCTACCCCGTATTTTTCTTTGTATTCCACCGCTTTTTCCGGAGAATCGATATCGCCGTTTCCAAATACGGGTATGTGCATGCGCGGATTATTCTTCACTTCTGAAATCAACGACCAATCCGCTTCACCTTTGTACATCTGCTTGCGCGTGCGCCCGTGGATAGAGATCGCTTCAATTCCGACGTCTTGTAACCGTTCAGCTACCTCAACGATGTATTTGGTGTCCTCATCCCAACCAAGTCGGGTTTTTACCGTAACGGGCAAATCAGTACTCCGAACGATTTCCCGTGTCATTTCAACCATTTTTGGGATGTCTTGTAAAATTCCGGCACCAGCTCCCTTGCAAGCCACCTTTTTTACGGGACAGCCATAATTGATATCAATAATATCAGGATTGGTCTTTTCTGTAATCGCCGTTGCGCGCTTCATACTTTCGATGTCGTTCCCAAAGATCTGGATCCCAACAGGGCGCTCATACTCGAAGATATCCAGCTTCTCGACACTTTTTACAGCATCGCGGATCAATCCTTCTGAAGAAATGAACTCCGTGTACATGAGATCCGCACCATTTTCCTTGCACAGCGCACGAAAAGGCGGGTCGCTCACGTCTTCCATTGGAGCCAATAATAAGGGAAAGTCTCCCAGTTCTATGTCGCGAATTTTTGCCAATTGATTGCTTAAAAATTATGTACAAAAGTACAGCTATGTAACAGAACAACAAAAATTAATTGCAAGAACGCTATCCCGATTTATTCATGAATTTAATTTTGAAGCTATTTTAGGCACAAGCACCAAAGGAATATATGTATATTTCGCGGGGCTTGTAACGACAAATAGATCAAAATTAAATCAAAATCTGATTGATAAAAGAGTCCCCAAAAATGGGGTTGCTAAAAAAGATAAAAACTGCATATAAGATCCTTTATGCCTGTAAGTTACGGTGTATTGTAAGTCAGATTGGTGAATAAATTGGGCTATACTTTATGAGCGCTACTCTTCTCAGCGATCGCAGCGGATGAGAAGGGAAGTCGTGTTTTTACAAATAAACCGATAGGATTACCAATGTAAGTCGTAAAAAAATAATGAATGCTTATTAAAAGATTTAGATGTTAGATGATTAGACAATAGATGTTAGATATTCTTAATATCAGTTATCTAACATCTCCAAGTCTAATATCTTTTATAAATCTAAGCATCTAATAAAAAAGAGTGTTTTAAATTAAAATTTACGACCTATCTTGGTAACCCATTAAACCCAAACTAAAATAATGCTCTAATGATTGCGTTTTGAGCTTATGATGAAAGTTCTGCTTTGCCTCATATTTTTTACACCTTTATTGACATTAAGTCAACAGAGAGTTGGTTTAGACATAAGTTATAAGCACGGTTTAAATACTACATTTAGTTACCATAAAGTATTCTCAAAAAACTGGCTTTTATCGGGAACCTTAACCTATGGAAAAAAAGGGAAAAGCTATTCACATTATCTGGATTATCATTCTGACATTAAAAATTTTCAGTCGCCATGGCAAGAAATGAGCCAGCCGATAGTTGAGGATAACGCTACATATCATTTAGCGAGTTATGGGGTGGACAATAAATCATTCAACCTTCAGGCAGGAGTGGGCTATTTTCACAATTTTGACGTAACTCATGGAGTCAGAGGTCACATGTTTTTTCAGTACGGCTGGGCGATAAACGATACTTATGCTTTGTACTCTTCACCGGAAGCGATTTCTTCAAAGAAGCGGTCAAGAACGTTTCAGCATCAGCTGGCAGCAATGAGTTTCGAAGTTTACCATACCATCCAGATATGGCGAAAATTCACCTTTTATTATGGAGTAAAATCACCTTATTATTTCCAGATCGATAAAAGTCAGTATAGTCCAATGAGAAAAGATGATGTTCTTAACGGTTTAGAGCCTGAGATTAGTATTGGGGTTACCTATTTAATTGGCGATTGCTGATAAGCCGCATTATTCACCAATAAAACCACGCCACACCTGAAAAAGTACAATCTTCTTTCTATTTTTGCTATTCAAATAATTGAGTACTATGTACAGAACACACACCTGTGGTGAATTACGCATTGAGAATGCAGGAGACGACACAACGTTGGCCGGATGGGTACAGCGAACGCGCGAAATGGGAGGAATGACCTTTGTGGACCTTCGGGATCGCTACGGAATCACGCAGCTGGCTTTTAGCACGGACGATAACGATGAGCTGAATCAGGCCGCCCGAAAACTCGGACGTGAATTTGTGATTCAGATCAAAGGAGAAGTCATCGAACGTTCGAGCAAGAACAAGAACATTCCAACGGGTGATGTGGAGATTAAAGTCAGGGACTTAAAAGTACTCAATGCGGCGAAAACACCTCCTTTTACCATCGAAGAAGAGACGGATGGCGGAGATGAACTGCGCATGAAGCATCGCTATTTGGATATTCGAAGAACCGTGATTCAGGAGAAATTGCGTTTGCGAAATAAGGTGGCCCTTGAAACCCGAAAATACCTGGACGGAGAAGATTTTATGGATGTAGAAACACCCTATTTGATCAAATCGACACCAGAAGGAGCAAGGGACTTTGTCGTTCCGAGTCGAATGAATCAAGGTGAATTTTACGCATTGCCGCAATCCCCGCAGACATTCAAGCAGTTGTTAATGATCTCAGGCGTGGATCGCTACTACCAGATCGTAAGGTGCTTTCGCGATGAAGATTTGCGCGCAGACCGTCAGCCCGAATTCACGCAGGTTGATTGTGAAATGTCATTTGTAGAACAGGAAGATGTACTGAACACCTTTGAAGGATTGGTGAAACATTTGTTTCAAGCGTGTCGGGGCATTGATTTCGAGGGCAACTTTCCGAGAATGACCTTTGCTGAGGCTATGGAAACGTATGGTTCTGACAAGCCAGACATCCGATTTGGAATGGAGTTTCAGGACATTACGGAGCTCACGCAAAATAAAGGGTTTAAAATATTTGATGCTGCCGAATTGGTCGTGGGCATCGTAGCAGAAGGATGTGCGTCTTACTCCAGAAAGCAATTGGATAAACTCACCAAATGGGTACAGCGACCACAAGTTGGCGCCAGGGGACTCGTTTACGTAAAATGCAATGAAGACGGAACATTCAAGAGTTCAGTTGACAAATTTTATAGCCAGGAAGATTTAAAAGAATGGGCCGATCAAATGGGGGGAAAGCCCGGTGATTTGTTACTTGTGTTAAGCGGAGAAAAAGATACTACGCGCAAACAAATGAACGAATTGCGCCTGCACATGGGGAATGAACTTGGGTTGCGAAATCCAAATGAATTCAAACCGCTGTGGGTCGTTGATTTTCCATTGTTAGAGTGGGATGATGAAACGGAACGCTACCACGCGATGCACCACCCGTTTACTTCTCCAAAACAGGAAGACATTGACTTGCTGGATAGCGAGCCGGGAAAGGTAAGAGCGAACGCTTATGACCTCGCCATGAACGGTGTCGAGCTCGGTGGTGGGTCAATTAGAATTCACGATCGCAAATTACAAGCATTGATGTTTAAGCACCTCGGTTTCTCCGATGAGGAGGCACAAGAACAGTTTGGTTTTTTAATGAATGCTTTTGAATTTGGCGCACCGCCACATGGAGGCATCGCTTTCGGGCTCGATCGACTCGTTGCGACTATGGGAGGGTCGGATTCAATTCGCGACTACATTGCATTTCCAAAGAACAATGCGGGTAGAGACATTATGATCGATGCACCGGCGACAATAGACGAGGAACAGTTAAAAGAGCTGGGGCTGGACCTCAACCTTAAAGAGCAGTCGTAGGAATCACTGGTTTATTTCGCATGCGCTGCAGGGATGTTTGGTTTTTACAGGGCGAACGTTGATGGTTTTGACGATGATGTAGTCCCAAAAACAAAACATACGCCCGCGCGAAGTCGTAGATTTTTCTTATTTTCAACCAATGAGTTTTGGATCTGGACATATTGCGGACATGGTGAATAGAATGAAGCAGAATGCGGCCGTGAAAGACTCCAGACGTTCGAAGAAACACAGAAATCAAAAAGGTAGTTCTGGAAAAACGCATTTAAAATTTCCGGAATCATCAGAAAAGAGAGTTGAAAAGGTGAGAAAAGTCTACGGTTCAAGAAACAGGAATTATTTTATCTTTATTGTTCTCGTATTAATTGTACTTTTTGCTTCTTTAATATTCCTTTCAATACATGTTATGAATTAAAAACGTGTAGGGGAGGGAAAGAACGACCACCGTTCGACCCTACCCCTGCATCATCTAAAACCATCATCTATTCAAAAAATGAAACCTTTCCCGTTTCAATATCATACATACCGCCAACGATTTTGATTTCGCCGTCTTTTTCCATTTGAGCGAGAATATCACTCTTTTCACGGATTTCGTTAATGGCATGTTTTACGTTCTCATCGGCGACCATCTGAATCGCTTCTGGTGCTGTGACATCCTCCACTTTTGCTGTAATACGTTCAACAGATGGTTGTATTTTTTTTAACAGTGCTGTGATGTTGCCGAGTTCTACGTGCTTACACGCAGCAGTTACAGCGCCACATTTGGAGTGACCGAGCACCACGACAAGTTTAGAGCCAGCGACCTTACACGAGTATTCGATCGATCCTAAGACATCTTCATTGACAACATTCCCCGCAACGCGTGCATTAAAAATATCGCCAATGCCCTGATCAAAAATCAGCTCCGATGAGGTTCTGGAATCGATACAACTCAAGATGACGGAATGCGGATATTGTCCTCCGGTTGTAGCTTCCATTTGTTCCAGCAATGCACGGTCTGCCATCGCATCATTCATAAATCGCTCGTTGCCCTCAACGAGGATCTTTTTTGCCCCTTCAGGACTTAGTTTACTTTGCGTTTCTTTCGTCTGCGTTTTCATATTTTTCTTTCATTTCGGTTATAAATTCGTGAATTTTTTTGGAACGTTGCGTATCAAAACCAACAAACTCCACCTTGATGTTTTTGGATTGCGCATTGATCATAAAGTCCTCCAGTAATTCAAAGATGTCGTGATCCATGTGTTTGTTTTTACTACCATCAATAACAACAAAACAGTCCTCTTCGAGCTGGCTCAGACGTTTGTGCAGGTGCCCTTTATTGAAGAAAGATACAACATCACCCAGTTTAATGATGGTTTTGTTGCGTTTCCCTTCTTCTTTTTCAATAAACTCAGAGTAAAGCGCATTTTCATAACTTCGCTTTAAAATATAGAAAATAGCTATCACGAGTCCGGCAATGATTCCCCATAAGAGGTTGGCAAATACAATCACGACGATTGTAACGATGAACGGTATAAATTGACTGAGGCCATTTTTGATCATCTTTTTGAAGAGTCCGACGTTGGCTAGTTTATAGCCCACCATCAATAAAATGGCAGCCAAGCAGGAAAGCGGAATCATGTTCAATAACCAGGGCATTAATAAAACAAATGCAGCGAGGAAAAAACCGTGTGAGATCGCGGCTGTTTTCGTTTTCCCGCCGGAATCGATGTTGGCAGAGCTTCTGACAATTACCTGTGTAACAGGAAGACCACCAATGAGTGAAGAAACGACGTTACCCGTACCTTGCGCAAATAACTCGCGATTTGTGGGTGTTGTTCTTTTTTGAGGATCCAGCTTATCCGTTGCCTCGACACATAAGAGTGTTTCCAAACTCGCGACAATGGCCATGGTGAAACCGATCACATAAATACTCGGATTTTTAAGAATGCTCCAGTCGGGGAAGGTGAGTAATCCGTAGTAGGGTTTGTCCTCGTCGGCAGCCTTAATATTGACCATGTGGTTGTTCTCTAATGTTTCGCCATTCACAACTTCGCGTTCGTTGAACAGGGCAAACTCAGGGAAATAGGCTTTTAATATTTCATTGATAACAATGCCGGATATCACAGCAATAAGTGGTCCCGGAATCAGGCTTAACACCTTGTTTTTCTTCATAAAAGATTGCTGAAAGAGAATTAAAATAGCGATCGACACCAGTGTGATCAATAGTGCTCCGAACGTAAAATTCTCCAGCGCAAAGCCAATTTCAGAAAAGGAGTTGTGTCCGTCGGTTTGAAAAAATTCCCACTCACCTTCTGGATTTTTATCCCAACCGAGCGCGTGTGGAATTTGCTTCAGAATAAGCGTAATACCAATACCGGCCAGCATTCCCTGAATCACAGAAGTAGGAAAATAGTAACCAATAATACCCGCACGTACAGCACCGAGGATAATTTGAATGATACCGGCAATAACTCCGGCAACGAGGAAAGCCTGGAAACCAGCCATCATATCAAATTCACCGGCAGCATTTGTTCCCAAATCTTTGATACTGTCTGCCACAATAACGGCGAGACCGGCAGCGGGTCCGGATACACCGAGAGGAGACCCACTAATTGTTCCAACGACGATTCCCCCAACGATTCCTGCAATAATTCCTGCAAACATAGGCGCTCCGGAGGCAAGTGCAATCCCTAAACATAGGGGCAGGGCGACCAAAAAAACCACCAATCCCGATGGTATATCGAATTTTAAATTCTTTAGAAAAGAGTTGTTTTTCATTGTTTTATAGCTGTTTAGTGACGTAAAGTCAATCTATATTATAATAAAGTTAATTGCGATAACACCAGTTATCACTGTTGTGAAATTGTGTTGAGACGGGTGGCTTTAAACAGCTTGTTCAGGGGGTTCCGTAGGTATATTAGGACTCAAGTCATACCAGAAGAATAACGTTTTAAAAGTACCCAGATACTCTTCATCAACAGAAGTGAGTTTCGGGATCTTGAAAGGAGCGTGTTCCTCTTCCTCTTCAGTGGGGTTTTGCGGTGGTTTTTTAGACTCGTTTTCGTTTTCTGTTTCTCCCTCCATGAGGTCAGATTGAGTAACGTAATGATCAGCAATGCTGTCGAAAACTAAGTCACCCAAATAAGTGAGAGCGTTCGAAAAGAACAACATTAAACTCGCTAAACAGATAAAGCAGTATGTACGACGTCGATTCACAGCACAAATATAGCGTTTTACACGACGAATAAAAATATTTTATGATTAACATTAGCGTTGTCTATATTATGTAGGTGGCACAACAATTGCTCGAACTTATTTGAATTAATTCCTTAATTTTGTAAAAAAGCGCTTATGTATAAAATCTTTTTTCTTCTTTTTGTGTGGCAAACGTCTTTGGCTTTTGGTCAGGCGGAAGAGTGGTGGAAAACCGAAGGTGGTGACGATGAAAAGAAAGCAACCAAAGACACTACCGTTACAGACAATCCTGCCGATACGACTTTTAAAGATACTGTTTTTGAACCGGGTGAGGTGTCGATTGAGAAGGATCCGCGCATTGATAAACTCATCGATTTTAAAGCCGCTAAAATTCCACCCGCAAATGGTCCGCAAATCGATGGCTTCCGCGTTCAGTTGTTTTTTGATCAAAGTCGTGAGAAAGTTGATGAGGCGCGATCGAAAATTTTAAAAAGCGATGCGGAGGCGGAAACTTATATAGAATACAAGGCGCCGAATTACAACCTGTTATTGGGCGATTTTCGCACACGGCTGGAAGCCGAAAAAGAACGCGATGAACTGATAGACGAGTTCCCTGAAGCCATAATCGTAAAAGACCGCATCTATTTTCCTGAAATTGAAAAAGAAGAATAGCGCTCCTCCAAAGTTGAACAAATTGTTCTGTTTATTTTTGTCGCTTTACACTTGACCGAAAAGCACGGGTGAATGATATTTTTTCCGACCTCAAATCTTCTTTTGTCAACACCTTGAGTTTCCGAGCACCGCGATAAAAGAAATACATACTGATGGCCATTACGGTATGAGCGATGTCGAGGTGATTAAACCACCGGTGAATGCCTATTTCACTCGTATAGAAAAATGCCGCAAGTACTGCGAAAAGAACCGTAAGGAAAAAAATACGACTCCCTTCGTTGCCCGATTTCCAGTAAACGTAAAAATGGATAGGCAAAACGACAAGCCCCAAGCCATAAGCCGAATGGATTTGGATAAAAAAGAAATTGAGCGTTGAAAAAGTGATGATGGCAAAAGTGAGCAGCTCGACGACGTTTGCCACTTCAAGGAATTTTCCAAATCGCTTGTTTAATATAGGCTGAGCATGCATGATTGACGCTCTCTCGATCGCCATGACCGCAAGCATACTGATCAGCCATCCGGGCAGCTTCCAGGTTAGCCCTACGACGTGTTGAAAGGCATGACCCAAAAACCCGCCGAGTATTGTAGCAATCGCCATAATTCCAAAATATAACCGGATATAACGGTGCACGCGACCTTTCTTGTTGAGCTTGCGCAACTTAAAATAGGCGAAAACACAAACGGCTGCGATCCACATATCTGTGAATGTGACCACGGGTTCCATGATTTCAATACCCCAAATTTCTATGGAAGGTTGTCCTGAAGGAGCTATTTTACTCATTGAATCGTTAGCGTTTATTGGATTAAGGATAAAGTGAGTTGCTTATTTACACCACATTGAGCTATGTTATTGATTCCTTCATCTGTTAATTGAAGAATACGCGCATAACCGCCAGTTGTTTGAGCATCGCGCATTAAAACGATCATATCACCACCGGGAGTGAGCTGTACAGTACCAGGCTGAACGGGAGCGGTTAAAATATCCTTTGCCCCGCAATCGAGTTCGTGGTGGAGTTGTATCGCCATTCTGCTGCTGTGCGGACTGACGCTCAGGATTGAAGTGCGTAGCGCCGATTGTGCTTCAGAAGAGAGAAGATCAAATTCTGGCCCTGGATAAACGGTGACCTCCGTTTGTTGCTGCTTTGCGAATCCACTGCTGACTTGTGCATACTTTTGTTCGTAATCCCGTGTAGTGCGCACAAAAACGTAGTTTCCACCCTTTTTGCACTTCGCAGCTTCGTTAACGGTTGGACAATAACTGGCGCTGCCCAGCACTTGATGAGCATGAAAACCATTTTCAATACTCAAATAACCGTAGTTGCCTTCGCGCAAATGCTTGATGTGCAGTTCACTTTTAGCAGGGATAAAAAAAGGTGTGGCATAAGGCACGGACTCTCCGTTGAGCTGCACGTCGTACAGGCCACCCGTCAGAACGGCGTGGGTTCGGGCATGAAAAAACAATTTTGGCCCTTGTTGTGTAAACTCAAAAACGGGGGTGTCGGGATCGTTGCGGAGTAGAAAATTGGCAAAACGAAACGCGTGTTGATCCATAGCTCCGGATACGGGAACGCCCCTGGAACGATGGAGCGTCCTTCCGGCATCTTGAATGGTAGTCTGAAGTCCCGCATTTAAAAATTCAATCATAACGTTTAAAATAATTTTGATGCTGATCGCGCAGAGACGCTATACTTTGCGAGGCAATTTCATTTTTCAATGTATGAAAGGCCTCGAGCGTAATCGAATAAAACCTGACCCTATCGCCTGGCTCAAGTAATGATGGCGGCTCCGATTCCGGATCAAAAAAACTCATGGGTGTTTGTCCGACGATGTTCCACCCTCCCGGCGATGAGGTGGGGTAAACGCCCGTCTGTTTTCCGGCAATTCCCACTGCACCTTCAGGAACGGAGCGGCGCGGTTGCTGCTTGCGGGCTTTATAAAGCTTTTCATCTAAACCACCTAAATAGGGAAAACCGGGGAGGAAACCAATAAAATACACGGGATAGCGGACTTTTGTGTGGAGCTCAATAAACGCTTCTTTGTCGAGTGATTTTTCAGCGCAAAAAGCGTGGAGGTCAACGGCAACATCCTCGTGATAGCAGACGGGAATGTAAATCGTTGCTCCGGAATGATCTTTTCTGGTTATGGAAGCTGATCGCAGCTGTTCGAGTTCGTCTAATAAGGAGTTGACTTGCTGATCATCTCTCATGTACAAGACGATTTCGCTGTAACTGAGAGTATAGTCCGCAATAGACCTTTGGTATCGCTCAATCAATGTTTCGACCCAGGCCATCATGAGATGATGCGTCTTAAGATCGATTTGAGCGGGCCAGACGAGTCGAATGGCGCCATCACCAAACCGCTTTATAACTGGAGTGTTGTTCATTGTCGAAGGGGTGTTTCGGTGAGCTTTTCGCGAATGTACTGAAGCATGTTCACCGCTTCCGGGTGATCGCCATGAATGCAGAAAGTGTTGGCCTTGATAGCAGCTTTTTTCCCCGTGATGGTCGTCACTTCTTCCAGGAAGTAGAGCTCGTAAAGTTGTTTCCATGCCGTCTCAGGATCCTGATGAAGCGCTTTTTCATCACTTCGGCTCAGTAAGGATAAGTCCTCGTTGTACATGCGGTCGATGAAAGCTTCGTAAATTACTTCGAAAGTCGGTTCCGCAACACGGTGGAGGACACTGTCAAAAGGCGCGTAAATTTTACACTGGATGCCGAGGCGGCGAATGGCGTTGAGAAATAGTGCAGCTGTCTCTTCATCACTTGCAGCGTCGTTGTAGAGTGCTCCATGAGCCTTAATGTGATGCACTTCTGCTCCCTGTTCACGCGCCACCTGAAAAAACAATGTTAATTGTTCCATGATACTGTCCTCCAGAGCGACGCGATCGATCTTGGGTCGTTTTCGTCCGAAATGTTCGCGGTCGGGATAAGCGGGGTGAGCTCCGATTTTTACCTGATGACTTTGAGCCAGCTGAATTGTTGTTTTCACCGATTTTTCGTCACCAGTATGACCGCCACAAGCGATGTTACAGCTCGATAAATAGGGCATGATCTGGTCGTCCTGTCCGGCACCTTCACCTAAGTCGGCATTGATATTGACAATTTGCTTATTCATCGCGCTGAAAATAACGAATAAATGATGATTTTAAAAGATAGTCGGCGCTTTATTCAGGGCAAACGCATTTCGATTAGAATAAAACATAGTTTCATAAAGGAAAAATCTGCCGCAGTCATGGATGCTGCAACCGCAGGTTTCAACTCGTGACATTGGGCGGCGACGTCAAACTTATTTTTCGAAGCGACGAGAAGCCTGCGGCCGCAATGTGGTAAAATTAATCCCTATATTTGAACCATGAGTAAGTGGGCAACATACAGCATTGTAATCGGCTTGATAGCGATTGTTATGCCCTACTTGCTTTCCGTTTTTGGCTGGAAAAGCGGAGTCATAAGCGACGCAACACCTTTTATTGCCTTGGTTTCCGGTACTTTTGGCGTACTGGTGCACGTAATATTATTGGTTCAATCGAAAAGACTCAGTGGGAATGCTTTGCTGCTTTTGGTAAGTATTGTTTTGGTTTTATTCGGATTGGCGCTCCAGCAATTGGAAATAAAAAATGCAACCTACCTCTCACTGGCAGGTGTGCTGTTGATTGCAATCTGGATTGCTATACCAGCTAAACGGTCATAAAAAAAGCCACTTCCAGGAGAAGCGGCTTTTAAATGAACGATGATTTTATTAAAACTTAAAATCATCCATAAATTTCGTCGTGAATTCACCTTTGTTAAACTGTTCGTCTTTCATCAGTTTAATGTGGAACGGAATCGTGCTCTTGACACCTTCAATGATGTATTCATCTAAGGCGCGGCGCATTTTTAAAATGGCTTCTTCACGCGTTTGTGCTACTGTAATCAGTTTTGCGATCATCGAGTCGTAGTGCGGCGGGATGGTGTATCCGGCATAAACATGTGTGTCGATGCGAATACCGTGTCCACCGGGCTCGTGATATTCCGTAATTTTACCGGGCGAAGGGCGAAAATCATTATACGGATCCTCTGCGTTGATACGACATTGGATCGAATGCATAATGGGTTCGTAATTTTTTCCGCTGATCTTTTCACCGGCAGCAATCTTGATCTGTTCTTTAATCAGGTCAAAATTGATCACCTCTTCCGTAATGGTATGTTCCACCTGAATCCGCGTATTCATTTCCATAAAATAGAAATCGCGATTTTTATCTACGAGGAACTCGACTGTTCCGACTCCTTCGTAATCCACGGCTTTCGTTGCTTTACGTGCAGCTTCTCCCATCTTCTTCCGCAACTTGGCGGTCATGAAAGGAGAAGGTGTTTCCTCTACGAGTTTTTGATGGCGCCGCTGAATCGAACAGTCGCGCTCAGACATGTGACACGCATTTCCGTGTTGGTCGCCCGCAATTTGGATTTCGATGTGACGCGGTTCTTCAATGAATTTCTCCATATAAAGACCGTCATTGGAAAAAGCAGCTTTCGACTCCTGACGAGCGGAATCCCAGTTCTTTTCCATTTCTTCCTTCTTCCAAACGATACGCATCCCTTTACCACCACCTCCGGCTGTAGCCTTGAGAATTACGGGGTACTTGATTTTTTCAGCGATTTTATATGCGTCGTCCAGGTCTTTTAACAACCCTTTGGACCCTGGAATACAAGGAACACCTGCTTTAATCATGGTCGCTTTGGCCGTAGCCTTGTCGCCCATCCCATCAATTTGTGCGGGAGTCGCGCCGATAAATTTGATATCGTGTTCCTGACAAACTTTTGAGAATTTGGCGTTCTCCGAAAGAAAACCATATCCGGGGTGAATTGCATCGGCATTTGTAATTTCAGCTGCCGCGATAATATTTGGAA
Organism: Bacteroidota bacterium; assembly: GCA_051745635.1. Lineage (GTDB taxonomy): Bacteria > Bacteroidota > Bacteroidia > Flavobacteriales_D > Crocinitomicaceae > Brumimicrobium. The sequence continues at coordinate 18,523 of JBNJEH010000022.1, forward strand.
TCTGCAGGTAGGACTGCGCACTTTGGGCAGGACCTATACATACAGCTTCATCGGCGAATCGAACGTGGAGACTGTCTTTGTCTGCAGTACTGTAAACCGCGACAGTTTTGATCCCCATTTCCTTACACGTACGTATGACGCGCAATGCGATTTCGCCCCTGTTGGCAATCAATATTTTTTTGAACATGTGCCTTTTGGGTATTTAAAATTCTACATGAAATTTATGACGGTTCAACCAAAAATAATGGCTGATCGTATTCTACTGGTGTGGCGTCGTCTACGAGTACTTTTACTATTTTTCCTGAAACCTCTGATTCGATTTCATTGAACAGCTTCATCGCTTCTATGATACACACAGTATCGCCGGTTTTTACAGTATCGCCAACTTCAACAAATAGCGGTTTTTCAGGCGACGACGCGCGATAAAATGTTCCAATCATTGGCGATTTTATCGTCAGCAAGTTGTCATCCTCTTTCGCTTCAGGTTTTGATCCGCCGCCATCGTTAGCGGCTGGTGCCGGATTAGGAGCTGCTTGCTGTTCCGGTTGCGGAGCGGGTGCCTGCATCTGTTGTTGCGGCATTTGCTGAGGCATCGGCTGCTGGATGTAAACCGTATTCTCTTCTTTTTCTTTTTTCTTTTTAGATTCCGATTTAATCGTAATCTTGAAATCTTTTTCTTCGATTTCTACTTCTGTGACTCCGGATTTGGAGACAAACTTAATAAGGTCTTGAATTTCTTTTTGATTCATCATTCATGAATTTTTAGGGAATAAATGTAAGTATTTTAATTAAGAATTATAAGCCCACTTCAAATAAAGTGCTCCCCATGTAAATCCACCACCAAATGCGGAAAGTACGAGGTTATCACCTTTTTTTAACTGATTTTCCCAATCCCACAAGCACAAGGGAAGGGTTCCTGCTGTGGTATTGCCGTATTTTTGAATATTAACCATGACTTTGTCTGATGATAAGCCCATTCTGTTGGCTGTAGCATCAATGATACGAAGGTTGGCTTGGTGAGGCACGAGCCAGTCTACATCTTCAGGGGTGAGATTGTTTCTGTTCATGATCTCTGCCGAAACATTGGACATGTTGGTTACGGCAAACTTAAAGACGGCTTTGCCTTCCTGATGAACATAGTGAAGCCGTTGATCCACCGTTTCGTGAGTGGCGGGTTGTTTTGATCCTCCTGCGGGCTGAATCAAATACTTTCTGCCTTCTCCGTCACTTTGGAGCACGCTGTCAATAACACCGAGTCCTTCATCGTTGGGTTCTAACAGCACAGCGCCACCACCGTCGCCAAAAATGACGCAGGTCGCACGGTCTTCGTAATCGATAATGGAACTCATTTTATCTGCTCCGACAACGATTACCTTTTTGTATTTTCCCGTTTCAATAAATTGAGCGCCCGTGGCAAGGGAATAGATAAATCCAGAACAGGCCGCATTGATGTCGTAGCTCCAGGCATTTTTCATACCCACCTTGTCGTTGATGACATTAGCGGTAGAAGGAAAAGGGTAGTCCGGGGTTACCGTACCACAAATGACCAAATCGATTTCTGAAGGATCGATGTTTTTCTTTTGGAGCAGTTTCTCAACAGCTTGAGCCCCCATGTCCGAGGTTGCTTTGCCATCTTCCAATATACGGCGTTCTTTAATTCCTGTGCGGGTCGTGATCCACTCATCGGTCGTTTCGATGATTTTCTCAAAATCCTTGTTCGTCATGACGCGCTCGGGAAGATAACCCTGAACACCTGTTATAGCTGCTGTTATTTTGCTCATTATTGAAAAGCTTCTTTAATTTTTTTCGTCAGCCCGGAGTTTGCTACCTCAAAGGCGTGTTTCAACATATTTTGCACGGCGATCTCGTTTGAAATCCCGTGCCCGATTATAACATCAGAATTGACGCCCAAAATAGGTGTTCCTCCGTAATTTTCATAATTAAAGCGGTCAAAATAATCATCTTTGATCCCCCGCTTTTTCATAATGCTGTAAATGCCTTCCGCTTGTTTGAGAACGACGTTACCCGTAAAACCGTCGCAAACGACCACATCTGCTTTCCCCGTGAAGAGGTCGCGCCCTTCAATGTTACCAACAAAATGAATGTCTTTGGTGCCGTTCATTAATTTATAAGCAGATTGCGTGAGCAGATTGCCTTTTGATTCTTCCTCACCGATATTCAATAGAGCGACGCGCGGCTTTTTTTTGTCGAGCACATTTTTGGCGTACAGGGAGCCCAGACGCGCAAATTGATACAAAACGTCCGGCTTGCAATCGGCATTGGTTCCGACGTCGAGTATGAGCGAGTTTCCCCCGCTTTCTACGGGAAGGATAGAGGTAATGCACGGTCGAATAACGCCGGGAATGGCATTGACTTTATACATAGCTCCTACGAGCATGGCGCCGGTATTTCCAGTGCTGGCAAAGGACTGAATTTTACCCTTGGACAGCATTTCAAAACCAATAGCTATTGAGCTGTTGGGCTTTTGGGGAAGTGCTCTTGTGGGGTGGTCGTGCATTGTGATGACCTCGGGGGCGTGAACGACCTGAAGACGCTCTTCTATGGCCGGTTCAACTTCCGACAGATGGGGTTGAATCTTGTCTTTGTCGCCAATGAGTGCCATGTGCACAAAATCCGGAAGTTCGCGCAATGCCAAAACAGCCCCCAATACGTTTGCTTTGGGAGCAAAATCACCACCACTAATGTCTATTCCAATTACCATAGGAATGAAGTGCGTTTAAATAGCGCAGTAAAGCGACTAAACAGCAACCTCTTTTTCAGCAATTACGCGTCCTTTGTAATAAAGTTTTCCTTCATGCCAGTGCGCACGGTGATACAAGTGAGACTGCCCGGTTTCAGAACAAGTCGCAATATTTTGCGTTTGCGCTTTTTTGTGCGTACGGCGCTTATCTCTGCGTTTTGTCGAGGTTCTTCTTTTTGGATGTGCCATTTTTACTGTTTTTATTCAATTATTTATTCAATCCTTTCAATGCATCCCATCGGGGATCAATATCGTCTTCGTCGTCCGTGGACGTAGTCTGTGATGATTGTGCGTACTCGTCGAGCAAATCCAACATTTCTTCATTGCACTCGCTTTCTTCATGTACCAGTCGCGGAGGAACCTCCACCGTTAATAGTTCGTGCAATATTGGACTCAACTTAATCTTATATTCGTTCGGCGGGATAATAATGAGGTCTTCGTCTTCACTCGCTTCTTCGCCAAATTTAAACACGAGCCGGTGTTCAAAATGGAGCGGGTGAACTGCGAGGTCGTTACAGCGGTCGCAAAGCGCCTGAATTTCCCCGTCTACCTCAAAATCAGCCGTCATGATGTTTTCCTTTTTGTCGAGAAGGATTTCCACATGAACCGAACCTTTTTCGATTATTGAGTGTGCTATATCATCAAAGAACGCGTCCGTTAAATCGAACTGAAAAGTATGTTTCCCTACTTTTAAGCCCTCAAACGGAATTTCTAATTCATTCTGTGAACTCATAAGTTCAAAAATTGGAGTGCAAATGTATAAAAATTCATTAACAACCAACGGGTTCTGAAAAAGAAACAACAAAGATAGCGAATTTATTTAGGGCGAACGCATTTAGAATTGAATAAAACATAGTTGGGTTGCCAGGTTCAATCGCTATTTCAAATTATGTTTTTCAAAATCCAATTTGGATAACCTCATTCAATATGAGAGGCAATTGCCCGGGAAAAGCAAATAAAAAATACTGTCGGGAGAAAAAAGATGCATTAATAGAACGGGATGAACCCAGATTGGAAGGAGTTCCTACCAGTATAATATTGTAATATTTTACCAGTCATAAATCAGCAAGCGCTTAATTTTTGATATTTTCGCTCTATGTTTCATACTGAAACGAAAAAATATGGCCCCGTTGATGTACATCTGCTCTATTACGAAAATTTTGTGACAGCAGAACACGAACACAACTTGTTGCCGGGTGAATTTGAACGACTTCAACAGCTCAAACATCCTGCAAGGCGCCGCGAATTTGTGGCTACGCGTGTTCTCAGAACACTGGTCTTCGGAAATGAACCTATTCATTATTCACCACTAGGTGCGCCATATATAGAAGGTGAGGGGTTTATTTCTATTTCCCACGCTCCACACGTTGTGGGGTTGGCGACATGTACCGGGTTCCCAATCGGACTCGACCTCGAGCCGATCCGTTCAAAAGTGCTGCGCGTAAAGCACAAGTTTCTGAGTGTGGACGAAGCGACGGCTCTGGACACCGAAAACATAGTCGAGATGATAAAAGTCTGGTCGGGAAAAGAGGCGCTCTATAAATTGGCGGGCCGAAAATCGATTATTTTTAAGGAAAATTTATTGTTGACAAAAATGAATACAGAACACTGGGAAGGACGTATTTGCTTTCCCGAAAACAAACGCAATGTTACTATGAACATTGAACAATCGAATGATTTTGTGATATCTGTCAATAGCGGAGCGCCTTGTTATGATGAATAATACAGAAAAAATTTGGGATAAAATCAACGCGCGTCGGGGGCAGATTGCCGTATTGATCGATCCGGAAAAGCTGAATTGTGATGAACTCTCGGAGATCATTGAAAAAGCCAATTTTGCCCAGGTGGATTATTTTTTTGTGGGAGGCAGTACGGTGACGAAAGCTCAGATGAGCGCGGCCATTGAAACGCTGCGAAAAAAAGCTGCAGCCCCCGTCGTGATATTTCCCGGCGACCATCAGCAAATTGTTGACGGTGCAGACGCCATATTGTACTTGAGCCTTATCTCTGGTCGCAACCCCGAGTATTTAATTGGTCAACATGTGTTGAGTGCCCGGGCGGTATTTGATGTACAGGCTGAAATTATCCCGACGGGTTACATTCTTATAGACGGGGGAACGAAATCTTCGGTGGCTTATGTGAGCCAGACCACCCCAATTCCACAGCAAAAACCGTCAATTGCTGTCAACACTGCTATAGCTGGCGCATTACAAGGGAAAAGGTTGATTTATTTCGACGCTGGAAGTGGAGCGAAACATATAGTGAATGATACGATCATCAACGACGCGCGCGCTCAGCTTCCCGAAGTTCCGATTATTGTCGGCGGCGGTGTTCGTGCAGCTGGTGACATTGAAAAACTGGCCAGGAGTGGTGCGAACGTTATCGTCATCGGAAATCATATCGAGAAGGATTCGGACTTTCTACTGGATATACACGCTTATGCCAAAAACAGGCCACAATGAAATTCATGTCGCTGCAAATATTAGCAAAAACATTGGGCGTATCTGCAGACCTGTCCCGCGACGATGCAATAGCAGACCTTCGTGCAGCGGCCTCCGACTATTTTCAGCGCCGACAGACCCTGGAGGTTGATGGCGTGGTCGTCGAAGAAGGGGAGCTCGCCATGTTCCTGGTTACACATGAAGATCCCGAGAAGGTCGTCTTCAACGAGTGGGTTTGTCAGGACGCGACACTGTACGAATACATCGTTCGCGGCGAGGATTCATTGACGGGAAAAGACGTTCAGTTTAATCGGCATGAAGGGCATACACTGGAGAGTGCTTACAAATCGTACTTGACTCCGTTTTTGTCTGCTTTGATTCAGAACGGACGGCGAAAGTGGAACCTTGAACAGTCCCTGAGTGCATTGATCATTCACGCCCGGGCTGTTGATTTGGTCGCTGCTGACGTGCGCGGAGGAATGTACGGCGATTTAGTGCAGACGGTTCCGATAGATGCCGCGGGAAAGAAGGAATGGCAATGGATTGAAGAGCAGCTGGAAAACGGTATGCTGATCGATTTTTTGAATGCATTGGATAATGAGGTCTATTCCGCGAAGATCAAGCTGGTGGAGCGCGTGAAAAGAACGATAAGCTCCGAAAGCAATTTACTCCGCAGAAGGAAAATGATGCAGGAATTATTGCGATTACGGCTCAATAAAAATCATAAAGATCAACTGGAGTTGTGGGCGGCAAGCAATTATTCTCCTGAATCGGGACGGGCAGCATTGAATGGCAGAAACCCACTTGTTTATGGTGTTGGATTGACTTTGTTCGTTATTGTTGGACTGTTTTTCTGGTATCCCCGGGAAAGTGAAAACCAACATACGCCGGATGAAAACAGCGCGAATGCGAATCGCGTTTCGGGGCTGGACAGCCTGGATCAGGAAGGGATTCGAACAGCAGACTCCCTGCTCGGTTATCAGTCGGACACGACAGAAGATTATGAATATGAAGGACTTCCGGTCTATAATCCCGTTAAAAACACCATGATCAGGGCTGATTTGGACATTGAAAACGAATGCATTCAGCAGCTGCGCGAGAGCATGTTGAACGATTACGAAATCAGAAGTGCCTTTTCCAGTGATTGTCAGGCAATGAAAAAGTCAGCGTTACACAGTTTTCAGTTTGACAGCGTTCGACCTTCGGATGCGTTGAGAGGGGACGAACACGAGGTGCACAACGATTCGGAGAAAGATGTGTTCGTGCTGCAATATGAACCGCGAAAAGAAGGCGCAGTTTGGGGAGCATTTTTTCCCGCGGGTACAAAGCGCACCATCCAGCTGAGAGAAGGGCACCATATATTGTTGTACACGGGAAATGACCTCGCCCGATTTAATCCGGTGAAATTTAAGAATCAGGGCTATGGCAATGTCGACGATGCCCGGAAAATTACTGCGCAGTTCACGGCGCATTTCTGTGAATTTGACCTGTTTGATGTACAATTGCTCAACCGCATTTATAAAGTCGAAAACACAACGGGATTGACAACTTTAGCATCCGAAGCGAACGGTCTGGTAACGGTGCGCTCGGCGGCGATTAAACGGGCACAGTAGCTGTTAAGAAAAAAACATCCCGGCTCAAACCCGTTTATTTCTTTTCATTGTCAAAAGAACTCCTTAAATTTGCATGAATCAAAAAATATAACAAATGGCTGAAGTAATGTCTGGAGTTGATATAAACAACGTTTTAGATCAACTTGGAATAAAGAACGAAATTAACAAAGGAGCTTCAACAGGTGAAAATTGGCTGGACACGACAGGTGAAGAAATTAATTCAATGACGCCCGTTGACGGATCAGTGATTGGAAAAGTACGCCTTGCGACGAAAGCAGATTACGATAAAGTAGTCATGAAAGCGCACGAAGGTTTTCTTGAATGGAGAAAATGGACGGCGCCGCAGCGGGGAGAAGTCATTCGTCAGCTGGGAAATGCACTGCGCGATTATAAAGAGCCACTCGGTAAGATTGTTTCTTATGAAATGGGTAAATCTTATCAGGAAGGCCTTGGAGAAGTTCAGGAAATGATAGATATCTGTGATTTCGCGGTTGGATTATCGCGTCAATTGCACGGATTTACAATGCATTCGGAGCGTCCGGGTCACAGAATGTACGAACAGTATCACCCACTCGGAGTCGTTGGTATTATTTCAGCGTTTAACTTTCCGGTAGCGGTATGGAGCTGGAACACTGCAGTCGCTTGGGCTTGTGGTGATGCATGTCTTTGGAAACCTTCTGAAAAGACGCCTTTAACTTCGATCGCTTGCCAGAACATTACCAATGAAGTATTTAAAAAGAATGGTGTTCCAGAAGGTGTGTCATCTATGGTTATTGGTGATGCTGAAATCGGAAAAGCACTGGCAGAAGATAAGCGCGTACCGCTCGTATCTGCGACAGGATCGATTCGCATGGGTCGTTCAGTAGCTCAATCGGTAGCTGCTCGCCTTGGAAAATCACTATTGGAACTCGGAGGAAACAATGCCATGATTATTACGCCTGATGCTGACCTTAAAGTCGTGGTTCCCGGCGCTGTATTTGGTGCTGTTGGAACGGCTGGACAGCGTTGTACATCTACGCGTCGCGTGATCGTTCACGATTCTATCTACGACAAGGTAGTTGACAATTTGACGAGCGCTTACAAGCAGATTAAAATTGGTAATCCACTGGATGAAAACAATCACGTGGGACCTTTGATTGACAAAGATGCGGTCAACAACTATCTGAAAGCGATCGAACAAGCGAAAAAAGAAGGAGGTAACGTACTCGTAGAAGGTGGTGTACTCGAAGGAGAAGGTTATGAATCTGGCTGTTATGTGCGTCCGACAATTATCGAGGTTGAAAACCACTACGATATTGTACAGGAAGAAACATTTGCACCTATTCTCTACGTGATGAAATATTCCAACGATCTCTCGAAAGCAATCGAATTGCAAAATGGAGTCGTTCAAGGACTTTCTTCAGCAATTATGACGACTAACCTGAGAGAAGCAGAACATTTCCTTTCTCATGAAGGGTCAGATTGTGGTATTGCAAACGTGAATATCGGTACTTCCGGTGCAGAGATCGGTGGCGCATTTGGAGGTGAGAAAGAAACCGGTGGTGGACGCGAGTCCGGATCAGATGCATGGAAAGCATACATGCGCCGACAAACGAATACGATTAATTATACGAAAGAACTTCCGTTAGCTCAGGGAATCAAGTTTGACCTGGACTAGGAAACGTCTGACGTTTAGAGTAATTAAAGGAACTCCCTGCCCGAAAAGGTGGGGAGTTTTTTATTGCAGCGGTCTGAAGAATATTCGTGAATACGGATGGTAATATTGATGATGAACTGGAAGAAATCGTGTGCCTGGACAAAATTTATCAACAAATCAGCGCTTCATGTGTATAACTTGCAAAAATAAGTTAAAACAAGCTGTGCAATCGCATGAGCGTGTAGGCAGTGTATTATCAGAGAAGTAGCAAGAATAGCTGCTTGAGAATTATTTAGAATGATTTTAAATTAAAATGAAGGGCGTGAAAATTGTCATAAAACTGTCAGCTTATGTAGTGAATCTGCTATTTTTGCTTTCGATAAATGTCTTGCTGAGGCATGTTATGATTTGAAATTATAAATAAAAATATCTAAGAATCAGATGTTTATTACAGGAAATAGATGGTTGTTCGCGTTGATCTCAGCGCTCTTAATGGTAGTCTCCAATACGAGTATTGCTCAGGAAGGCGAGGCTTTATTCAACTCCAAATGTGCAACATGTCACCAGCCGCATAAAGACATGACAGGACCGAAACTTTATGAGGTTCGCCAGAAATGGGAAGAAGAAGGCGCAAAAGAGGGGTCAATTTATCAGTGGGTCAAGAACTGGCAGGTAGCTGCAGCAAATGATCCTTACGCGAAAGAAGTTTCTGAGTGGTCACCCTCTGCAATGTCACTATTCACCAGTTTGACGAAGGACCAGATTAACGCGATATTTGATTACGTTGACGCACAACCAAAACCAAGTGCCGGAGGCGATTCTGGTGGTGGTGAAGTAGCGGCGCAAGGCGGCGGCACAGCAGAAACAGATCAGTCGCTTGGTTGGATATGGTATGTGGTCGCGATTATTTTTATCGTAATTATTTTGTCCGTCGGAGGCGTTCGCCGTCAGTTGCAATATATAGACAAAGAAGATGGTGACGAAATGACCTACGGTGATGAAATTAAACAATGGGTTTTCCGTAACAGAAAAGTTGTTGGTGTTGGCGTTTTAGTTATTGTTGTGGCGCTGATCGTCGGTCTGTTTTTACAACTTTATCAAGTGGGCGTTGTCACTGCTTATCAACCAAGTCAACCCATTCAGTTTCCGCACGAAATTCACGCTGGTACTAATGGAATTGATTGTAAGTACTGCCACAACTCTGCGGATAAGTCAAAATCGGCTGGAATACCCACAGTGAATGTTTGTATGAACTGTCACAAACAGATTAAAGGAAATGATGAGCAGGCAGTGGAGATCAGCAAGATTTACGAAGCTGCAGGGTTTGATCCTTCGGGAGCAGGGGCTTATTCCGGAGAAACACAAAATATCGTTTGGAATAAGGTACACAGCCTTCCCGATCACGTATATTTCAACCACTCGCAACACGTGAAGGTGGGAGGAATTGACTGTAAACAGTGTCACGGAGATATGACCAAACAAAAGGAGCTACCGCAAGTAACACCGGTAGAAGAATTGAACAAAATCGAAGGAAACGTACAACTCACCAAACCTACCCTTACCATGGGATGGTGTATTGAGTGTCACGGTAAGAAAGAAGTTTCGAGTGGACCCGTCGAAGGGGAAGGAGGTTACTACGACGAAATTCACAAGCGTTTATTAGAAAATGACGAGTCGCTTTACGAAGATTACTTGGAAGATGGTAAGGTAACCGTTAAAGAGCTCGGAGGTTGGGAGTGTGCAAAATGCCACTACTAACATTTGTAAAATAGAGTTGATAGCTTAATTAGATATGGCAATGAACAGAAAATACTGGAAAGGTCTTGAAGAGTTGAACGAAACCCCCGGGTTCGTTGAGCAACGAGACCAAGAGTTCACGAAGGATGTGAGTGTAGATGAATTTATGAATGATGAGGAATTGTCAGAATCATCTACCCCGCGGAGAGACTTTTTAAAATTTTTGGGCTTTAGTGTGGCTGCGGCAACAATTGCTGCTTGTGAGGCGCCCGTTACAAAGGCTGTTCCTTATGTGAACAAGCCGGAAGAGGTGACACCAGGTCAGGCTACCTGGTATGCTTCGACTTATTACGATGGAAATTCTTATGCAAACATCCTCGTTAAAACGCGGGAAGGACGCCCTATTTTTATCAAAGGGAATAAGGATTACGGTTTCACCAAAGGAACAGTTAACCCTCAGATAATTGGGTCTGTTCTTTCCCTTTACGATAGTGAACGATTGGAATATGCGCAATCGAACGGCGAGCCGACTCCCACGGCGGATGTAGATAGTGCTATCAAGAAAAAGCTCGATAAGATTATTAAAAATAAAGGAAAGGTTGTCGTAGTATCAAATACGCTGGCTTCTCCTTCTTCATATCGCGCTATTCGCAAGTTTGGCGACTACGTGGAAGGTAAAAATCAGCAGCAACAGGCTGTGGATATGGCGGAAGCTGCGGCTGAAAATGATATGGATGAACTGGTTTCTGCTGCGACGAGCGGTGCGGCTTTTGATCACATTGAATACGATGCTGTTTCTTATAGCGGTATTCGAAAGGCCAACGAAAGCACGTTTGGAAAAGCAGTCATTCCTGATTATGACTTCTCTAAAGCTAAAACAATTGTGAGCTTTGGTGCGGACTTCCTCAATTCCTGGTTGTTGCCTACACAATTTGTCAGACAATACGGCGAGCGAAGAAATCCTGACAATAACTGGATGTCTAAGCATTATCAGATTGAGTCAAACATGTCGATCACAGGGTCGAATGCTGACGAGCGGGTGATGATTAAGCCTTCTGAGGAGGCCGCAGTGCTGTCTGCGCTGATTAAAGCCTGCGGAGGCGGTTCGACAGGAGTTGATGCCGGTTTACCGGAAACCGTAGATCAGGCGATGATCAAAAAGATGGCAGCTGACCTGAAAAAAGGTTCTGGACTGGTCGTTTCTGGCTCGAACAGTACGGGGATTCAGATATTGGTGAATAAGTTGAACAAGTTGATTGGTGCGTACAGCAAGACGATTAACCTGAACAATCCGATCCAGCTGTTTGCCTCTGAAGATGATAAAATGAACGCACTTGTTGCTGACGTCGCTAAAGGAAAGGGACCCGATGCAATATTTTTCTACAATACAAACCCTGCTTATTCTGCAAAAAGTGGTAAAGCTTTTGCCGAAGGATTGAAGAATGTGGATTTAACAGTCTCACTGGCAAAATATGCCGATGAGACGGCTTCGAAGTGTGAATTTATTGTTCCTGATCACCACGCGCTGGAAGCCTGGAACGATTTTTCACCGAAAGTAAACGAATACGCGATCGCGCAGCCTTCTATCCGTCCTTTGCACGATACTGTGGCAGCTCAGGAGTCATTCCTCGTTTGGTCTGACAATGCCAGCCGTCAGGGAAAAGACAGCAAAGTGTTCCTCAACTTCATGCAGGAGACATGGAGAGAAAATGGTTACGACACGAGCGCGTACCCGAACTTTGACATGTTCTGGAACAAAGCGGTACACGATAGTGCAATGTCAAAAACAGCCGAGAAAGCATCTGAACCTTCGTTCAATGATGGAGCGCTGAATAAAGTGAAGAAAGATTTACCCGTTGCTGGAGATTGGGAAGTAGTATTTTACCAAAAGGCGGCCATCGGGGCTGGTGATCAGGCCAACAACCCCTGGCTTCAGGAAATGCCCGACCCCATTTCGAAGGTAACCTGGGACAACTATATTACAATGAACCCTTCTACCATGGAAGCGAAGGGTTATAATTTAGAAATTGATCAGGAGCACGGGGCTTCACTGGCGAAAATAACAGTAGGCGAAGTCGTCTGCGAATTGCCTGTTTATCCATCTCCTGGTCAGGCGCCCGGAACGGTGGGCTTGGCACTCGGTTACGGACGCGGTGAAAATGGCGAAAAAATCGGTAAAGCGGCTTTCCAAACCAAAGAGTACGGCGGTTATGCGGAAGATGAAAACGGAAATAGAAAACCGATTGGTAAAAATGCTTTCCGAATGACTGCTGTTGCCGGTGATTCTTTGCTGTTTTCAAATGCGGCGAAAATTGAGAAAACGGGTGGAACTTATCCAATAGCGACTACGCAAATTCACCAAACGGTGATGGGTCGTAATTCCATCGTTCGCGAAACGACGTTTGATACTTATAAAAACCATTCAAAGGATGCCTACAACCCCGACTGGACCCTTCAGAAAATTAACGATGAAGGAAAGCACGTTGAGGCGCCTATCGAAGAGTTTGACCTTTGGGATGCACATCCCGTAGAAAATGTAGGACACCGGTGGGGAATGACTATTGACTTGTCTTCTTGTTTCGGATGTGGAGCTTGTCTCGTGGCATGTCAATCGGAGAATAATGTTCCCGTTGTCGGAAAAGATGAGGTGAGAAGAGGACGCGAAATGCACTGGTTGCGTTTGGACCGTTACTACGCTTCTGATGAAGAGGCTACAGTAGGTCAGCGCGAAGATAAAGATACATTTAGCTACGATGCAGCTGAAAAGCCCGCGTCGAATCCGAAAGTGGTACACCAGCCAATGATGTGCCACCACTGTAATCACGCGCCGTGTGAAACGGTTTGTCCCGTTGCGGCAACGACCCACTCCAATGAAGGACTGAATCAAATGACGTATAACCGATGTATCGGAACGCGTTATTGTGCGAACAACTGTCCTTATAAAGTGCGTCGCTTTAACTGGTTCAACTATCCTTCTTACAAAAAATTCAGTGAGGTGAATCCCGCGCAGGACGACCTCGGAAGAATGGTATTAAACCCTGATGTTACCGTTCGTACACGGGGAGTAATGGAGAAATGTTCATTCTGTGTTCAAAAGATTCAAGAAGGTAAATTGAATGCCAAGAAGGAACAGCGTCCAGTGCAAGACGGTGATGTTACAACGGCTTGTTCTGAAGCATGTCCGGCAGATGCCATTACAGTTGGCGACTGGAACGATTCAGAATCGGCAGTGAGAAAATCTTCAGAGGATAAGCGAGCTTACCAGGCATTAGAAGAAATTGGCGTTAAACCCAACATTTGGTATAAGGTGAAGGTGAGAAACGAAGAAAATGAAGACCTCGCTGAAATTCAGGAAGAGCTGGAAGCCAGTGCGCATCATGGAGGGCATGATAGCCACGATGGAGAACATGAAACGAATACACATCATTAAACGATAAATTGAATTGTAATGCATAAAGAAGCAGCAATCAGAGAACCCCTGATATTAGGTCACAAGACGTATCACGACATTACCGAGGACGTTTGTAAGCCTATAGAAGACAAAGCGCCCAAAACCTGGTACATTCTGTTCGCCATCGCTGCGATCATCGGTTTGTACGGCGTGGGATGTATTTTGTATTTACTCGGTACCGGTATCGGTACATGGGGGTTAAATAAAACTGTCGGTTGGGCATGGGATATTACAAACTTTGTTTGGTGGGTTGGTATCGGTCACGCCGGAACGCTCATCTCTGCAGTATTATTGTTGTTCCGCCAGAAGTGGAGAATGGCGATCAACCGTTCAGCCGAAGCGATGACTATTTTTGCCGTATTTATGGCTGGATTGTTCCCGCTCATCCACATGGGTAGAATTTGGGTGGCCTATTGGGTATTACCCTTACCCAACCAGTTTGGTTCTTTATGGCCCAACTTTAATTCGCCACTCCTCTGGGACGTTTTTGCCATTTCAACGTATTTGTCAGTATCACTCGTATTCTGGTATATCGGACTTTTGCCCGATTTTGCAACGATTCGCGATCGCGTCAAAAAACCGATCCCTAAAAGAATGTACTCGATGCTTTCTTTCGGCTGGTCGGGTAAAGCAAAACACTGGAATCGTTTTGAATTAGTATCACTGGTATTAGCTGGACTGGCAACGCCATTGGTGTTCTCGGTACACTCGATCGTATCTTTTGACTTTGCTACTTCGGTGATACCCGGTTGGCACACGACCATTTTCCCGCCGTATTTCGTGGCAGGAGCCGTTTTCTCTGGTTTCGCGATGGTGCAGACACTGCTTCTCGTGATGCGCAAGGCGATGAAACTCGAAGCATACATCCATACAAAACATGTCGAATACATGAACATTGTGATCATGGTAACGGGTTCTATTGTTGGGGTTGCTTACCTGACAGAGCTTTTCGTTTCATGGTATTCAGGTGTAGAGTACGAAGCTTATGCATTTATTAACAGAGCGACGGGACCTTATTGGTGGGCGTACGCTTCAATGATGACTTGTAACGTGGTTTCCCCACAATTAATGTGGTTCAGAAAATTGAGAAGAAGCCTTTTGTTTACGTTCGTGATTTCGATTGTCGTAAACATCGGTATGTGGTTCGAGCGTTTCGTGATTATCGTTACATCGGTACACCGCGATTACCTGCCATCTTCGTGGAGCATGTTCTACCCGACGCACATTGATATCGGTGTGTTTGTTGGAACGATCGGGTTGTTCTTTGTGTTCTTCCTGTTGTTTGCGCGGTTCTTCCCCGTATTGGCGTTGAATGAAATCAAATCGATCTTAAGGGTCTCTGGTGAATCGTTCAAAAATGGCGATGCGCACAGTCCTGCTTTTAGTTTGAGTGAACAGCACCTGGCAAACAAAGGAAATGCTGCAGATTCAGCGACGAAAGAAGACAGTCAGTCGACAACGAAATCCTCCGATGAGCAACACAACACGCAGTTGAATAAGCTCCTCGACCGCATCGGTTCTGCGAAAGCGGATGATAAGGATGACTTGAAACAAATTAAAGGTCTTGGACCAGTCATCGAGACGAAGCTCAACGATATTGGAATATTTACGCTTGAGCAAATCGCTAAACTTACGCCGGAAGATATTACGACACTTGAGCAGGTCACGGGTGCTAAACTCGGCAAGGCAGATAATGACTGGGCGGAACAAGCGAAAGATTTAATGAATAACAATAATAATAATAACTAAGGACATGGCAGATACTGTTATATATGCAATGTACGATGACGATGAAGTACTCAAAGCGGGTGCGAAGAAGTTAGTGTCTAAGGGTATTAAGGTGAATGAAGTATTCTCGCCATTTCCCATACATGGTATAGACCCGATTATTGGCGTGAAAGATACGCGCCTCGGCATTATGGCCTTTTTATATGGCCTCACGGGACTCATGCTGGCGACCATAGGTATGAATTACTTCATGGTTCAGGACTGGCCGATGAATATTGGTGGTAAGCCGAGCTTCAGTTATCTGGAGAATTTCCTGGCTTTCGTACCGATTACCTTTGAATTTACGGTACTCTGCGCTGCGCATGGTATGGCGATTACTTATTTGTTGAGAAATCACACCATTCCCGGAATGCCGGCCGAGAATCCCGATCCCCGCACCACGGATGATCGCTTTGTGATGGAGTTGCGTTTGTCTGAAAATGATTCCTACAAATCTGATCAGCTGGAGGCAATGTTGAAGGAAACGGGAGTAGTTGAATTAGATCAAAAAGAAATTAAATAATTTGCCATGAAGAAAAAGTTAAAGGCAATAGCAAGTTATATTACTGCACTGGGCGCCGGAATGGTCGTCACTTCATCATGTGTCAGTGACCCTGATTCTTCAGGATTGGAATACATGCCAGATATGTACCGGTCACCAGCCGTTGAACCTTATGTCGATTACGGACACATTCAGGGAAAAGAGGTGGAAAAGTACAAAACGCAACAAAGTGCAATGCGCCCCCCTCACCGTACTATTCCTTATCGCGGGACAGATTCGCTGGAGGTGGCTATGATGTTGCCCTATCACCGGAAAGCGAGTAAGTCCGCCAACGTGACGCACGGATTGTTCGAGTTGGAAGGCTGGATACTTAGTGACAGCACAGATACTGAATACGAAAAAGCAAAAGCGGATAAAAATCCCATTCAGTTGACGGCAGAAAATGTGGATGCGGTTCTCGGTAGAGGTGAGAAAATTTATGCTTCCAAATGCCAACACTGTCATGGTGAAAAAGGCGAAGGAAACGGACCGATGGTAAAAAGCGGAGCTTATGCTGGTGTGCCCAAATACAAGGATTTGACCGATTTGGGTGACGGACAGGTTTTCTATTCGATCTACTACGGTAAGGGAGCAATGGGCGCACACTCAATGATCTTGAATAAAAAGGAAATCTGGACACTCGTACACTATGTCAATCAGTTCAGATTTGATGATTACGGTGATTTTTCGGAAGCGTCGGATTCGGAGGAAGAAGGAGCGGATGAGTCGTCCGAAGAATCAACTGAAGAGGATGTTGCAGAAGAAGAAAGTGCGGAACAAGAATAAATTGGATTAACGAAGTAAATAGTTGGATATAATGGAATATCAAGTTTCAAATAAAGCCAAAGTATGGACGACGGTATTGATGATTATCGGTATTGTGTTTACAGGAATTGGGATTATCGTTGCTTCCGGGTACGGACACCTCGGTCAGCAGTTTATGGCAAACCTGTTGTCGAATAGTTTCTTTTTCTTCTCAATTGGATTGAGTGCACTGTTCTTCCTGGCACTGCAATATGCTACAGAAACGGGATGGTACGCTGCGATTAAGCGGCTCATTGAGGCCGTTGCCGGATATTTACCGATAGGAATCGGGTTTATGCTCATCACGCTATTGACCTTGAGCTTTATGCAGGGAGCGCACATCTATCAGTGGATGGATCCCGAAGTGATGGAAGAAGGCGGATCGCATTACAATGAACTTTCTGCCGGAAAAGGAGCGTATTTGAATCAAGTTTTCTTCTGGATCAGAACCGTGGTGTACATGGCGATTTACCTGATTTTTTGGAATGGTTTTAAAAAACGGTCACGATTGCAGGATGAAAACCCCGACCGCGCCGTCGATTTGCACTTTACGAATTATCGCAAAGGAGCTGTTTTTCTCGTTTTCTTTGCCGTATTCAGCTCGACGAGTTCATGGGACTGGTTGATGTCCATCGATATTCACTGGTTCTCGACGCTATTCGGATGGTATGTTTTCGCCGGATCATGGTGTAGCGCAATGGTGATTCTCGTATTGCTCACACTGTATTTGAAAAAATTGGGCTACCTGCCAAAGGTGAATGAAAGTCACATTCACGATCTCGGTAAATGGACTTTTGCTATTTCCTTCTTGTGGTCGTACATGTGGTTCTCTCAGTACATGTTAATTTGGTATGCGAATATACCCGAAGAGACAACCTATTACCTGATGCGTATAGAAAGTTACAAAGCCGTGTATTTCGGGCTTTTCTTTATAAATTTCGCGTTCCCGATGTTAATTTTGATGTCGAGAGATGCGAAGCGCAATGCAGGCATTTTGACGTTCGTTGGAATCATAATCCTGGCTGGGCACTGGCTCGATACATGGGTCATGGTAATGGGAGGTTCGATGGGGCCGACTGCTCACATGGGCTTGCTTGAAATTGGAATGGGACTCTTGTTCTTCGGCATATTTATCCGGGTGGTGTTGAATAATTTGGCGAAATCACCTCTTACGGCGAAGAATCACCCGTTCCTGGATGAATCTTTGCATCACGAAATTTAAGAGTTAGTAATATTTTGAAATACGATAATTAGAAAGACATGGGTAGTAAGTTGATTATTTTGTTGGTTATCATTTTGGGTGTACTCGCAATAGCGCAATTGGTACGCGTAAATGAATTGACAGCAAAACAAACGGGTAAACGAGAAGAAGAAATTCCGCATCGGGATAACATCTTCAATTCTCGCATGATGCTGTTATTTATGATTGCCTTGTACGTTGGTTTCATCTGGTTGATGATCGAATACGGATTTGTAGACCTCGGACCGGCGGCGTCTTCACACGGTGAGGATATTGACTGGTTGTTAAACCTGAACTTCGTGATCATCATTGCGATTTTCTTCTTGACAAATACCTTGTTGTTTGTCTTTGCCTGGAAATACGTCAAAAAACCCGGTGCGAAGGCGTTTTACTATCCGCACAATAACAAATTAGAAATGATTTGGACAGTCATACCTGCTGCAGTGCTGGCCGTAATTATCATTCTCGGATTGCGCACCTGGAATGATATAACTACCACAGCGGATGACGAGTCTGTAAAAATTGAAGTGTTTAGCTATCAGTTTGGATGGACGGCGAGATATTCAGGGAGAGACAATAAACTGGGACAATTTGATTATAAACTGACAACTTCGGAGAACCCTTATGCTATCATGACGCGAGCGAATATTGACACTGCTCTGAACAGAATGATGGTGGGAGGTTCCGGACAGGAAGGAATTGAAATGATTGAAGAACAATTGAATGATCCTTCTGTAGTTATGCCGCGAGAAGAACGTAATGCTTTGCGCCAGGAGTTGGGTCGTAAAGAGCGAATGGCACGTCACCTTGAGGCGATGTCGGCTACGTACAACGATTCGCTTGACGATTTAGCCAACAACGATATCATCGTAGAGGATAGCCTCGTATTACTAAAAGGTCAGCACTATAACTTGAGCTTTCGTTCGAAAGACGTGATTCACAGTGCTTATTTACCGCACTTCAGAGTTCAAATGAACACGGTGCCTGGTATGACAACTCGTTTTAAATTTCAGCCTTTGTACACGACGGATGAAATGAAAGAAAAAATGAACAACGAGCAATTTGAATACATTCTCATGTGCAACAAGATCTGTGGTGGGTCTCACTACAAAATGAAAATGGAAGTGCAGGTGCTCGAACCGCAGGAATTCCTGAATTGGCAAAAAGCACATAAGACCTATGACGGGTCGGATTGGTTAAATTTTTCCGAAGCTGAACGCGCCGAAAAAGAGGCCGAGTTATTGGAGAAATACGAAACCATAGCAGCACGTGTAGAGGAAAATAAATAGAATATTAGCAAAATTTTAAATAAGTAAGAAATGGCAGCTGTAGCGCAAGAATCAAATCACGGACACGATCATCACGAAGAGAGCTTTGTGTCAAAGTATATCTTCAGCCAGGATCATAAAATGATTGGTAAACAGTTCTTGATGACCGCGATCTTTATGGGATTAGTGGCCATGATGTTGTCCGTCTTTTTCCGTATCCAACTCGGTTGGCCGGGTGAATCATCGGATTTTTTAAATGTATTTTTGGGTGATCGTTGGGCTCCGGATGGAGTGCTGAATCAAGATATGTACCTGGGACTTGTAACGATTCACGGTACGATCATGGTGTTCTTCGTATTGACAGGCGGTCTGTCCGGGACGTTCTCCAATTTACTCATTCCGCTTCAACTGGGTGCGCGTGACATGGCTTCAGGACTGTTAAATATGATTTCGTATTGGCTGTTTGCACTGTCTTCGATCATCATGCTGGTGTCACTTTTCGTAGAATCGGGACCCGCAATGTCGGGCTGGACGGTTTATCCTCCGCTATCAGCACTTCCACAGGCAGTTTCTGGCTCTGGGATGGGTATGACTTTGTGGTTGACATCCATGACGATTTTTATTGCCTCTTCGTTGATTGGTTCACTGAATTATATTGTGACGGTCATTAACTTGAGAACGAAAGGAATGAAAATGACGCGCATGCCGCTGACGATCTGGGCGTTTTTCGTAACGGCCATCCTCGGTGTGCTTTCGTTCCCCGTCTTGTTATCTGCGGCACTGTTGCTGCTGATGGACCGTACGATGGGCACATCCTTTTACCTGAGTGACATTGTTGTCGGTGGCGAAATGCTGGACAATGTGGGCGGCTCTCCGATCCTCTACCAACACTTGTTCTGGTTCCTGGGTCACCCGGAGGTGTACATCGTCCTCCTGCCAGCACTTGGTTTATCTTCAGAAATTATTTCGACCAACGCCAGAAAACCGATATTTGGCTATCGCGCCATGATTGGCTCTATCCTCGCGATTGGCTTTCTCTCATTTATTGTATGGGGGCACCACATGTTCGTAACCGGAATGAACCCGTTCCTGGGTAGTGTGTTCGTCTTTACTACATTGTTGATTGCCATTCCGTCAGCCGTGAAGGTGTTTAACTACATCACCACGCTCTGGAAAGGAACAATTGTTTATACGCCGGCAATGCTGTTTGCAATTGGACTGGTTTCAACATTTATTACTGGTGGTGTAACGGGTATTATTTTAGCTGATTCTGCACTGGATATTTCTGTGCACGATACGTATTTCGTTGTAGCGCACTTCCACGTGGTAATGGGACTTTCTGCCATCTTTGGTATGTTCGCTGGTATTTACCATTGGTTCCCCAAAATGTTTGGTAAGCTCATGAGTAACCGATTGGGTTACATTCACTTTTGGATTACAATCATCTGTGGTTACGGGGTCTTTTTACCGATGCACTTCGTTGGATTAGGTGGTGCTCCGAGACGTTATTATGACTATTCGGTTTATGAAGGATTTAACCCCACGGCAGCTGAAATGATGTTGGATTTAAATGTAATTATATCTGTATTTGCCATCATTGGAGCGATTGGTCAAGTGGTTTTCTTCTTCAATTTCTTCTACTCTATTTTCAGAGGACAGAAGTCGCCGCAGAACCCGTGGAAATCGAATACCCTCGAATGGACTACTCCCGTGAAGCACGTACACGGGAACTGGCCAGGAGAATTGCCAACCGTACACAGATGGCCTTATGACTATTCTAAACCCGGTATGGAAGAAGATTATATCCCTCAAACTACTCCGTTGATGGAAGGAGAGGAAGAACATTAGTTAAGTATAAAATAATATTTAAAGCCCAGTGCAATTTGTGTACTGGGCTTTTGTTATATTTGAGAGAAGAGTTTAGGACGTGGAAGAAGAAGATTTTGACTATAGAAGAGAAAGTGAGGAACAAGACGGAGATTTTGATCGCGTCTTGCGTCCGAAGTCTTTTGACGACTTTACGGGACAGCCGAAGGTGGTTGAAAACCTGGGTATTTTTGTGGAAGCCACCAAAAAGCGCAATGAACCGCTTGATCACGTTCTTTTACACGGTCCGCCCGGTCTCGGGAAAACGACCCTGGCGAACATAATTGCCAATGAGCTACAAGTGGGTTTTAAAGTAACTTCTGGCCCAGTACTTGACAAACCGGGTGATTTAGCCGGGCTTTTGACCAATCTGGAAGAAGGTGATGTGTTGTTTATTGACGAAATTCACCGTTTGAGTCCGGTCATTGAAGAATACCTGTACTCGGCTATGGAAGACTTCGTCATCGACATCATGATCGACAGTGGTCCTAATGCGCGCACCGTACAAATATCGCTGAATCCATTTACACTAATTGGTGCAACCACGCGTTCTGGGCTATTAACGGCGCCGTTGCGGGCTCGTTTTGGCATCAATTCCCGATTGCAATATTACAACGCCGGAACGTTACAGCTCATCGTTCAACGGTCCTGTGACTTGCTGGACATCGAAATTAACGAAGAGGCCTCGTATGAAATCGCCAGCAGAAGTCGGGGAACGCCGCGAATTGCCAATGCACTGTTGAGAAGGGTCAGGGACTTTGCTCAGATTAAAGGCGATGGAACGATTGATATTGCCATTACCAATATCGCATTGAAAGCACTCAATGTCGATGAAAACGGGTTGGACGAAATGGACAACAAAATTTTATCCGCACTCATCGATAAATTTGATGGTGGTCCCGTCGGGATTTCTACGCTGGCGACTGCCGTTGGTGAAAATGCAGGCACGCTGGAAGAGGTGTACGAGCCGTTTCTCATTCAGGAAGGATACCTCGTTCGCACCCAGCGTGGTCGAAAAGTGACGCCGAAGAGTTTCGATCACCTCGGCAAAACAATGGGCCGTTCCCAGGGTGGTTTGTTTTAATCATGCAATAAAAGTCAATTTCAATTGGACAGTTATCAAATTGCTAAAAACACAGAAATCGTGAAGGGCATCGCCCGTTCGCTCAATTTCATGTATTGCGGAGTCTCAAAAGCCGATTTTCTGGAGGAAGAAGCGCCGCGTCTCACCGAATGGCTAAAACGGGGGAACCATGGCAAAATGCACTACATGGAAAACCATTTCGACAAGCGCCTCGATCCGCGGAAACTCGTGCCCGGAGCCCAAACAGTAGTTTCTTTGCTATACAATTATTATGCGGAGGATGTTCAACCCGAAGGTGCGCCCAAAATTTCCCGGTATGCTTATGGCAAAGACTATCATTTTGTGGTTAAGGATAAGCTCAAACAGTTTTTTTCCGAAATTCAGGAGCAAATTGGAGACGTCGAAGGACGTATTTTTGTGGATTCGGCACCGGTAATGGATAAAGCCTGGGCCAAACGCTCCGGTTTGGGTTGGGTCGGCAAGAATACCAACCTCATACATCCGAAAGAAGGCTCTTTTTTCTTTATTGCCGAACTGATTATCGATCTGCCACTCGAGCCGGACGGACCCATAAAAGACTACTGCGGCACCTGTACGCGATGTATTGATGCTTGTCCAACAGATGCTCTTCAACCGTACGAAATTGACGCTAAAAAGTGCATTTCCTACATGACGATTGAACTCAAAGATGAAATTTTGCCCAAAGCATCAGAAGGTCAGATGGAAAACTGGATGTTTGGCTGTGACATCTGCCAGGACGTCTGCCCGTGGAACCGATTTGCCCAACAACATCAGGAACCAGCTTTTCGACCGCACCCGCAATTAAAAACGATGGACAAAAGCGACTGGAAAGAACTCACGCGGGAAGTTTTCAATGAAATTTTCAGGAAAAGCGCCGTAAAACGAACAAAATACAGTGGGTTGATGCGGAATATCAGGCACCTCGATAAATGAAAAAGAGTGCGCGCAGCCAGATACAAGTGTAAACAACGCAGTAAATCAACCACGAAGAACACATAGGTTGCGCAACATTGTTCTATTCAACAGAGCGAATGCCGGAACCTTACCGCAGTCAACTTATCGATGCGCACTTTGCGCTTTCACCTCGATATATCACATCTCGACACGCTCGATGTATCACATTTCGACAGGCTCGATGTATCACATTTCGACAGGCTCGATGTATCACATTTCGACACGCTCGATGTATCACATTTCGGCAAGCTCAATTTTACACATTTCGATGAACTCAATGTATCACAGCACAACGCTTTTTGCGTCTGTCGCTTGACCTGAGCATGTCGAATGGACGCCTCCTCCGCGCTCATTGCGGTTATAAGACCAAAAACTAAAAAGAAACACATTCTCTAATTGACCATCAGGAAAGAAAGGTTTTAAGTGAGCGGGAAAACAACCTGATAGCCGTTGAGGTTAGGCATTTACTGAAATACCTTGTGGAGAACAGTTGGATAGCGGTGACCAAATTCAGCCATACACCATGCTCTGAATTTTTGAAAATCATCTGATTCCTGAATCCAATTTACGGCTTTGACGAGCTCCTTGTGAAAGAGCTGCTTATCAAAACTCACCTTTAATAATATTTTTTTACTCAACTCAACCATCGCTAAATGATTTTAAATTCATTTCGAATATAAGAAAATATTTCCGAACTAAAGTGTTAAAAAACGTTTATAGAAATGCTATTCGTATGCACTATGATAATGTTCGTCTTAAAAAAATACGCTTTCGTAGTACAAACGCCTGATTGAGCAATGAGTGAATAACACGATCTGGTCATCGATCTCAACCAAAATATTATCCACAGCATGCTGTTCGTTGTGCGAGATATTGTATTTTTACTTCAACCGCACTTCTGTTGATTTCAGCAATACATTGCGCGATGGACAGAAGTCAGCGGAAAGTTTCATTCAAATTGAGAATTGCCAAAATGATGCGCTTTGTCATTATACTGTTGTTGGTCTTTTCTGCCGTCGCCAGTTACGGTCAGGACGAACCCAGCTTTCAGGAGTTAGCTGACCGCATCCGTACGAGTACCTATTTCGATTCTTCCAGCGTGTTTAAATATGGAAAAAAAGCCATTGCCATCGCCGAAGAGCAAAATGATCCGGCAAAAAAAGGACGCATTTACCAGCATTACGGAAACTTCAACTTTTATTCTGGTCGCCTCGACAGGGCAGCAAAATATTACGATACGACGCTGTTTTTAGCTCGGGAATCGGCGGATACCACATTACTTCACGCCACGAAAATTCGCCAGAACTTCATTGCATTGGAGCGGGAAGAATTGACGGTGGTGCAAAACACGTTTACTGAACTGCTGGAGCACGCACTTCGGCGCAACGACTTTAAAAATGCCATTGAATGCTATAACGGTCTGGCGATTATTCATGAACGCAAACACGACAAAGGGAAAGCCCTGGAGTATTACCTCAAGGCTTATGGTTACGCCGACACCCTCGATAATAATTATTTGAAGGGCATGCTGCTGAACAACATCGGGCTGATCAAATTTAAGAACGATCAGATTGACGGCGCCTTGACGGATTTCAAAAAAGGAGTGGAGCTGGCCGCGGAAATCGATAATTTTAGGCTGTCATTTAATCTGGAAAACAATATCGGACTGTTGTACGATAAAACTGAAGCCTACAAAAAGTCGATTGATCATTTTAAAAAGACACTTAAAAATGCCCATCGGTTGGGATTTCCTTACAATATCGCCGTAACGCATCTCAACCTCAGCAATGGGTATGCCTTTGACAAACAAAACGAAGAAGCCATGGCACACGCGGATTCTGCGCTGCAAATTTTTCGGCGCATCGATGCATTTCAGCACGTGGCAAAACCGTATTTTATCAAAGCACAGGTGGCGCGCAATAAAAACGATCACGCAACGGCACTGGTGTTCCTCGATACGGCGCTGAACTTATCCAGAGTGTACGATAATGAGCAAGACCTGATCGAGAGCTACGAACAATTATCCGAAACGCACAAAGCACTGAACAATTTTGAGCAATCGCTGGAGCATTACGAACATTATGTGGCGCTGCGCGACAGTATTGACGAAATCACCAATCAAGAAAGATTTGCACAACTTCAGGTCATTTATGCCACCGAAAAGAAAGAGGCAGAACTCAAAGAACAACGGGCCAGAACCAACATGCTCGAGAAGGAAAACCGACTCAAACAGTCGAAAATTATTTTAATTACCATCGTCGGGTCTTTTCTCGTTTTAGCGACAATTGTGTTCTTCTATTTGCGTCATTTGCGCCTTTCCCGTGCCCAGCAAAAGAAGTTCAGTCAGCAACTCATCGAGAGCCTCGACCAGGAGCGGCTGCGCATTTCCCGGGATTTACACGACGATATCGGACAATCGCTCTCCGTGGCAAAATCGAAAATTAACTTGTTTAAAAAAGGACAGTTGCCGCATATTGACAACATGGAGGAACGCCTCGGCGAGATCATTCAACATGCCCGCGCTTTATCGCACCAGCTGCACCCCTCGTATCTCGAAAAAATCGGACTGAAACGCTCGCTGAAAAGTTTGCTGGAACGCACTGAAGAAGATACGGGAATCGTGTGCAGCACTGAAATATCAAACCGGGCAGATGAACTTTCGCTGCGCATTCAATCCCAATTGTACCGCATCGCTCAGGAATGTGTCAACAATACCGTCAAGCACGCCGGAGCTTCTGCCATAAAAATCAGTATTGCGCCGACAGTGGATGGCTTCGAATTTATCTATCGCGATAATGGAAAAGGGTTTGATCCCAATAACGAGGAACTGGGGCTCGGGATGATGACCATTCGCGAACGCTCGGAAAAAATGGGCGCCAAATATGCCGTGAACAGTCGTCCCGGTAGAGGATTTAAATTGATCGTAAACATTAAAAGTCCATGATGGAGTTTGTTATTGCAGACGATCACCCGATTTTTCGGAGCGGACTCAAAGCGCTCCTGCTCAACGCGTATCCCGACGCGGAGATCAACGAATTCTCCGATGGCCAAGAAGCGGGGAAATACATTGCTGAACACACCCCGCAAATGGCTTTCCTCGATATTGATATGCCCAAAAAAAACGGATTGGAACTGACGCGGGAACTGGCGGATGCTGTAACGACCCGACTCGTGATTCTGACGATGTACAATGATGGTGAAATGTTGCGAAAAGCCATGGATTCCGGAGCGCACGCCTACCTCGTGAAAGACAACACATCCGATGAGCTGGTCGCCTGTATCAATGCTATCATGAGCGGCGAACGTTATATCGCGCGATCACTGCGAAAGTCTCCTAAAATTCAACGGGAATTGCGCGAATACCAATCCATTATGAAAAAACTGGAGACGCTCACTGCTGCCGAACTCAAAACGCTTCAACTCGTGGGAGAAAAATATTCCAGCAAGGCGATTGCCGAATTGCTCTTTGTTTCAAAAAAATCAGTGGAGAATTACCGGTCGCGCATCTGCAAAAAACTGGAACTCGATGCCCGCAACAACAGTTTGTTGATCTGGGTGTTGGAACACAAAAACATCATTGAAGAGGTCAGTAAAAACGGCAGTTAATACCCGACAAAAGCGATCTTTCGCGAGGAGAATCCAATAAACGGCAATGCTTTTTTGAGATAGAGTTCTTACCTTTACCTAAAAACTATGCGGTTTAATTCAACGATCGGTGCGCTGCGGATTTTGGCCCTGTTAGAAGGCATTTCCTACTTGTTACTGGGACTCACCATGCCCCTCAAATATGCTTACGAGATGCCGATGCCCAACAAAATTGTGGGAATGGCTCACGGCGTATTGTTTATCGCCTATTGCATGATGGTATTTGTGGTCAATCGCGAATATAAATGGTCGCTGCTGACCAACGTTTATGCTTATATCGCATCCCTGCTTCCTTTTGGAACGTTTATGGCCGACGCCCGCATATTTGCACCCGCTCAGAAAAGCGGAACGAGAAAACAGTAGAAAGCAAGAGCGGATTTTTTATCAATTGAGGGGCTGCCCCCCTGAAATGGAATGCTATTCTCACTTATCTTTGTACATACATTAATTTTTAACACTGCATTATTTAACTTACTACTACGAGAGGTTGAGTTGGACACGTACTCAGCCTCTCTTTTTTTGTTTTAAAAGGAATGTTCCAAATAAAATAGGATCAGTCTCAAAAGTTGGGGTGAGCGATAAGAGTTAAAACTTTTTTGAAAAGAATTACCGATTTAGATCATCGAATTTAGCAGTATACACTTCAGCTCGTACTAGAATGTTTCTTTCGCAAATCCTGATGAGCAGAGTTTACGCGACTAACACTGGATAATAAGAGCCTAAGAACCAGCCTCTTTTTTTCAATTAAGAATTTAGGTAGGTAATACAGTTATCTTAAGCATAAAATTTAATAGACGGGGAGGATGCGCATTGGAAAATCAGTTCGGGGCACCCACTACCTGAAAACTTCGCGATCTCGATACGATACTGATGCTTCGTTTCACTTCGATCAGCATCATTCACATTCGATATGCTCAGTGCATCGCGATCGCCTTGCATAATGGTAAGGTGATCGAGTGCTGCGTAATGTAATGAAGCAGAGTATCGAGAGCACCGAAATAGAGCAGGATATTCCAGGCGCTAGATCTTTCCTGCCTTCATCTCACTGGGTTGTTACTTTTTCGAGCAACCGACCGAAGGGGGCTCATCGCCTGTCCCGAAAAAAACGGGAAACACAAAAAAGATATACAACTGTGAATAAAAAGTGAAGAGTGTCTTTTATTTATCCAGAACTCAGGAATATGGAAAACTATTCTTCATTTTTTTCATCGAAAAAAAGAGCGAGCACCGCTCGTGAAGACGAGAAATAAGAAACGTAAGTGCCGTCAATTTTGAGGTACGAAGCAACCCCGCGTAGCGAGGGCAGGAAAATTCTAGGACATTTTAAGGCGTCTCCGTCGGCTGACGGACCGTCGATTCACCCCGATAGCTCTGCTCATCGGGGGTGAACGACCTGACGCTGGAAAATGTCCGAGCCTAAGAACTAACCTTTTTCTTTACGATTTTATAAATAGGAAATAAGAATGTTTGTACTTACTGAATGGTTATAGGTTGAGGATGCGCATCGGAAAATCAGTTCGGGGCACCCACTACCTGAAAACTTCGCGATCTCGATACGATACTGATGCTTCGTTTCACTTCGATCAGCATCATTCACATTCGATA
>JBNJEH010000023.1:0-45091 GCA_051745635.1 Bacteroidota bacterium
CTAAAATATTCATGACTTTTTCTTTTTGTTTACCCAAAGCTAAAGTCACACATCGTAATCTATTTACGGTTTAAGGGGTAAAGTTGCGGATATGCATTAAAATTTTTTATAACTTGTTAATAGATTAAAATCACATTCGAACGACAGGGGTTGTGCAATTTACTTGATAATTTAGACAATTCAGAAAGGCACAAAACATTTGACATTAAAAGTGATTATTTTTTATTTCGGTGCAAATGTAATGATTTAAAGTGAATACCTATACTATTTATTGATAGAAATACTTTTGGTGGTTCAGGATTACATTTTTTAAGGCGCTACAATTGAATTATCGAGATGTGCAGTAAATATAGTGGCTTTGGTTGGCACCAAAAAAAATTGAGTTCGCGCGGGAAATTACAACCAATACTCTTTCAAAAAAAGGGTCCTGCATCTGCTGCAGAACCCTTTACATTCAAAATTTTAAGCGTAAAAACGCTGTTGTTCTCGCGCCATTCTTCTCAACAATGGACTCGGTCGGTAGCGATCTTCCCCATATTCGTGGAAGAGGTCTTCCAAACCAGCCAAAACATTATCTACACCGATCTCATCGGCCCATTTGAGCAGTCCTTTGGGATAGTTTACACCTTTTGTCATCGCGAGGTCAATATCTTCTCGTGTCGCAATATTCAGGAATAAAGCGTCTGCCGCTTCGTTGATCAGCATTAATAAAATACGGTTGAGAATGCGTTCTCCGAGCACTTTGTCTGTTGTTGGCTTTTGTTCTTCTGCTCCTTCGCGGTAATCGTAATATCCTCTTCCCGACTTTTTTCCGAGATAGCCTGCTTCAGCATGTCTTTTCTGCGTAAATGACGGCTTATATCTCGGATCGTAGTAAAACGCGGCAAAAACGGTTTCCGTAACCGTGTAATTTACATCATTTCCGATATAATCCATCAACGTAAATGGTCCCATGCGGAATCCACCGATCTCAGTCATGGCCCAGTCAATCGTTGCAAAATCGGCTACGCCTTCTTCATAAATGCGCAACGCCTCTCCGTAAAAAGGACGTGCTACTCTGTTTACGATAAATCCTGGTGTGTCCTTAGCTAAAACAGTCACTTTCTTCCAGGAATCAATCAATCCTCTCGCTTTATTTTTCGTTTCTTCGGTCGTCTGTACCGCTGGAATAATCTCCACGAGTGGCATTAATGGTGCCGGGTTAAAGAAATGAATTCCTATGATTCGTGATGGATCTTTTAATACCGAACCAATAGAAGCTATGGACAATGAGGAGGTGTTCGAGGCTAAAATACAGTCATCACTTACGATCGACTCCAAATTCTCAAACACCTTGTGCTTGATTTCTAAATTCTCAACGATTGCTTCAATTACCAGTTTAGAATCTTTAAAATCTTTTGTTTCGGAAGAAAACTGAATACGTCCAAAAGTTTCGTTGGCGAATTTCTCTTCCCATTTTCCCTTTTCCACCAAACGGTTAAAAATCTTTGTCAATTTGTTTTTTGCTTTTTCCAGGGCTTCTGCATTGACATCAACCAAAACAACTTTGTGCCCTGATTGCGCAGCGACCTGTGCAATTCCAGCACCCATTGTTCCGGCTCCCAATACTCCTATAATCTCTTTTTCCATACTTACTGTCCTTTAAATGTTGGTTTTCTCTTTTCTAAAAATGCCGCGGTTCCTTCTTTGAAATCGTGTGTTTGTCCCGCCTCGGTTTGTAACTGTTCTTCCAGACTCAACTGCTCTGTCAACGAATTGTTCATCGATGCATTGACTGCTCTTTTGGTCAAACCGAAACCTTTCGTGGGCATTTTGGCTAATTTGCCCGCCAGATGAGTGATATATTCATCGAATTCATCGTCGGCAACCGCTTTGTAAATCATATTCATAGCCTCGGCCTCTTTTGCTCCCACTTTATCGCCCGTCAACATCAACGATAATGCTTTTTGACGACCTACGAGTCTAGGTAGAAAATAAGTCCCTCCAGAATCCGGTATCAGACCAATTGCAGAAAATGCCTGGATAAACTTTGCCGACTCAGTAGCCACCACAATATCACAAGCCAGTGCTATGTTCGCTCCAGCACCTGCTGCCACTCCATTCACTGCCGCAATGATCGGTTTTTCAATTTTCTGAATGCGTTCGATGATCGGGTTGTAGTGTTTTCCGACAATCGATTGCAAAGGTGGACCGTTCGGATCTGTCGCCTCGGCAAGATCTTGTCCTGCAGAAAATGCTTTTCCATCTCCGCGAATGACGATTGCGCGCACTTCATCATCCTTTTCGCAGTCGTCCAGCGCTTTTTGTGTGGCAAAAGCCATTTCTTGATTAAAACTATTGAATTTATCCGGTCTGTTAAAGGTTAGCGTCGCTACCCCTTCACTTTTTGAACTATTGAGTACCATGTCGTTTCGTTTTTTTGCTAAATTAAAAAGAATCGTGGAGTCAAATTCGGGTTTTTCAATGAAATTGCTTTATTTCGTGATGGAATTCAAAATGGGAAGCGAGCATGCAGAAGAACCAGTACTTCGCGGTGTATAAACCTTATGGAATGTTATCACAGTTCACCAATGACCAGGGGATTCCTGTCCTCGGCCAACTCTACGATTTTCCCAAAGACGTTTACCCGATCGGCCGACTGGATAAAAAAAGCGAAGGATTGCTGTTGCTTACAAATGACAATCAATTCAAAACGACCGTCCTCGAACCCAAAAACAAGTTGTCGAAAACATACTGGGTGCAGGTAGATAAGGATATCACAGCGGAAGCGATCGACAAATTGAGCGATGGATCGATCGTCATCAAACACAATAGAAAACCTCATCAGGTGCAACCCGCTGATTGTGAAAAAATCGACACACCAGACCTCCCGGAACGCGTTCCGCCGATACGGTATCGCAAGAATGTACCGACGAGCTGGATTTCGCTGACCATTAAAGAAGGGAAAAATCGACAAGTGCGAAAAATGACTGCAGCAGCTGGTTTTCCCACCTTGCGACTCGTGCGTGCAAAAATTGGCAACTACGCTTTGGGCGGATTACAGCCCGGCGATGTGGTCGAGATCGAACCCAGTGAGGTTCTTTAACCCGATTTATTCATACTTTATTGCATTAATTTTCAGCTTTCGCTCCTCGCCTCCCAAAGAAAAAGCGACTTCATCTCCTACTTGATGACCAATCATTGCTCTGGCTATTGGTGCAACAAAGCCTACTTTTTTCTTTTTAATGTTTGCTTCATCGACCCCCACAATCTTGAGCGTAGTCCGTGGTCCTTTTGAACCCATTTGATAGGTAACGGTAGCCCCAAAACGCACTTCGTCTTTCGGTTGATCTGCTATGTCAAGTACCCGAGCAGAATTAATGCGTTCGTTCAACAAGGCTAATTTCCCGTCAATTTCAGCTTTTTTCCGACGCATTTCCCGTTCATTTTCCTCGTTCAGTGAAGACCGTTCGGCAACTAACCCTTCTTTCTCTTGAATTAACTGATCATAACCTTCAGGTGTTACATAATTCATCGTTCCCGGAGGCAAAGATGCCCGCGGCGGAATCATGGGAGGTTCTTCCTGATCTCCTTCCTTAACAAATCCTCTACTCATGGTTATAATTTACATAAATCTAAGAGAAACAAAAACAATTCTAAAAATTTTCGATTTTTAGCTCTAAATCAATTTAGTTAGCATTCTTTAAATTGCTACCAAATCTTACTTATAAAGCTTTTTTCTCTTTCTTTTTCTGGCTTCAACTGACCTCCAAACAATCCGAATGATTAATTTAGCGCTGTCATTGAGTATTTTTAGAACGCATGAAAAAGATCGCACTAAAAAAAGGAAAGGAAAACTTTCTGGAACGCAAACATCCCTGGATCTTCTCAGGAGCTATTCAAACAGCTACTGATAGCATTGAAGATGGCGAACTGGTTGAGCTCACAGATTTCAAGGACGAATTTTGTGCGATCGGTTTTTTTCAACCCGGTTCCATTGCGGTGCGTATCCTGTCGTTCGAAAACAGAGTGATCGATCAATCATTTTGGGATGAGCGCATCAAAAAAGCAGTGGCATTGCGCCGTGAGCTGGGATTGATGAGCAAAGAAAACAACATCTGCCGTCTCGTCCACGGCGAAGGCGATGAATTGACCGGACTCATCATCGATTTTTACAACGGAGTTGCCATCCTTCAAGCCCATGCAGTTGGGATGTACGTGCATCGGGAAGCGATCTCATCTGCATTGCAAAAAGTGATCGGCACGCATTTAAAGGCCATCTATTCGAAAAGTGCAGAAACACTTCCTGAACGCGTTGAAGCAACGGATGAATATTTATTTGGTCAGTGTGAAACGCCACACATTGCAAAAGAATATGGTCACGCATTTTCCATCGACTGGACTTCGGGACAAAAAACCGGATTCTTTATCGATCAACGAGAAAACAGGGCGCTACTGGGAAGCTTTTCAAAGGGAAAGAAAGTGCTCAACACATTTTGTTACTCCGGAGGTTTCAGCATTTACGCCCTGGCGAATGAAGCGAAAGAAGTACATTCCATCGATAGCTCAGCAAAAGCGATCGAATTAGTGGACAGGAACGTAGAACTCCTCGATTTCGAAGGAACCCACCAGTCAATTATTGCCGATGCGGTAAAATACATGAATGATCTGGAAGAAAAATTCGATGTGATTGTATTGGATCCTCCCGCTTTTGCGAAACATAAAAACAAACGTCATCAAGCGATAAAAGCATACACGCGACTGAACGCCAATGCCATTCGTCAAATCAACCCGGGCGGAACCATCTTCACTTTTTCATGTTCTCAGGTCGTCGATCCGTTTCAATTTGAAAAAGCCGTTATCAATGCAGCGATCAAGGTGGGAAGAACGGTTCAAATCCTCTATCACTTGCACCAGCCTGCCGATCACCCGGTCAGTGCCTTTCATCCGGAAGGAGAATACCTCAAAGGACTCATTTTAAAAGTTACTTGATGCTGTCCAATTCCTATGGAAAAATTCTATCGATCAGTGCTCCGCTAATGCTGGGTACTTTCATTCAGTCGATCGTGATGATTACCGACGCTTCATTCCTGAGTCGCTATTCAACCGTTAGTTTTGACGCGAGCGGGAATGCAGGTTTGATCTACGTCACGCTTTTTATGGGACTAACAGGACTCGGCGATGCCGGACAGATCGTTATGGCCCGCCGGATCGGTCAGAATCTCAAAGAAAAAGTCAACGGTTTCCTCCAATCGAATATGGTGACATTATTGTTCTTCGCAGCGATCTTTTATCTGATCGTTCAATTCGTCGTTCCCAATATGTTGCTGGGCTATTCAAAATATGACGCTATCGCACAGGAACAAGTCGCTTTTCTATCCATTCGGAGCATCGGGTTCTTTGTAGGTGTGGTCATGCTTTCCCTCAACGCTTTTTTTATGGCTATTGGCAAGACCTGGGTTATCATGCTGAGTACGGCGCTCTTTGCCGGCACCAACATATTACTGGACAAACTATTGATATTCGGATTTGGCGATGTTCCTGCAATGGGTATAGAAGGCGCAGCTTTGGCCAGTGTTATTGCTGAAGGAGTTACCGCTTTTGTATTGATTATTGCGCTATTGTCGAGTAAAAAGCGCGAGACCTACCAGCTCTTCGCCGTAATAGACATAAAAATCCAACACATCAAACGATTGTTGCACGTCGGATTTCCGTTAATGATTCAGGGTTTCTTTGCGCTGGCAACCTGGACGGTCTTTTTTACCTGGATTGAGCAGACGAGTGCCTACGATTTGACGGTTTCTCAAAATATCAGAGCTGTCTATTTTTTAGCTTTTGTACCCATCTTCGGTTTTGGAGCGACCACCAAAACGTATATTGCTCAATATATGGATCAGAGAGCGCCCAAATTAATTCCACAGACGATCCAGCGGATCCAGCTGCTGACCATGTTGTTTTTATTGCTTATTTTTCATGGTGCACTACTTTATCCCGAGGCGTTAATCAGTATGATCAATCCAAAAGAAGCGTATTTGAGTGACAGTGCCGACGTCCTCCGCATGGTTTTTGGATCCATATTGATCTTTGGATTCACCACTCCTTATTTTCAAACGATCAACGGTTCAGGAAATACGCGCGTAACTATGATAATTGAAATCTCGGCGATTGTACTCTACATTATCTTTGCTTATCTGTTTATTAAGGTATGGCAATGGCACATTTATCCCATTTGGAGTGTCGAATACATTTATTTCGGTGCGATCGGTTTGTTTTCCGTTTTATATTTGCGTTTTTTTGACTGGCGAAAAAAAGAGTACTGATGAGTAACAAGAAAGACTTCAAGGTTGTATTTATGGGAACGCCCGAATTTGCGGTGGCTTCACTCGATGCTATTTGCAAATCAGGTTTTGACGTGGTTGGTGTGGTCACCGCGCCTGATCGCCCTGCGGGAAGGGGGCAAAAGATCAAACAAAGCGCAGTGAAAACATACGCCGTCGAAAACGACTTGAATGTTTTGCAGCCAGATAACCTGAAGGACGAACAATTTATTGAGCAACTTTCATCCCTGAATGCTGACCTCTTTGCCATTGTCGCCTTTCGCATGTTGCCAAAAGCCGTGTGGAGTCTTCCCGCAAAAGGAACGATTAACCTGCACGGTTCATTACTGCCTCAATATCGCGGAGCTGCTCCTATCAATTGGGCGATCATGAACGGAGAGCAGGAAACGGGAGTGACGACCTTTTTTATCGATGAAAAAATAGATACCGGAGACATGATTGATCAACGTCGGATTGATATCCCAAAAAACATGACTGCCGGAGAGCTCCACGATGAAATGATGAACGTGGGCGCAACTTTGCTCGTCGATACGATTCAAAAAATCAGTCAGGGCAGTGTCAAAACAAAACAACAAGACTTTTCGTCCGATCTCAAACCAGCACCGAAGATCTTCAGGAAAGATTGCAGAATAGACCTCAATAAAGGTATTCGTGAAGTTCACAATTTCATCAGAGGATTGTCACCCTACCCCGCGGCATGGCTTGCGGTATCCCGTGGTGGAAATAAGAAAAAATCCCTGAAATTATTCCAAAGCGCCATTGAGTCGCAGCGCAACGGTGGATCGCCAGCATTCTTCAGCGAGAGCAACGAATTATATTTGCGCCTGAAAGATGGCGTACTGCGCATCGATGAGGTACAGTTAGAAGGCAAGAAAAAGATGAAGTCCTCACAATTCTTAACGGGCTTCAATCCAGAAGAATGGGAAATTATAACCCCAGATTGAAAGTAATTCGTACGACAATCCTCCACCGGTTAGTTGATTAATTTTTCGTCAATATAGTAGTTAAAATAAAACTGACCTCTTGAGTAGTAATTTATGAAAAAGTGGTATTCGTCGATAAAAACTCAGGGTTTATCCCCACCCGTTCATAGAGTACTTAGAAACGAAATAGGGAAAAATGTTCAAAAAGTGCTGTAAAACCGACGATTTGAGGGGTACTTTTCCACATTTTGACAGTTTTATCAACATTTCATGATATTTTTTTGCTGAATCACTTTGCTGTGGCGGATATTCCTATATATTTGTTCAAGTATTAATTTTTTAACAAACAAAAACCAAAACTATGAACAAAGCAGAATTGATTGAAGCGATGGCTTCTGACTCTGGATTGTCAAAAGCGGATTCTAAAAAAGCTTTAGACGCATTTATTAACGCAACAACAAAGACGTTGAAAAAAGGAGATCGCCTTTCTTTGATCGGATTTGGATCTTTCTCTATCTCTAAGCGTTCAGCTAGAACAGGAAGAAATCCTCAAACAGGTAAAGAAATTCAAATCGCAGCGAAAAATGTTGTGAAGTTTAAAGCTGGTGCAGAACTTTCTAAGTCTGTAAACTAGTTTTAACGAATTTGTTGAAGGGAGCTTCGTGCTCCCTTTTTTTTGGTACATACCTAAAATTTGCGTCATAAAAACGATGGATCGAAATGAACTGTAGTCAGGGTACCAGTAATGGTAAAAATTGACTACTGTTTTTCATACAACTGCAAGTTAGGTTTATACTTTTTTTTAATGAGAGATCAATTACTTCAGGCGCTCTATACGATCATCACTGATGAAAAAGCCGAAAAATTCGAGCGAATAGCGGCTCAGCGCACCCGCCACCTCACAATTGCTGTCGAAAATCTTTATCAGGAACACAATGCCAGTGCCGTGATGCGATCGTGCGATTGTTTTGGCATTCAGGATATGCACGTCGTGGAAAAAGACAACGCTTTCCAGATGAATCGGGAAATTGCCATGGGTGCCGGGAAATGGGTAGATCACTATCATTATACAGACCCGCTCTACCCCACCACCAAATGCATCGACCATTTAAAATCTAAAGGCTATCGAATTGTCGCCACTACACCTCATGCTGAAGATGTCACACTCCAGGACCTGAATATCGACCAACCAACAGCCCTGCTTTTCGGTACTGAACAAAGTGGATTATCGGAAAAAGCGCTGAATATGGCCGATCAGTTTGTTCGCATTCCAATGTACGGTTTTACAGAAAGTTTTAATATTTCGGTATCTGCAGCACTTTGTATGCAAGCTTTGCGTGCAAAACTCGAAAAAGTTCAGCCTCAAAACTGGTTGCTCAGCGAGACAGAACAAACTGAATTAAAGATTAACTGGTGTAAAAAAATCATCAAAAATCCCGAGGTCGTTGAAAAAGATTTACTCCGGCGCATCACTTCAAAGCAAGAGAAGTGATACATTCCTCACCCTAAATCTTCGTCGATTTTCAGAATGCCTTTCTTCTGACAGATTACTATTTGAGTATTTTTTATATCTTTAACCTTACATATAATTTTTAAACAAATACAATATCATGGGAAAAGGAGATGTAAAAAGCAAAAAAGGAAAACGATTCAGAGGGTCTTACGGTAAATCTCGTCCCAAAAAGACCACTTCTTCTTACCCTACCTCAAAGAAAGAAGGAGAACAGAAAAAAGACGAGAAGCCCGCAACAAAGAAAAAAACGACGGCAAAGAAAGCGAGTACTAAAAAGACGACAACAGCTAAAAAGTCAACGGCAAAAAAGTCAACGACGAAAAAAGCAACGAAGTCAACGACCGCCAAAAAATCGAC
This sequence comes from Bacteroidota bacterium, assembly GCA_051745635.1. Classification (GTDB taxonomy): domain Bacteria; phylum Bacteroidota; class Bacteroidia; order Flavobacteriales_D; family Crocinitomicaceae; genus Brumimicrobium. The sequence continues at coordinate 9,111 of JBNJEH010000023.1, forward strand.
CACTGCTAAAAAGTCGACGACCACAAAGAAAAAGGCCGATAGCAAGACGACAAAAGCAGACAAAAAAGACGAAAAGAAGGAAAGCAAATAATTGACGAGGAGCCGAATTAACTTTCGGCTTTTTTGTTGCCGTCAATGTTAAGAATTTGGTAAAGTTGTAATCGAAGCCTTATTCATTACAATTCACCATCTTTGTTACTCAGTTATAACCTTACAATACAAGAAAATGAAACATAATTTTGGTGCAGGTCCTTGCATATTACCTCAGGAAGTATTTAAAGAGGCTGCAAACGGCGTCTTAGATTTTAACGGACTCTCGATTCTGGAAATTTCTCACAGGAGCCCGGATTTTGTAAATGTCATGCAGGAAGCGCGGGAAAATGTCAAAAAAGCGCTCAACGTACCCGACAATTACACCGTTCTCTTTTTACAGGGAGGCGCGAGTCTCGGATTTTTAATGGCCGCTATGAATATGGCCGGTAAGCATAAAAAGGCGGGATATATTAACACCGGATCATGGTCGACAAAAGCGATCAAAGAAGCGAAAAATGCCGGTCTGGAAGTCGTTGAAGTAGCGTCATCGAAAGATATTGATTTCAGTTATATCCCCGATAATATTGAAATACCGGCGGACATTGATTTCTTGCATTTCACCTCGAACAACACCATTTCCGGTACGCAGTTTAAGACCTTTCCGAAAACGGATGTTCCGCTCGTTTGTGACATGTCGTCAGATATTTTTTCAAAGGAAATTGACGTCTCGCAATTCGACCTCATTTATGCAGGCGCACAAAAGAACCTGGGACCGGCGGGAGCTACACTGTACATCGTAAAAGATGAGGTGCTCGGCAATTCAAGTCTCGAAACGATTCCTACATATTTAAACCTGGAAACACACGCCAAAAAAGACAGTATGTTCAATACACCTCCCGTATTTTCAGTTTACGTGTCCAATCTCAACCTCAAACACCTGCTGGCAAATGGTGGTGTGCCCGCAAAAGAAAAAGAAAACAATGCCAAGGCGAAGCTCCTCTACGATGAAATAGATCGCAATCCGCTTTTTGAAGGAACGACAGCAGAAAAAGACCGTTCAATGATGAACGTGACGTTTCGCCTCACCGATGAAAGTAAAAAAGAGGAGTTCGACCGCATGTGGAATGAAGCGAATATTATTGGCCTCAAAGGTCACCGGTCGGTGGGAGGATATCGCGCCTCCATGTATAACGCGCTTCCCATCGAGAGCGTTCAGGTACTGGTAGATATTTTAAAATCACTCAAATAACAAGCAATGAAGATATTAGCAAACGACGGAATTTCGGCTGAAGGAATCGAAAAACTCGAATCGAATGGTTTTGAAGTCTCCACTGAAAAAGTTCCACAGGAAGCACTCATTGAGACGATCAACCAGGAAAATTATGTGGGATTATTGGTGCGCTCCGCAACGACGGTCCGCAAAGATCTTATCGATCAGTGTCCCGGACTGAAATTTATCGGTCGCGGTGGCGTAGGGATGGACAACATCGATGTCGAATATGCCCGCGGGAAAGGAATAACTGTAGAAAATACGCCCGCTGCTTCCTCGCAATCCGTAGCAGAACTCGTGATGGGCAATCTTTTCTCAGTGGCGCGAACTACTTTCGACGCTTTCAAAGAGATGCCGCAACAAGGAAATACGGCTTTCAAGCAACTCAAAAAAAAATATGCTAAAGGTGTAGAATTGCGCGGAAAGACGCTCTTAATTGTCGGATTTGGCCGGATTGGTCAAAGTTTGGCACAATATGCCATCGGAGCAGGTATGAAAGTTATTGCCATCAATCGCACGGCCAAAGAAGTGAATATTCCGATTCACATTGAAGGTGCCGGCGATGTTTCGGTAACGGTAAAAGCAACTACGGATCTCAACGCACAATTGTCCGCAGCTGACTTTATTTCACTCCACGTTCCGAAACAGGAAGATGGCAGCGCAGTAATTGATGAGGAAGCATTTTCGAAAATGAAACCTGGTGTGCGCATCGTGAATGCAGCGCGCGGCGGTGTTATTGACGAAGATGCATTAATCAAAGCACTGAACGATGGAAAAGTTGCGAGTATCGCACTGGACGTTTACGAAAACGAACCCACACCGCGGAAAGATCTTCTCCAACACCCTCAAATAGCGTGTACTCCGCACATTGGAGCTGCAACTGTAGAAGCGCAGGCGAGAATTGGTGTAGAATTAGCGGATAAAATTATTGCAGCATTAAAATAGAGCTGTTAACTTTGCAGCGCATCTAACTGCACTCCACACTTAAAGGGCGTCGGATTTTTATCCGGCGTCTTTTTTTGGTCGCATCCAATGTTTCATCGCATAGGCAATCAAAAGGGTTGAAAAGAATGAAAATCCACCATAAAGCACGGCAATTACCGAAAGATTATCGACTTTTACCACGTTATTGGCCAAAAATATCGCCAGTGCTGAATTCTGCAACCCCATCTCAATGGCAATGGTGTACTTTCCGTCGTGATTAATCCCTATCCAGCCAGAAGTAAAATAACCAATAAACAGCACCGCCACATTCAAGAGTAGAGCCGGAATAAATAAATCCCAGTATTGCATCAAAGACTTGTCACCATTCCCCTGTTCTTCTAACAACACCAGTGAAAAAACGGCAAATAACAGTCCCGGGAGGATATATCGCAGTGATGATTTTATTCCTTTAATCGATTCCCAAAAATAATGGTGCACCAAGCTTCCTGCACTCACCGGTATCAAAACAGTATAAATCACCTCTCCCAGCGTTTGACCGATAGAAAGATTAATCTGTTGATTTTCACCCAAAAATGTCGACAAGCCAATATCGAGCACGAATGGTATCGTCAATACGATAATAAAACTGTTAAATGCGGTCATCGAAACTGAAAGCGCCACCCTTCCTTTGAGCATATAGGTGAGAATATTGGAGGATGTTCCACCCGGGCAGGCCGCGATCAGTACAATCCCCAATTTATAGATCGGTGGAATGGGAAATAAAAAGGCTATGGCAAATCCGACGAGTGGCAACAGCACTATTTGCCCGAATAATCCGAACAAAATAGCTTTCGGAGCAGTGAAAACGCGTTTAAAATCCTTCCATTCCAGGTTAAGACCGATACCAAACATCATTATACCGATCGAAACCGGAAGTAAATAGTCGAGTAATTCTCCCATACCAGCGAAACTTCCTAAAATGATTTTTTGATGCGGTCCATGGCGCGTTTATCGTCTTTCTCCTTTAGATCCTGACGTTTATCATAAAGTTTTTTACCTTTTGCCAACGCGATTTCCAATTTCGCCAATCCTTTTTTATTGACAAACATCCGGAGCGGAACAATCGTGAACCCCTTCGTATTCATCTTTTTTTCCAGCTTGTTGATTTCTTTTTTATTGAGCAGTAATTTTCGATCTGATTTCGGATTGTGCTGATAAAAAGAGGCGTTCTCATATTCTTTGATGTACATATTTCGAATGTAAACCTCACCCTCTTCGATCACGCAAAATGCCTCCTGAATACTGGCTTTCCCCAGCCGAATACTCTTGATTTCCGTACCGCCCAATTGAATACCTGCCACATATTTATCCAACAGTTCGTATTCGAACCGCGCACGCTTGTTTTTTATATTTATGGAGTTATTGTTTGCTGACATATTTCAGTTTATTTAAGGATACAATTCTTTCCAATTCAATTTCATTGAGCCTGGAAACACCTAAATAAAAGAAAACTATTGTCATAGCCATTAATACATGGCTCAAATCGTCCTTATTAAACCAAATGTGGGGATTAAACTGCAGCGTAAAAATAAATATGGAGGGAAATAAAATCAGGACGGCAATTACCGTAAATTTAAAAGATTTAACACCCTTTCGCCAGTAATAGATGCCGAGCCCGAGACAGAAAACCAAATAGGTGAGCGTCGCATCAGCCATAACGAACACAAAATTTTGCAACGCAAGAGCCAGCACCATCAATACGATAAGTTTCGCCGACAAAATAAATTTTAGGGTTTGCCGGAGACGACCTTTAAGTATATTTAAACTGATCATAGCCGTTCCAGCATGGTAGGCGCCAATCATTCCCAGAATCCACGTGGGATATTTACCAAAAACGCCAAAATACATAAAGAATACGTGACCAAAGGCACTGAAGAATGTACTCAGTCCGAAATAAAGGTAAAACAATTTCCAGTGTTTTTGAAAATCATTTTCAACTGGTTTAAAACGAAAATAGAGTATAAAAGCCGTTGCGGCAACAATCCAGTTCGTCACCCAGGCCATAGGCTCTTGCAGACAAAGCCCGAAAAGTTCAAAGGGCAATTTTTCCGCAGGAATATTACACCCGTTATTTAACGACATCAACATGCTACAAATTTAAGGAAATCATTCCACGCGATAACAATTTATTAAAATTACATTGAAAACCGGACAAAAGAATGAGACCATTTGAAATATGTATCCTACATTTGTATCGTGGATTTACCTTCGAAATATCTCACAGAGGCAGTTGAGCAGTTGGCTTCTTTGCCCAGTATTGGAAAACGCAGTGCCTTGCGCCTTGCTATAGACTTATTACATCGATCTCCGGAAGAAATCGAACGGTTTTCTAACGCCTTTACAGCCATGAAATCAAACATTAGTTTTTGCCAAAGCTGCGGAAACATCAGCGATGAAAAAATCTGTAAAATTTGTGCAAATCCTGCCCGGGAACAACAACTCGTTTGTGTAGTCGAAGATATGCGCGACATCTTAGCCATTGAGTCTACAGGGAGTTATCGCGGCATCTATCACGTACTTGGAGGCGTCATTTCGCCCATGGAAGGCAAAGGACCCGATGAACTCAATGTCCCCAACCTCATCAAAAAGGCAGAAGAAGGCAAAATCGAGGAAATTATTTTTGCGCTGAGCGCTACCATGGAAGGTGACACAACAAACTTTTACCTGTATAAAAAACTGTCCCCGCACGTTGAAAACATCACCACATTGTCGAGGGGCGTTGCCGTCGGTACAGAACTTCACTATGCTGACGAACTGACTTTAGGGCGTTCGATTATTCAGCGGCTGCCGTTCGAATCTACGTTCAATAAGCATAAATAGCGCTTAAAATAATTCAATGAAGATGAGTTCGATCTAAACTGAACATCACTTGCGGGAGAGCGTTCATAAAATTTGATCACGAAAACTGAATAACAGACGTCATTTCAGCATATTTACGTCAGTCCGCTATCTTTTTTATTTCATCCCTTTGATTATTGAAGAATTATGCGTAAATATGTAGGGATAATTAACACAAAAACAATTGATTAAGCACCTTGTATACAGTTTGGTTGGCTTTACACTCTTGTTCGCCTCCCGCACCCAGGCACAGGATATTGAATTCACTGCTAAAGAAAAGCACTGGATTGAGAACCATCCTGTCGTACAGTTTGGGTACGAACCGCGATGGGAACCCTACGAACTTTACGAAGACGGCGAATATGCTGGCATTGTGGGTGAATACGTGGAAATCATCGAAGAGAAAACAGGTATTGACATGCAGCCCCTTCCCGACCTCACCTGGAATGAATCGATGGATGGACTGTTAAATGGAACGATCAAAATTGTCCCGTCATGCGCGATCACACCGAACCGCAAGGAAAATTTCCTGTTTTCCAAACCATATATTTCTGATCCACTCGTCATCGTTACAAAAAAAGAAGGTCCGTATTACGGCACGCTGGAAGACCTGGGCGGTGAAACGATTTCACTTTCCAAAAATTATTATTCCATTGAATTAATAAACCGCCGCTTCCCCGCAATAAACATCAAGAAAAAAAAGGATATCGCTGCTTGTTTAGACGATGTGCTGAGTGGTAAGACCACCGCATTTATCGGGAACCTGAATGTCGTCAAGTATTACTTCAATCACTACGGTTATTCGCAACTTCAAATCGCTGGTGTCACGCCGTTTGACAATACTGAAATCGGTCTGGCAGTCAATCCGGAATATAAAACCTTTCGCGACATAGTTGATAAAATTCTCATGAGCATCCCCGCTCACCAAAAACATGAAATTCGAAAAAAATGGATCACTGAGGAAAGTGGCACCACGTTTTCCAGTCAATTTTTTATCTGGCTTGTCATTATTATTTCCTCAATCGTCGTTTGTTTGTGTATCCTTTATTACTGGAACCGCGTCATGCGAAAAATTATCAAGCGCAAGAGAATCACTGAACAGCAGCTCAAGGAATCTCTGGTTGCAATCAAGCAGAAAGATGAAGAGAAGAAAGTTCTGCTGCAGGAAATTCATCATCGCGTAAAGAACAATCTGCAAATCGTTTCGAGTATGATGCGCCTGCAATCGGATATCGTAAAAGACCAAATTGCATCAAAAACACTGAAAGAGGCCGTCGAACGCATCAAAACTATTGCTTTGGTGCACGATCGTATTTACAAATCTCCCGACGTCAACAAGGTGCAACTGCGCGAATACATCCATTCGCTCTATCAGGATATCTGCGCACAATTTGACCAGGACAAACAACCGGAAATTGAAATAACAGGAGATCGCATTTTGATTAACATGGAACGCATTGTGCCACTGGCGCTCATTTTAAATGAACTCATTACCAACAGCGTCAAGTACGCCTTTGACAGTCAGGATGAGCCACTCATTACTATTAATGTAAAACAATCAGATAAAATTGGAATTGCGCTGACCTATTCTGACAATGGAAATTGGAAAGAAAATACGTCCAGTGATTATTTTGGATCCTCCCTCATCGAAATCTTTACCGATCAGTTGGAAGGCGATTTCCAACTCGATAAAAGTGCGACCGGAACAACTTATGATTTCATTTTTAAATCACTTCAAGGTGTTTCGCTCGACAAATCGAACGATGATGAAGGCGACACGTCGTAAAAACCACATTTACAGCTGTAAATAATTGACAATAACCGATCCGGTAATCACCGTAATCATATTGTCAACCGATTCCGCGGAAATCACTAAATTCAATCCACTGACTCACCTTCCGGTTTCTTCTATTAATTTTTCTTAAAATAGCTGTGATCTCACCAGTATAATGAAATATTTCACTATCTTTAGTTTAAACAAAATTTTAAATGGAGTGTTGCATCACTCACAAATCAATATTTATGGAAATACAATTTAACACAGACAAAAACATAGAAGGTAAAGAACGCATCGAAAACTACTTTACTGGTAAGCTCAATGAAAATTTAGAACGATTTGAAGATCGATTGACGCGAATTGAAGTGCACCTGTCAGATGAAAATGGCGATAAATCCGGCGAGCGGGACAAAAAATGTGTTCTGGAGGCGCGCCCTGAAGGGTTGAAACCGGTGGTTGTAACGAGCTACGACGATACGATCGAAAAAGCGATCAGCGGTGCCTCACAAAAGCTAAAAAGCAGTTTGACCAAACTCATTGGCAAACTTCAAAAACATTAAGCAATTTTATTTCTGATTGTCTTAATAATACAAAGTTCGTTCTGATAAACGAATTGATCGGTTCTCAAGACGAAGGTTTTGAAATCGAGATTGAAGCTGAAACAAAGACACATATATAACTGAAATAGCAGAGAAAATCAGCTGGTGATGAACTCCATTATCCGAAGTTTTCGTCCTGGTGGATTTTCTCTGTTATTCTCGATCCGTTTACCTGCGCTTCAACCCATATTCTGAGAGCACGACATCCCACTCGAGATTTTCTGTGAGCTCCAGCATCGTTGTACTTATTTTCTTCTTTAGGCCATTGGGCAAATCCTGGTTCAACGCAAAAGCATAAAACTGTGGATTAAATCGTATCGGGAGGACTTTAAAATCCTGTGTTCCTTCTTGACGAATGAGTTCTTTCAAAAGCGGAACATCGTAAAACACGGCATCGACCTCTTCATTTCTGAAAGCTTCAATCAACTGTTCCTTGCGGTCATACAACACTTGATTGTTAAAAAAGTTATCGTTCATCCATCGCAATGTACTCGAATTGCGCACAGTACCTACTCGTTTGTCTTTATAACGTCCAATGGAACTCGAATCGGACTCAATTTCCGTCAATGTCAGCGATGAGGCAATACTCGCAGTGAAACCCGACACAATCATCACGGCAGTAAACATCCAGATGAGCGCGACGATTCTTCCACCCGTCGTGCGGGGCGACTTATCGCCATAGCCCACCGTCGTCATGGTCACTGCCGACCACCAGAAACCACTCCACAAACCACTCAAACCTCCGCCAAACTCTTCTTTATTGTTTTTGCGTTCAAATAACCACGCAAAAAAACCAAAAATCAGAATGATAAAAAACAAGGCCAGCAGCGCGCGAAAAAAATTCAGCGAAAAAAATGAACTCAAAAACTTTTTTGCCTTATCCCAGGTTCCATACGTGCGCTCCATCACACCGGAATGTGCCAGATAATAAGGCGCCGTAAAATCAATCTTCTCTGCGCGTTCGCTCGTGATCGTCAACGGATAAAGGGATACATCAATGCGCCCCTCTTCGAGCCATTCCAACAACTTTTCAGAAGGCGTTTTTTTGTAAATGGATACAATATCACTCTCATCACTGACATTGGACCACAGCCAGAAGAGCGGCCCCTGCAATTTATCATTTTTCTCAAAGAGAAAAGGTGCCGATTGACTATAGCCGATGATGAGCGTGTCTTTAGCTTTAAGATTAAAACTCACCATCAAAATCAATAAAAAAAAGAGAGCAGTGCTTCGCATTTCGTCATAGTTTTCCACGAAAGTAAAAAATCACGAGCAATATGCGCGGATGAAAATCAATAAGTTTAATCCTTCGACAGACCACTTTGTTACGGCAAAACAACAATACACATTCTATTATCCCCCGATTCGATACATAATCTGAGCCCCACTCTTCTGTCGAAATTTCTCCACCTCAGTTTTATGCCCTTCAATCGCTATTTTTTCCGTTAGTCCTACTCATTGATGTACAATCAAAAAATCTTTCGTTTCTTTATGCTCAAATTAAAATTTTGAAAATGAAACGAATTTTCCTGGCATTACTCACAATATCCTGTGGGTTTTTAGCACAAGCGCAAGAGCGCAAAATCGACTTTGTAGAATACGATCTCGACAACGGTATGCACGTGATATTGCATGAAGACAAGAGTACGCCGATTGTGGCGGTATCGATCATGTATCACGTAGGTTCAAAGAATGAAAAAGCCGACAGAACGGGATTTGCCCACTTTTTTGAGCACCTCATGTTCGAAGGCAGTCAAAATATAGATCGCGGCGAATTCGACAAATATGTAGAGCGCAATGGCGGAACATTGAATGCCAACACATCGCAGGACCGCACTTATTATTACGAAATATTTCCTTCCAATCAGATCGAACTGGGGTTGTGGTTAGAATCAGAACGTTTATTACACGCCAAAGTGGACAACAAAGGGATTGAAACACAGCGCGAAGTGGTAAAAGAAGAGAAGCGCCAACGGGTAGACAATCAACCCTACGGTTCATTTATGGCGGAAATGTTTGATCGATTATTTCAAAAGCACCCTTACAGCTGGACGCCGATCGGATACATGGAGCATCTGGATGCCGCTCAGGAAAAAGATTACGTCAATTTTTACCGTACATTTTACGTGCCTTCGAATGCTACACTTTCAATTGCCGGTGATATTGACATTGAAGAAACAAAAAAAATGATCGACAAGTATTATGGAACGATACCAAAGGGGCAGGCGATCAATCTTTACCGCGACTATATTAGTCTGAGTGAAGACGAGTTTCAGGAAAAATATGACCATTCGAAAGATCTGTTTGATGAAGATCAGTTTTTCACCGAAAGTTCAGATGAAGGAAAAGTACTCATCGCCGAATATGCTAATAAAGCGGTAGAAATTCCGCGACCTTCTGTCGAAGAGCCCGCGCTCGAAAAAGAAATGGTCGATACAGTGTACGATGACATTCAGTTGCCCGCCGTATTTCTCGGGTACCATTCTCCGGCTCAGGATTCAGAAGATGCCAAGGCGATGGAGATGCTCAACACCATCCTCTCGGGAGGTTCGAGTGCGCGACTCAACAAGGAAATTGTCGAGAATCAGGAACTCGCCGTGAGTGCTTTTTCTTTCGCCTTTCCGCTGGAAGATCCGGGCATGGCAACTATCGCAGGAATTGCCGCAAAAGATGTACCGGTCGACTCGCTCCGCATGGCTATCGACAAAGAAATTGAGAAAGTTCAGACAAGCTTAGTGAGCGAAACTGAATTTACGAAGGTTAAAAACCAATTCGAAAACCGCTTTTATTCTTCGAGTAGTTCGGTAGCTGGTAAAGCAGAGAGCCTCGCGAATAATTACGTTTACTTTGACAACACCAATCGCATCAACGAGGAATTGAATCAGTACGAGGATATCACGCGCGAAGACCTTCAGCGAGTAGCTAAGAAATACTTAAAAGAAGATGCCCGCGTTGTACTTTACTACCTCCCAAAAGATAACGAGAGCAAATAGATAGAATATTCAAGCATTATAAATTTACGAAAATGAAAAAATTAATCACATCAATAGCATTTCTTTATTCGGCATTGATTGCGTTTGGTCAAATCGATCGGTCGCAAGTCCCCGAACCTGGTCCCGCTCCTGAAATTAATATTGCGGATCCCGAAATTTTTAACCTCGACAATGGAATGAAGGTCATCCTTTCTTCTAATCACGACATCCCGAAGGTTTCCTTTAATCTCGTCATGGGTTCTGACCCTCGTTTAGAAGGAGATAAAGCGGGATTAGCTGAATTTATGGGAGACATGTTGCTTTCTGGAACATCCAATCGCTCTAAAGATGAATTGGATCAGGAAAAAGACTTTATCGGCGCTTCTCTCGGAGCGAGCAGTTCGAATATCTACCTCAGTTGTTTGACCAAGCACATGGACAAAGGTCTCGAGTTAATGACTGACGTCATGAAGAATGCCAATTTCCCCAAAGATGAATTCGAGCGTATCAAAAAGCAATACGAGTCAAATTTGCTTTCCGTGAAAACAAACCCGGATGAAATGGCGAAAAATGCGATGTCCAAAGCAATTTTCCCCGAAAATCATCCTTATGGTGAAATCATGACCGAATCTTCACTGGAAAATATTCAACGCAAAGATTTAGTCGGATTATTTAAAAAACAATTTACACCAGCGGGGAGCTACCTCGTTATTGTCGGCGATATCGATCGCAAAAAAGCTGAAAAAATTGCCAATGAACGCTTCGGAAAATGGGAAGGTGGCGTTCCGTTCGAGGAAGAGTACTCCAAAGGGTATGAACCAAAAGGGAATCGCGTCATATTTGTCGAAAAGCAGGGTGCCGTACAATCCGTTATCAATGTTGCTTTCCCACTGAAAATGACGCCGGGGCATCCCGATCAGATCAAAATGCGCGTGTTGAACAAGCTCTTCGGAGGTGGCGGTTTCGGTACGCGACTCATGCAAAATCTGCGGGAAGATAAAGCCTACACATACGGCGCTTATTCGCGATTAAATGTAAACAGAGAAGGAAGCTGGCTTTCCGCTTCCGGAAACTTCAGGAATGAGGTGACGGATTCAGCAATCACGCAATTCTTGTACGAATTTCAACGCATTACAGAAGAGCCTGTGAACGATGAAGAACTTACCCTCAACAAGTCTTCACTGTCGGGTAGTTTTGCACGAAGTCTGGAATCACCGCGGACAATTGCCAATTTTGCATTAAATATATTTCGCAATGACCTTCCCTCTGATTATTATCAAACGTACCTGAAAAAACTCAATGCAGTTGATAAAGAGGATGTGTTAAAAACCGCTCAAGAGCATTTCACTCCCAACAACATGAATATAATTGTCGTGGGGAGTTCCGAGGTATTGGACAAAATCAAACAATTCGATGCCGATGGAGAAATTGAAGTTTTTGATGCGTTTGGAAATCCTTCTAAACAAAAAGAATACAGAGCTGCTGATCTCGCGCCCCAAAAAGTGCTGGAAGAGCACCTGATCGCCATCACTGAAAGCAGAAATATCAGACAGGCGAAACGGAGAATTGGCCGGATTAAAAACTTGAAAAAAACGGTTGAAGTGGAACCTCAGGGCTCACCCATGAAAATGACTGCTAAACAATATTACGCGGAACCGAACAAAGAATTCAGTTCTATGCAGGTAAGTGGAATGGAAGTTCAAAAACAAGTCTTCAACGGTAAAAAAGGAATGGCCATCACCATGAACCAAACAGGAGGTAAGGACACCACTTATTACTCTGATGAAAAAATTCAGGATAAGAAAAAAACGGCTGGAATTATCCCCGAACTTGGTCTCATGAAAGATACGAGCAACTTCGAGTTACTCGGGCTGGACAGTTTGAACGGAAATGATTACTACGTGATCGAATATACGCAGGGAGAATCTACCACGCGCGCCTTTTACAACACCTCATCGTTCATGAAAGAACATACGGAAAAAGTAGAGGTCAATGGCGACGACGTTCAGACCATTTCGGCAAAATACAAAGATTTTCATAAACACAAACGCGTGCTCTTCGCGCACAAAATCATTCAGATCATAGGTTCAACTACTATTGAATCTACGGTTAAGAATATTGAAGTCAATGTAGACATTGAAGACGATAAATTTAACGTCGAATAAAAAACAACAATCCGCATTAAAAACGCTATTGCTCCGGCAGTAGCGTTTTTTTTTATTCCTTTATTTTTTCTTGATGAACTCAGATGGAAGTCCTACAAACCTCCAGAAAGTTATCAATCATCCTTTGTCCGTGTGGTGTGAGTACTGACTCGGGATGAAATTGCACGGCATAGATAGGTTTTTCTTCGTGTTGAATCCCCATTAAAACATCTTCCGAAGATGTAGCGATTACTTTCCATGCTTTGTCGACGTGATCAACCGCCCAGCTGTGGTACAGTCCAACTTCGATCTTACCAGGTAACCCCCGAAATAGCGCAGATGCTGTGTCGATGACGCACTGAACGGATTGCCCGTGATGAATGCGCTCCAGATTATAGATCGAACCGCCTGTTTGCAAAGCATAAGCCTGCATTCCCAGGCAGACAGCTAAAACGGGCATTGCAACATCCAGTTCAGCAATGAAATCCATGAGTTGACCCGCTTCCCGGGGTTGGCCCGGTCCCGGAGAAATAACGACTGCATGAAATTGATGTACCGTAGTGAAATCAATTGCATCATTGCGCCATACCTCTACCTCAACGTGTCCTTTCGCCTCCAGATAGTGGAGCAAATTATAGGTAAAGGAATCATAGTTATCGATTAATAGGATCTTCAACTTATTTTTTCATGCAAATTTATTAAACTTGTGCAAAGAGAAAACGAAATGAAAAAAACGATAACAATACCGAAAGCGCCAAAACCGTTAGGGCCATACAGCCAGGCCGTGGTCAAAAATGACACGTTGTACGTAAGTGGTCAAATACCGCTCGATCCGTTTACTAGTGAAAAACGCTTTGACAATATCAGTACGGCTACCGAACAGGTCATGCACAATATCGAAGCGCTCGTTCAACACGCTGGTTTTGAAATGTCAGATGTTGTTAAATGTTCTATATTCCTGAAATCGCTGGATGATTTCACCGCTGTCAATCGAATTTACGAAACTTATTTTCAGGAAGATCCACCTGCACGCGAAACAATTGAGGTCAAAAAGCTACCGCTGGATGCCCCGCTTGAAATATCTTGTATCGCTCAACGTTAGAGAGTCATGATGAAACAAATTGCACTTTTAATGTTGATCGTTCTCGTTGCTGGATGTAAAAACAAGACGACCCAGTTTGAGATGGACTACGACTCAAAAGTGGTGATCCCCTCTTCGATTCCCATCAGTACGCCTTTTGATGTAAACACTCCGGAACAGACAACAAATTCCTCTGAAAGTTTTGCAATCAACAACACAAATAAAGAGCGTATAGAAAAAATAGTGCTCGAAAAACTCGTTTTGACGATTACAGACCCACCTGAAGAAACGTTTTCTTTTCTCAACGACATTGACATTTTCATTAACGCATCCTCACTACCAGAAGAGCGCGTCGCTTACCGTTATGACATAGCTGACGGAGTGGACGATGAAATCCATTGCGAAATGACAGGCACTGATTTACAAGCCTACATTAAAAAAGAAGAGTTTTCTATTCGGATTGCTTCCACGACAGATGAGATCATCAGCGAAGATGTCGAAATCAACGTGTACACGAACTTTCTGGTCGACGCCAAACTCATTCAATAAGCTTGGAATCCACATCCAAAAAAATATCGATTGTCATTGTCAACTATAATGTTGCTTATTTCCTGGAACAATGCCTCAACTCCGTGTACCGCGCGCTCGAAGGGATTGATGGCGAGGTATTTGTCGTGGACAACAACTCCATTGACGGTTCTATCGATATGATTGAAGAGCGATTCCCTTCCGTAGAACTCATCGCCAATACGGCCAACGTCGGTTTTTCAAAGGCGAACAATCAGGCTATGATGCGTGCAAAAGGCGAATATATTCTACTTTTAAACCCCGACACGGTTGTCGAAGAGGATACCTTTCAGCAATGTATCACATTTATGGATGAACAACCCGAAGCGGGTGGACTCGGCGTGCGGATGATCGATGGAAAAGGGAATTTCCTGCCCGAGAGTAAAAGGGGACTCCCTACTCCAGCCGTAGCGTTTTATAAAATATTTGGGTTGTCCCGTTTGTTTCCGAAAAGCCGGGTTTTTGGAAAATACCACATGGGATATCTCGACGAACACGAAGTCAACGAAATTGAAATTCTCAGTGGCGCCTATATGTTTATGCGCAAAAAAGCACTGGAGAAAGTAGGGCTGCTCGACGAAGCATTTTTCATGTATGGAGAGGACATCGACCTGTCCTACCGAATTATTGAAGGTGGATATAAAAACTATTATTTCCCGAAGACACAAATCATTCACTACAAAGGTGAGAGTACAAAAAAAAGTAGTATTAATTACGTCTTCGTTTTTTATCGGGCGATGGTCATCTTCGCACAAAAACATTTTAGCCAGAAAAAAGCGCGGTTGTTTTCGTTCTTCATTAACATGGCCATTTATTTTCGAGCATCACTGGCGCTGCTGGCGAGACTTGTAAAGCGGCTTATGCTCCCGTTATTTGATTTCGCCGTGTTGGTTACGGGGTTGTACTTTTTAACATTTTTCTGGAAACAGGAACATATCGAATTCCCCCGTGAAGTGCTTTGGTACGCCATTCCTGGTTATGCACTAACATGGATTCTGGCAACCGTATTCTCAAGCGGCTACGACTATCCGATTAAGTTAAAGTCCTTTTTTAAGGGAAGCATACTGGGAACGGTAGTCATTCTAATCGTCTATGCACTTCTTCCCAAAAGTGTTCAGTTCTCCCGCTTATTCATATTGTTGGGGATGGGTGGTGTTTTGGTCTACTACCTCCTGTCGCGCGTCCTTCTCCATTTCACTTTGAAACAAAAATTTGATCTTTCAGGCATTAAGTCGAAGAATTTTGCGATTGTAGGTCATCAGGATGAAGCACAGCGCGTGGCGCAAATTCTCAAAAACACACCTCAAAAAGTTCATACCATTCACCAGGTCACACCTGATACTGTCGTACCCGAGAACTATACGGGTTCATTAAATCAGCTGGATCAAATCGTCCACATTCATTCCATTGACGAGATCATATTTTGTGCAAAGAATACGCCGGCAGAAAAAATCATACACTGGATGTCGCGCATCTCCTCAGAAGTGCTTGAATTTAAAATCGCTCAGCCCGAAAGCATGTACCTTATAGGAAGCAATTCAGTGGACAGTTCGGGAGATTTATATCTCATGGAAATCGATAACATTTCGACCAAATCCAGTAAACGGAACAAGCGAGCCTTTGATTTCGGAATCGCATTCCTGTTACTCTTGTTCAGCCCCTTTTTGATATGGTCCTATACCTCCAAAGCAGGATGGTATAAGAATGTCTGGCAGGTATTTACCGGGCAAAAATCCTTCGTCGGCTATGCGGCGGGCCTGGATGAGCGCAATTTGCGGCTTCCTCAGATCAGGGAAGGGATTTTGACGCCAACACTTCACCATTCCGACAACGAAGACCAAACCCTCAATGCTAAACTAAACCTGATTTACGCGCGGGATTATTCCATTTTGACAGACCTTCAAATACTCTATCGCAATTGGGACAAATTAGACCGATAAACACTATCAATCACTTGTATTAACGGAATTTTCCCTTATTTTTGTGCATCTGAATTCTGATTATAATACGTAAATAAAGATATGTCACAAGTAGAAATTCGACTCCCAAAAATGGGGGAAAGTGTAACCGAAGCCACGATCACCAATTGGTTGAAAAATGTGGGCGATACGGTGGAAATGGACGAACCATTGGTAGAAGTTGCTACCGACAAAGTTGACAATGAACTCCCTTCGGAGGTCGAAGGAACGGTCAGCAAAATCCTTTTTGATGTTGACGAAGTTGCACAAGTGGGAGATGTCATTGCTGTCATTGCTACGGACGGCGACGCGCCCGAATCTGATCAATCCGAAAGCGCGGACAGCGGAGCTTCAGAAGACACCAAGAGTTCGCCTGCACCTGTTGCAGATACTTCTGACATTCCGGGAACGGAAATGCTCGAGGGCGGTAATGCTGGTGATATTGACAAAAATGGTCCCAGCGGTAAATTTTACTCGCCACTCGTTCGCAGCATTGCATCTAAAGAAAACATTTCTATGGACGAACTGGAATCTATTGACGGTTCTGGTCAGAATGGTCGCGTGACCAAAAAAGATGTTCTCGGATTCCTGGAAGATCGCAAAAATGGTAAAACGGCACAACCTGCAGCGGCTCCTCAGCCTCAAGAAACAACTTCTTCCAGAGAAGAACCCGTTGCGAAAAAACAACCGGCACCTTCAAAAGTTCCGGCTATGCCAGGAGATGAAATTGTTGAGATGGATCGCATGCGCAAAATGATCGCCGATCACATGGTTACCTCTAAGCAGACTTCTCCACACGTCACTTCATTTGTGGAAGCGGATGTTACGGAAATCTGGAACTGGAGAAATAAAATAAAAGGCGACTTTAAAGAAAAAGAAGGAGAAAACTTCACCTTTACACCAGTATTCGTTGAAGCTGTGGCGAAAGCGATCAAAGATTTCCCGCGCATCAACATTAGTGTGGACGGTGATAAAATCATCCAGCGCAAAGACATCAATATCGGAATGGCTGCTGCTCTTCCGTCGGGCAACTTAATTGTTCCCGTGATCAAACAGGCAGATCGTCTCAATTTGTATGGATTGGCTAAAAAAGTCAATGAATTGGCGCGCAACGCTCGCGAAAACAAACTTTCCTCAGATGACATACAGGGAGGAACATATACATTGACGAATGTTGGAACTTTTGGTAACGTTATGGGTACGCCCATCATTAATCAGCCGCAAGTCGCGATTATGGCTACGGGTGCTATCCGAAAAGTTCCGGCTGTGATCGAAACGAAAGACGGTGATTTCATTGGTATTCGTTACAAAATGTACCTCTCGCATTCATACGACCATCGCGTTGTTGATGGGGCCTTAGGTGGTATGTTTGTTAAGCGGGTCGCTGAATATCTGGAAGCTTTTGATCCCGAAACACAACTTTAAAATATGATTTTTTAAAACTTAATAATCTCGTTTAATGAATTTTAAACGAGATTATTTATTTTTACGGCATGAAAAATTTTAGTCTTTTACTGGTATTTACTTTTTTACTCTCCGGCGTTACCTACTCTCAAATGACGGATGAAGAAGTCGAAATGTTTTTAGAAACGGCGGACGAACGCGAAATGGTTCGTAAAAATACGCTCATGTTGATGGACGGATATTACCATCAATCCCTCATGGTTATTGATGAGCTGCTTAAAAAACAACCAGAAAATGCCAATTACAACTACAGAAAGGGATATGCTTTATTCCATTCCGTAAGTGACTATTCCCGGGCGATACCATATCTGGAGAAATCCATCGAAAAAGTGACAAAAAACTACGATTTAATGTCTCCTGGTGAAGACGATGCACCATTGGAGAGCTATTTTTATTTGGGTAGATGTCATCATTTGGGTGCTGACATTGAAAAAGCTGTAGCGAACTACGAGACATTTCTGGAAAATCCGCCGAAAGGGTCAGAAGTTGTTGAAGAAGCAGAGCTAATGCTCAAACAGTGTGATGTGGCCGAAGAGTTTCTAAAAAATCCACGCGACTATGAAATTGTTAACCTCGGAGAAACAATTAATTCCAAAGCTCCGGATTATTCTCCTATTGTGTCCCTCGATGGTGGAGCCCTGTATTTTACTTCCAGAAGGTTGCGGGAGGATGAATCGAATAAAGACTATAAGGAACCGTATAAAAACCAGTACCTGGAGGACGTCTACGTTTCATATCACGAGCGTCAAGGTGTTTGGAGTGAACCTGAGTTACTCGACCTTTGTACTGTTGAACGCAACGAAGCAACTGTCGCCGTTAGTACCGATGAGCGCGTGATTTATTTATACAAGGACGATGCCGGTAATGGCGACATTTTCTATTCCGAATTTGAAGATAGTAAATTTAAAACATTGCAACCCGTCGAAACCGAAGGTGTCAACACCGATGCCTGGGAACCGCACATGACGGTGAGCCCTGATGGAAAATACAAATATTTCTCCTCGGATCGCGAAGGCGGTTTTGGTGGTCGCGATATTTACCGTTTAGTTAAACTTCCCAATGGTGAATGGAGTGCGCCTCAAAATTTAGGGCCAAAAATTAATACTGAACACGACGAGGACTCTCCTTTTATCTCAGTCGATAATAAAACATTGTACTTCTCGCACAACGGAGAAAAAAGTATGGGAGGATTTGACGTTTTTGTCGCCGTGGTAGATGACGAACAGCAATGGAGTGATCCCATCAACCTCGGAGTTCCATTAAATTCCATGGGGGATGATATTTACTACACGACAACAGCAGACGGACTGACAGGTTACCTGAGTTCATTTCGACCCAATGGTGTAGGAGAAAAAGACATCTATGAGATCAAAAACAACTATCTCGGCATTAATAATGTCGCTGTTTTATCGGGTGAAATCATAACGACCTCCGGAGAAGAACTGCCAGAGGACGTGGCTTTCACATTAGAATGTGTTAATTGTGGAGACCCTTCAGTTCGCGTGATTCGACCGCGCCTGAGCGATGGAAGTTTCTTCTCCAGTCTGCAACCTTGTCGCGAGTATAAAATGATTTTCCACCACAACGACGGTGAGACCGAATTCCATCAAGAAAACATTACGACCAATTGCGAAAAAGACTTTGAAGAAATCGAAAAAACCATTTTACTGGACCTTTCTACGATGGCCGTTGTTCAGCCGGAAGACACGGTTACGAAAGTGGATTACGCATATAATCCCATCCGTCTTAAACATACATTCGCTTACAATAATGCAGAGCTTTCATCAGAAAAAGGCAACATGAAAAAGCTCCTGGACAAGATGATTGCACAAGCTGAAAATGGAAGAGAATCGTTTGAAATTGAAGTCAATGCATCCGCATCGAAGGTTACTACGCGCACCTACGATTCCAATATGGATCTCGCTCGTGCACGTGCTGACAAAACCGTCAAACAACTCCAGGATTTCATTGATCAACAACCGCTCTTGAGTGGAAACGTCGTTATTAAAACCAATAAGGTCGGTGTAAATGGACCTTCTTACAAATACGGGACCCATAAAAATATCGATAAGTACGCACCTTATCAGTACGTTGAAATTAACGTAATGGGCGAAGAAGACGAAGAAACTGAAGCACTGAATTCAAAAGACGACGAACTCAAAGGGGAATAAATTTCTCGCTTTAGTGTAACCTATTCGCGAGAAATCAGTACAACACGTACATATATTAATAATGTGCTTATGAATACTTGTGTTAAAATTGCGCTACTTATATTTTCATTTATCATTTGTTCCACAACATTTGCCCAGGATTTTACAGAAGAGGAAGTTCGACAAATAATTGCTGAGGGTTCAGAAAAGGAAATTGTTGAGCTGAACACTGTAATGAACATGAATGAAGAGTTTTATCATGCATTGCTCACGGCTAATAAATTACTCGAATTTCAACCCGAAAATGCCAACTATCAATTTAGAAAAGGGTATGCGATCATGAAATCTTCCGATGATTTCACCCAGTCCCGACCCTTCTTAGAAAAAGCGATAAAAAATATTTCGAGAAATTATGATCTGTTTTCCACGAAAGAAAAAGGAGCTCCTGTAGCCGCCCTCTACCACCTCGGAAAACTTTACCACCACAGTAAAGAAATCGATAAAGCGCTCGACTATTACAATCAGTATCTGGACAAAAGTTCAGAGTCCGATCAATACTATCAAGCTGCTCAAACGGGGATTCAACAATGTAATGTGGCCAAAAAACAAATCGAAAACCCCGTTGATTACGAAGTAGAAAATCTCGGAAAAGGCGTGAACAGCAAGTATCCCGACTACAGTCCGGTCATTTCCCTCGATGGTTCTGCCATTTATTTTACTTCGCGAAGAATTCGACCCGATTCGAGCAATGCAGGTATAAGAGAACCCGGAACAGATCTTTATCTCGAAGATATTTATGTCTCTTACAAGGATTATAATGATAATTGGATCGAACCGCGACTGATGGAATTTTGTACACCTGACAACAATGAAGCTACCATGGCCGTAAGTATTGATGAACGACGTATTTACGCATATAAAGATGTTTCCGGAAATGGAGATATTTACTACTCCGACTTTGAAGGAAGTCAGTTTCGCGACCTTAAAAAATTAGAGACGAAAGGCGTGAATACTAAAGCCTGGGAACCTCACATGACAGTTGCTCCTGACGGAACATTTAAACTATTCGCTTCCGATCGTAAAGGTGGACTCGGAGGACGCGATATCTATCGCATTGACAAATTAGAAAATGGTAAATGGAGTAAACCTGTCAACCTCGGAGCTCCAATAAATTCTGAATACGACGAAGATGCGCCTTTTATAGCCATTGATAACGAAACTATTTATTTTGCCAACAACGGACCTAAAAGTATGGGAGGGTTCGATATTTTCAAATCGACATTGCAAGAAGACGGTACCTGGTCTGAACCGGAGAACCTGGGGTATCCGCTCAATTCAACGGGGGATGACATTTATTATACCACGACTGTCGATGGATTTACGGGCTATCTGACCTCCTTCCGTACCAGTGGACTGGGAGAGAAAGATATCTACGAAATCAAAAACAAAGAACACGGTGTGGAAAACATTGCCGTACTCAAAGGTGAAATCGAAACAAGCAACGGCGATCCGCTTCCGGAAGACGTCGCATTTACGGTAAAATGTCTGAACTGTGATGAACCGTACGAGATTTCGCTGTTTCCGAGAATTTCAGACGGTACCTTTTTCGCCTCGTTGTACCCGTGTCGCGAATACGAAGTTACCTTTCACTACGATAATGCACAAAAAGAAATATCAAAGGAAATCATAACGACATCCTGTGACAAAGGGTATGAAGAAGTCTATCGCCACATCGTGCTGGATTTGTCGTCCATGTCTCCTGTAGATCAGCAGGACCTGATTGCTTCTTTCGAGCCCTTAAAAATGAAACACTTCTTTGGGTATAACAAAAACCAACTGAATCCTGAAAAAGGAGCCCTGAAAGTGTTCCTCGACTCCCTTCAACAACAGATTGACCGCGGAAGGACAGATATTGAGTTGACAATCAATTCATCAGCTTCAGAAGTACCCACAAAAACCTTTGAAAACAACGAAGTGCTGGCAGAAAAGCGTGCCAATGAACTTCAGCAATTGCTCGATAATTATTTCGAAGAAGAAGGACTGGAGAGTGAAATAAGCGTCGTGGTCGACGAAGTTCAAGTGGCCGGTCCAGAATACACCGATGACTGGAAAAATATAGAAAAATACGCACCTTATCAGTACGCAAGTATCAATATCGACGGTGTCAACAGCATGGGCGATGAACTCGTTCAGCTCGAATCAGAAGATGCGGAGGTGAAAGAAGGCGTTGTCAAAAGAGAAAATACGACTTACGTGGATGACAACGGCGATGAATTCCAGTCTGGACAGATGATAGAAAGCGATTATCGCTACCACGTTATAACGGGTGTATTCAATCGTATTAAATATGCAGAAGGCATGGTTCAAAACTTAAAAGACAAAGGATTTGAAGGTGAAATTATCGGAAAGCGCAATGGAATGCACGTCGTATCTGCCGGTTATTCCAACGCAATCAGCGGTGCTATGGAAATTCTTGAGCGCGCCCGAGCAGAAGTTAGCCAATCTTCTTGGATATTAAATACAAAGCAATGATATTTGCATAGGTAGAACTTTAAAGCGGGTGAAGGCCCGCTTTTTTATTATTTAAAATATGACTTTGAAACTTAAGAATGACTTGGCTGTTTTCGATATTGAATCGACAGGACTGGATGTATCATCCGATCGGATAGTAGAAATCGCCGTTTTAAAAATCACACCTTCCGGCGAACAACAGGAATGGATCAAGCGATTAAATCCAGAGATGCCGATATCCAGTGAAAGCACAGAAATCCACGGTATAAGTGACGATGACATTAAGGATGCACCAACTTTTGCTGCTGTTGCAGATGAGCTCGCCGATTTTTTGGGTAGTGCTGATCTCGCCGGGTTTAATTCCAATAAATTCGACATACCGATGCTTGCCGAGGAATTCCTGCGCGTGAATCATCCTTTTGATGTTTCCAGCCGCAAATTTATCGATGTACAGAACATTTTCCATAAAATGGAACAGCGTACACTGGTAGCCGCTTACAAGTTTTATTGCGATAAAGACCTCAATGATGCACATAATGCTGCGGCAGATACCAATGCAACGTTCGAAGTACTCAAAGCTCAAATTGAGCGCTACAAAGACCTGGAAGGAGACGTCGAATACCTTGCTGAATTTTCTAAAAACACCAAACACGAAATCATTGATTTTGCGGGACGTTTGGCCAAAAACAAAGACGGTCAACCGATTTACAATTTCGGAAAACACAAGGGCAAAACGATCGAGGAAGTCGCCAACCAGGAACCCGGTTATTATGGCTGGATGCTCAATGGCAAATTTCCGCGGTACACGAAAGCCGTTTTAAAAGCCGAGATGGAACGCATCAAAGCTGAGCGCCAGCGATTGAAGGCGGAACGAAAAGAAAAAGAAGAAAAGAAAATGGAGACCAAAATCGAAGCACTCAAGGATAAATTTGGTCAGTAAATAATTTAAAAAGACTTCATCCGTATGAAAATTATTTGTATCGGTAGAAACTACGTGAATCACGCCAAAGAGATGCAGGCTCAGGTTCCCGATCGCCCGATGTTTTTCATGAAGCCCGATACTGCATTATTGCCACACAAAAATCCTTTTTTCTACCCCGATTTCACCAATGACCTGCACTTCGAATGTGAATTGGTTATAAAAATCAATAAACTGGGGAAAAATATTGCACAGAAATACGCCAGTGAATATTACGATCACGTCGGACTAGGTATAGATTTTACAGCGCGAGACCTGCAGGCGGAATGTAAAAAGAAGGGACATCCCTGGGAAATCGCCAAAGCATTTGAAAATAGCGCTCCGGTGGGGCCGAAATTTCTTCCCTTAGAAGATTACGACCTCGAAAATCTCAATTTTCGCCTGGAGAAAAACGGTGAAACGGTTCAACAAGGAAACAGCAAAAACATGATCTTTCAGGTCGATGAACTCATTGCCTATGTTTCTCAATTTATGACACTGAAAATTGGAGACATGATTTTTACAGGAACGCCCGAAGGTGTTGGGCCCATCGAAATAGGTGATCGGCTGAGTGGTTTTATCGAGGATGAACAACTGCTGGACATTAAAATCAAGTAAAATGCCCATAGAGCTATTATCCGAAGTAATATCTCAACAAGAGCCCCGCAAACAAAGAAAATAGCACTAAATTTGGGGCTTCATATCAAATCATAGAATTATAGCTTCAATGGCAGAACAAGACGAAATCGAAAAAAGAAGAACTTTTGGCATCATTTCTCACCCGGATGCCGGTAAAACGACGTTGACAGAAAAATTGTTACTTTTCGGTGGCGCGATTCAAACGGCGGGTGCTGTAAAAAGCAATAAAATCAAAAAAACGGCCACTTCAGATTTTATGGAGATCGAAAAACAGCGCGGAATTTCTGTCGCTACATCGGTCATGGCTTTTGAATATAAAGACAAGCAAATTAACATCCTCGACACGCCTGGTCACAAAGATTTTGCGGAAGACACCTATCGCACATTGACGGCAGTGGACAGCGTCATTCTGGTAATTGACAACGCGAATGGAGTGGAGAGTCAGACCGAAAAACTCATGGAAGTTTGCGGCATGCGCAATACACCCGTAATCGTTTTTATCAATAAAATGGATCGTTTCGGTAAAGATCCCATGGATTTACTCGATGAAATTGAGACGAAACTCAAAATAAAAGTTCGTCCCCTCGCCTGGCCCATAGGAGACGGTGATCAATTCAAAGGGGTTTACAATATTTTTAAAGAAGAACTTTCGCTGTTTCATGCCAGTAAAACTAAAATCAACGAAGAACTCATCAAATTCAAGGATTTGAGCAATCCTCAACTCGATGAAATTATTGGTGAGGAAAGTGCTCAAGAACTGCGCGAAGAAGTGGAACTCGTAGAAGGGGTCTACGATCCCTTTGACGTTGATGCCTATTTAAAAGGAGAAACGGCTCCTGTATTTTTTGGTTCGGCCGTGAATAATTTTGGCGTTCGCGAATTGCTCGATGCTTTTATAGAGATCTCCCCTTCTCCGCGCGGTCGCGCTACAGATAATACTTTCGTGGAACCTCAGGAAGATAAATTTTCAGGGTTTGTGTTTAAAATTCACGCCAACCTCGATCCGAATCATCGCGATCGCATCGCTTTTTTACGCATTGTATCCGGCAAATTTAAGCGCAATACATTCTATAAACACGTGCGGAAAGGGAAAAAACTCAAATTTCCGAATCCGACCTCTTTTATGGCCAGAGATAAAAGTATTGTGGACGAAGCATTTCCAGGTGATGTCGTGGGACTCTACGATACCGGAAATTTCAAAATTGGCGATACGATGACCGAAGGACGCGAATTAAACTTCGTGGGCATCCCCTCTTTTTCACCAGAGATATTCCAGGAATTGCGCAATGATGATCCCATGAAGTCGAAACAGCTCGAAAAAGGCATTCGACAGTTGATGGATGAGGGAGTGGCACAACTCTTTATTCAGGAGCCCGGTAGTCGAAAAATTGTGGGAACGGTTGGGCAGCTTCAATTCGATGTTATTGCCTACCGCCTGAAGCACGAATACGGTGCAAAATGTTCTTTTACGCCCCTCAATTTCCATAAAGCCTGCTGGATTACATCGGATAACGACGAACAGCTGGCAACATTCAAAAAAGCAAAAACGGGCAATATTGCCAGGGATAAAGACGACAATTTGGTATTCCTCGCTGAAACGCCTTTTTTACTCGAAATGGCAGAACGCGACTATCCGGATATAACATTCCACAAGACTTCGGAATTTAAAGTGGCGGAGCAACAGTAGTTTTTCTGTTTTCTTGACAGCTTTAAATGCAGTGATCGCGCATTTTATCCTGAATGGTTTTCATTCCAAAATACGCGATCACCATAGGTATTGTTCCTCAATAGACAGTTATCGCTATGCCTGCGTCAGCGCTTGTTCAATATCGTAAATCAAGTCTTCCGCATCTTCAACACCAATCGATACGCGAACAAGGTCTTCTGTTACCCCCATTCGTTCGCGGGCCTCAGGTTCGATACCACAATGCGTCATCGTTTGTGGGTGCTGTGCTAAACTTTCTGTACTTCCGAGACTTACAGCTAGTTTTACTAACTTTAAATGATTGAGAAACTTGAACGCCGCTTTTTCTCCTCCTTCGATATCAAAAGAAATCATCGCTCCTGGTGAATTGTACTGTCGTTTGTAAACTTCATATTGCGGACTTTTCTCATCGATCATCCCCAAATAATGCACTTTTTTCACTTTATCGTGATGATTGAGGAATTCGGCTACTTTCTGGGCATTGCGACATTGTTTTTCCATACGGATTTTCAAGGTTTCAAGGCTGCGCAACATGAGCCACGCTGTATGCGGACTGACCATATTTCCAAGAAATGTCCGCAGTGTTTTCACGCGCACCATCAGCTCGGCGTTAGAAAGTACGGCACCGGCAATCAAATCACTATGACCACCAATAAACTTTGTAGCCGAATAAACAACCAGATCAGCACCAGCTTCAAGCGGTTTTGACCATACCGGCCCCATGTAAGTGTTATCTACACAAACATAAGAGTTATCATCACCATTTCTGTATTTATCGGCGATTCTGCGACACATCTCGATGTCAATAATCGTATTTGTCGGGTTCGCGGGCGTTTCAATATAAATCAACCCGAGGCGATCTTTTTTTCCGGTCGCTTCAATGATCGCTTCAATTTCCTCCTGTGTATTCTCAGGATGAAAAACGGCGTACTCCACCCCAATTTTGGGCAAAAATTCCTGGATAAAGTGATCGGTACCTCCGTACGTGGGAGAACTATACAAAATGAGGTCTCCCGGCTTTAAAAATTCCAGCAGTACCGTGCTTATCGCCGACATGCCACTTTCAAAAACCGCTGTATCATCCGCTTTATCCCACAGCGACAGGCGATTTTCCAGGATTTCGAGGTTAGGATTGTTAATGCGGCTGTAAATCAGTCCCAACTCCTCGTCCTTCTCCTTCTCACGCAATCCGTAAGCGACCTCGAAAAAAGCTTTTCCTTCTTCCGCAGATTCAAATACAAATGTCGACGTCTGAAAGATGGGCGCTTTTATAGCTCCTTCTGAGAGTTCTGGCTTGTAACCGTGACTCATCATTAAACTTTCTGGTTTGAATTTATGGCTCATATCTATTGCTTTTAATTACTGCAAAAATACAATTAACAGCATAATCATCTACTAAAAGTTATCAATACAGTAATTTTTCCTATATAAAGTGGTAATTACGCGTATTTTTGTTTTATTAGCACTAAATAAATTTCGAATAAGGAAAATTCACTACAATGCATTTAGATGAACTCGATATTGCCATATTGCGCCTGCTCCAGAAAGATGCCAAAACAGGAATTAAAAACATTGCGGAGCAGCTGAATTTAACAAAAACGCCCGTTTATGAGCGCATCAAACGCCTCGAAAATGCCGGGGTAATCAGTAAATACGTCGCACTGCTCGATGCCGCAAAAGTTGGGGGAAATATCATCGTTTTTTGTTCAGTTTCCCTGGAAGTACAGAAACTCGCGGAAATAAAAGCTTTTAAAGCAGCGGTACAAAAACTTCCAGAAGTATTGGAGTGCTACCTGATGGGCGGTTCAAATGACTTTTTGTTAAAGGTCATGGTTGAAGATCTCGGTGCCTATCATCAGTTTTCTTCCGGTAAATTGGCCGCGCTCCAAAACGTGAGTCAGATAAAAAGTACATTTGTACTGGACGAAGTTAAAAAGTCGACGGTGATTCCAACATTATAGACCAACCACAATCGAACGGATTTCCTGAAGGAAACGAATTTTTCGCACTGCATTGTTTTCCTGAAAATGATCATGTGGGTCAAAAAGCACTCCTTTAATACCGCATTTTTCGGCGCCCAGCACGTCGGCTTCAAAGTCATCACCTACCATCATAGACTCCTCACTTTTTGCGCCCGTACGCTGAAGAGCGCTCCTGAATACGTGCGGATCGGGTTTATTGGCTCCTACTTCCTCGCTGCACAACACGTCGTCAAAAAAATGGATCAGGCGACTGTTTTTCAGCTTGACGAACTGCACTTCTTTAAATCCATTGGTGATAATGTGCAGCGCGTGGTTTTCCCTTTTCAATGCTTCCAGCGTTTCGATCGTTCCGGGAAATAAATTTGTTTGATAGGGAGACACTTCAACATAGCGATTGGCCAGCTCGAGAGCGAGAGATTCGTTTTCAATTTTAAAACGATTGAGCGTCTCGCTGAAACGTCCAACCCGCAACGCTTCTTTTTGAACCTGACCTTTGCGATATTGGTTCCACCAATCCGCATTGATTTGTTTATAAGTATGGTGAAAGGCTTCGAAGGATTCCAGGTGATCGCGGAGTTTTAATTCTTCAAACAATTGTTCAAGTGCACTCTTGGAATTGCTTTCGAAATCCCAAAGGGTTCTGTCCAAATCAAAAAATACATGTTTTATTTTACTCATATCCATAAATAGTTGAAGAGATATATGCCTCCCGTAATGAGCAGACAATCGATCGTCAAAAAGAACAATATCAACGGAAAGGTCGTCTTCTGGTGCTTATAAAATTTTGCCGTAATGATCGTGCCCAGCGGAATTGACAGAAACAGTGGAAACGCCCAGGTCACGGCATACATCCCAAATGACCGTTTTATTTTTATAATCCATCGATTCGTCCGGGTAAATCGTTTTTTCTTTTTGATTTTTTTCCCCAACTGTTGCCGTTTTTTTTCTTTTTCGGCTCTTTTCCACACAGCCCGCTGCATGAAATAACTACTGCTGAAATAAAAAAGAGTCGCCGAGAAATATCCACCCGCTAAGCAAGAAAAAAATGTCTCCCAAAAGTTCAGTCCTGCGGCAGGTCCAGCCAAAGGCGTAAACATAAATTTCCAGACACTAAAAAGAAAAAAAGTAAGGTATGTAATCATGAATTAAACCTTATCTCCGAAAGCTAAATCACCGGCATCACCCAAACCTGGAACAATATAAGACTGAGCCGTCAATTCGTCGTCTACAGCGCCCACCCAAATTTTTGTGGATTGTGGCAGTTTCTTCTGGAGTAATCCCAATCCTTCCTCTGTGGCTATACCGCACACAACATGCAGCGAACGCGGAACACCGTAGCGCTTTAAAGCCTCGTAGACCTGCACCATGGAACTTCCCGTAGCGAGCATTGGATCACTGATAATGAGATCCCTCCCCACCAGGTTCGGCGACGCACAGTATTCGACATGAATATCAAAATCCTCTTCTGACGTATGTTTGCGGTAAGCACTGACAAAAGCAGAATCAGCACCATCAAAATAATTGAGTAGCCCCTGGTGCATTGGCAAACCCGCTCTTAGAATAGTGGCCAGTACCACGTCGTTTTTGGGGAGTTTCATGTTCGCTTCACCGAGCGGCGTAATAATTTCCTGTTCTTCGTACTGCAATGTTTTTGACAGTTCGTACCCCATAATTTCCGCCATGCGTTCAAGGTTGCGACGAAATCGCATGCGGTCATGTTGTACATCGACATTTCTGATTTCAGCCAAAAACTGATTCAAAATGCTATTTGAATCTGAAAAATCTTTTATCATGCTCCAAAAATAAGGCTTTTTTTATATCCCATCCATTTCTACCTCAAATAGAATTGTCCTGAGGCACTTAAAAATCAATGTTCACAGCAATAATTCAAAACTGAGTGCGCTGCATATAAGATTGCAGAATAATTGTTGCACTCACCTCATCGACGAGTTCTTTTTGCTTCCGTTTCTTTTTCGTTACGCCACTGGCAACCATTGACTGGACTGCCATTTTCGAGGTAAATCGCTCATCCATCGATTCGACCAGAACAGCTGGAAACTGTTTGACCAGGGCCGTTTTGAGCAACCGTACATTCTCTGAACTGTGCGAATCCTGCATATTTAATCTTTTCGGTTCACCCAACACGATCGTTCCAATGTTTTTTTCCTGTACCGTAGCTACCAAAAAATCCATTAAATCACTTGTCGGCACGGTCGTCAACCCAGAAGCAATGATATTATTCTCATCCGTCACGGCGATACCTGTGCGCTTTAGTCCAAAATCGATGGCTAATATCCTTTTCTCGTTCATTGTTTGATAAATTGCTGTACGCCAAACACGTCGTTATTCTGATAAACAATGACGTGATAGCTTCCTTTTTTCCAGTCGGATACATCAATTCTTGTCGATGGTTGTGTCATGGGACCGCTGTACACCTGCGCACCGTTTTGAGCGTATACGAAAATTTGTCCATCCTCAGCAGACTGATCGACATTTACCTCCACCTCATCCTTCGAAGGGTTGGGAAAAAGCCTCACGTTATCCTGTTTGGATTCATGCGATGTTCCGGCCACGTTTTTACGAAAACCAAAAGCGTACTCTCCTTTCAGTAACTGGGGTAGTTCAAAGCGACCATAGCCGTCAGTGGTGCTTCCAAGTGTCGATTGTTCATAAAACGGGTATTCTTCCCAGCGTGTACCCTGATGCGGTCTCCACAACATGACCAGGCTGTCTTCTTCGAAATCCACCCCGCTGTGATCCGTCATGAGTCCATTATCGAGGTTGCCCGCAGCAACATCCTTTGCATTATATGTAATCCGTCCTTCAGCTTCAAAAGTATTCGACCACATACCATCCACTTTCCAATAGCGATCCGGGGAAATCACAAATTGATGACCGATATACGGACTAACAATGGGATCTGGTGACACGCGATAATGTTCTATCCGCACAAAAGATGAATCAGATGCACTGTTGACCCGCAGAAAAAATTTAGCCTCATCCATTTGATGCTGTCCCGGTTCTGTAATCATTCTATTTTCGCCCGTCACAGCATTTAACAATTCAGAACCCTCATTAAGAATAACCATTTCAGGTCGAAAGGGAACATTAAAACTCTGCTGTGAACTCGCTCCTGAAACTGTCATTTGGCGCGTTGTTCTTTGACCGCCTGTTCCCGCAAAAGTTACAGTCACTGGTACATCCGAGAATAAGTCAGGCGCTTCAAAAAGTTTTTGCTGAAGGAACACATTTACGTCGAAATCCACATTATTATTTGCTACTGTAAACGAATCGACTTCGATACCGTTGAAGCCGGGGTTGTGTACATAATTGTTAAAAAAATCTTCTAAATCCGCTCCCGTCGCCGATTCAAGGGCATTTTGAAATCCAGCCGCATCGATATGCGTCATCGCAAAATTCTGTTGAATGTACTGAAGTCCTGCAAAAAAATCTTCATCTCCGAGATAGGTACGCAAGTTGTGCATCATCGTAGCTCCTTTGCTATAGGTATGTGTTCCATAGGTCGCGTTGTGGGGTACGCCTGAAAGTGGAAGAAAAGCTTCATCATCGTAATGGGCAGTTTGTAATACATCACTATGAACGGCAGTAATTTCATCAAGATAGGTTTCGTAATCGTACACCTCCTCGAGAAAGATGGATTCACAATACGTTGCAAGTCCCTCGTTGATCCACATGTCTTCAGCTGTTTGGCAGGTTACGAGGTTACCCCACCAGTGATGTGATAATTCGTGTGCCATCAATGTTTCGTACTGGGTTGTTCCGTTAGCTGTAATGCGCGGATACATAATGCACGTGGCGTGTTCCATCGCTCCACCACTAAAAGGAACCAGCGCAAAGGCTACCTTATTCCACTCGTAAGGGCCAAATTGGGATTCAAATGCTGTCATGGCGCCATTGAGGTTCACAAAAGCATTTTTAAAAGCTGTCGTGTCCTGCGGTTCGGCGATGAGCATGACTGGAATTTGATCAGAAGTGATCGTACTCGTGTATTCTTCCTCGACGTGCGTATAGGGAGCTACTCCGACACAAGCCAGATAAGTCGGGATATGCTCGTTCAAAATCCACCTTCTCGTATTGCCCGTTGCCGAATTATTTTCGCTCGCTATGTATCCATTGCTGTAGGCGAATTTATCCGATGGCGTTGAAATTGTGATGTCATACGCAGCACGTTCTACGAAATTGTCGAAACACGGATGCCAAACGCGTCCATAATTGTGCGGATCGGCCTCGAAACCTACGCCCAAATTGTATGCGTAATCACCCTGAAAATAAAAACCGCCAAAGCCAGAAGGATCTTGAGGAGGCGTACCCTGATAGAACACCTTTACAGAATCCGTATCGCCCGTGTTTAAGGTAGTGGCTAAGTCGACAACCAACAAGGTGTCGTTGTAATCATAATTGAGCAAAGCCGGACCTCTTTTGACAGAATCCACCTGAAACCCCAGTAAGTCTAATGAAATGGTGTTCACATTGTTCATCTTACTTGCGAAATTCACAACGCAGTTCGCTTTCAATGTTTCGTTAGCAAAATCCGTAATGTCGAGCTCCATGCGATATTGGAGTACGTCGATCGTATCACTGCGCAAGTTTTCATTAGCATTGCAAAAATTGAGGAGTGATAGCGAAAATAGAATAAATGCTGTGATGCGTTTCATAATAACAGATTATAGCAGCAAAATTACGATTTAAAATGAACATAATAAAAACTGCATCAAGGACCTTTTGTGATAACATTTTCTGGTACTACCACGAGTTTAATAGATGTAGTCTAAACGTTGAACCTTATATATGGATATCTCAAGGAGGAATCGAAGAACCGTAGAACCGAAGAACCGTGGAATCGTGGAATGTAGAACTGTGGAATGTAGAACCGTAGAAGTGCAGAAATACAGGAGCTGGAACTCAACTATCTACTGTTTGACTTCGACATTCAATATTTTTGTGTTCCAGAATTCGAAGTACTGCGGTTTTCATATTTTCGAGTTACAGGAGGTTGTCACTTTAACCATTAAAGAAACATTAGTGCCCATTTTCTAAAATGCGTTTCAACTTCTCGCGCCAGATCTGTCAAGAGTCATTATTTTTGAACCATGAAGATAGAAGAGGCCAAATTATTTTTCCCGCACGAGACTGATGATGATCTGGACGAGCTTTGGGAGCAGCGACTTTTTGAGCAGAAGCAGTTCTTACTAACGCGTCCGCCACTGGCCAAAGTTTTTCGATCGCGACTCAAAAAACTCAAACGACAATATCACGCGTATCTATTACTCAGTCATCAAGAGGACCGCATCAAGAGTTTTTCTTCAGCAACTCGTCAATATGATTTCAGCGAAGATCTTATCGAAGCTTTTAATGCGTACCATGAAAATCGGAATGAACTCAAATCTGATGTTCTGCAAGCCAACGATTACGCCAGTCTGGAAAAAGTCATCAGTGCGTGGTTGTCACTGGAGAACGCTTATTATTCATTGTGGTATTTTGAAAAAAGCAAAGCTATTGAGCTCGAAGTCACCCTCTCAAAAGAGCCCGATCCCATGGAGTTATTAGGAGCACTCAAAACTATTAAAGAGCAACAAAACATCACAACGTTTCAGGAATTACAGAATAGTCTTCATGAGCTCCCGGAAATGCTTCAGAAAGAAGTAAAAAGATTAACTTTGCTGTCAGAAAAATAGTTATGGATAAACAATTCGAGAAATTATACGAACAATTAAAGGAACAGCAGTGGCCGCGCGTCTATCTTTTCAAATTTATAGCTCCTGCTGATTCGAGAACGATTGCGTTGGTTACTCAACTATTCGACAACGAAGACAACATTGTCATGCGTCCTTCTAAAAAAGGAAATTATTCGAGTATTAGCGTCAAAGAAGAAATGAACAGCGCGGAAGCCGTTATAGCGCTCTACGAGAAAGCAGCACAAATTAAAGGCGTAATTTCACTCTGATGTTATTTTTAGTCATTAACATATCGCGCGCAATTGCCAATGTCGCATGGGTCACGTTGGCGATTATAATATTCATTGTTTTGTACCGGCTGCTTTTGCGAAAATTAAAAAAAGGGCGCATCGAAAAGGGACGCTATATCACTTTTCACCCTATTGATCCCGATCCTGCTCACGGTAAAATCCAGTTGTATTTCGAAGCGGAAGAAGCGATCGAACTTCAAGTGACAATCTACAGTATTGATCGTGCAACGACCAATGAGATTACTGATCAGGTACTGAAAAAGGGAGGCAATATTGTATCACTCGACACGATGCAATTCGATGACGGTATGTATTTCATCGAGGCAAAAACACCCTACCAAAAGCTGAGCAAACGCATTGAAATTAAAAATAGTACAGGAAGTTAGAAGCTCCGGGACAATGCATCAAATTTAGTCGCACAAAACGCAACTTTATGCAGGGATCTGTTTAATTTTGCAAGGAGAATAGAAATTATGACAAAAGAAAACAAAGAAATTGAAGACCTTATTTTTGGTGTTCGCGCAGTGATTGAAGCTGTAAAGGCCAAAAAAACCATCAATAAAATCATGATCCAGCGCGGCATGGATAAGACGCTCTTTAAAGAATTGAAAGAGGCGCTGGCGAATCAGAAGTACACCCTTCAATTTGTTCCGGTCCAAAAGCTCAATCGACTCACAAAAAAGAATCACCAAGGTGTTATTGCATTTATATCGCCCGTTGAATATCAAGAGCTGGAGCCCATCGTCGATCAAGTGTTCGAATCCGGTGATTCACCGAACATTCTGGTGCTGGATCGCATTACCGATGTCAGAAATTTTGGAGCTATTGCGCGAACTGCAGAATGTACGGGCGTTCATGCTATTGTCGTACCCGATCGCAATTCGGCACTGATTACGAGTGACGCCATCAAAACATCATCGGGGGCACTTCACAAAATTCCAGTTTGCAAAACTAAAGATCTACCCGCTACGGTTGAATACTTGAAAAATGCTGGTTTGCGCATAGTTGCATGTACAGAAAAAACCAGCGATTTTGTATTTGACGTAACGCTCTCTGGACCTACAGCCGTCATATTAGGCTCAGAAGAAGATGGTATCTCCTCTCAACTGCTTTCAATCGCCCATCAGCGTGCTAAAGTTCCACTTTTGGGGACACTCGGGTCATACAATGTCGGAGTTGCTGCGGGAATTGTTTTGTACGAGAAAATGCGTCAAATGATCGTCGAATAACGCCAACTAACGCTTTGTTTCCACTGTGAATTTCATGGCAGCCCAAACGTGAGCACCTTTTAGGAAAAATCAAGATTCGAACTGACCATTCGGAACTGTAATTTGGTTTTATTGCTCCTCATTCAGATAGGATTCCACTTCTTTGACGGTCTTCCTCGCCGTTCGTCCGACACCGATAATGGTAGCAGATGCCATTCCTGTCCACCCACCGTAACCTACAAGCCAAAGTCCTGCGACGTGCTGAGCGTTCGTGCCTTTCGTGGCTATTTTTCCCTTTGGCAACCGTTGCGTTAAATCATCTAAAAAATCAGTGTGATAATGGAATCCCGTGCACCACACAATGGCGTCAATAAAGTCGCTCGTGCCATCTTCCCACAACACGCGATCTTTATCAAATCCTTGTAGTATTTTGTAATCGTCGAGCACACCGCGTTCGCGCGCTTCTTTTACTGAAGGTACCATCACAATATTGCCGAGATCAAACATTTTCTTGTCCACTTCTTCACCGCGCTTCTTGGCCATATAAATCTCCGTGGCCTGATCAAAGAGCTTTTTGCCATCTACATGATCCGGCAGAAATTCCGGTGGCGATTTCACTCCCCAAAACGTCAGTGTTTCCCGACTCAATTCCGCGTAGATCTGTGCACCCGAATTTCCTCCTCCTACCACCAGGGTTTGTTTGCCTATAAAATCGGCTGGACTTTTATACTGCGCTGAGTGAATTTGATCACCTTGAAAACCTTTTCGTCCGGGAACTTCAGGTATAAATTGCGCCCGGTATGTTCCGGTGGCCGCAATGACCGATTTCGAAAAGAAGGTTTTTCCATTCGTCTGGATCTCAAAATGATGGTTCGATCGCTTTACATCAACTACGCGAACGGGGCGGTGAACAGGAATACTGAATTTCTCCTCATACGACTGGAGGTAATCGATAACCTCTTCGCGCGTGGGGTATTCTCCTTTGCTGGCTGGCATCGGTTTTCCGGGTAGTGCATTATGTTTTGCAGCTGAAAATAGCGTTAAAGAATCCCAGGTGTGCTGCCAGGATCCGCCAGCGCTATCCTCGTCGTCGAGCAACAAATAATCCAGGCTCGTCTTTCGCAGGTAATATCCACAAGATAACCCACTCTGTCC
>JBNJEH010000024.1:0-42513 GCA_051745635.1 Bacteroidota bacterium
AGCATAAAGATAAGAAATCCTGCGATTTAATACAAGTTTTTTAGGGGTTATATTACTGATATATAGTTTTTTACGATACTTTTAAGGAGCGACTAAATATTTCTGAATTTTTTAATGCTCTATCGTCTTTCATGATATTTCAGTTTTGAGTATGAGTGTTGGTGGAAATTTGATCAATGAACTAATACTTTTTTAGATTTATTTTGACGTACATTGTGAAATCCAATTCACAATATCACAAAGGTGCCGCATTAATGAGTGCTGGTCATTACAAAAGTGTGGTCATTCATTACATATATCACAGGTCTTCGAGATTGCGTCTGCGTTTATTCGCGATTCCCCGATAATAGGCCGGAGTAAGTCCCGTTATCTTCTTGAACTGTTTGGAGAAATGAGATAGACTGCTATAATTCAATTTATAGGCAATCTCCTTGATCGAGAGGCGATCGTAAAGCAAAATTTCTTTTGCTTTTTCTATTTTATTTAAAATAATGAATTGCTGAATCGTGATTCCTTTCACTTCCGAAAAAACATTGGCCAAATAAGTGTAATCATAATCTAACGTTTCACTTATGTACCTGGAAAAATTTATAATCGGTTCTTCATCCGTGTAATGGACCATTTCTATGATCAGTACTTTTATACTTTCTACAAGTATGCTGCGTTTATCGTCGAGCAGATCGAGACCTGATTTTTTGAGATTATTCTTTAGCTGATCGCGCTGTTCTGATGTAATATCTTCGCAAACTTCAGCAACCCCTAGATCCACCACTACACATTCTATACCTAACTTTTTAAGTTCATCTTTCACCAGCATTTTACAACGGTGACTGACCATATATTTAACGTATAGTTTCATAGGGATAGCTTTATTTGAACACGCGATAATCGATTTTTACATCTGCTGAAATATTTTTTGTAATGTGCCGCTTTTTTTCGTTAAGACAACAGAATATTTTTGTTGAATAATTCAGTCCTAAATCTTTTAAAGTCATGTTCAGAGCAATTTGTTTCGGTAATTAATATGATATTTTTAATCGGATAAACTGTTATATAAATTTTATGATACATTGTATATTTCACACATTATCAATTATTTCTCTTCGGCGTTTGGTGATATCCTTATAAAAAGTTGGAGTATGACCTGTAATTTTTTTAAACTGATTTGATAAATGACCAACACTGCTGTAGCACATGCGGGCGGCTATTTCCGTTAATGACAATTGCTCGTAAAGAATGAGTTCTTTGACCTTTTCTATCTTGCTGTGAATAATAAATTGCTGGATCGTTATACCTTTCACATCCGAGAATATTGTGGCAAGGTAAGTGTAGTCACGATCCATTTTTTTGCCGAGGTAATCTGAGTAGTTCGTTTTCAGCTCCTCATCGGCATCTTGAATTCGTTCATTAATGGCAGTCTTTATGTTTTCTACCAATAAACTATCCTGGTCATCCATCAATTCTAATCCCGATTTCTTCAGATTGATTTTGAGCTGTTCGCGTTTTTTGGCTGTGATATCCTCTAAGATCTCGATCTTACCTAAATCGACAACCATAGCATGGAGGTGTAATTTTTTGAGTTCAGCCTTTACCATCATTTTGCAACGATGACTTACCATGTATTTTACGTAAAGTGTCATAGGAGCGAATATTTATATTTCTAAAAATGGCTTTTTTACATTAACTAATGAGCCGTTATTCACAATATTTCATAAGGTAGTCATTTTTTTTAACTGATTTTCAATTGTTTTTAAATGGTCGCGATAATCAATAGCGCTCAGGTTCCTGGTCGTGGTTGTGTTGATTATTGTATTTTCATCTAAATGCATGTAAAACGCGGGGAAAATCTCTTTTATTTCCATGGTGATTTCCATAACTTTTGTCGTCAGGTCCGATATTTCTTTCTTTTGATCCCTACGTTATGCGACTGTTACCTTTGATGACTCTTATTAAAACCGCAACAATCGCTATGACGATCAGAGTATGGATTAATCCTCCGGCATTGAAACCAAAGTAACCGATAGCCCATAAAATGACGAGCACGACTGCTGCGATGTATAAAAGATTGTTCATGATTATTAATTTTTGTGAAATACGTATCCAATTGTCGCTTGCATCCATAGATTCTTGTACTGCGGTGTACTTGATGAACCATCACCATGATTATTGGTTATATCCCATCCGACGCGTGTACTCACTACAAAATCTTTCAGATTGAAGTCAATGCCCGCAACAACACCGAGAATATTATTGCGAATATTTTCGTTCTCGAACTCCTCCTCGTGCGATGAACTAAGGAATTCATTATTGAAGTCATCTTCTTGTTTCAAAAGATAAGAATACTGGGGTCCCGCTACAATTGTGAGGTAGGATGCTGGTTTAAAGGCAACCTGAAGGGGGATGTCGAGGTAGGTAGTCGTTCTGGTAAAACTGTAATCGCTACCTAAAAACACTCCATTTCCTTTAAAACCCTTTTGAGACAGTAAAATCTCTGGCTGGACACCCAAATATTTACCAATGGGAATAGTCAGAGCCGCACCACCGGCAAAACCAAATTTACCATCAGCTCTAAATTCTTCGGATCTTGAGTTATAGACATTTGAAAAATTTAAACCGGCTTTTAAGGCAAAGGTAATCTCTTCGCGGTGATCATATTCTTCTGGATCATTAATGGTTTCATTTTGAGCTATTCCAATACTTGATATAGACATGGAACCCAGCAAAACTAAAATTCTAATTCGTTTCATATTATTATTGTTATTTTTTTTCCACTATCTGGTGGACAGCTGTGAATTCATCTTCACGGTGTAAAGGTGGTGTTAAACTCCGTCTTGTGTATTACATTATACTTAAGATAAATTGTATAAATCACAGTTGCTCTGCTGTTAGCACCCGAACACCTGAGATAATAACTTCAAATTGTGACGTATTGCTGCGATGTGATGCGTTTTTTTCGGCTCAAGTGTAAATTCGGAAGAACTTTGAGAGCGCAGCATTGTTATTGAAACGAGAATATTGAAAAATTGAGCGGAAAAATGATCCAAAGGATGAACGCCAATTGGGAGGCAGAGCTATTGGTTTTTATCGGAGCACTTTCTCATAAGCACGACGGGGACTCCCATTAATCAACACTTCTCCGCAGTACGTGTAGCCGAGTTTATCAAATATCCGCAACATAGCGGGATTGTCGAAATTGGTGTCGGCTTTAATACTGGCGATTGCGTTTTCTTTTGCGTAATCGTGGATGCCCATGATGAGTTTTTTTGCATAGCCCTGACCTAAATATTCAGGTGCAATAGCAACGCGGTGATATGCAACGAAATCTCCGGTCGTGAGCCAGGATCCATCAATATTTTCGTACTGAGGTTCATCGTTGATCATGACGGCGGCGTAACCTATGATATCGTTGTCATTTGTCAATACGAACCCTTCATTGCGAGCAATGTCCTTCTTTATTATCGCAGGATTGGGATAACCGTCCTGCCATTGGTTGCTGCCATCTGCTCTTCGGCGTTCAATAGCGTGTTGCAGAATGTCCCACACCCCGGGAATATCACTCGTTGTTGCCAGATTAAATGTACAACCCATTTTGAAGTTAATTCTAATTGCTGACGAATGTACCAAAAAATTTATTTGTTCTGCTGTGATTTTGTTGGTTATGATTTTCCATTTCTGAAATTTTAGGCTGATGAGACCCGAAGCGCTACGAGCGCTGTAGAAAATACAGCGGTGCTCAATATTCTGTAGGTTTAGGGATTAAAATTTTTCGGTTCTATGGTTCCAACTCCATATTTTTCAGTTTCTAAGGGCTCATTATTCAGAATGAAATGGTATAATCTTTAATCATGCCACTTCTCACTTCTGACTCCCACGGTTCCACATTTCTACATTCTACATTCAACAATTCAACAGTTCTACATTCCACAGTTCTGCCTTCTGCGGTTCCACGGTTCAAATTACCCCGGTTCCAAAGTTCACCAGCACTTCCCAAAAAACGGCGTTCGCAGTTGAGGCGTTCCATAAAATTCGTGGCAGCACCAAAAATTTTTTAAGATATGACGTTACTTTCTTTTTCGAAGCGTTTGTAGGAAATAATGACCGCGAGCACTGCAAACGCAAACATCACAGCAAAAACGAGTGCCATTAGTCCGAAGGAAAGCGTTCCGGCTACTAATTCTTTTGTAGCGAGCACAATGTTGACAATTGGGATGAGTGCAGTTACACCATCGAGTTCAATACCAGGGATGAAACCAATCATGGCAGGCAGAATGATCACGAAATTAACAGGTGTCAAAATACTCTGGGCTTCTTTGAAAGATTTTGCATAGATCGTTACGGGAATCATTACTCCGGCGAAGAAAACCGTCAGTGGAATTAGCAAAATATAGAGTGATAATATAAAAGGCAAACTCAGAATGCTGTTGACAACACCCATGATTTGCGCATTCGGGACGAGCTCAAAAACATTGAGGGAAAGAAACAGTCCGAGCAGCGCAAAAGAGGCTGCAGCAATACCTGAAAGTACCACGACCATCATTTTTCCAATGAGTATTTTCCAGCGCTGTACAGGGGTAGTCAGTAATGTTTCCAGTGTTTTGCGCTCTTTTTCTCCGGTAAACAGATCAATGGCGGGATAGAGACAACCAATAAATCCAAAAATGATGAACAAATAGGGGAGGAAGCCACCGGCAATTTTTCCGATCATCTCTTTACTGGTAGAGAGATTGACGAACGTTTCCCGGAGGGGCTCTATGGTGGCTGCGTCAATATCCAGTTTAGCCATGCGCTGCTGTAAGGCTTGACTTTCGATTATATTGAGGTAATTCTGGATCCGTGACTTATGTCCGATATTAGTTTCCTTTAAAAAGATTTTTATGGGTACAGAAGCACCTGCATCCAATTGCTTGTCGTAATCAGCCGGAATTTGAATAGCGAGCTGGACAGAGTCCTTTTCGATGAGGTTGCGTATACCGCTGGTGTCGTCTTTAAAGATCAGTTTTTTCGGACCAAGGCTGTCGGGAATCGCGTCAAAAGCAGTGACAAAGCGATTGGAATGGTTTTCTCCAATCAGCGCAATAGTTAATGTCTCTTCTTTTTGATCTTCTGTAAAACTCTTTGATATCTGCGTGGCCAGCCCGAGAATGAGCGGAAACACCAAAACGGGAATGACGATCATAGCGATTATCGTCCTGCGGTCGCGCAATGTATCTTTGAGCTCTTTCTTGAATATCGTAAAAATCATGATGCTTGTTTGTATTCGTTGATAATACGGATGAATTCTGCAGTCAGATTATCGGCGACCATCTCATTTCGAAAATGCTGCAGGGTATCGTTAAAAATCAAATCGCCTTTGTGAATGATCGCCAAATCATCGCAAAGTAAGTCAACTTCGCTCATGATATGTGAAGAAAAAATGACGGTTTTATTTTTGACTTTACAGTCCTTAATTAAAGCGATAATGTTTTCAGCCGTAATCACGTCCAGTCCACTGGTGGGTTCATCGAAAATCACGACGTCCGGATCGTGAATCATGGTGCGGCAAATGGATACTTTCTGTTTCATTCCCGTGCTGAGCCTGCCGATGCGTTTGTGCTGAAAATCGTGCATGTCGAGCAATTCATAGAGCTCTGACTTGCGCCGGTTGAGATCGTCTTTTGCTACACCGTAAAGTTGTCCGAAGTAATCGATAATTTCATTGGGAGTCAATCGCTCATACAATCCCGTGGATCCTGTAAGAAATCCAATGTGCTTTTTAGCTGCATAGGGTTGTTGGTGAATATCTATACCATTGATTTTAATCGTCCCGGAAGATGGTGATAAAATCCCGGCCAACATGCGCAAGGTAGTCGTTTTTCCAGCTCCGTTAGGCCCGAGTAAAGAAAATATTTTTCCCGGTTCACAAGTGAAACTCACATCATTTACGGCTACGGCTGTCTTATCTGAAGAATGATTTTCTTTGCGCTGTTGTTTCGAAAGCTCAAAAATTTTGGAAATTCCTTCTACCTCAATCATTTGTTATTCCATTTTGGGGCGAATATATTAAAAAAAGCAACAGTTCATTGCAAATTTTGGAAGGTTGGGAATGATTATTCTTCAAAAATGAGCAACGGTTTCAGTTTTTTCAGTGTAGCTGGTCCGATTCCGGGGATTTTATCGAGTTGGTTGAGCGAATTAAAATCTCCGTGCTTATCCCTGTATTCCAGTATTTTCTTGGCACGACCCGGCCCTACAGTTGGCAAAAACTGCAGTTCTTTATTAGTGGCAGTATTGATATTTAACGGAAATAAATCCTGCAGCATCAAGGCGTCTTCGGTAATTACTTTTTGACCGACCATGGCTGGTTTTTTCCACATACCGCGTTCGAGTTGTTGCGCGCGTTCCGTTTCAATCTGAAATGCCATGGCCGAATCGCCCGGTTGATAATAATATTCTGAATAATCGGCGTGTCCAGCACTGAGAATGGCGCGATTGAGGTGGAAGATACTGTCTCCCTTTTTTACCTGGACATACGCCTTATAACTGCCGTATTTGTGGCGCGGCAAGCCTCTTGGCCCTACAATTTGCAGTGACGATCCCTCCAGTAGTTCGTTGAGGTAGTTTTTCGATTCTTTGGAATAATAATAAGTGGAATCTTCGTGACCGCCCCAGGTGCGCGGTGCATCAACACCCAATAAATCGACGGGATAAAAGAATTTGGTGGCGAGTTCAACTTCGATGCGGTCGCCTTCTACCACCCGGAATTGGTCGTACCATTTTGTAGTATCCACTGCGGGATAGCGGTGAGAGGATTCGCCTTTTGCCCGACTCATAACGCCCATAAAATCCTGAAGGTATTGGTTGGCAATTTTATTGTCGAATATGAATAAAATGTTTTCATCATTGGCGCGTTCGGCCGCTGCAGAGAAATTATAGGAGCCCGTAATCGTGAGCGCATCGTGCTTTTCGGGGTAGGGGTATTCGGCATCGATAATCATCGTTTTTGCGTGAAGCTTCCGAACTTCCTTCGCTGGCAAAACGAGCCGGTTTCCAAAAGCCATTTCCGGACTCGCCCATACATCGCCGTTGTTCCGGTAGCGCGCGTAAAAGGCGGGGTCAATAACACCTTGTAAATTGATTTCACCCCGACCAGACCGTTCGATTAATGCCTGACTGATGGGAATATTGGAGCTGATGGCAAAAGCCAAAAAACGGGCGTCGTGTTTAGCGTAATCTTCGATCAAAGAAGTAATGCGCGCAGAAATACTCGGTTTGGTTTTGCGGCGATCCATCGGTCCAAAATACACTTCTACCCGCGTATCGTTGACGTGGTGGACGTTTTCGGAAACGTTGTCTTTGTCTTTGTGAAATCGTGCACGTCGCGCATTGGGCTCCGGTTCATCGCTACCCCACATTTGTTCAAATTCCTCAAAATAGGCCTGGGCGATGCCACTGTCTTTGATGTGCAATGTTGCGTTGGTATTCCACGGTCCCGTGTA
This sequence comes from Bacteroidota bacterium, assembly GCA_051745635.1. Classification (GTDB taxonomy): domain Bacteria; phylum Bacteroidota; class Bacteroidia; order Flavobacteriales_D; family Crocinitomicaceae; genus Brumimicrobium. The sequence goes on from JBNJEH010000024.1 coordinate 7,476, forward strand.
GGTCACGTTCATCGTGCCCGTCCAGAGGTGATAATCTTCCGGATCTTCACTCAGCAAATCAAATACAGCAAATTTATGATGCATATTGGCACCTGAATTGGGTAGTTTTTCAAACCGGTGTTCTATTTTTCCATCGGGCCAGTAGATCGTGCCACTGTCGTCGATATTCGGAATACCTGCCGCGCGCAGCGTATCCCACATGGGTTGTGTATATTTTGGCGCGTGTTCGCGGTGGATGACATCTGTAATGACGCGAACTTGCACCCCGCGTCGCGCCGCACGTGCCAGGGCGGAACCTACGCGCATGTTCTGAAGGTCGTAAGCTACAAGGTCGACGCTGACTTTCGCTGAATCAATACAATCGACTAAAACACCAATCATATCCCATTCATCATGCGATTCGTTGTCGGGCAGTGCAAAACTGTGATCAGCTTTGGCGTTAAAATAAGGCTTGATCCATTCAATTTTGCTCGTATCAGATGGACTACAGAGCGCTCCATAGTTGAGCAATAGGTGCAGGAATATGAGTAATAGTTTTTTCATTTGATAACGAGCATTTTACAGCACTCCGAATACAGTTAATCAAAGATAATCTTTTTTCATGTATCTGACAGAGCAACAATCTTACCATTCTGTAAAATAGGGATAACATCCAGTTGATTTGGCGTTAAACAATATTTAATATCCCGGTTGAGGTTGAGCTTTTTGAGTCGTCTCCGGTGCGAGCTCGATTTTAAAAATCCAAAATAATTTTCCCGGGAAGAACAGAAGAGGTATTTAGCGCCGACAGAAGAATCTTCATTGGATGAAAATTTGCCGGAAGCCAGGAGTTTGTCGGCAATGGCGCCACCACAAATCGTATCTTCTAAATTGAAATTTCCTTTCCAGCCCGAGCAGAGGCAGAGCACATTTTTATGCTGTGCAATCAGCCAATCGGTCAGTGCTTCTAAATTCAGCAGCGATCCAATTACAACCGTTTCTGCATTTTTAGCGATGTTGATAGCGCGCGTGCCGTTCGTTGTGGACAATACAATTTCTTCACCTTTTAGCGCCGGTTTCATGTAGCTGTAGGGCGAGTTGCCGAAATCAAATCCCGCAACAATTTCTCCCTGCCGCTCAGCGCCAACTTTAAACCCTTTTTGCTGGTAAGTGCGCGCCTCCTCGATGGATGAAACGGGAATGACACTTTTTACGCCGTTGTCGATTGCTGAACAAATGGCAGATGTAGCTCTGAGCACGTCAATGACGACGACAATTTCGAAGCGACCTTTGAAATAATCGTAATCATCGGGGGTAAAACAAACCTCAACGTATTTTTTCTCCATGATGCGAAATTAATAATTCGATTTTATTCTTTTGACCTCGATGATTGTAAATTGACCTGTTCGACCAATAATTTTGCAATCTGACTGCCGAGTGCCACACCCATGCCACCGAGACGCACGCCAATGTGTACATTGCGCCGCAGGGATCGAATGACAGGCATGCGGTTCGCTCCAATTCCCATGATCCCCGACCACGCATGCTCAATCTCAAAAGGAGTATCGGGTAAAATAACCTTGTTGAGCAGTGCTTCTAATTGGTCTTGAATTTCGCGCGTCGTGTCGAAAGTGGTGGTTGTTTCTCCCTCGATATCAATGTTTCGACCTCCTCCGATTAATAAGCGCTGATCGATATTTCTGAAATAATAATACCCGGAATCATAATGAAAAGTTCCCTTAACCGGAAGTTCCCGAATCGGTTTAGTGATTAAAACCTGTCCACGAGCTGGATCGAGCTGGAGTTCTGGCAACAATGCTTTTGAAAGGCCGTTGGTAGCAAAAATCAGTTGTTCGCTTTGAAATTGACCGTATTCAGTAGAAATTTGAACTTCTCTGTCACTGATTTGCTCGTAGGATTTAAAAGTTGTGCCGAATAATACGTGAATTCCTTTCTCTACAGCAATTTGATGCAGTCGCGTCATCATTTTCCCCGTGTTGATCTGACCTTCGCCCCGGCTGAAAATTAAACCTTCTGTATTCTTAAAGCCAAAGCTATTCCTTCCTTTTTCGAAATTTTCCCGAATGCCCGTTGCGGCATAGACAATCTCGTTCAGTTCATCGATTTGATGCAGCACTTGTTCGTAAAGACGGCTTCCGCTTTCAGTTGCTGTAAACAGTTCATGGGAACCGTGGGGGAAATAATCAATTTGCTCAGCACCGCAGCGCTCGATCAGGGTTTGTAATCCGCGATAGCGAAGCCGGACGAGTTCGACTACCGCTGATGGCGCTAATGATTTTAAATCGTCGAGCAGCTCAGAGCCGCTTCCAAAGCAGGTGAACCCGGCATTTTTGGTGCTCGCTCCCGCAGGTAAATACCCTCTTTCAACAATGACAATTTTTTTGTCGGGGTATTGTTCTTTGAGTTCAATGGCTGTCGAATATCCGACAATTCCCGCACCGATAATGCAAAAAGAAATGTCCGAAAAGTATTCATTTTTTTCCCAAAAACTGAGTTTAGAATATTGAAGCATGCTGGATTTTCTATTATTTTCCAGTAATTTTAACGATATTTGTTGTTTAAACAAAGAACTTTTGAACGATTCTTGTAACGAGTTGTACATGTTGTCGTTCACAAATAGTATAATGAAAACTGCTTTTAGACTTTTAATAATGACGTTTTTGCTCAGCTTTTTTAGTTGGGGGCAGGAAGTTGTTTTTGAAGGTAAAATCGACGATCAGGATAATGGAGGCAATTTGAGTGATGTAAAAGTTGTTGCCATTGCAGACGGTCAGGAAGTTTATTCAACAACCACCAATCGGCGCGGTAAATACACCGTTCAGATGCCTACGGGAAAAGATTATGTCATCAAATATGAAAAGAGCGGCTACGTCACAAAAACAATGCACGTAGATGTAACGGATGTGATTGATGAGGAATTGCCCATCGGCGGACAAATTATGCCGCCTGTTGACATCAGTCTCTTTGAAACGCGGGAGAATGTTGATTTTTCATTTATGGAAGAAGAACCAGTCGTCGATTGGTCGTACGATAAAAATAACTATAAGATGGATTGGGACCGCAAGGTTTACAACAAAATGAAAAAGCGCATCGAGGATAAGTTGGCAAAAGCCGAAGAGCTGAAACAGGAAAAAGAAGCGGAGTACAACGCCCTGATACAGGAAGCGGATAAATTGTTTGACAATGAAAAGTACGAAGATGCCCTCGGAAAGTATGAGGAAGCCCTTCAGATTCCGGGAAAGGAAGCGGAAGAACACCCCAATAACCGGTTAATCGAGATCGAGGAACTGTTGCAGCAAAAAGAGGAAGAAGAGTTGGCGGAGAAGCAGGCGAACCAGGAATATTATGATTTGATTGAACAGGCAGATCAACTGGCTGAGGATAAAGCTTATGATGATGCGATTGCCAAATATGAGCAGGCGCTGAGTGTAAAAGATGACGAACAATATCCCAAAGATCAGATCGCACTCATGAAAAAAGAAAAAGCGGCTGGTGAAGCGCAGGAAGAGTACGATGCACTGATTGCAGATGCCGATGACCTCTTTTCAAAAGAGGAGTGGGAGCAAGCGTTAAATAAATACGATGAGGCAAGTGCTTTGCTCGAAAACGAAAAGTACCCGAAGGATCAAATTAAGATTATTGAGGATAAAATAGCTGAAGCAGCCGAACAGGAAGCATTGCAGGAGGAGTTTGAAAAGCTGGTCAAAGAGGGAGATGAAAGCTTGGCAGCTGAAGCGTACGAAGAAGCGATATCCAGTTATGACGAAGCGCTGGAGTTGATGTCGGATACAGATGTGCAGGAAAAGCGCGACGAAGCGCAGGAAAAGCTGGAGGCACAACAGGAAAACGAGGCGCTTCAGGAAGAAATAAACACGCTTCTCGCCGATGCTGAAACCGCAATGCAAGAAGAGAATTTTGAAACGGCAGTGACCAGGTTTGATGAGGTATTGAGTTTGGACGATACAAATACTGAAGCCATTGAGGGTAAAGATAAAGCACTTGAAGCCATTGAAGCACAGAAGAAAGCGGCTGAAAACCAAGCTGAATTTGATGATCTGGTAGCCAAAGCGGATGAAAATTTCGATAATGGTGAGTGGAAGGCAGCTCAAAAGCAGTATGAAGCAGCACAAGAACTCATAGATGATGATTCGCATGTAAATGATCGATTAGCCGCGATTGAAGAAAAGCTCAACGCATTGGAGGAAAAAGAAGCGCTTACAGAACAGATTGAAACGTTAAAAAAACAAGCTGCAGATCATGAAAGTAAAGATCAGTGGGAATCGGCCATTGCAAAGTATGAAGAAGCACTTGAACTGGATGAGGACAACCAGGAGTTAAAAGATTTGCTGGCGCAGGCTCAGGAGTCTTTTGATGAATGGCAATCGGCCCAGTCAGAACAGGAAAAGTTTGACGAATTGAAGCAGAAGGGAGAAACCTTGCTGGCTCAGGAAAAATGGAAGGAGGCGCGAACGAAGTTTGAGCAGGCGCTCGAAATACAGGATGATGCTGAGATAACGGCGAGTTTGGAGGAAATCGAAAAGGCACTGGCGGAGCAGCAAAATCAACAAGAGCGCGAAGCGTCGTTTAATGCGCTGATCGAAGAGGCGGAAGAACTGGAAGCAACGGAAGATTTTCAGGCAGCCGTGGATAAGTACGATGAGGCGTTGGAGATAATGGATGACGTGGATGCCGAAAATGCAAAAAAAGCACTTTTAGATCGCATTGAACAGCGCAAAGAAGCAGAGGAAGAGGAAAAGGCTTACAATGAAGCCGTAGCAAAGGCAGAGGAATTGTACAATTCGGGCGATTATTCCGGCGCATTGAAAAAAGCAGATGACGCGTTGCTCATTCGATCTGATGGCAGCGAAGCGGAAGACCTGAAAAAGCGTGCACAAGAGAAGTTAGATGAGTTGAAAGGGGAAGAAGAGCGCTACAATACTTTATTGAGCAATGCCAAGACAGCTTTTGACGGCAATCAATTGCGCGAGGCAAAGAAACTCTATGAAAAAGCTCAGGAAATGCGCCCTAAGGCGTCGTTGCCGCAGAACAAGATCGTGGAAATTGATGAATTGCTGCGCCAGCAAGAAGAGGAGGAAGCTGAAGATAATGAAAAAGAAAAACGCTATCAGGAAAAACTGGATTTAGCGGAAGTTTCGGCGCAAAACTTCAAATACGAGGAGGCGATTGATCATCTCAAAGATGCAGCTGACATCAAACCGAACGAGAATTTCCCAAAGAAGAAAATAAAAGAGTATCAGGCCCTGATGAACAAAATTCAGGAACAGAATGAGAAAGAAAAGCAGTACAGTGATTTGATTTCAGACGCCGATGAAGCTTTTGGCAACAAGGAATACGAATCGAGTATTGAATTGTACAATGATGCCCTTGAAGTAAAACCGAATGAAGATTACCCTAAACGACAAATCGCCAAGGCAGAGGAGGCCATCAATGTGACTGATGAAAATGACAAAACAAAAGCTTACAACGATGTGGTAGCGCGTGGCGATAAGGCCTTTCAAAACGAATCTTATGAAAAGGCACTGGAAGAATACGAATCTGCCGTCGGCATGATTGAAGATGATTCCTATGCGCAGGATAAAGTCGATGAAACCCGCCAAATCCTGAAAGATCTCGAGGAGAAAGAAAAAGAACAAACGGCTGAACAAAAAGCATTTGATGAACAGGTTGAAAAAGCAGATGAACTTTTTGAAAAAGAGGATTATATCGCGGCAAAAGAAGCGTATGAGGAGGCGCTTGCCATTGATCCCAATGACGCGTATGCCAACAGAAAGGTGCAGGAAAGTGTCGAAATGGCAAAAGATAAGGTAGAGCGCGGAAATAACAAGCGGTACCAAAAAATTGTAGACAAGGCGGATGAGTACTTTGATGAAGAGAATTATGAGAAAGCCGTTTCTCTTTACGAGCGCGCATTGAGTTTGAGGAGTCAGGATCAGTATCCAAAAGATAAATTAGCAGAGATAAAGGCAATTCAGAATGGTACGGCCAAAAAAGAGCGCGGACTGGAAGATTTAGGTGAAAAACAAGATATTACCATCGCTGAAGGAGCAGCATTGCTCGAGAAAGCGGTAAAACAAAAAGAGAGCCTCAAGCAACAGCGCGTCGAGCAGCGCATTCGAAAAAATGAAAAGGAAGCGGCCAATCGGGCAGAAGTAGATGCTGAACAGCGCTCGATGTACAATAATGAAATTGAACAGATTCGAGTGCGTCGCACGGCCCTGGAACAGGATGAAACCGGGAAAAAGTCGGCTATTGTCAATCGCCTCGATGATATGCAGCGCGAACTGGAAGACTTAACCCGTAAACAAAGTCAGTTCGAGCGCAAGGAACGCCAGCAACAAAATCAGCAGCTGACCTATATTTCGGACGATTTTAATAATGACAAGCGCTCCAGGACGGAAGAGCATCAATCTACTATTGATGAAGTGCGCACACTGGAGAACGATTTTTCAGATCGCAGACGCGCCGAGCGAACTAAAGATCAGTCGAATTTATTGGCCAACAGTGAAAAAATGACGGAGCGGGCAGATGAAGTGCGTCAGGACGCATCGCGTGCAATAGACATGCGCAAAGAAAATGAACGCGAGATTGATCGCCTGCAGCAAGTGGAAGAAAATCGAACTTTTGAAGCTTCGCGCGACGAATATGAACAAATACAAAAGACGAAAAGCGACGCCTTGATGGCAGAATTGAATAAAAAAGAATCTTCTAAAGAAAAACAAGTAATTCAAGAACAATTAAAGGATGACATTGCTGCACTCGAAGGAAATTTGGATCGGAAGCGCCAAAAGGAAACGCGGGAAACGTACGAAGAGAAGATTAAATCGGATGCGTTGATGACCCGTGCTCAGGAACAGTACAAGTCTTCACAGGAAGGGAATGACGATCAGCGCGAGCGTGCTGTAGAACAAATCAAAATGTTGGAAGAAGGAAAAGAGGCTGCAAATAGAAATCGCGGAGAGCAAGAACGTGAAGAAAACAGAGACGTTAAAGATTATACAAATACGATTGAGGAACGGAAGCAGGCAGCTGCACGTGATAAGAGCGATGAATTGACTGAAAATCGCGAAAAAGTAAAGCGAAAAGCGGAGGAGTATGAGCGCACGAAGCAATTGAAAAGTGAAGCTGATCGCGCGAAGCAGCAAAGTACCACAGAGGACATCGAACGAACTCGGGTAAAGGAGGAGATGTCGCGCAGGGAGAAAGGTAATTCTGTAAAAGAAAACGAAGAAAAAATCAAGGGAATAGAAGCGAATATTAATGCCGGAGAACAAATCAGAAAAGAGCGAAACAAGGAGGATAAACTCGAAACGCAGGAGTATTTGGATCAGTTGGAGGAGAAAGAAATTAAATTCACTGAAAAATTATCGAATTCGCTGGCCGAAGATTTTCCAGAAGGAGTATCTCAGGAGCAATACGTTCGATTGGATAGCGATAGTATTCCATACAAAATTGTCACGCGAAGAATTGTCGTCAAAGACGATTATGGCGAAGTTTACATGCGCATTCAATCCAGAAATGGAGTAACCTATAGCAAAAATGGCAAACCTATAACCGAAATGGCTTGGTTGAAAGGAACGGAAAATGCAAAACTCACACAACATTTTGAAGATTAATACAGTTGTTTTGGTGGTTCTGGCACTCTTTGCGTGTAAGAGCGAATCAGAAAATACGACGCAAACAGCCAAAAACAAACGCACGGAACAATCACAAAAAGAAGATACCTGGCGGATTGATCGACGTTCGATAGGTGGACGGACGCAGGGCACTACATTTATTGTGAAAACCAGTGACGACTCTCTGCAAACGACGGCGCACGAAATTGATCAGTTGCTCAAAGGCTTTGATGCTGAACTTTCCGGCTACATCGATACTTCGCTGATCGTGCGATTTAACCAGAATGAATTGTCAGCTATACTACTCGACAGCACGCGCTTTTTTCAAGAATGCTTTTTGAAAAGCAGGTACGTTTTTCACAAGACCGATGGCGCATTCGACCCTACAGTTATGCCGCTCGTTGAAGCCTGGGGGTTCTTTGAAGATAAAGACGAAATACCTTCTGTGAGAGCAATTGACAGTATACAGGAGTTTGTTGGTTTTAAGCCCGGCGAACTGTTTGTGGTACAGGGGCAACAACGCCTGACGAAAAAAGATTCGCGGGCGCGGCTGGATTTCAATGCGGTGGCACAGGGACAATCCGTAGATGAAATCGCTGAGTATCTCATCGATAAAGGACAAGAGAACTTTTTTATCGAAATAGGAGGAGAAATACGCACGAAAGGAGTGAATAATGAAGGCAGAAAATGGATTGTCGGTATTGATGTTCCCAAAGAAGAGAATACAGGCACGAGCAAACGGTCCATGGAAAACTACATCCAAATCGACGGAAAAGGTTTGGCAACATCTGGTAATTACCGGAAATTTTATGTGAAGGATGGAAAAAAATACAGCCACACGATTCATCCTAAAACGGGTCAGCCCGTCGACCACAATTTGCTGAGTGCAACGGTTATCGCAAAAGAAGCCTCTATTGCCGATGCCTATGCGACTGCTTTTATGGCCATGGGCGTCGAAAAGGCGATGGATTTTGTTGAACAGCACCCCGAAGAGGAAATTGAATTGTACCTGCTGTTCCAGAACGAAGAAGGGCGCATAGAACGGGCTTATACATCCGGAATGAATGATTACTTCTACAAGGCAGAGGATGAGTCATAACGGTTTTATTTCTTGAGGCTGCCTCAAATAAAGGAGTGATTTGTTTGTTATTTTCATAGAAAAAAACTACTTTCAGTGCATGAAGAAGCGAGGAACATTATTACTATTATTCATATTGAGTGGGGTGTTGACAATGGCGCAGACCCCGCAGAATATCACACAACAAAGTGATAAGAATGAAAGTTTGTGGAATTCTACATCGGCGATTATTTTTGTGGCTATTTTTATTGTGCTCATGATTGTAGGGCGACTTTGGTCGAAAAAAGTGCAGAAAAAGCGCGATGAGATAGCAAATAAAGATGATGAATAAGCGGTTTCTAATTTAAAGTTTACGAAACAATTAAAAGGTTCGATAAATTAATGACTGCCTGAGGAAGTATGAGCGGAAGGTATCTGGAGGTTAACGGGTGTCTTGTGATGCGAGTAACGAACTATCAAAGTTTTTACTAATTTTGTGCTTATAAAAATTAAATATGAAAAATCTAACTACATTACTTAGCTGCTTTGCTTTAATAAGCTGTGCTTTTGCTCAAAATGTCACACTTGTTCATGAATCAACGAGTGGCGGTTGTGACGGAGCAGCCTATTTGGACACGGGGTCTATCAATACACAGTATGGTTATAACTGGTGGGAGTCAGATAGTACGAATACCCCTGTCAGTATGATTGGTTCAGCCCCAACCGACTCATTGACGGGTTTGTGTCCAGGAAATTATATTCTTCATTATTACCAAAATCAGGGAATGGATACATTAGAATATACTTTTACGATTAACCCTGCTCCCGGTAATGGGCTTTCAGCGACATTGTACCTCAGTGATGAATCTTCGAGCGGAAGCTGTGATGGTTCGGTAGCTGTTTCTGCCAGTGGCGGCGCCCCACCTTATTATTTTGAACATTCTACCGGTACAAATGGAGCTGTAGATTCTGCCTTGTGTTCTGGTTTGTATGATGTCATGGTATATGATGCTCAAGATACCATCATTTTACCTTATGTTATAGCTTCTCCGAACTACATTTACAACGATACGACTTATTCAGATTCTACGATTACCGATACGCTTGCCTCTGCACCTCTTGAAAATTGTAGTTTGGATTATGGTACAATCGATTCTGTTTATGTCGTCAACGTGCAGAACTTGCCCGGCGATAGTATTGAAGTGACGTGGGCTGTGACTGACATGAGCGGTACGTCTCAGTTGTCTAACACCTATTATTTGCAGGGCAATTATATGGGGGTGTACGCATTCGAATTAAATCTGTATTGTACCATCAAACAAACGGGAGCTAACGTTTATAAAGCGAGCGTTAATTATTATTTGGACAATAATTCTTTACAGGTAAGCACTATCGATCAGTCGTTCATTCCGCTTATTTTCCCAAACCCTGCGCAGAATTCCGTAACGCTCGCTGCGAGTGCTGAAATGACAGGAAGTAGCTATGAAATATACGACATGAAGGGGGCTCAGGTGCACACTGGATCCGTTTCGAATCAAGAAACTGTGATTGATATCCAAATGTTGGATCGCGGAACATACTTTATCCATATCAATGGAACTACGCCAATCAAATTTGTTAAAAACTAGTGGTCTGAAAAATAGTTGGAGGGTATTAAAACTGTTATCGGGTGCGACTGGTTTACGCCTGGTCAACAGAATGGTACTTATTGCGATTTTTACACCTTCATTCCTCGGCTCGTCGCAAGCTACACTTCAACCAATTGCGGAAGAGGGTGGTCAAATCGTAGCACATGAACATTATTCATTGTGCTATCATGAAGACCACGAACAAGCTGCATGGGTTTTTTACGAATTGACCAAAGATGAAGTGAAAGGGGGATGGAGCCGTTCGAATGATTTTCGCGAAGACGATAACATCGCGACAGGATCAGCAGCATTGGCGGATTATCGGGGTTCTGGTTTCGACCGGGGACATCTCGCGCCTGCAGCGGATATGGCTTTTAGTCAAACGGCGATGTCCGAGAGTTTTTTTATGTCCAACATGTCTCCGCAACATCCTTTGTTTAATCGCGGCTTCTGGAAGAAACTGGAAGGTCAGGTGCGAAAATGGGCCTACGCCCGTAATGCGGTTTGGGTGGCTTCGGGTCCTGTCTTCAGGAACAATAAGGGGAGAATTGGATCCAACAAAGTAACCGTACCGGGATTGTATTATAAGGTGTTGCTGGACACGGTAAAACGAACTACTATTGCCTTTTTAATGCCGAACCGGAAATGCAGTGGTTCGGTGTACGATTATGTGGTTCCCGTTGACTCCGTTGAAGCCCTGACCAATATTGATTTTAACAGCTATTTGCCCGACGGGGAAGAGGTAGAAATGGAGCGCAGAAAAAATACTGATGATTGGCCTCGCACCGACGTCTATATCGAAAAAGCTGCATCCAAAAATGGTGCGACAGCGAAGCGCTGCAAAGGAACGACAAACGCGGGAAAACAATGTAAACGCAGAACGAAAAATGCTTCAGGTCGCTGCTGGCAGCACGAATGAAAAGGAAAAGGGCATGGATGGCTCGACAAAAGCGCAAACCAAAATTAAATGCAGCGATTCTTCTTATCTAATCTGCGAGTTTATAATTAAGGGGAATGCGGCAATAAGCCCTCACGACCCTACCATTCATCTCAGCGGGCTCCCAATTCGGCATGCTGCGAATGACTCTCACCGATTCGGCGTCAATAGCATCACTCACGCCGCGGAGAATTTCAACTTTGGAAAGACTTCCGTTTTTTTCAACAATGAATTTGATGTACACTTTTCCATGGTCTCCGTTTTCCAACGCTTCTTCCGGGTACCGAATATTATTCGCTAAAAACGTTTGCATAGCTTCTTGTCCACCGGGGAATGCTGCTTCTTTATCCGGGTAATCGACAATCGCATTGCTTTCACTTCTTTTTAAAATACTACAGGCAGCAAGCAATAAGGTAAATGCGATTAAAATGAATGATTGTTTCATAAAGTTAGTGTGTTAGATTTCAAAATTATGAATAAATTTTAAACGAAGGAGGTAAATCACACAATTTTAATTTATCTTGGCACTACATTTGGTACAGCAGATCGAAAAAAGCTACGCTTATGAAAGGAATTTACTTGTGTTTTATCGTGATTTCCGCCTTTATAATGGACGGTTACGGACAAACGAGCTATTCGCAAAAGCTTTCTTGTCACACGGGAACTTTTGCACTGGGTTACGCACAGCAAAATCCAACGGCAGATAGCTTGTCGAATATCGGTAATTTCACCATGGAAGCTACCTTTTTAAAACGACACTTCCGGTTTTTTAATACTAGTTTTGGCATCGTTACCAATTTTGGCTCAAAATCATTCGACCGCGTCATTGAGGATATTGAATTTCAAGGTGGCTACACGGGTTACGCTTCCTACAACATCCAGCGTTTCGATGTTTGGGGAAAATATTTAATTGGTGCGCAATTCGGTAAAGTAGTGGAAGTAGCCATCCCTTTAAAAGTTGGTTTCAGAACAACGGGATACCGACAGGAGTTTGACCTCTACGAAGGGCAGGAAATTAGTGAAGAAGATGCGGTTGATGAGGAAGAAGCCAGTGAAGAAAACAACGATGCATTTGCCCGATCAAATAAATTGGGGTTTGGAACGGGGATCAACCTGGCATTTTTCCCGAATAGCACCATCTCTCCGTTCTTTGAAATGGGCTATAACTATTTTGGCGCAACAGAATTACCTTTGCCAGACCAGGCATCGATCAGCAATGGCGACATAACAGTGCCCAATATTTCCCTAACTAATAACAGTGAAATGACATTTAGAATCGGCGTGCGTTTTAACATCGGTTGCCCGCCGGACCGAACGAGTGTGTATCGTCAACCTCAGATGAACTCCCGTTCAGTGGCCATAAACAGACATCCCGAAGTGAAGACGAAAATCGTTAAGAAAAACGTGGACACGAGAAATAACTCAGAATCTGAAGAAAATTCGGAGGGCGAGTCGGAAAATGTCATACTAAAGCCGAACAAACCAACGCGCAAACCGCAAGACAGATAACGATAACTCTTCATTATGTACAAGAATACTTTTTTATTTTTATCGGTGTTTTTGACTGTCACTATGAGCTGTAAACCGGCCTACGATAGTATTTCTATTAAAACCAACGCCACATCTGAAACGATTGTAGCGATACCGCAGGAATTGAATCAAAAAAAATTGATTATTCTCGACCGCACGGTATGCATTAACGAGCCCCATGCAACGACGAATAATGGACCTACCATTAATGCTATAAAGACCGAGGCGTTTAGTTACCTGAAAAAAGAAATCAGGGAACGCGAATTTTACACCTATGATAATTCCGTAAAGGCCTCAAAAGCGGTATGTACGAATCGATTTTTTCCGGTTCCGATGAAAAAAGATAGCTTAAGTGCGATTGCTGCGCAGCGAAATGTGCTACTAACTGTGGAGAATATCGTCTACTCAGAAAAAGATGAATTTCGCAAGGATGTTGAGTCTACCTACGATAAAAATAACGTATTGATTCGTGAACGCAATGTTATCATTGGTGAAAAAAAGCTAACTGCTCAGGCCGCCTTAAAAGTTTACGATACGCTGGGCATGCTAATGGATTCGTTGTCTTTAAATGAACAATACGCCTACGAGGTGAAGGAAACAAACAAGTTGATTGCACAGCGTTCGTTAAAAAAAGGACGGGAACTCGCAGTTGAAAATATCGGAAAAAAACTGGGCTTTAAAATTGCCGAATCCATTTCCCCATATTACATCGCAATCACGCGAAACTACTTTGCCAACTCACGCACGAATACGCGGTTTGACAGGGCTCATGAACTCATTGCGGATCAAGATGATTGGTATTCAGCGAGTATTGTCTGGGGCGAAATAACGCAGCGCTACGAAGATAAAACAGACCGTGCAAAGGCCTACTATAATTTAGGTGTTTTCCATGAAAAAAATGGAGATGTTGAAAAAGCGATTCAGATGCTGGAAGAATCCACTGCTTTAAATCAGGAAGTGGGAGGAAAATATTTGAGCGACCTCAAAAAGCGCTATAAAAATGACTGAATGAATAAATAGTTTTGGATAGTTTACCTTTTCGAATGGCTGGAAGTGGTGTCTTGCGGTGCAGCGTGATTGTAGCGAAATGACAAATTGCTAAACCGCACAATGTGCACAAAACCATAATATCTCTTATCTTAACCCACCTAAAATAAATCGGTCATGATCCACATCACAAATGCCCATCAGAACAATTTAAAGAATATTGATCTTTCGATTCCAGAGCATCAGCTCATCGTCGTTACGGGATTGTCGGGATCGGGAAAATCGTCTCTCGCGATGGGAGTAATTGCCAACGAAGGTTACCGCTACTTGCTGGAGAGTCTGCCGCAATATAATCAGCAAAACAGTCAACTCATTCCAACAGCTGAAGTGGACGACATCAGCGACCTCCCACCTGTGATCAAGGTGGAACAGTCCAAACGGTTTCAATCGATCAACGCCACCTTCGGCACGCTTTCAGAGCTCACAGCGGTATTCAGAATTTTGTTCGCGCGGTATTCGACTTCTGCAACGATGAGTAAATCCCTGTTCTCATTCAATCATCCGAAAGGAGTCTGTGAGGTGTGTAATGGGATCGGTGAAGAAGAATATATAGATATCAATAAATTGATCGGTGATGAAAACCTTACGTTGCGGGAAGGTGCAATAACAACTACACTGCCAAATGGTTATATCACATACTCTCAGGTGACTGTTGATGAATTGGATAAGGTCTGCAAAGCTCATGATTTCAATGTCGATATTCCCTGGAAAGACCTGTCAGAGGCCCAACAAGACGTTGTCTTGAACGGCAGTGATCGCATCAAAGTATTTTACGGAAAACACGGTTTAGAGTCGCGACTGAAATGGTCGGGAATCAAGGCAAAACCAAGGGAAGAGGGTTATTACAAGGGGATGCTTCCCATTATGCGCGACATCCTGAAAAGGGATCGCAACAAAAATATACTGCGTTTCGTGAGCTCGCGGGTTTGCCCCGAATGCGGCGGTGCCCGAATCAAAGCTGAACACCTGAATTACCGCTGGCAGCGTTTAAATTTTTCCGAATGGATGGATCTCCCGCTCCGGGAATTGTACGATAAATTGAGTACGTTAAAATTGAGTGAAGGTGAACAGGTGCTGGTAGACCAACTGAATGCGCAATTATTTGATTTGATACGCCTCGGGATGGGGGATTATCAATTGTGCACGCCGAGTACAGCAATTTCTTCCGGAGATGCACAACGGATCAAGTTGATCAATCAGGTGAACAGTAATTTACAGGGAATTTTATATGTCTTTGATGAACCTTCGATTGGATTGTCGGAGAATTATCAAGCGCATTTATTGCATATTCTGCAGCGACTTATCAAACGCGGGAATACGGTGATGGTTGTCGAACACGACCTGGCTTTCATCCAGGCGGCCGATTGGATCATTGAGCTGGGACCTGAGGCTGGTGTACACGGTGGGAAGCTCGTGTTTAACGGAACGCGACAGGGTTTCCTCAAAGCTGAATTAATAGAGAGTCCAACCTTAGAGGCGCTGCGCGACAACGAAGTTTCGACGGAGAAGCCACCCAAAAAATTAAAGACAGGTGCTTTTCAATTGATGCCAGAGCAACTGACAGTCATCACAAAGCAATCGCCTGTACTTTCCGAAAAGATTGAACATTATTGCACTTCCCGGGATTTGAATCAGGTTGTGGTATCGGATCAACCCATCGGTAAAACGCCGCGGAGTAATCCATCGACTTACACGGGACTGGCTGATAAAATTCGGGATTTATTGGCGAAAACGTCTGCTGCTCAAGCGGCCAAACTCGGTAAAGGAGCTTTTTCGTTCAACAATAAAAAAGGTCGCTGTGAAGCCTGTGAAGGTGCCGGCGTAATCACCCTTTCGATGAATGTCATGGGAAATGTCAACCAGGTTTGTCCGACGTGCAATGGTAAACGCTTCAAATCAGAAGTGCTGCAGGTAAAATGGAACGGAAAGAATATCGCCGATATCTACGACCTCAGTATCGAACAGGCGCGCGATTTCTTTTCGGAAGAACAGAAAGTTGCGAAAATTCTGGCGCTCATGATTCAGCTGGGGCTCGGATATATCAAACTGGGGCAACCTTCGAACACATTGTCTGGTGGAGAAGCACAGCGCATCAAACTCACAAAGCATTTTGCAAAGAAAACGGCGCATACATTGTTGGTATTAGAAGAACCCAGTATCGGACTGCACCATAAAAATGTGCAGCAATTGCTGAATGCGCTTCACCTGTTAAAACGGGAAACTGCAGGTATCATCTGCTTTGAGAATCATCCTTTATTTCAGCAGCGTTGCGATACTTTGATCGACAATGAAACGGAAGTGATTTTTAAAGATTCTCCAGTGATTCCCGATCAGGAACGCCTGGAAATAGCGATCAAAGGTGCCAATACGCATCATTTGAAAAACCTCGATTTGAAATTGCCCAAACACAAGTTGTCAGTGGTTACGGGAATCTCGGGCTCAGGAAAATCGTCCCTGGTGATTGATACGCTGCACGGTTACGGTCAACAGGAGATGAGTAAGCAATTTTCGAGTTATCAGCAGTCAAGGGTGGGGGTGAACTTCCAGTTTGATGTGGCATCAATCAATGGACTTACCCCGACGATTTGCGTAACGCGGAAGCAGAAGAATTATACAGATCGATCAGATATTGCGAAACAGACGGGAATTGATAAGATCCTACGGTTTGCTTTTTCCAGGAAGACGCACTTTGTTTCGGTTAACTCAGCAAATCGCGAGAGCCACAGTGATCAAGATGATAACAATGAGGAGTTAACTGCCAGTCACTTCTCAGACAATCATGAACTCGGGAAATGCATCGTTTGTGATGGCTTAGGACAGGCATTAGTCCCCGACCTGGATAAAATGGTACTGGATTCCGCCAAAAGCATTAACGAAGGCGTATTCCTGCACAATAAAGCGCTTTCCTATTATGGTGAGCCGGGAGGACAGTACATGTCGATACTGGAGCAAGTGGGAAAAGTACATGGGTTCACCATGGACACTCCATGGGAAGACTTATCCGATGATCAAAAGGATATCATTCTAAATGGAGCTGACGATACAGAATGGAAAGCGACATGGATATTCAAAACAAAGACGCGTGAAGGGAAACAGGAGATTGCTATGCAATGGGAAGGAATCAACCATTACTTGCAAGAGGAATATTTCATGACTCGCAAGAACAAAAATATCAAGGACCTCGTTGCATTATTTTCTTTTGAGACTTGCTCTGCCTGCAGCGGTAGCGGATTGAAAGCAGAACGGTTATCCATCGAAATCGGCGGTCAATCAATTCATGCAGTGAAATCGATGAACTTTATTGAGCTTAAAAATTGGTTGGTGGAAGAAGGAAGTGAAGGCATAGACCGGAAACTGATTGAAAACATTCGACCACACCTGGAACATACGATCCAGCGAGCACAACAACTGCACATTGATCATTTACAACTCAACCGGAAATCGTCTACGCTTTCTGGTGGTGAGAACCAACGCGTCGATCTGATCAAACAGCTGAACAGTCCGTTAAAAGGCATTACATATTTGCTGGACGAACCTTCAGCAGGACTATCGAATGATAACGTTCCCGATTTGATTCAACTCTTGCAGGAGCTGATCGCAAAAGGCAATACTGTAATCGTGATCGAACACAACAAAGCGATCATTCAGGCGGCTGAACATTTGGTTGAAATTGGACCTCATGCGGGAAAAAGCGGTGGATATATCACCTATCAGGGGAAGCCTCAGGGATTATTCGAACAGCATGACTGTCATCCGTTCTTAAAAACATCAGCAGAACCGGTGCAATTGAGGGCAGGCGATACGCACATTGCGCTATATGATCTGAACAGGTACGCGCTCGTACGCGATAAGATTTCCATTCCGGTAGGTGGCATTTCGGCCATCACAGGAAAATCTGGAGTAGGGAAGACCACCTTGGTGAAAGATATGCTGATTCCAGGTATCAACCAGAAACGACCAGTGAATTGTTCAAAAATTGATTTGCCGACAACTTACAGCGGAGCTCATTATTTTGAATCCAGACCGTTGCGCGCTCAGTGGAATACGTTGTTAGTAGACTACCTCAATCTTCTCAAGGACATCACAAAGATTTTTGCGAAGGAAACGGCATTAAAACCGAACGCTTTTTCCTATAAAACCAAATCCAGTCAATGTCCCAATTGCAAAGGCAAAGGAACGATTGAAACCAGCCTCGATGTCGCCGCTAATAATATTGAGCAGTGTACGGCCTGTAACGGTCAACGCTACAAAGACAAGATTTTGTCGCACACCATTGCCGGAGCATCGATCGCCGATATTCTTAATTTGAACATACAGGAGCTAGCCGAGTGGTTAACCCCTTTTAAAACAGCCGCTACAACTGTCGCACTGCTCGCACAACTGGAAGAAATCGGCTTAGACCACCTCTCCGCTGATCAACCAGTGCGTTCGCTTTCTTCTGGCGAACAGCAACGCTTATTACTATTGAATTGGTTGAATGACAAAACGAACAACCAGCTTTACGTGCTCGACGAGCCCAGCATGGGATTACACTTCGCGGATATTGACTTATTGTACGGCATATTGGAAAAACTGAGTGAGGAAAATGATATCCTGGTGATCGAGCACAATCCTTATCTTTTGCAGAAGATTGAAACGGGCATGGTGCTGAAGTGAGAAAGCTGTTAGAATCAAATAGATAAAATCGGGAACTGAAGGTACTGCGGCACATCCAATTGCTGCATTAGCGATGGATTTCACAGTGAAGGAGGCACAATAAAAAGCTTGTCATTTTTTCAATACAAAATGATCGAAATTCTCTTAAGTGATTTTTTTTCGAGGGTTTGTGTTATTTATAAGAAGTTTTCCAGACAACCATACCTATCACGATCTACGTAGATTAAGTAAATATTAAGTGTATTAATAAATTATGAAGCAGATATTAATTTTCTTATTTGTGTTGAGCAGCACGGTGACGTTTGCTTGTCACGATGTTTCGTTTGTAGAAACTGCAGCTGTTGATAACGGTGATGGAACTTATACTTATACATTTGAAATTTGTTTAGGTGAAGGGGATCCAAATATTACTGATGAGACATATGGATTCTACCTTGATTTTACTGGTGGTAACTTGATTGATTATAATGATAGTATTATCGGACCTTCAACAGGAAATGTAAAATATCCAAGTGTTCCTCCTATTTCAGGTGTGGGTGATATTGAATATGGAGATTGGGATGATGATACGACTCCTATCCTATCAGGCGTCGATAACGACTGTATTCTTATTACACTTACCTTTGATACTCCTATCTCTAGTGCTACTTTAGGTGGATATCAACCAAATTACTGTACAGGTGATACAGAAACTGTTAATACGACTTCCTGCTTCCCGTCCAACGCTACATATCAAATTGAGGTTGATCTTGCTGCTACGTGCAATGGAAACCCCTCTTATTTCATTGATTTGGATGGTACAATTATCGATTCTGGTCCTGTAGATGGAAGTACTGTAAACTTGACGTATTGCGGAGCTTGCGCAACTGAATTTTCGGCAGGTACCGACAAAAATAATTGTAGCCTCAACAGCTATTTTTATCAATATAAGACGGATGGGAGCCATTTACTTTTTTTGAGTGGAATTAATCGAGAGTAAGATTATACTTCTTATTTTTGATGAAAAGGTGTTATGGCAAATAAAAGAGAACTGAAAAAACGCGTCAATCGTATTATAAATGAAGTGCTGGAAGAATGCTACACGCTGCAGCTTTACAATGAATCGAAACGTCCGCAAACCGAAAGTTTTACCGATGAAGCGCTTGCCTTCAAGAAAGCGACCATGAGTGAAATTGCAGCTGCTGAGAGTAAAATACAGTACGAAACGATTCGCAATAAAGTTGATCAGCAAGCAGCTGAGTGGGTGAAAAAATTAAATGATTTACAGGGCTGATGATTTAAAGTCCGTACAACCAGGGAATCATAAATGTTGCGATGATCCAGAATAAAATGTTCAGAAGTGTACCCACGCGCAAAAAATCGGCAAATTTATATTTCCCGGCACTGTAAACCATCGTATTTGTTTGATAACCTATGGGCGTAATAAAACTTGCCGATCCGGCAAATGCCACGGCAACAATGAAAGGTGCAGGATCCAGTGACAAGCTCTGAGCCGTCACAATTGCAATAGGCGCGAAAAGAGCAACCGCTGCGTTGTTCGAGATAATTGATGTGAGTACAGAGGTCGACAGGTAGAGCCCGGAGATAATGGCTATTGGCCCCCATTCCTGAAGGTTATTGATGACAGAATTGGCAAATTGCTGGTCGAGTCCGGAATTGCCCATCGCCACACCTAAGCTGAGAGAACCCGCGAGCAGAAAAACAACCTGCCAGTCAATCGCCTGGTAGACTTCTTTCATGCTGATTACTTTAAATGTCACGAGCAGACTGACGGCAATAATGGCGGCAGTCAGGATATGAAGAATACCGATGCTCGCGGTCAAAATAACTCCGATCATCATGCCGAGGACGATTAGAAATTGCCGCTGGTTAAAACCGGGTATCGTTTTTTCCGAAAGCAAGGCAAAATGGGCGTCTGTCCCCGTTTCTTGTGCATGTAACCGTTCGACATAAGCATTTTTCGTTTCTGCAAGAATGATGTCTCCCGCCTTGAGCTTTACGTTCGATAAATTTTCATTCAGTACGCCGCGACGCTGACGCACACCTAATGGAATAGAGCGATAGCGCTGTTTGAAATCGACCTGTTTTATCGTGTTTCCTATCAATGGCGAATTGGCAACAATGATGAGTTCGACCAACTTCGAATCTGAAGTATCACTCATTTCATCGCCCATTTTCACGGTAAAAAACTCCTTGTCCTTGGCCCACTCTTTAAATTCCTGTATTTGATCACTATCACCGCGAAGTTTTAAAATATCTCCTGCTTTTAACTCAAAATCTTCCTGGGGCACGGCATAACTTTGATCATTTCTGTAGACATTGATGATATCCACCCCCGTCTCAGACAGCACGCTGCTGTATATCTCTTCTTTTTCTGAAGTTTTTTCGACCAACTGAATCTCCGTGAGAAATTGTTTAACATTAAACTGCTCATTAATATTTTCAGATGATTTGTCACTGGGCAGGAGTCGATTTCCTATAAACAGCATATATAGTATTCCAACGACCAGGGATACGATTCCTACAGGTGCCATTTCAAACATGGAAATTCCCGGCAATCCTTCTTGTTCAGCGATACCGCTCACCAGCATATTTGTAGATGTACCAACGAGCGTACAGGCTCCTCCAAAAATAGAAGCAAAAGATAGTGGAATCAACATTTTTTTTGGATCGCATCCAGATGATTTAGCGACTTGAATAATGACGGGAATGAATACCGCAACGACAGGTGTGTTATTGATAAAGGCCGAGATAACAGCAATCAGAATCATCATAAGAATCATGCCGCGCCTGAAATTTTGTTCAAAGATCTTTCCCAGGTGATGCGCCACAAACTGAAGTGCGCCGGTTTTTAACATCGCGGCACTCAGCACAAACATAAAAGCTACCGTCAACGTTGCCGTATTGCCAAAACCAGCGACACCTTCGGCGGGACTAATCACGCCCGAGACAACGAGGGCTGCAATAATGAATAGAGCCACCAGGTCGATGCGCAGCAATTCCGTGACGAATAAAATTACTGCGGCTAATATAACGACTAATGTGATAATGCTATCCGGACTCATAATTTACAAATCGATACAAAAATGCATATAAATTAGCGTTTTTTCTGCTTTTTCCAATGTTGGACACTTATTTTGTTCAGTAATGGCTGTTGAGTAGCGTAAACAGAGGTGTTGCCAGATATCAAATAGGCTACGAAACAGCACAACAGATAAAATGGAAATGCTTCAAATCCGAAGAGTTCAGCCGCAATAAAAGCACTGGCGATTGGGGTGTTGGTAGCCGCTCCAAAAACTGCAGCAAATCCACATGCAGCCATAAATGACAGCGGTAGAGGTATAATCGTGCTCAGACTACTCCCGAGGACCGCACCCATAAAAAATAATGGTGTGGCTTCTCCACCTTTAAATCCGGCTCCAAGCGTGAGTGCAGTCAGTGCAAGCTTGATGAAAACTTCGTAAAATGGGCGCTCTGTTTCAAACCCCAGTAGAATGTGGTCGATGCCCAGTCCCATATAAATCGTTAAATCAAACGTAAGATAGAGCAGGAGCAAGAGGATTCCGCCGATCATCGGACGCAGGTATGGAACTTGAATATGCTGAAATAACTGTTGACTCCACTTTTTAGAAATGCTGAAAAAATAAGCAGTAAGACCAAATAAAAGTGCGGCGAGTGCAAGAGAGAAAAATGATAAAACTGAATATTCCGGTAGCTGATCGACCGAGTAAACCGTGTGATGCGTGCCCCATGAATGGCAAATAAAATCACTTAAAAACGCCGTTAATAAGACAACGATCATTGAAAATGGCTTCCATCGCTTTGTTCTTGAAAATTCGAGTGCGAAAATGGCACCGGCGAGAGGGGTCCCAAAAACACCGGCAAATCCTGCGGCAACACCCATTCGAAGGAGGGTCTTGCGGTGGAATCGCGTCCACTTAAACAGTAGCTGGAGTTGATCGCCCAATGCGCCTCCCATCTGCACTGCAGTTCCCTCTCGACCTGCTGAACCACCGAACAAATGCGTGGCCAGTGTGCCGAATAAAACCAGTGGAATCATTTTCCAGTGAATGTAGTGTTTTGGACGATGCATCTCTTCAATCAAACGATTGTTACCACCTTCGACCCCGCGTGAAAAGTAGTAGTAGAACAATCCTATGATTATTCCTCCGGGAGGGAGTAAATAGATCCACAAGCTTTCCGCTGTACGCCAATCAGTAACAGAATTGAGTCCCATGAGAAAGAAAGCCGAAATCGAACCGCCGACCACAGCTATGATGGCAATAATGAGGCTCCATTGATAAAATTTTACAAACCAACGCATCGTTTGAATATTAATAGTTCAAATCAACAGAAGTCATCAGACTCATCAATGGAGACAGTTTCAGGCAGACCTCATTGCCATTAAATCAGCGCTAAAATAGGAATTATTTTTGTTCTAAAAGCCGTTGCAGACGATACATTTCGTCGCGCAACCGGGCCGCTTCGACAAAATCCAGCTCTTTTGCTGCCTTTTTCATGTCGCGCTCCGTTTTTTTGATACTTTTTTCAAGTGCTTCTTCCGACATGTAGGCCTCAACGGGATCTGCTGCAATTTGTGCTGTCCCATCTTCTTCCTCTTCTGAACGGTAATGAAATACGCGCTCATTAGATTTATTCAATCCAGTAGGAGTAATGCCGTGTTTTTCATTGTACTCTTTTTGCAGTGCCCGGCGTCGATTCGTTTCATCGATGGTGCGTTGCATCGATTTTGTGATCTTATCTGCATACATGACTACTGTACCATTGACATTTCGCGCGGCACGACCTACCGTTTGTACCAACGATCTTTCGTTTCTGAGAAAACCTTCTTTGTCGGCGTCGAGAATGGCAACTAAACTCACTTCCGGTAAATCCAGACCTTCCCGGAGCAAATTGACACCGATGAGTACATCAAAATCGCCGGAGCGCAACTGCTGAAGTATTTCAACGCGTTCGAGTGTGTCAATTTCACTGTGGATGTAGCGGCACTTGATCCCCATTCGATCGAGATATTTTTGCAGTTCTTCTGCCATTCGCTTGGTGAGTGTCGTGACCAACACCCGCTCCTGAAGATCAATGCGCTGCTGGATTTCTTCGATGAGGTCGTCGATTTGATTTTTACTGGGACGCACGTCAATAGAAGGGTCGAGCAATCCTGTGGGACGTATAACTTGTTCGACGATCACACCGCCCGATGCTTCAATTTCGTAATCTGCCGGCGTCGCACTTACATATATCGTTTGATTGATCAAGTCCCGAAATTCTTCAAATTTTAAAGGACGATTGTCGAGTGCCGCCTCGAGCCGAAAACCGTAATCGACTAAATTGAGTTTTCTGGCACGGTCACCTCCAAACATCGCTCTGATTTGTGGTAGCGTCACGTGACTTTCGTCGATGACCATCATGAAGTCATTCGGGAAATAGTCCAGCAGACAGAAAGGACGCGTTCCGGGGGCGCGTTTGTCAAAATAACGCGAATAATTCTCAATTCCCTGACAATATCCGAGTTCGCGAATCATTTCGAGGTCATATTCCGTGCGCTCTTTCAATCGATTGGCTTCGAATGTTTTTCCTTCACTTTTGAACGATTCCACCTGACCCATCATGTCATCCTGAATCATTTCGATCGCTTGTTGCGTGGTTTCAGGTGAACTCACAAAAATATTTGCCGGATAGATATTGATCGTATCAAAGTCTTCCAGAATTTCGTTGCTTTCGGGGTCGATCGTACAGATGCGCTCAATGTCGTCGTCCCAGAATTCGATGCGCAGCGCATAATCGGCATAAGCTAAGTAAATGTCGACGACGTCACCTTTCACCCGAAAAGTACCGCGCTTAAATTCATCACCGGCTCTCGAGTACAGGTTTTCGACCAGCTTGAACAAGAATTTGTTGCGACTGATCACATCGCCAACGCTGACGGGAATGATGCTCTTCTCAAATTCGTTGGGGTTCCCGATACCGTATATGCAAGAGACAGACGATACCACGATGACGTCGCGTCTGCCCGAGAGTAGAGAAGAGGTGGCCGATAACCGCAACTTTTCAATTTCATCATTGATCGCCAGATCTTTTTCAATGTAAGTATCGGTTACTGGTAAATAGGCTTCCGGTTGGTAATAATCGTAGTAGGAAACGAAATATTCGACGGCATTTTCGGGAAAGAACTGCTTAAATTCATTGTACAACTGAGCAGCCAGCGTTTTGTTGTGAGAGAGAATGAGCGTCGGTCGCTGAACACGTTCTATGACATTGGCAACGGTAAACGTCTTTCCGCTTCCCGTAACCCCCAACAAGGTTTGATGCTGCTCGTCGGCATTGATTCCCTTCGCGAGTTCTTCAATGGCCTGGGGTTGGTCGCCCGTGGGCTCGAATGGTGAAACCAGCTTAAAATCCATGTTACAAAATTAGTACTTCTTTCATTACGATGACTATGAACGATCCAATCTTTAGTTGCCAGACAAAAAATGAGAGGTTCACTCTTTTTAGTAACTGATAATGATGTTTTTATGGGGTTGAGCGCAAAGAGTGATGAATTCTGCAGGTTAAACTATCTTAAAATATTTAGAGAGATCATTAAAAGTTATAATTTTGCACTGATGCGAATATTAAAATTTATATCGGTGTTAGTCTTTCTCGTCCTGTTGCAATCCTGCAGCGAATATCAACAGGTGGTGAAAGGAGACAATTACGAAAGTAAAATGCTTACGGCAGATCGCATGTATGAAAAGGAATCGTACACTAAGGCGCTCACATTATACGAGCAAATTTATCAGCGATTCCCCAATTCTGCAGAAGGTCAACTGGCTTATTATCGAATGGCCAAGAGTTATTTCGCGATCGAAGATTATTACATGGCGGGATATTACTTTAATAAATTTACGGAGCGTTATCCTTCGAGCGAAAAAGTGGAAGAATGTCTGTTTATGACAGCTATTTGTTCGGTGCAGAATAGTCCCGCACCTTCGCTGGATCAGGAAGAAACTCAGGTGGCTCTCAACGACCTGCAGCGATTTGTTCAGCGCTATCCGAACAGTCATCTGATCGATTCGTGTAATTCCATAATGGACCGTTTGCGGTTTAAACTCGAGAAAAAAGGGTTTAATGCCGTTGAGCTCTATCACAAGATGGAAAAACACCGAGCTGCCGTAGCTGCCGCCGAGTCTTTTCTGGAGGAATATCCGCAAAGTACTTTTAAATCAGAAGCTGGATTTATCGCATTTGAAAACGCCTATTTTTTAGGCAAGCGCAGCATTTTCAGGAAGAAAAAAGAGCGACTGGAAGCTGCCCAGGAGTTGTATGCCAAATATAGCGGTAGTTTTGGCGAAAAGGAGATGCAGCGGAAATCGCGCCGTTATTTGGAAGCGATCAGTGAGGAACTTGCAAATGTTGCAGAATTATATGCGTTTGAGGAGATACAATCGGCTTATGATCGGTCGCGCTCGTCTTCCAAACAGAAAAAAATGACCTATCTCAAGGAAACATTGAAAAGATATGATAACTTTGCGGAGAATTATCCTGAGTCACAATATCTGGATAAGGCGAAAAACCTTAAAAAGAGAGCAGAAAAAGAATTAGTCAAGATTTAATAATTGAAAATATGAGCTTTAAGAACAGCAAAGCAGAACGTACGACGATAACGCGAGATACCGTTAAAGTTGAAAAAGATACGGGTAATATTTACGAAACGATCGTGATGTTGTCTAAACGAGCAAATCAAATTAATGTTGAATTGAAGGAAGAGCTCACTCAAAAGCTTCAGGAATTTGCTTCTTCAACGGATAATCTGGAAGAAATCTTTGAAAATCGCGAACAGATTGAAATTTCAAGATTTTACGAAAGACTTCCGAAACCCGTAGCCATGGCTTTGGATGAACTGAAGAATGACAAAATTTATCAGCGTAAAATAGAAGAATAAGATATCCTTATCGATGCTCAACGGAAAGCGAGTTATCCTTGGAATTACTGGAGGTATCGCTGCCTATAAGATATCTTTTCTCATTCGCATGCTCAAAAAGGAAGGAGCTGAAGTAAAATGTATACTTACGCCCTCCGCTAAAGATTTTGTGAGTCCCCTGACGTTATCCACGCTCTCGGGGGAACCTGTCTATCAGAATTTTTGGAACCGCGAAGATGGTCGGTGGACGAATCACGTCGATCTCGGTACGTGGGCAGACCTTTTGATGATTGCACCGCTCACGGCAAACACCCTTTCCAAAATGGCACAAGGAAGTGCCGACAACTTATTGTTGGCTACCTACCTTTCTGCAAAATGTCCGGTTATGGTCGCTCCTGCTATGGATCTGGACATGTATGCCCATCCCACCACTACTGACAATTTAAATCAACTTGAGAAGCATGGAATTGAAATCATTCCTGCAGAAGAGGGCTTTTTAGCGAGCGGACTGGAAGGAAAAGGGCGCATGGCTGAACCAACAACGATTTTTGAGCGAATTGAAGCGCATTTTACTTATCGCGATACCTTGAGTAATCAAAAAATCTTGATCACAGCTGGCCCGACCTACGAATCGATCGATCCCGTTCGTTTTATCGGTAATTTCTCTTCGGGGAAAATGGGGTTTGCTTTGGCTGAAGTTGCGCTTGAACGGGGTGCAGAGGTGATTTTAATTACGGGGCCAACGCAGTGCCGTTTGCATCATGCGCGGTTAAAACGCATCGATGTCCAATCAACCCGGGAAATGTATGAAGCTGTTCACGATCATTTTGAAACTTGCACAGGAGGTGTTTTCGCGGCAGCTGTTTCCGATTACAGACCCGCCCGAAAGGCAGAACAGAAAATCAAGAAGTCCGATGAGAATATGAGCATTGAACTGGTCAAAAACCCCGATATTTTAGCGAGTATTGGTGAGTCGGAATCAAAAGGTCAGTGGTTGGTAGGATTTGCATTAGAAACGGAAAAAGGGGAGGAGCATGCCCGTAAAAAATTAAAGAAGAAAAATTTGAATGCCATTGTACTGAATACCTTGCAAGACGCTGGTGCTGGATTTGGACACGACACGAATAAAATTACGGTGTTGGATAAAGACAATATTTCTCATAAATTTGAGTTAACTTCTAAACGAGTGGTCGCACAGCATGTCTTAAACTTTATAACAGATCGGTTTGTATGAAATATATTGTCTTGCTCACATTTTTTGGTGTCTGCGCCAGCCTGCTGAACAGTCAGGAACTGAATTGTCAGGTCAATGTTACTTCTAACCCTTCATTGGATGTGACGACAACAGAAAAAGAGATTTTTAGTGAAATGGAAACAGTGGTGTTCGAATTGATGAACAATACGAGCTGGATCAAAGATGAATATGAAGTAGAAGAACGAATCAACTGTGTTTTCCAGATATCGATTACAGGTATACCGAGTACGGGAACTTATGAGGCGACATTGCAGGTTCAGTCCACGCGTCCGGTCTACAACACAACCTACAATACGACCATGTTTAATTTTATGGATGAAGATGTGAAGTTCAGTTTCCAGCGCAATACCCGATTACAGTTTTCTGAAAATCAATTTGAAAATAACCTGACTTCCATTTTGGCCTTTTACGCTTACTATTTGATTGGACTGGATGGCGATAGTTTTGCACTCAATGGTGGTGATCCCTATTTTGACAAAGCTCAAAATGTTGTTACACTGGCGCAAAGTGCCGGTAGTTCTGGATGGAAAGCAAGTCAAAAAGGGAGGAGAAATCGCTATTGGCTGATAGAAAATCGCCTGCAGGAGCTGTTTACACCTTTGCGTGAATGCAATTATGAATACCACCGCAAAGGACTCGATAAAATGTACGACGACCAGGAGAGCGCGCGCAAGGTGATTCACGAGGCTTTAAAAAAACTGGTTTCCGTCAATAATGCACGACCCGGGTCAGTCAATGTCAGTACATTTCTGCAATCAAAACACAAAGAAATTGGTAAAATATTTAAGGAAGCGAGTCAGGATGATAAAAATGACGTGCTCAACTTGTTAAAACGCCTGGATCCTTCTAATTCTTCAAAATACCAAGAAATCTTAGAGTAATGCTGAAGCAGTTAAAAGTAAAGAATTTTGCTTTAATCGAAAACGCAGCGATTGAATTTGAAAATGGTTTTACAGTTATCACGGGAGAAACGGGTTCCGGTAAATCGATTTTGCTGGGAGCACTGCATCTGATTCTGGGAGAGCGCGCCGACTATTCGGTGATTCGCGATCGCGATCAAAAAACGATCGTTGAGGGCGAATTCATTTTGCCTAAAGATCGTCTCAAGGCGCTTTTTGAACAGTATGACCTCGATTATGAAGAACAGACATTTATCCGCCGCGAGATCAATGCAAAAGGAAAGTCCAGGGCTTTCGTCAACGATACACCCGTTCAACTCGCTGTATTGAAAGACATCGCTGCAGCGTTGATCCACATCCATTCACAACATCATACCTTAGAGCTCAAAAACGCTGATTTTCAACGCGAATTGCTCGATTTTTACGGTCAATTAAACGAACGTACACAGCGTTTTCGCAAAGCTTTCTCAGCCTGGAAAAAACAAGTGAAGCGACTGGAAGCACTGAAAGAGAAACAATCATCACTCACATTAAATGAGGAATTTAATGCCTTTCAGCTCGAGGAACTTTACTCGCTGGAGCTCAGTACAAAGGACTATGACCGCATTGAAGAGGAGTTGCAGCGCGCTGAAGAATTTGAGGACATCAAAAAAGGACTGGATATGATTACCGGCCTCGTCAATGAGGAGGGTGGGGTCACCGATCAGCTTCATCATATCAACAAGGCGGTTAACGTTAAAGATCAACGCATCAATGAATTACTCCAGCGCATAGCATCAGTGCGTATTGAGCTCGACGATATAGCGGCAACAGCTGCTGACGAACGTTTATCACTCGACGGAGAACCGGGATCGATAGAAACTTTGGCACAAGAGCTCGACGCGTACAACAACGCCTTGAAGAAACATGCTCGTCAATCGCAGGAAGGATTGCTTCAATTGCAGAATGAATTGGAGAATGAAGCGAACGCAACGGAAGATTTGGACACAGAAATCGAAGCTCTGACCAATGAAGTTGTTCAAAAAGAAAATGAACTGAGGAAAGAAGCCGAGTTATTATCCGAGCAACGTCAGAAAGCAGCGAAAAAAATTGAAAAAGAAGTGGCTTTGGAGTTAGCTGCTCTCAAGCTGCCAAAAGCTCAAATTCATTTCACCTTTGAGCGCGGATCACTTACGGAATTTGGACAGGATAAGATTGCGCTCCTGTTTCAGCCCAATCAGGGAGTAGAAGCTAAAAAAGTAGAGAAATCTGCTTCGGGTGGTGAGCTTTCGCGATTAATGCTCGTCATTCAATACCTGCTCTCTTCAAAGCGGGCACTGCCTACTGTTATATTTGATGAAATCGATTCAGGTGTTTCCGGTGAGGTAGCCAATAAAATTGGTCATCATTTGTCAAAAATGGGATCGAATATGCAACTCCTGGCGATTACGCACCTGCCACAAGTAGCGAGTAAGGGAAGTGCACACATCAAATTATTTAAAACAGAAGTGAAGGGCAAAACGCAAACTTATCTGAACAAACTTGATGAAGAGGAGCGCGTTGAGGAAATTGCGCAGTTGATGAGCGGAGAAAAAATTAATGCCGCAGCACTCGAAAATGCACGAAATTTATTGAAAGAATCATGACTAAAAAATTCATTTTAATTGGTTTATTATTTGTGACGATCGCAATTATGCTGGGAGCGATTGGGGCTCATTACCTCGAGCGTATCGGAATTGAAGGGGAGCAAATCAACAGTTTTGAAGTGGGCGTGCGCTATTTGTTTTACAGTGGTGTCGGTGCATTGGCCATTGCGGGTGTCGCGAGTCATTTTGACTTCGAATTAAGAGCGCAGTATCGCGCTATCTTGTGGGGAACGGTTCTATTTAGTGGATCGATTTTCCTGCTGGTATTGACACCCGTCTGGGGATGGGAAATACAACATGTTTTGGGTCCTGTCACTCCAGTTGGAGGACTCATACTCATTTTTGGGTGGTTGACGTTAACCGTAAAGTTTATTCGCACGTTCACCGCAGAATGAGATTTCAACAATCGCACCGAAAGTTGTGGAAAAAAGTCAAAAACTGAATGATATACCGACCCATTATAGTTTAATTTTGTAATTAAATATCGTACAAGCTAAAAATAACATCATGAACGAATTTGGTAAAAGAGGATCGAATGCCAACTTGAAGAAAGCTATCGGATTGGAAAATCTCGGCAATGTATTTTGGAATTTATCACCGGCAGAACTCGTAGAAGACACCGTGCTGAGTGGTGAGGGGATCTTAACAGATACAGGAGCAATTGCAATAGAAACGGGTGAATTTACCGGTCGCTCTCCAAAGGATCGTTTCATTGTTTGCGACGATTTAACGGAAAACACGGTTTGGTGGGGAGACATCAATAAAAAATTCGACAGTAAAAAGTTCGATGCACTCTACAACAGGATGAAAGCCTATTTAACGGATAGAGATCTTTATGCACGGGACGCTTATGCGTGTGCCGACGATGAATATCGCCTGAACATTCGCGTAGTGACCGAACTACCCTGGTCCAATATGTTTGCCCATAACATGTTTCTCCGTCCAACTGATGAAGAAATTCAAAATTTTAATCCCGAATGGCACGTCGTATGCGCTCCGAATTTTAAAGCTGATCCTGAAATTGATGGAACGCGTCAGTCCAATTTTGCAATCATCAACTTCACCAAAAAGATGATTATTATCGGCGGTACGGGCTACACCGGAGAAATCAAAAAAGGAATTTTCTCTGTATTGAACTATGTACTTCCGCAAGAAAAGAATGTGCTTTCCATGCATTGTTCGTCCAATGTTGGCGAAAATGATGATACGGCCGTATTTTTCGGTTTGTCTGGAACGGGTAAAACGACCTTGTCTTCAGACCCCAATCGCCGTCTGATTGGAGATGATGAACATGGTTGGGCACCAAATGGAAGCGTTTTTAATTTTGAAGGAGGATGCTACGCAAAAACGATTGATCTATCTGAAAAGAATGAACCGCAGATATATAACGCCATTAAATTTGGTGCTATACTCGAAAATATTGGTTTTTATCCGAATTCTTCGACACCGAATTACGAAGATGACCACATTACTCAAAATACGCGCGTTTCATACCCCATTCATCACATTGATAATATTATGGTTCCTTCAAAAGGATCAAAACCTAAAAATATTTTCTTTTTAACGTGTGACGCTTTCGGTGTCATTCCCCCAATTTCCAAATTGACACCGGGGCAGGCGATGTATCACTTTATATCTGGCTACACCGCGAAAGTTGCTGGTACAGAAGCGGGCATTACAGAGCCGCAAACTGTTTTCTCAGCCTGCTTTGGAGCGCCCTTTTTACCGCTTCACCCAACCAAATACGCCGAAATGCTCGGTAAAAAAATGGAAGAAAGTGACGTCAATGTTTGGTTGGTCAATACCGGATGGTCCGGAGGAGAATATGGCGTAGGTAGCCGGATTGAGCTCAAATATACGCGGGCAATGATTACAGCTGCACTTCAGGGAGAATTAGAAAAGGCGAACTTTTCACCAGATGACGTATTTGGATTAAACATGCCGGATGCTTGTCCCGATGTTCCCGATGAAATTCTCAACCCCAGAAATACTTGGGACGACAAACAGGCATTTGATCAAAAGGCGAATCAATTGGCGCGCTCTTTTGTGAAAAACTTCCAGACATTCGAAAGTAATGCATCGAAGGAAATAAAAAATGCAGCGCCAAAAGTCATGGTGAAATAATCAATGCAATAAGTCATAAGAGAAGCCAGTTCTTTTTAAAGGGCTGGCTTTTTTGGTATTATATTTGTTACATTTTTGTTAACGACAAAAACAGATGCTATGTATAGATTTTACAACAGATTATTGATTTCGCTCATGACGTTAGTTTCTATGGCATCATGGGCTGATAATTCAGAAGAACCATTACCATACGAACGGAGAGATTCAGAACATATTGAAGAAATTATGACGGCCTGGAGTGAGTCTGAGGGACCATGGTTGTACGAAAGTATGGCTTCCCTGGTGATGAAGTCGGAACATCCGGAACGACCATCTCGTGTAAGCAATACTACTTTTGAGCTTTTACAGCAAATGGACGATCAAAGACGCGAACGCATTGAACGCGCTGCAAATCGCGAATTAGAAAACGAACGTAATTCGACCCGATCGGAAGCTCATTACTGGGAAGAATGGTTGCGTTTATTTGAATCTGCAGAATGTGCCAGAAGTGAATCTTCTTCCAACGGAGACCCCCACATGAAAACGTATGATGGTGAAAAATACGATTTTCAGACTGCCGGTGACTACATGCTGACTTCTTCCGACGATGAACGCTTCATGATTCAGACACAACAGGTGCGACACAATGATCAGGTTTCTGTCAATGGAGCAGCATACCTCAATGTCAATGGAGATGAGATTGAACTTTATGCTCAAAATCACCCCGATCCGTTCAAGGACAAAGTGATGCGCATCAACGGGGAAACCGTGGAGAATGAAAAAGCAGAAATCATCTTGAAAAACGGAGGGGTGATCCGCTACGAAAACGGTCGCAATGTGGTCAACTGGCCAACAGGAGAACAGGTACAATTCCAAACCAGAACTTTTCAGGATAGTAAATTACTCGATTTATTTGTCAACGTTCCGGAATGTAACGACAACTACAGGGGACTTCTCGGTGATAATAACGGAGATGGTGACGATGATTTCGATGTAGACGAACCATCAGATCGCGAGGCGACACGTGTCGATTATGACAGAAGTTTTGATGCACTTTTTGGAGCAGAAAGAAATGCTCCTCAACAACGAAAAAATCAACAGAAAGATTTAGAATTTTTATCGAGAACCTTTGGGGATCAATATGCACTGGACGAAGCAACTTCGCGATTTACCAATCCTATGGTTAATCTCACAGAAGAAGAACGCTACCCGCAATCTCATGCTACTCTGGCCGATATGGAAGATGAAAAGTTAGACGAGGCAATAAAGGTTGCGCGCGATGCGGGAGTTCCCGAAGACCGAATGTATGCAGCGGTTTACGATTATGGATTTGTGGGACTCGAACCAATTGCCGATTTTCCGGTGTACAATCGTCCAGAAAAGCGGGAGGAACGCGATGAACCGAAAATTGAAAAGGATAGAGAAGAGAAGAAGGATAACATCGACATTATTCCTCAGATACGCATGGGTACAGGTGTGTTTAGAGGGGTTCAGCGCGGGAATACGAGAAGGGCACCGACTCAAAATAAACGTCGCCAGCCCACGCGTACGAACACAGAGCGGAATAACAGAAGATAAAAGTGGATTAGTCGATGGTGTAGCGCAAACCGATGCCGTTCGGACTCATCGACAGGTTACCCCAAAACGCATCGGGCTGCTTTTTGCGGTGGTTCTGGTGAATAAAATATTGGGTCAGATCAAAAAGTAGCAGGAACCCTCCCTGCACGAGAACAGCATTTCCAAATCCTTCCAGTTGCTCAGCACTGGAGGGATTTTTGTGTGCCAGCGACCGCAATAAAAAACCAGTCGATACGTATGCTGCGTCTAATCCGGTATTGAGCAATAGTATTTTTTCAGTCGTGTATTGACGCTGGATAATTGATTGATGTGAATCTGCCGTCTCTTGATGACGAAGTAAAGAGGGAAGCGCAATGCCGAGGTTAATAGCTCCCCAGGCTGCATTCATTTGATGGAAGTATTTCGCTTCACCTTCAGCAGTTGCCCAGCCAATTCCACCAATTACGAGGTTAGAACCGCCCCAGCCAGCCAGGGTAATCATAGAGCGATGTTCAATCACTTCCTGACGCGCAGCATAGGTTTCCGGATTATTGGTTTGTGAAAAAACTGACAATCCAGAAAACAGAGCAATATGAATAAAAAAACTTTTCAACATTATTAACAAAACACGAAAAAACCGAGATTGTTTGTTCTGCTTGAACGCATGCGTTAATGATCACTTAATTCTCGTTTAGAAAAGTCTTTTAACATACAGAATTTAAAAACTTTACGCCTGTAAATTTTACAATTTGCCAACTTTTACTTAAAATTGCGGTGCTATGCTAAAAACACAAAACGCACATTTAATCATGTTTTATTTACTCAATGAGATGTGACGATGCTTGTCATTTCTATTTTGTAACTTGATTAAACTATTAAACCCAAAAACTTTTTAAAATGAAATTGAAACTATTATTTTTCTTGATGTTCGGTCTTTTTGTGAGTTCGAATGTCTTTTCCCAAACCCTTTACAAATATTATCAGGATGGATTGGTTGTCTTTCAGTTAAAGGCAGATGAAAAACGCATCCTGTCTCGAGACAAGCAAGTTGATTTCGACAAGTATGATTTGTTTGCTCAATATTTAAGTGAATTTGAAATCGAAGAGGTGCGTCATCTTCACCCCGATTTGGACGATGATAAACTGAACAGAACTTATCAAATTCGGCTAAATGATATTTATAAAGTGAATG
>JBNJEH010000025.1:0-41459 GCA_051745635.1 Bacteroidota bacterium
CCACCCGCACCAGCACCTCCGGCGCCGTCATCTCCAGATTTTTGTGATGTAAATCCAGGAGGTGCAGCACCTGTAGCATCGCCACCATCCTGTCCATCCGCAGTGATAGAGCCATTTCCAAGAATGTCTCCGTAGGCTTGAACCATCACGATACCACCACCGCGACCACCCTTTCCGCCGTAGTCGTCGTTGTCATCACCGGCACCACCGCCACCGCCCATAAAAATGCGCTCAGGGTCATACGTTAAGGGGTGTCCTCCGTAACCACCTGTTAATCTTCTATAATCTCCACCCCACGCCGACTCGTCAGGTCCCAGCACCATCGGGTCATTGTTACTGGTGGCATGTGAATATCCACCGCGTCCTCCACCGGCACTTGGGTTGGAGAATAAGTTGGGATCTTCCAAATTCCATGCGGTCACATAATTATTGGAAGGCCCCGGTGCGGGAACGCCGTAAGCATAATAGTCTCCTGTCCCGACGTTCGAGCCACCGCCGCCGCCGGCATTGTGGTAGTTCGCACCTCCGCCGCCGTTGGCAATTGCGCCGTAACCATAGCGCGAGTAAATGCCATCCACATCAGTAAATGTTCCAAAAATACCTTCTCCTTTTTCAGCGCCTTCTACAGGGTCATATGACCCCAGAAACCCCGTCGATCCTCCTGCAGACGAAGCTACGGCAGATAAATTGTCTGGGCTTCCCCCTCTGAATCCCAATGTATCAGCATTGAGGCGACCCGTCCCCGTCAGTGTCATGTCTCCATTAACTTCGACGGCCACGACGCCGCCTGTCGTTCCATCCCAGGGCACACCAGTAATGCTTGCATTATTCTGTACTGTTAAATCTTCTACCCGGGGAACGCGAATCACCTGTACGTGCCCATCGATATCGTATGGGTGCTCTAGTCCGCAGTTCAACTCAATAGTGTTGGTGCCCGAAACATTTGCAACTTCTGCATATTCAAAATGACCCGCACTTTGATAATCGAGTACCCGACCGTATTCTGAACTATCTTTAATAAAACTACCTGAGAAAAAGCTATTCTGAGCCGTATAGGTATACCCCCAATCATCGACTGCTTTGGTATTAATATCGACCGTAGCTCCTTGCATTTGAATGATCAGCAGTAAATCGCCCTGCGTCAATGCACCTGAAAATAACGTACCATTTAAACTGTTATCATTAACCTGAATCGTCGTTGCACCAGCTACAGCATTGTTGATCAGCGCCGTATAACTGTTCACCTGTACATCCTGATTTGAAATAGTCTGGTTACCCAACACGCCTCTTTGAGCGTAAGCTATCGTTCCAATTAGTATTAGCAGGCATGAAAGGTACAACTTTAGCATCGCGTCCATTTAGTTTTCATAGTATATGACGCACGAAAATAACAAAAGGTTGACGCAATCGATTGAAAATTATTCAGAAAAGATGATGCATCCTTGACTTCCTATTTGAGGATGCGCGCGATCGTTTTGCAAATAATCTTCAAATCGTGCCCCAGCGTTGGACGTTCCAGGTATTTTTTATTCAGCTCTATTTTGGCGGGCATAATCTCGTTGATGTAGGTTTTTCCCGGATTTTCACTCGTTCCCAACAATCTGTTTTCATCAAAATACTCCAGCGAAGCGTAATCGGTAATACCGGGCTTCACATTCAAAATTTCGCGTTGTTTTTCGGTGTACAGATCCGTGTATTCCTGTACTTCAGGGCGGGGACCTACAACGCTCATATCTCCTGAAAGTACATTAATAAACTGGGGAAATTCATCGATTTTATATTTGCGCAAAAAGTACCCGATTCTTGTAATTCTGGGGTCGCGCATGCCAACGGTCAACTTTCCCGATTGATCCGAAGCTTCTTTCATCGTGCGGAACTTGAGCAACTGAAAAGGCTTCCCATTTTTACCGATCCGTTGCTGTGTATAAAAGACACCTCCGCTACTCGATGTTTTGATCATCAGGGCGATAATTATACCAAATGGCAAAAACAATAACAGGACGACTAAAGCAAAAATGATGTCAAATATTCGCTTCATCACCTACTTTTTAGGTCAATTCGTTTACCGAACGCACTACCGCATCAATAACGGTATCCACTTGATCATCCGTTAAATCAAAATAGACCGGAAGCGATATTTCATTTGAATAGCGCTCCAGTGCAATGGGGTATTCAGCAATATCAAAGTCCCTGCGTTTGTAAGCCGTTAATAGCGGCAACGGCTGAAAGTGAACGTTTACCGCCACTCCTTTTTCCGCGACAGACTCGACAATGGCATCGCGGGTAGCTTCCTCGATATTTCGAATGCGTAGTTGATAAAGATGATACGAACTCTCCTTCGAAGTTGTTTTATAAACCGGGATTTCTGCCCATTCGTATTGCGAAAAAGCTGATGTGTAAAGCTCGAATATCTCTGCTCTCCGTTTTAAATTAGAAGCGTAACGACGCAATTCCACCAAACCAATGGCAGCTTGAATATCCGTCATATTGCACTTAAATCCGGGTTCCACCACATCGTATTTCCAGGCACCTTTTTTCGTTTTTGCCAGTGCATCTTTGGATTGTCCGTGTAATATTTTAACACAAAATTCTTTATAAATTGCCTCGTGATCAAATTCATCCGGAAGCTGAAAACTAATGGCACCACCTTCCGCTGTCGTCAAATTTTTAACGGCGTGAAATGAAAAAACAGTGATGTCAGCCACACTTCCCAACCGCTGATTTTTATACAACGCACCAAAAGAGTGAGCAGCATCAGCAATAACGACAGGACGACCGAGTTTCCGTTGTAGGTCGTTGTTTGGCTGAAAAGTTGACCTCGCTTCTTCTGCGAGCTGAAGGATTTCATCGTAATCACAAGGAAGTCCGCCGACATCGACGGGAATAATCGCTTTTGTTTGTGGGTTCAGGGCTTTTTTTATGGCAGTTACGCTGGCATTAAAATCATTAGGATCAATATCCACGAGTATCAGTTTTGCTCCACTGTGCAAGACGACATTTCCAGATGCGCAATACGTATAGGCAGGTAAAATCACCTCATCACCTGCACCAATCCCCCACCAATCGAGCAGTACTTGCATGCCGTTCGTCCAGGAATTCACGCAGACTGTCGTCTGACAACCAACATAAGCTGTAATTTCTTTTTCAAACTGTTTGGTGCGCGGTCCAGTAGTAATCCAGCCGCTCATGAGTGCTTCGGTGACTTCATGAACGGTCGCTTCGTCTATGCGCGGTGGAGAAAATGGAATCATATATTCGTAATTTTTACAAATGTAATGTTTCCCGCAGATTATTCAACGCTTACGGTCCACAATAGTGATGAACGATGGCGATCTATCCAGTATTCCAGGACTTCGGAAATGTACAACTAATGAGTTAGCATAAATTTTTAGGATTACCAATGTAAGTCGTAAAACAATAATGAATGCTTATTAGAGATACAGATGTTAGATAATTAGACAATAGATGTTAGATAACTGATATTAAGAATATCTAACATCTCCAATGTCTAACATCTTTTATAAATCTGAGCAACCAATAAGAAAGCATGTTTTAAATTAAAATTTACGCCCGATCCTAGAAGCGACTAAAAGGAGTTCAACGCGATGTGCTGAGCGCCCAAGTCGAAGTGAAGTTAAACCCATTAAATTTCATCAAAAAAGTTGGTTCTTTGGAACGTACATTTATACTTTAGATTCTCTTCATTTGTTTATTCACTCATATTGTTTTTTGAAGGTGTGAATGAGTTCGGTTCATTGATGAAAAGAACAAACACTGCTCGTGAAGACGACAAGCATGAAACGTCAGTGCCCGCAGCTTAGAAGAGAGATCTGAATGGCGCGTAGCATAAAATTTGCCCCACTTCTAACCGTCCAATTCGATATTATCCTTATTTTACGTACAAAAATACATACATGTCAGATCAGCGCAACAGTACTTTCTCGAAGAAGGCAGGAATTGGTCTTGCTCCGGGGTCTTTGAACTTTACGGGAACCCAGAAAATGGAAAAGCCGGTCATCGATTTAATCACTTTCGATCAGGAGCATTACAGCGAATCTGAATTTGCCACTATTCAAGAAGCCATCGATCACGTGTCGCAAAACCAACAAGTGAGCTGGCTCAATATTTCAGGTTTACACGACACCAGCATCATTCGGTTTTTAGTGGAGGAAGGGATCATACACAAGCTTTCCGGTGAGGATATTTTACACATTGGTCAACGCCCCAAACTCGACGAATACGAAAATTACATTCACGTCGTCAGCAATATGTTTATGATCGAGGAAGATCAGATTGAAAATGAACAAATTACTTTTATTATTTCCGGCAACCTCCTCATCTCATTTCAAGAAAAACCGGGTGATGTATTTGACTATGTTCGCAAACGCATCGCCACGTCCAGTGGACAGATTCGAAAACGCAATGCCGATTATCTCGGTTATGCCTTGCTCGACGCCATCGTAGATCACTACTTTGTCACACTGGAGCATTTTGGTGAACAAATAGAGGTGCTTGAAGAATCGCTACTTCAAAAACCAGATGAACGGTTGTTGGCACAAATTCACAATATTCGCAGAAAAGCGCTGCACATACGAAGGGCCATTTATCCCCTGCGCGAGGTAGTCAGCCGATTGGAGAAATTAGATTCCACTTTTATAGAAGACGAAACAAAACTCTTTGTGCGGGACCTGTACGACCACACGATCCAGGTTATAGAAACAGTGGAAGTCTTTCGGGAATCTGCCAGCAGCTTACTCGATTTATACATGAACAGCGTCTCGAATCGCATGAACAACGTGATGAAAGTACTGACGATTGTATCTACAATATTTATCCCACTCACCTTTATTGCAGGAGTTTATGGCATGAACTTTCAACACATGCCAGAGCTCGGGTTTAAGAACGGATATTGGTATACCCTTGGATTTATGGTGCTTATTTCGATTATAATGATTATCTTTTTCAAGCGAAAAAAATGGATATGACAGCCCAGAAGCAAATTATTGGTAAAGACGACATAGCCGATCTTCCGGCATTTGAACTCGAAAACGTAAAAGTAAAAACAGATTCGGGTGCCTACACGAGTACTATACACTGCTCTCATATAGATGAGACTGGTGATGGACTGGAAGTCATTTTTCTGGCTGAAGATGAGCAAGGATTTACGGGTAAAAAGATGACAATCCCCGTTTATCAGCGCAAGAAAGTCCGCAGTTCGAGCGGAGAACAACAGGAGCGCTACATTATTCAGGGTAATATCGTTTTATTTGGCGAGACATATAACACAGAATTTACATTGTCACGTCGCGATTTAATGCGATATCCCGTACTTTTGGGGCGGAAATTGCTGAATCATCGTTTTTTGGTTGACACAGCAGCATCGAACACATCCTATAATATGAAAAACAACATCAACGCATGAAAATTGGTATTCTCAGCAGAAATGCAAATCTGTATTCAACGCGCCGACTCGTTGAAGCGAGTTTAAAGCACGGCCACGAGGTCGACGTTATCGACCACCTCAAGTGTAACATTCTCATTGAAGAAGAGCAACCCCAGCTCTATTACAATGATGACTATTTAAAGGGTTACGATGCGATCATTCCGCGCATTGGAGCTTCAGTTACTTTTTACGGAACAGCAGTGGTGCGTCAATTTGAAATGATGGGAGTTTTCTCAGCAGTTAGATCTCGCGGATTAACTGATTCTCGCGATAAGTTGCGCTCATTG
This sequence comes from Bacteroidota bacterium, assembly GCA_051745635.1. Lineage (GTDB taxonomy): Bacteria > Bacteroidota > Bacteroidia > Flavobacteriales_D > Crocinitomicaceae > Brumimicrobium. Next base: position 5,731 of record JBNJEH010000025.1, read on the forward strand.
CAATTATTGACTAAATCGGGAATTGGTATGCCAAAGACGGTGTTCACGAATTATTCGAAGAATGTGGAGAGCGTCATCGATTCAGTAGGCGGCGTTCCCGTCGTAATTAAATTATTGGAAGGAACGCAGGGACTGGGCGTTGTTTTGGCGGACTCAAAAAAGGCTGCTACCTCTGTTCTTGAGGCTTTCAATGGACTTAAAGCACGCGTTATTGTTCAGGAATTTATCAAAGAATCGGCAGGAGCTGATTTGCGTGCATTTGTCGTAGACGGGAAAGTGGTTGGAGCGATGAAACGACAGGGCAAGACGGGAGAATTTCGCTCCAATTTGCATCGCGGAGGATCATCTCAGGTCGTTGAACTCAGTGAAGCCGAGGAAAAAACGGCAATTCGATCGGCAAAGGCACTCAACCTCGGTGTTGCGGGTGTAGACATGCTGCAATCGAGTCGTGGACCACTGGTGCTCGAAGTCAATTCATCACCGGGACTCGAGGGGATCGAGCGCGCGACACACAATGATATAGCTGGAGAAATCATCAGTTATATTGAACGAAATGCACGATAATGAGAAAAAGACCTTCACTCGAGTTACTAGGAACAGAAATAAAACCAGGGAAAGGAGGACGCGTCATGCTGGAAGTTGCAAAACTTCACACCAATACGCCTATACAAATACCTGTAATTATTCAACACGCGCGGAAACAGGGACCTACGCTTTTGCTGCTCGCCGGATTGCACGGGGATGAAATCAACGGAACAGAGGTCGTGCGGCGCATGATCAAGAAAGGATGGAACAAACCCAATTACGGAACAGTCATTTGTATTCCTGTCTTTAATATTTTCGGATTTTTAAACCACTCCCGCGAATTTCCGGATGGGCGCGATTTGAACCGATCATTTCCAGGCACAAAAAATGGTTCACTGGCCAGTCAATTTGCCTACATTTTCATGAAGGAAATTGCCCCGCTCGTGGATGTCGTGATCGATTACCATACCGGAGCAGCACAGCGCCACAATTTTCCGCAAACCCGTTGTGATTTCCGCGATGAAGCCACAAAAGAGCTCTGCGACGTGTTCAATGCTCCATATACAATTGATTCGAAATTGATCACCAAGTCGATTCGCCACGCGGTTTCCAGGATCGGGAAGCAATACATTTTGTTTGAAGGCGGAAAATCCAACCGCATCGACAATTTTATCGTAGACGAGGCTATTTCCGGCACAAAACGCGTCATGACAAAACTGGGGATTCGTTACTTCGATGAAGAACTTCCCGAGCGTTCGAGCCAAATCATTCAAGATTCGCGGTGGCTGCGAGCGAGTAGTTCAGGCATGCTCAATTTGCGCATTGAAAACGGTCAGTTTGTAGAAAAGGGAACCATCCTCGCGACGATAGCGGATCCTTATGGGAAATTTGAACGTTCTGTTAAGGCTCCATTTGAAGGGTATATTTTCAACGTGAATGAAATGCCATTGGTGAATAAAGGGGATGCGTTGTTTCATTTGGGGAGAACTCGATAGATTGATAGTTCTATAAGCGTTTTCCTATAACCGAACAAGGTCAGTATAAATGCAGAAGGAACTATTCCTGCCTGGGTTTCTAAAAATGACTCGGGCAACGCCGCGATAAATAAAACAATAACGATTAGGTTTACAGCACTTTGATATGAATATGTGTTAATAGATAAAGCAAAAATATATACTAAAAACAAACAGAAAGTGCCTAAAAAGCCAATAGCCACGTGACTATTAAGAAACTGGTTGTGACTATTTAAATTCTTCTCAGCCACCCCCGTATATCCTTTCTTGTAATTCAATCTTTGTAGTTCTTCTTTAACGTCCCCAGACCCTACTCCTATCCAAAAATTATCTTTAATTAAATCTATGGAGGTGTCCCACATTAGAATTCTAGCGGTGGTACTCTCGACATTCTCTTTATCCATTTCTTCTATAGGCACAAAAATATTATCTACCGATCTTGTGAATCGCGAACCTAACTGTGGATATAGTCGGTGGGTAGCAAACATCCCCCCGAGGAGAACTAAAATAATTCCGACTAAATAAATCTTACGTTTAATAAGTTTCGATAACTTATACAGGTAATATAACGTTGATAAAAGAAGAAGAAGAAGGCCGATTTTAGATGCAGTCATGATTAAGCTTCCTAAAACTATTAATAATCCAATGTATTTGAGGAGATTACCTTTATTTGTCTCTATAATGTTGGCCCATATTAAGACGTAAGCGATCGTAAGGTAAATACTCCAGTATCCTCTATGCATAAAGTGACTGAATCGTTCTCCGAAAAAATAATGATGAATATTTGTTGCAAAATATTGGTCAAAAGAGAATACCAAGTTGATTACGATCGATAAAAATATTCCAAGTAAAAAAAGATATACAGTGATCCCCCAATTAACCTGGGGTTGAAAAAAAATAAAAAACAGGGGAAAAACAATAAATGAGGCTTTCATTCCAACATCCATATATGCAAAAGTTAAGTTTTCCGTATATAGAAAACTGAAAAAATGCATGCAGTAAAAAAGAAATAACCAGATCGCAGGGTTCTTCCATTTTAGTTTTTGCTTTACCCTTTTAATTCGAGAAAAACGTCTGCGTAAGAGTTGTTCCAAGATCATTATAACGATTACCAGGCTATATAAATTTGGGAAAAGAGGTATCATGAGAGCCAGTAAGGGTATCCCTATATCATTATTGCGAAAAAAATAAATTAGATTTGAATACTTCACTTGAGATATTTTATTAAAGGAGCTCATCTATATTTTTTTCAAGAAATTTCAGCATTTTCGTAGAGTCACGTTCTCCTGTTTCAAGGTTTAATATATGTGTTGATTTTTCTTTTGCAACAGGAAACCGGTCAATGTTTAATCTCCATTTCTCAAAATCATTTTCTACCGGATGGATAGGAGATTCAAACCAGTCCCCCAAACGCACTTTCGCCTTCTCAGCTTTCGCTTTAAATTTCTTTTTGTTCTTAACAAAAACAGGGTACTTTAAAAATGCATGGTTATCCAAGTCCTCTTCTTTGTAATGCCACTTATTGTTTTTTTTAAACCATTCATTAAAAAGTAATCCATTTTGTTTTCGTATGGTCAGGTCTTTCTCTAAATTACCTAAAGCTTTAATTCCGACTCGATTTTGAACAGCGGTTGACGAAAGAAAATATTCTTCGGGCTTTTCAGTCGATGTCAACTCTATGCTTTCTGATGAGCCCGTAACCACACCCTTCTTGCTCAATTTTCTGTAGGTTTTCAAAGCAAACCAATAAGTGCTATCGTGAAGAAGATATTTCTTTACCTGAATCAACATACTCAGCATGTATCGATCACGTCTTGACGGTTGTCGAAGCCCCTGATCAACTCTTTTTAAAGCAGGTAAAAAACACTCATTATTCATGAGCGCAAAACCACCAACCCCCGTAGAGAAAGGTTTATTCCACTGCGTCGAATAGAAGGCTGCATCGCAGAAACTACCATTTGGCTTTTTGTTATACGTGCCTCCAAAACCATGCGTACAATCCTCGATCGTCACCATTCCATGTTGCTTAGCGAAATTTGAAATTACTTCTACTTCATTTGACAATCCAAATGTATTCTGAATAATAATGCATTTGGTCTTTTTTGTAACCGATTGCTCTATCCGATCTAATGTTGTGTTTAACGTGGTATCATCGATATCTACGTAAACTGGTTTTGCACCGAGATATAGGATTGCATTTGGAACTACTACACACGTAAAAGCTGGTAATATAACTTCATCTCCCCTTTCTATGCCCATTGATTTTAATAACGCATATAAAGCTACTCTTCCCTTCCAGTAAAGATGTATCTTTTTCAAATCAACATCAAGAAATTCACCTAATTCTTTCCTATAGCGTTTGTCGTGTTTCATTTCTTAAAAAGATCTGTAAAGTGAAATAATCCCATCAGTGAGCCTAAACCATATGATACGTGCAGCGTTATAAAAGTAAAAAAAATATGAAAATATGTTGTTTCCTTTCGATCAATTGAAAGAGAAACAATACTGATTGTTACTAAATATAAAATTAAAGCTATCAGACTCAAAAATATGAGCGGACCATAAAAGATACTCATAACACAAGGTAAAATAAGTGAAGATACGAAGAACAAAGGTATGAAATGCCGCAAACTCAATGCACTGAAATTATTTGTCAAATAAACTGTCTTCAGGTTCCAAAGACCATTTTTAAAATTATTTTTGAATAAGCCTGACCAGTTTTCTCTTGCAAAATACGTGCATTTCACAGAAGGGATTAAAAATACTTTCCCACCATTGCTTTTAATTCGTTTATTCAGCTCAATATCTTGATTTCTGATTAATCTCAAATCATAGCCTCCTAAATCGATGAGCACCTTTTTATCAAAACAACCAAACGGTACTGTATCTACCTCTATCACTTCGTCTGCACCAATGCGAAAAAGCCCATTTCCTACACCAAATTTATGAGAAAGAACCTTGATGATCGCTATGCTCTTAGGAGTCCTCTTCTTTACATCTGTTTCTATGACTGCACCAACATTAGCTGCTTCAAGCCGTTCTTTTTGTTTCACTAATTCAGAAACATAATTTGCCGGATAAACTGCATGAGCATCCAATCGCACTAAAGTATCACCTCGTGCAGCACTAATACCAATATTCATTGCTTTAGGAACGATTCTATCAGGGTTTGACAACAGTTTAACATTATCAAATTCAGCTTGGAAACGCTTAACAATTTCAACAGTTCGATCGATTGAACTACCATCGACAACGATGATCTCCATCTTATCCCCAGGATAGTCTGATGCTAAAATCGAATGTAAGCAATGTTCTATATAACGTTCCTCGTTGAGACATGGAATGATGACAGAGACTTGAATCATAGTAACTACAAAATAACATAATTCTCATTAGATTTTTATTGATTTTCTTTTATTTCTGTGATCAACTGATTTCAGGTAGGTCAAAAGAATTATCTTCGCAATGTAAATACTTTATTTATGGGGATTCTCAAGTTATATTATAAGCTCTTCAAAAAGAAAAAACCTATACCTTATTATGCCAATTATAGTATCCTCAAGATCATCTGGATTCCTGTAAGAAAGTACCTCAATGTAGTAATTATACCTAACACTCCATTTAATAAGTTACGTATTTCACTATACCGAATGATCGGATTTAATATAGGTAAAAAAGTTTTTATAGGTATGAAATGTTACCTGGATGATCTCGAACCAAACAAAACTACAATCGAAGATAATGTTACCATTTCTTACGGTGTGTATTTCACCCTCCATGGTAAAGGACAGTCGCGTACTTTCATACATATCAAAAAGAAAAGTTATGTAGGAATGGGGGCGCAATTGATTGGAAAGAAAAATGGGCTTACCATTGGTAAGAGCGCTGCAATTGGTGCGGGCAGTGTAGTCATTAAAGACGTTCCAGAGCAAGAGGTTCACGCAGGTAACCCTGCAAAGAAGATAGGCTAAAGACCCTCAATAAATCCAATTAACTTTTTTGACTCTGTTTTCCAGCTATACATTCCCGCATTTTTTACACAAGAATTATGTAATTTGAGATACTGCTTTTCATCCTCTAGTAAACTTTTCATCGTTGATGCCAATAGATTTGAATCGGCAGGAGTAACAAAAAGTCCGCTCCCTTTAAAGTAAGGACGCCAATAAGGAAAATCACTCATTATAAACGGAGTCCCTGAGGCCATATATTCAAATCCCTTGGTCGGTAAGCTCGTTAAATAATTCTCCATTGGATGTAAAACTGACAGACCAATTTTAGCACGTCCCACGATTTTTGTTACTTCACTACTCTGTAAATAACCTAAATAATCAACGCGGTTCCACCCCTTCAGTTGTTGACATTCCTCAAGTAAAGAATCAGGGTTAAAACTTCCGATCAATTTTAACCTATAATTCTCCGGCAACTTTTCGATCGCTTTAATGTAATCCAGAACACCGCGCTCAACAGTAAGACTGCCCACATAAACTATCCAATCTTCACGTTCATCAATATTATGAGCATTTTCCCTCCATGTTTCAATTGTCGGGAAGTTTCTTATTGTAATCTTATTATTACAGGTGAACTTATCCGTAATCTCTTCAATTACTGATATTAATCCGTCAAGTTTCCTGACTTGAGATTTTTCATTCCAATTGTAGATTTTGGCAATGATCTTTCTGATAAACAAAGGACCAAGCCAGGATTTATAAAGTATTTGTTTTGGTACATCTTCATGACTATCAAAAACAACTTTCCTTCCAAGCTTTTTCAGTTTAACACCTAAACTCAATAATTCTGGATCATGAAACTCATAGACGTCGGCGTCTAATTTGATGATCTCGCGAAACATAATTTTACGTGCTTTCAAGTAGCGAGATAAACGGTTCTCTCTGTAAGCACCGATATCAATAATCTGAACCCCCTTTTTCATCTCATTGCCCTGACCATCGGCCACAACAAGAATAACCTCATGTTCTGCTTCTGCTAGAGCAACACAGGTCTTATAAAAAACGCGAACGTCGTTTCGAGGATGAACCGTAGTAAATTGACAAATTTTCATAGTCCGCTCATTTCTTGAAAAAATCATTTAATTTACCTCATTTATCCGATTCTCATTCGGTAATAAAAAAGATAAAATTAATATAAGTAATACGCCGTGTGTCAAAAGGCCAGTTAGAAGACCTCCTCCAATAAATACTCTCAGCCCTAATAAAGCAAGCGTCCATATAATAAATTTATTTTTTCCGTAAGCCAGCCAATCAAGCACCTTCAAAAGTAACGAAAAAAAGAGCGCCCAAATAAAAAGCCCAAAGAAACCAAAATGAGAGTAGCCATCAGCAACAATACCATTATTGGCAGACATTTCTGGTTTATTGAAATAATGATCTGCAATAAGATGGGGTGGAGAATGATCATAAGAGTAATCAAAAAATGGCTCTAAAACACTATTGGATAGATATATAGGGTTGTTTTTAAAAAAGTCGAAATAATAGAATGAAATTTGTGCAGGAACATAAAGTGTACGACGGACGAATAAACTAATAAGTAGTTGTTCATCAAAAAAAACAAAAACAAAAAGTGATATTGCGGTAATAATTGTAAAAACCTTTATCAAATTAAGAAAAAAATTAGTTGTATTGATTAACCAAATCGTTCCAACAACAGCCGGTATCATCATCAAATAGCTTTTATGTCCGGTAATAGAAAAAAGTAGTAAGATTAACAGGGATATACCAAGTGACATCCAATTCAGATATCTTCTCTGAGAAACTATTGAGTAGATCAATAAAAAGGGTAAAAATATTTTCCCCAACCAATTGATAATGTAACCCGAAAATGGAATAACTCCAGTTGGATTTTCTTCACGCAAGTCATAAACATCTAATAAACTAAAATTAAATTTCAGATCCGCATAAATAAAAATAAGCGCAAAAATTAAAAAAGATATCCATGCAATATAAATAACTATTGTTCTGTTGCTCCGTGGTGCTACCGAGCGGATCATTTTCCAATTAAAATCAATTCTTTGAACCACAAAAACTATTGCCCAAAAAACGGTAAAATAGAAGAACCAGGTGTAACTATCATTTGTCATCGCAAAAAATGATCCAAACGGAATATATACGGAAACAAAAAAGAACTGAGTTATAATACCAGACACACTTTCAGCTTCAAAAGGTATCAACCTCAGTATCATATATGTAAACAAAAAGGACAGTACGTATTTAAAAATATTAAATTCAATCTCGAACCCTGAATAATAATATATGGGGTCTAGATATAACACAAAAGAAACATCCAGTAAAATTCGAAAAATGAAAATACCAATTTCGTATTTAAATCGACTGATGTATTCTTTCAAAACGGTTCTATCCAACAACCCCAGAGTCACCATACTGTTTTAATTACTCTTAATTGACACAGCGCTAAAAAAAACTACAAAAAAAGCAATCAACAGTCCGGCAAAAACACCTAATATCGTCTTCTTAAAAATGTTCGCTTTAACTGGACGATGAGGTTGTTCTGGCGGAATATAGGTGCTAACAACTTGGTTCACAAAGGAAATACCTCTAAACAATTTCGCCGGAGAGGTATCCTTCAGTTTCTCTTCTGTTTTTTTCAATATATTTATTTCACTTTCTGTAAGTAAACGCTCCATGTTTAACGAAACGAGTACGCTATCATAAACTACATGTTCTCTGCTTAATAAATCATTGAGATGAACTGATACACCAAGGTTCCTCAATTCTTCAAATTGCTTTTTACTGATTTTTGCAATTGAATTCATTTTATCTAATCGGGAAAGGTTTTCAATTTTTTTATTCAACAATTCTATTTCAGTTTCTTTCTTCACAATATCATTTTTTGTCGATACGAGAAATCGACTTCGTGCCTCGGTTTTCAAATATGAATCTATTTCTTCAAAAAACTGGTCCAAATACTGATCAAAGTAAAACACTATGCTGTCTTTCCGTTCCCTTTTCAGCTCAAATTGAATGGTTGAATTATCTTGAGATTCAAGTGAATAAGCAAATTGCAATCCACGATTAAAAAAACGCTCTGAATCTAATATTTTTAAGTAGTCTTTAATTTTATGACTGTTTGTTTTAAAGTTACCATATGGAGTCCTTACAACATTACCGAAATTCGTAAAAACGACTGACTTGGACTTATAGTAATCTGATTTGAAAAGTGAATAAAAGAAGAATATTCCGCCAAAAAGGAGTCCTAAAACAACGAAAACTTTCCATTTACGAATTATATCAAAGACAAGGCTGGATAGCGTAATAATCTTTTTGTTCTCGTTGTCCATAATTTATCATTTATCTCACAAAATTAATTTTTTTTCTCATTTGAACGCTACAATATTTATTCTCACTATAATTAAAGCTTAAATTCAAGTCATTCAACAGATTTTAATTAATCTCGTCTATTTCACGACCTACATCATTACTCGTAAAACCGCTCACAATCGGAGTAAAAACATATCAAATCCTGCAAAATTCAATCTTCTCTAAATTACGACCTGTGATTGGTTTTATCCATTAGTTGGAGTATTCCTTTATCTTTGTATTCGATCAGCAGGAAATGAAAAAGTATTTTAAACGCGTATATCGGGTACAATTGATCTATTACAGGATAGCAAGTTTATGCTCCCCGCTTTTGAGCTTGTTTGAAAATAGATGGAAAGTTTCAGATGAGCATTCTAATACCCCTATTTTTATCCTGGGAGTCCCCCGATCAGGTTCAACATATACTTATCAGTTAGTAACAAGTGTTTTTAACGTCAACTATATCGACAACCTGATTGATGTGTTTCACAAAAATATTCGATTCGCTTTCAAATTGAGTAAATGGGTTTATAAAGGTAAACGACATCAGGTCTTTAAAAGTGAATTTGGCAATACCATGAGTTATTCCTGGCACGCGCCAAGTGAATGTGGTCCCTTTTGGTATCAATATTTTCCGAGATCCAGTTATTACATATCACCAGACAATATAAAAGAAGTTGATCTCGAGGCTTTTTCATCTGATATCCACTGGTTGAGTAATAAATTCTCAGAACCTACAGTGTTCAAGAATTTAATGGTTTCTGGACGCATCTATGCATTGCACAAAGCCTGCCCAAATGCGAAGTTTCTTTTCATCAAAAGAGATCCATTCTTTAATGCACAATCTATCATTCAAGCGAGAAGAAAACTTGGCATCCCCGAAAACGAATGGTGGTCGGCTAAACCTTACAATTACGAAGAACTAAAATCATTACCTTTGATCGAAAAGATTGCAAAGCAAGTCTTTTACTTAGAAAAACAAATTGAGGACGATTTAGAGAAATTCTTTTCCGAACAGTTTGAAATAATCCATTACGAAGATTATAAGCAAGGATTATCGAAAAACTTATGTAAGATTTCCAACTTCATGGGGTTAGCCAAAAAAGAGGTGAATTTAACTTTTGAAAAACAGGATCGTGTGAATTTACCAGAAGCAGAAGCTAAATTATTAAAAGAAGAGATTGAAAAGTTACCATGGAATGAGTGAGAGCAATGATAAAGTAAAATATATTAATTATTGTAAAGACAATAACATCCCTGTTTTTCAGGAACCCTGGTGGTTAGACGCAGCTTCGGGCAGCAGAAATTGGGATGTAGTACTGTCATATAATGGTGATCAACTTGCTGGTTTCTGGCCTTATTGCATTAAGAAAAAAAGCGGATTCACAAAGATCACTCAGCCGAAATTAACGAAGGCTGTAAGTCCTATCATCCTATTTCCCAATGATATGGGTGAAGCAAAACGTATGTCTTTTATGACCGACGTGGTAAAAGACCTATACAATAAGCTCCCAAAATTTGATGATTTTTCTCAAAACCTGGATCGCACTATCTCTAGTTGGTTACCTTGGTATTGGTGTGGTTTCGATTGCATGCCGAAATACACGTATGTTTTGGAGGATCTGAGTGATCTCGATCAGATCAAGAAAAACTTCAGGAGTAATTTAAAACGTCAAATAAAAAAAGCAGAAAAACAAGTATCCGTGTCTGAAACAGACAGTGTGGATACGGTGTATCATCTCAATGAGCTTACTTTTAAGCGTCAGAATTCTTCCGTTCCTTTTAAAAAGAATCTATTGGAATCAATTGATACATCATGCAGAGAACATAAAGCTAGAACCATACTAGTAGCAAAAGATAGTGAAGGACGCGTACACTCCTGTCTATACCTCGTCATGGACAAAGAATATATGTATTACCTTTTGGGGGGATCAGACCCAACCCTCAGAAATAGCGGCGCAGCTAGTCTGTTGCTTTGGGAAGCCATGCAATTGGCTTCAGGTAAAGGATTAAAGTTTGATTTTGAAGGCAGTATGATTGAACCAATCAGTCGCTTTATGAGATCGTATGGAGCAAAGCAAGAACAGTATTTTCATCTGTCCAAAACAAATAATAAGTTACTCCGACTTTTAAAAGCTCTGCGCTAATTCAATTATCCGGTCATACATTTGATACTTCCTGATAATGCGTTTTCTATTCAAACATGAAAATTATTGATAACTTCAGTTACTGAACCTTGTTAAAAGATATTTGATCTTTAATAACCTTCCGCGCAAACAAATAAGTTACAATATAAACAGTAGACATTGCAATAGTGTATATTATAAGTGTATCAAATATATTCATATTCGAGTAATAACTAATTACAAAAGCCAATCCTGCCATAAATACCCTGAAAATATTTGTCGATAGCGCCAATGTGTGTCGCTCAAATGAAGCAAAGACTCTACTGATAGGAGTCAAAACCAGTCTAATAAACCCAAGCACTGAAATGATCTGAGCCAATCTTCCCGCCTCGTACCATTGTTCCCCAAAAAAGAAAGTAAAAAGCGTAGGACTCAGAAAAAAGAAAATGAGCAATGGAACAACCCCAATTAATGTCAACTTTTTCAATAGTTTATTGGATAATTTTAATAACCGCTCTGGCTGTTCCATTCCCGTGTTAGAGGCTTCAGAATAAAATACATCACCTATAGCCGTTCCTATAAGTAGAATAGGAGTATTAATTATTAAGTTTGCAATAGTATACTGACCGACTGATCCCGTTCCAACAAAATAGAACGTCAGAAAGAAAACAGGTAATTCCTGACCAAACTTAGACAGCAGCTGTGATGGTAATATAAGATAAGGAAACTTTATATATCTTTTTGCTACCCATTTTATTTTTCTTGCTGAAAGATATGATTGCCAACCCTTTTCAGATAAAAATAGTTTCCTTACAAAAATGAACACGGCAGTCAACCTTCCGACTAAATTCCCAATAATAAGACCTATTGCAGTAAGTTTCAACAATCCAAAAATAATTTGCCCGCCCCCTTGAACTCCAAAGAAAGCGATTTTTGTAAATGAGTTCACTTTGAAGTGCTTTCTTTTAAAGCTCCATTGCATGAGCGTATTGTAAGAATTGGAAAAAAACAGACCGATTGGAAAGAGGAGCAAAAAACTAACAGGTGCTTCCCAGTCGATACTTTCAGCAATTATTTCACCAAAGAAGACCATTATCAGTAATAGTAAAAAACTGGAAAGCGCCGACAACAGGAAGCAAAAAAACAAGAGATTGTATACCGTAGATTTATTTCTGGCAATGGGAATACTTTGTTCATATTTTAAGGTTCCTATTATCGATGCAACACCAATAAAAGAGTTATAAAACATGAATGAACCAAATTCTTCTGGGGTGAAAAGTCTAGTAATGACTGGTGATAACAGTACCCCTAAAAGCTGCGAAAAGGCTGTTCCAGCAGAAACAAAGGTAACATTCCTCGTAAATTCTGATCGTAAAAATTTGTTTATAAACCTTTTCATTAAATGAACAGTTATCTTCGCTTTATCTGCATTAACGGTACATACGGATATTTGCCAAACAAAAGTATAATCTTAAATCGACAATTGAAGCATAGTTCTATATTTTGTTTGACACGCTTATTTTAAGTCGGTATACCTTGTTATTCTAAAGGAACGTTTGAAATTACAAAACGCAACTATCTTCTCATCCGAACACTAAATTTGTCATTACATTAGAAGAATAAAAGCTTTTCATCATTTTGTTGTTTAAATTTATAGATTTAAACGAGGAGTCATACATTTCGCTATGTTCATATCGAGAGAAAATAAGTTGAAAAATGATGTACAAAGTAGAACTATTTAAAGATGAGTGCATGAAAAACACAATAAAAAAAGTGTTGCGCGAAAAAGTTATATATCAGAAAAACAGCAGTTTCAAATGAAAATCAATATTACTCTTCCTTCATCGTATCTCAACGAACGCAAATATACCTTCGATGTACTCCTGGCATATTTCAAAGAAGTCAACTATTCGTTTGTCGAACACGATGAAACCTTTTATGAGATTTCGGACAATCGGGGGAATGCAATAAAAATTGAAGATCATTTCTGGGACCAACTCGATGAAAATCAACCCATCAATAGTCAATATAAAGTTCCGGAAACAACGTCGGAGTGCACTTTTCAAATATACGGACAAGACTTTTCGCTGCGTACAATATTCGGTATCAATCGCGTCGATCAAGATGAAAAACAATTAACGTTGTCTGCTGACTTAATTGCCAGTGCATTTTTTATGCTGACGCGCTGGGAAGAAACCATCAGCGAGGAACGCGATGAACACGATCGCTTTCCAGATAGCTCAGCACTCGCGGTCCGGGAACAATTTCACCAGCGTCCTGTCGTCAATGAATACATCGAATTTTTTCGATACATTTTCAGTAAATGGAACGGTGCTCCAGTTTCTTATAACCGCCAATACGAACCGCTGATAACCCATGATGTAGATGAAATCACACGTGCTGCACCGTTTTTTAAACACGTGCGCATTCTCGGGGCTGATCTAATCAGAAGACGCAGCATCTCTGAATTTTTCCGATCATTAAAGAAGGGAATAGAGGTGGCGATAAACCCAGAAAATGATGATAGCTGGACATTTGAACGGTTCATGAAAACGTCAGAAAATCACCATTTAACTTCTCATTTTTATTTCATTCCAGGAAAGAAAGGAGAGGAAGATTACCGCTACTCCATCGATCATAAGCACACTTTAAAAGCGATTGATTTCATTCAGAAAAGTGGTCATATCGTCGGTATCCACCCTTCGTATCGCGTTAAAAACAAGGCATCTTACTTTACCGAAGAAAAGCGACGACTCGAAAATGTCTGTAACCATCAAATAGATGAAGGCCGGCATCACTATTTGAGAGTAAACCTCCCTCATACGCTTCGATTCTGGGAGCAAAACAAGATGAAATTTGACAGTTCCATAGGCTATTCAAAACACATCGGATTTAGAGCCGGAATGTGCTACCCTTATCCGTTTTTTGACATTTTCGAAAGAAGGCAGCTTCAACTTGTCGAGCATCCACTCATTTTAATGGATGTAGCTTTATTCAATCAAACCAGGAAAGTTGAAGACATGAAACAGAAGATCAAAACACTTTCCGATCAAGTGCGCCAGTATGAAGGAGAATTCGTTTTTTTATGGCACAACAACAATATTCACCATCCCAATTGGCGCGAAATTGGGAAGGATTATGAAGATTTTATTGCGATCATTGCTCAGGGATTTCAGCATTCGTAACTATAGCATTGCTTTTCAATTGCTAAGTTTGAACCTTTACCCCTCCCGTCGCTCATCTGAACGCTTAATTAACCGCAGCTCCCAAACAATCACGACCATAAAAAACACAGTCATGATCCAACTGATTTTTTCGAAGAGGTCAATCGATGTATATTCAAAGGTTTCAGCGATCGCATCAAAAAATCCGAATAGTGAAAGTTGAATAATCGAAGTAGCTACTCCGACCCAAAAGAACCATTTTAACTCGCGGATCACGGAGGGAATCAACGATATGGTAGAAGCTACAAAATTCAGCATCAGCCAGGGTGCCAGGGCTTCAGCTATGGCTCCGGATATTTCCCACTCACTTCCAAAAACAAATGCGAAAAGCGGTGTACCCGCGAAAAATACCACACCAAAGGGAACTATGGATAACGCCAGCAGAATAATGACGACGCGCCGAACAAGTGGATACAACGGCGCTCCATTCGTGAATTTTTCGGATGCCTTTTGAAGTAATACCTGACTTATCGATGTACCGATCAACAGCAACGGAATTTTTAACATTTTAAAGGACAAATCATAAGCGCCAAAAGTCGCGGTCGAAAGGTAAAACGTCAGAAAAAAAGCAATTCCCAGTTCTCGCGTAGTATCGATCAACGTATGCGGCAAATTCACGCGGGGAAACTCGCGATAATGACGACTTAGCCATCGCGTTTTGCGAGCAGAACGCAACACATTAAACTGCAGTTTTGAACGTAAAAAATCTTTGATAAACCAAAAAACGCCAATCGCCGTACCGACAAAAGTGGCTCCAATGAGACCAAAGGCTCCCCAGCCCCAAAATCCAGCTGCAAGTTTAAATGTATTTGTAGCAACTGATGTCGTAATGTTGACTGCCGATATTCGTCGAAAAACTTTGTTGCGTATCGCCCAGTTCGTACCGATATTCTTAAAAATCATGAAAAATGTGGTCCCACTCATGAGCAGGACAAAAGCGAGCAATCCCTCTGAAGTGTTGTAAAAAGCCCAAACTGCTAATCCGGTCAATAGCGACACGACAGTGGTAATCAATGCTATTTTCAGCGACAATCGAAATAACAGGAACGCGTGCTGATGAAGTTTCGGCAGGGGAATCGTCAACTCGTATCGCGCAGTACCTATCGCCGTCAAAAAAGCAACTACGCGCATAAAAATTCCAAATTCCCCAAAATCTTCCGTCGTAAAAAGGCGGGTGATGACTGGTGTAACAGCATAACTCGCAATCTGAGCTATTACTGTCCCGGAAGTGAGCACCATCACTGATTTGACAAATTCGGACCTTATGTTTAGATTTCCCCACATCGTCTGCTAGTACATCACGAATATACAGTTTATCCGCGCATTCAACTGAAAATAGCCCACCAAAAGGCGAGCTATTTTCAATAATAAAAAAGTATTCTAATCCTATTTAGCGTAATTCACCGCACGTTTTTCACGAATCAGGGTTACTTTCACCTGACCGGGATAGGTCATTTCAGTTTGAATCTTTTGTGAGATAGCAAAAGACAATTCATCAGCCTTGAGGTCGGAAACTTTTTCGCTTTCCACGAGCACGCGCAGTTCGCGTCCTGCCTGGATGGCATAAGCTTTCGTTACACCGTCGTAACCTACTGCGAGGTTCTCCAATTCTTTAATTCGTTTGATATACGACTCAACAATCTCACGTCTCGCCCCTGGTCGAGCTCCTGAGATGGCATCGGCAACTTGAACAATTGGTGAGATGAGTGTATTCATTTCAATTTCATCGTGGTGAGCACCAATGGCATTGCAGACATCTGCTTTCTCTCCATATTTTTCGGCGAGCTTCATGCCGAGAATAGCGTGCGGCAATTCCGGCTCATCCTCAGGCACTTTACCAATATCGTGTAACAAGCCTGCACGTTTGGCCAACTTCACATTCAACCCGAGTTCGGATGCCATGATGGCACATATATTAGCTACTTCTCTACTGTGCTGGAGTAAGTTTTGACCGTAGGAAGAACGGTATTTCATGCGTCCTACCATGCGCGTCAAATCAGAATGTAATCCGTGAATTCCGAGATCGATGCAGGTTCTTCGCCCCGTTTCTGCGATCTCTTCATCCAGTGTCTTGCGCGTTTTTGCCACCACCTCTTCAATTCTCGCGGGGTGAATACGACCGTCTGAGACCAGTTGATGCATTGCCAGTCGTGCAATCTCTCGCCTGATCGGGTCAAAACAAGAAAGTAATATCGCTTCCGGTGTATCGTCCACTACAATTTCAACACCTGTGGAAGCTTCCAGGGCTCTAATATTACGTCCTTCGCGACCGATAATTCTACCTTTCACCTCATCGGAATCAATATTAAATACCGAAACAGAATTCTCTATTGCCTGCTCATGCGCCAGTCGCTGGACAGATTGAATGATGATCTTTTTAGCTTCCTGGTTCGCGTTCAATTTTGCTTCGTCGACAATATCTTTAATGTGCGCCATCGCTTCCGTTCGCGCCTCATCTTTTAATGCTTCCATCAAGGTCTTTTTAGCATCCTCAGGATCCATACCAGAAATTCGCGACAATTCTGCAACGCGTTTTTCCTGTGTCTTTTCCAATTCCTGGTGTTTTAATTCCACCGTACGGATCTTATCATCGAGGTTCTTTTTCTGACCATCGATGCGCTTTTCTTTACGGTTGACGTCTTCGATTTTTTGGGAGAGGCTTTTCTCTTTATTTTTAGTGCGGTCTTCTGCAGATTGCAACTTGCGCTCGCGATCTTTTATCGTCTTTTCATGATTCTCCTTCAGCTGCAGAAATTTCTCTTTTGCCTGAATGATTTTGTCTTTTTTGATCGATTCTCCTTCATTCTCTGCATCTTTTATGATTTGCATTTTTCGACTCTTGAGCACTACATTTTGAATGATGACTGCTATTACAGCTCCACCCACAGCACCAATCGCTATTCCTATCACTATATCCATAATTCGTTTTTTTAAATAAAAAATCCCATGCATCAGTGATTACCACCGAAATCATGGGAAATACAACTATTGACAAAATCACACTAACTATTCTTCCACAAATCGCGACAGCGCCTGTAGTTTTTCCACGACGGCCTGTTCTTCAATTATGGATTCAGCACGCGAAGGCGAAGACTCATCTGATGAGCGCGTTGCCAGGCGCAATGCCGTCATAGCTAATAGATCCTGCATATCTTTTACGGCATAATTCTCTTGAAGTCGCTTTATACTGTTGTTAATGTCCGAAACGGCCTGGCGCACCTTTTCCTCCTCCCCTTCGTTGATGGTGAGTGGATAATTGCGTCCTGCAAGCACTACTTTTATGGACATTGTACTCATTATATTATTCAGCTTTCAAGCGATTTATGCACGTGTCAATTTCCCTTACTAAAGCATCGATCTCTCCTTCTGTTACCGCATCTTCATTCGCTGAAGGCGCAGAAGTCTGAGCACGAGCTATCTCGTCGTATTTGGAGCGATATTCTCGCGCATGCGCTTCCGTCTCTTTCAACTTTTCGCGCAGTAACGAAACCTCCTCCTGCAATGATTTGTTCTCTATCTCAGCATGTCCAAGCGCCTCTTTAATCCGGGCAACCTGCGACTCAATTTGAGCTATGACTTGATCAATTTTTTCCATTACAAAACGACTCGTACAAAAGTAACATTAACACGCATATAATCCAACTATTTTTTTTGATTTTATTGACAACTGTTGAAAGTTGTTCTTACGTGTACGAATAACGCTATTTGCCGAATAGTTTTAAAGAAATGAAACGGCAAAAAAGCACAATTCCCCTATATTTGCAGCATGATAAAAAGCGGATTATTTACAATAATTGCAGTGTTGACAGCTGTCGGCAGCACCATATCACAATCAGTTGATTATGAGAGCATTTCTTTTCATCCGCCTTTAAAAATAGCCCCTGTACTGGCAGCCAATTTCGGTGAACTCAGGAGCAATCATTTTCATACAGGCATCGATTACAAAACGAATCGCAGAACAGGTTACAACATTTACGCTATTGACGACGGTTACGTTTCGAGAATCAAGGTTTCCCCCTGGGGCTACGGTAAAGCTGTATACGTGGACCACTACAACGGTCTCACGTCTGTTTATGCGCATTGCGAATCTTTTGTTGGCGAAATTGACGATCTGCGGGCGCACATTCAGCGTACCGAAGAAGACTTTGCGATCAACTATTACCCTCCGAAAGACAGTTTGAAAGTGAAGCGCGGACAAATCATTGCCCATTCGGGAAATACCGGTGGAAGTACCGCACCTCATCTCCATTTTGAAATTCGCGAAACCGCATCCGAAGACGCGCTCAATCCCCTGTTGTTTAATTTTGATATCAAAGACACCCGAAAGCCCGAAATACGCGGTCTCAAAGTGTATGCGCTCACCGATGAAGGCTATCGAATACCGGATAAATCGAAGCGATTTTCAGTTTATGGCAACGATGGAACCTATCGCGTGAGACACAGCCACATCACCTTACCAGCTGATTTCGCTTCAAAAAACGGCGGTGTGGGTTTTGCCGTAGACGCTATCGATCAACTCGACGCCGCCAATAACATTTGCGGTATTCATCGCGCTTTCTTAGTCGTCGACGGCGATACCGTTTATGAGCAGAACATGTCGCGCATCTCATTCTTTACGAACAGTCAGATCAATACGCACAAAGATTATGAAGCGTATCATCGACGGGGAAAATACTACCAAAAAACATTCAAAACAACGCACAATGACCTTCCCATCTACCGCAAGCTCATAAACAACGGAATACTGGATGCCCAACCCGGCAAATCCTGTGAAATCGAATACAGTTGTTACGATACACATGGCAATCGATCAGCTATGACCTTCAAATTAACCATCGCTCAAGGAGAACAACCGCAACAATATGCTCTTTACAGCGGTGAGGACAAGCTCTATCCGGACACGCCTTATTCCCATATAGACAGCTCGCATTATTTGCTCTTCCCTCCTCATTTGGTTTACGAGCCGACACCCCGAATCCTGGAGAGCAAAGCCGGACTGTTGCGATTTGGTTCCAGCGCCGTTCCACTGGACGATTATTTTCAACTGATGATGAAAATAGATACGACTTTGGGGACGCGTTGGTACGTAAAAAGAACCAATGCCAACGGCTATACCTCTGCATTAAATGGCAAAATACACCAGGGGTGGATTCGCGTCGATTCTAGAAATTTCGGTTTATTCGAACCGGCACTTGACACGCTCCCACCGACTATACGTACGGTCAATTTTTCAAATGGAAGCACTGTTGGCAAACGCAAATTGATTCTTCGTATTGACGATGAGCAATCGGGTATTTCGGATTACGATGTTTATATTGACGGTAACTGGCATTTACTGAGTTGGGAGCCGAAACGCAGGGCTTTTTATTTTCAACCCCCGCAAAATATAACTGGTGAAAAATCCGTTCGTTTTCGGGCAGTCGATCATTGCGGAAACAAAACAACTTTAGATTATACGCTCCATTTTTGAAGAAAATCTTCCGGCGGGTTGAGGTGAGCTCATTGACTAAACTCATTTATTCAATTCATGGTGTAATTTACAGCTCAATGTAAAATGCGCCCAACAAAAAAGGGAACCTCGTTAAAGGCTCCCTCATCAATTGGTATTAGGTATACCACTTATGAAACGACGTCCATATCATCCAATACTTTCATCACATTTTTAACGGCCGATGCCGACTCTTCGAGCAATGCTTTTTCATCCGCGTTCAAGTCCAGCTCTATAATTTTCTCGATTCCATTTTTACCGAGAACAACCGGTACTCCTAAATAAATATCTTTCATATTGTATTCACCCTGCAACCATGCACATACCGGGAAAATGCGTTTTTGATCGCGAACGATAGCTTCTACCATTTGCGCTGCCGCTGCTCCTGGTGCATACCACGCAGATGTTCCGAGTAGTTTTACGATTTCTCCACCGCCAAACTTCGTTCGCTCGATAATTTCGTTCAATTTATCTTCTGCAATCAATTCTGTTACAGGAATACCTCCTACTGTCGTGTAACGGGGAAGCGGAACCATTGTGTCTCCGTGTCCTCCCATCAAGACCGCTTGAATATCTTTAGGTGAAACATCAAGCTCCGTTGCGAGGAAGGAACGATAGCGTCCCGTATCGAGCACGCCAGCCATTCCAAACACGCGTGAAGAATCAATTTTCGCAGTGAGATAAGCACAGTACGTCATTACGTCGAGCGGATTCGAAACACAAATAATTTTAGCATCCGGTGAGTGCTTCACTACATTTTCCGTAACTGATTTCACGATACCAGCATTGGTAGCGATTAAATCGTCGCGGGACATACCTGGTTTTCTGGGGATTCCTGAAGTAATCACCACTACATCAGAATCTTTCGTCTTTGAGTAATCGTTCGTTGACCCCGTGGTGCGCGAGTCGTATAAATTAATGGGCGAAGTTTCCCAGATATCCAACGCTTTACCTTCCGCAAAACCGTCTTTGATATCGAGCAATACAATTTCGTTTGCAATTTCTCTTTTAGCCAATACGTCTGCACATGTGGCACCAACGTTCCCAGCTCCAACTACTGTAACTTTCATTATTTATTGTTTTTGATTAACATTTTACGTTTGCCACGAATGTAATCATTTTAACGTGATTAATGGTATTTTGAGACTAATAATTTGCTTCACCCCGACAGTTCACAACGACGAGTAATGGAACATCTGCGAGTTTTGTATTCGAAGTAAAACCGGCGACACCACGATAAAAAAGTTGCTTGACCTGCAGCGGCTCCAATGCCATATTTTTTCCTATTTTTGAGCCATCGAATAACAGAAATCGAACGGTTTTCTAATAAAGGTGAATCTAAAAAAAATTATTTTTTAATCAAAAAAGCAACCCCTTCAAAAGACGCGCGTTAAATAACTGAAAATAAAGTGGAACACGATCAACTCAGAGAAATAATTGAAAAGTGCAAAAAGCACGATCGAAGTGCACAAAAGCAACTTTTTGAATTATTGTATGGGAAGATGCTCGGAGTCTGCATGCGGTATACGAAAGATCGCGATCGCGCTCAGGAGGTGGTCCAGGAAGGTTTTATAAAGATCTTTGACAAGCTAAGTGAATTTGATTTTGAAGGATCCTTTGAAGGATGGGTGCGCAGAATTATGGTGAATGCCTCAATCGATGCTATTCGAAAGCGCAATCGCCAACCGTTTTCAACTGATGAAGAGTTTTTGTTTGACGATTTAAGTAATCGTCAGGAACATAACTTCGGTCAGGATTTAACTGAAATGAAAGTGGATTACGCCATGGATGCCATTCAGGAATTGTCCCCGGCATACCGTACGGTTTTCAACCTGTATGTCGTCGAGAATTACTCGCACAAAGAAATTGCTGATATTCTCGACATTAGTGAGGGAACGTCAAAATCCAACTTAGCTAAAGCAAAGCAAAACCTTCGCAAGATATTGAAAGAAAAATTTGTCAAATTAGACCGATGAAAGATAATTTTGAAAAAGCATTTAAAGAAAAGCTCGAGAATTTCGAAGCTCCGCACGACGCTAGTGCATGGGAAGCGATGAATGATCGACTGGATGCACAACAGACACCACAGACACCCACGGGCTCTTCTGCCCTGAAATGGGTGCTGGCCACGACAATTGTTGCGGCTATTGCTGTTACAGGTGTAGTTTTATTCAACACGACTGAAACTGCTCCCGAACACAATAACGAATTGTCAGATGCTGATGCCCCAAAAGATCAAACTTCTGAGCCATCCCCGAGCGATTCAAATACTAGCCCGGAAGCGGTCAAATCGACCCCAAACGAGGATCAGGACAGCGCGCACAACGCCGAACCGGAATCTTCAGCAGATGCAGCGTCACAAACGCCGACAACACCTGAAACGCACTCCGAACCGGTTCCTCCGGAAGAAGATCTCGCTTCAAATGGCAACGGCGATTCTGAAGCTTCAGGAGATGATGTCAACAATGTTCCCGACGGTGTCCAACAATCGGCAACAAACGATACAAAGTATATTGCAGGTCGCGTGTCTTCAAACGAGATTTGTCGAGGCGAAGAAATTTCAATCGTCAATGACGGTGCAAAAAATGAAATTGTAAAACTTGAAATTAACGGTGAGGTTAAAACGCTCAAAAAAGCGCATAGTTTGAAGTTGAAACCAAACGCTTCGACTGATATTCGCTTCTTAGATGAAACCGACAGCGCTATTGGTGCAGAAAAAATACGCGTCAATGAACTGCCACAACCCGATTTCAGATATGAATCCAATATTTTTGAAAACGGTTTACCGGTTACGATTTGTGAAGCTTATGACGACTACGAACAAATGCGCTGGAACTTTGACGGTCAAAGTCAAAAAGAAGGGCAAAAAGTGAAACACCACTTCTTCGAGAAAGGTAAGCACGATGTTACACTTCAGGTAACAGACAACAATGGTTGTGTGGGCGAGAAGACAGCAACAGTACGCATCGATAAAAAGTATAACTTACTGGCCGTTGATGCCTTTAAACCCAACAGTTCAAATCCGAAAACGAATACGTTTATGCCGTTCTCGCTGACGAAAAGAGATGTAGAATTTACTTTGACGATATTCGACCCCAACGACAACGGTGTCATTTACCAGACGAGCGATGCGAATGAGCCATGGGATGGAACGGATCAGCGCACGAGAAAGATGACTCCGGGCGAAACGGTGTATATCTGGAAAGTTCAGCTGGAAAACCCATTACCTCACGAGCGCGGCGTTTATGCGGGTACGGTAGTTCACAACTAGCCGCTGCCGCTCCAAAACTTGCTGAATTTCAAATGAGGTGAGCCAATAAATTCTCAGGTTGGAGGAAGACTGTGCCCATTCAGAAATGGTATTGTTTCAGACTTATGATAGATCAGTCTCAAAATTTGGGGAGAACGATAAGAGTTAAAACTTTTTTGAAAAGAATTACCGATTTAGATCATCGGATTTAGCAGTATGCATTTCAGCTCGTACTAGATTGTTTTTTTCGCAAATCCTGATGAGTAGAGCTAATAAGACTAACACTGGAGAATAAGAGCTTAAGGACCAGCCTCTTTGTTTTCAATTAAGAATTTAGGTAGGTAATATAGTTATCTTAAGCATAAAATTTAATAGACTGGGAGGATGCGCATTGGAAAATCAGTTCGGGGTACCCACTACCTGAAAACTTCGGGATCTCGATACGATACTGATGCTTCGTTTCACTTCGATCAGCATCACTCACATTCGATATGCTCAGTGCATCGCGATCGCCTTGCATAATGGTAAGGTGATCGAGTGCTGCGTAATGTAATGAAGCAGAGTATCGAGAGCACCGAAATAGAGCAAGATATTCCAGGCGCTAGATCTTTTTGTTTTACTTTTTCGAGCAATGCGAAAAAGTAAAGAAGGTCAAAAAGAAAAATCACAAATGTTGAATAATTACTTCTCAATTCATGCTTTGCCCCCAACTTTTGATCTTGATCCAATACAATCTTGCAGATATCAAAATGAGAAATGCGGATATTTCTCTACAAATGCCTTTTTTTGTTCTTCTAACTGCGCTAAAAATCTGGCGTGGCGCTCAGCCTCTGGGTGAATGGGACGGTGCTCCTGTAATTTTTTGATTTTTTCGTATTCCTTTAAAATAGTTCGTGATTTTTCGTCGATATAGGTCTGAGTGAAATACGCTTCCACCCGATCAACAGCTAACGCATTCGGATGGATTCCATCGCGCTCGAAATAAGCGTAGTCGCGCAATTCATCCATAATCAATTCGTACGCCGGAAAATATGCAATCGATTCGTGCTGGTCTGCCAGTGCATGTGCAGCGCTGATCAAATGAGCTTTACTTTTGTTATTATTGATCAATCCATCCTTTACATGGCGCACAGGACTTACTGTCAACACAATCTTTAAGCGGGGATGAACAGCATGGCACTTCCGCAGCACATCTTCCCATAAATTTGTAATTTCTGCGGTCGACAAGCAGCGTTTTTCAAATAGATGAGCAGGCATTTTATGGCAATTGGCTACCACCTCCTGATTTTTTTCCAGCGCATAAACCCAGGCTGTTCCAAAAGTGACAAAGAGCACATCTGTATTTTTTAAAAACTGAAAAAACTGATGTTGCCGATGTACGAGAAGGTCCTCAAGCTCTTCGCTACTTTTGGCATATAGCGATGAATGCGCCATCCATGACAGGTAGATATCTTCGCGTTTAAAAATACTCGCCCGCCAGTCACTGCGATCGTTAAAAAAAAGTTGTGCCAGACTTAGCGGGTTAAATACGACCCCATGAGGCTGTGCGAAAATATCAAAAGCCCTGTTGGTTAATCGATTGGACAAATGTTCCGAGAAACAGCTTCCCAAAAACGCAAACCGCGCATCGTATCCGTATTTATCTGTATTTAAAGGAGCTAATTCTGTTTTCTTCATGGCAACTAGTTTACAATCCACACTCGAGTACGCTTCTCCATCCTTTCCATATCCCCTGCTCTCCAATCGTTTCATTGTGCCAGATCATGATGAAATCACCCCCGTATTTTTCTACTTCACGTCTCAGCGATTGAACCTTGCGACATGCCTCATCGATGTCCAGTTGCATGTATTCATTCAATGTACCATCCATATAGGCGAAAGGGTGCAGTCGCAATCCCGAAACCTGATCTCTTTTTAAATTATACCAGTTAAAAGGACGGGCGATTCCCGCTCGAAATCCAGTATGATCGGCGAATCCCAGTGAATAATCATCGGTAAAACCCTTTTTTTCAAGTCGCTCATAAGTCAGCGGCAGTATTAACTTTAAAAAATGTTGACGCGTTTCAATGATGGATTGATCAGCAATACTTTCGAGCCGGTCTTTTTCTTCTTTTAGAATATCAGGACTGTCATTGGAGCGATAACTCGGGTGCAGTCCCACCTTCAACGACCGCGTCATTTCGGCAATAATTTCCTGATGTCCGGGATGATCAAAGCTGATGTTTCTGTCATAGACTGAATAATTCCCCAGCAACCAAAACAGATGAACCTCGTATCCCTTATCCACCAGCGATAACATATAATTGAACGTGTCATAAGGATCTTGCTTTATTCCTCTCAATACTTGACTTCTCTCGTGCAGGCGGTGACGGTCCAAACGGATTAAATCGCGCGAGATACTCAACCATTTTCGCCAGCCTTCCTTCAATTTATAGGCAAAAGTGTTGTCGATATCGAAAGTGGGGATCACTTGAAAATCAATTTTCTGCCGATCTAAACTGCAGTCGTAGTAATTTTCAATCCGATCAATAAGTTTTTCCGACCACCGTTCAACAATGAGCGAATCCAGCCATCCAAAACGATACAAAAGACTCTCAGATGCCGGGAATCGGTCGTGTTCATCGCGGATGTCCGAGCAATATTCTTCGTACATGGAAACTACGAAGAAAATACTCGCCAACGGATCCAATTGCCCATCTAACGAAAGACAGGGTGTGCCGCTCCAGTCGGTCTGATCGACTTCATAGTTTCGGATATTTTCTTCAAACAGCAATTCTGCCGGTTCGAGTACCAGTATATTTTCATCAAACGGATACGTGGAGTAAACCAATTTTGGCATTGCCGCGCGAATAAATTCATCAGGGTCGTTCACCACCTTAAAATCAATGCCGCGATCGTCAAAAATCAACTCCAGCGTATAGAGCAATCGCTTTGTAATATAATCAGAAAAAATAGTAATCATGCGTCCTAAAGGTACTCAACTATTTGTTCACAGACAAAGACAGCTGCTTTTCCATTACCATAAAGTGGCGGGAATTCCAGTGCATCCTCCAACAATTGGTCGACGCCATCGATAATCTTTTGTTTGTCCGCATTGGCAATGATCGCATTGCCCTGTTCCACAATTTCAGTCCATTCTGTTTCAGGTCGCAAAACCACACATGGTTTCCCGTTAAAGTAAGCTTCTTTTTGAAGTCCTCCGCTGTCGGTTATCAACAGTTCGCATTGACTTTCGAGGGCTAAAATATTCAAGTAAGACACGGGGGGAATAATGATCATACGATCGTGGTTCCTGACAGTTTCCAGGAATGATTTTTCTAATCTCGCTTCCATACTCTTCAGTGTTCTTGGATGAAGCGGCAGGACAATGTGGTGGGAAGCATATTTTTCTAAAATCGCCAGAAAAGCCTCGAAAATAGCCGTTAAATTGGAGGCGTCATCTGTATTTGCTCCGCGATGAACAGTACTGAGGAAAAACTTTTTGTCGGTCAGCTGATGCTTTTTGATGACGGTATTTTTTTCTATTGCCACATCTTTAAAGAAGAGCGTGTTATCCAGCATAATATCACCACAATGATAGATTTTGGGGCTATCCGGCGAGTATGGCGGCGTAGTTTCGGCGGAAAAACCTTCTGCCTGAAGGTGCCGGTATCCTGCTCTGGTCGGAGAAAACAACAGGGTCGACAAGTGATCGCACACGACGCGATTGACTTCTTCCGGCATCGTTTTATTAAAACTGCGGAGTCCTGCTTCAACATGAACGATCGGAATGTGCATTTTAGAAGCTGTAATGGCCCCGGCCAGGGTAGAATTTGTATCACCATACACCAGTAAAGCGTCGGGTTTTTCAGCTGCCAGAATATCTTCCAGTCGCTCGATCATCATTGCCGTTTGTTTTCCCTGGGAAGCAGATCCCACCTCCAGATTATAGTCCGGTTCCGGGATATTCATTTCGTCAAAAAAAACAGAAGACATGTTTTCGTCATAGTGCTGCCCCGTATGAACAATGACTTCCTGCAATTGCTCCGCAAATTCACTCCTAACTGCTCGCGAAATAGCTGCCGACTTAATGATTTGTGGACGCGCACCGATGATGGTCACAATTTTCTTCATAGTTTAATCTTTGGCAACGAAGATAATTAAATATAGAATTCTCGCTTCACGCGTTGCGATCCAATCCGCATTTCGTTGACCGCTATAATTGTCGCTTGTACTTTCAGAATTTCAGAAGATGGATCTTTGCCAGGTAAATATCTCAAATACAGAACCTTCAGGAAATTCAATTCATGAATCGAGTACTTCAACAGGTTCATTTCGACCAACTCAATGTATCACAGCACAATGTACTTCAACAGGTTCATTTCGATCAACTCAATTTATCACAGCACAACGTACTTCAGCAAGTTCAGCACACGACCTGTGAGCTCTAAAGTGATAAAAATACAGTTTTAGCCTGGGTTCTGAAAATACCATTGTTTAGGTACTGCGAAAACAACATTTTTTTGTCATTTTTGCAGCGCAATGAGTCAACGCAAGAAAATAGCGCTCGTCGGGAATCCCAATTCAGGCAAAACTTCACTGTTCAACCGATTAACGGGAATGCGTCAACGCGTAGGGAACTACCCCGGCGTAACCGTAGATAAACGATCGGGAGTTTTGCGATTGCCCAATAACGAATCGTACGATTTGATTGATCTTCCAGGCACTTATAGTCTTTCTTCAAAAAATCAAGACGAAAAAGTCGTTCAGGACATTTTATTGAATCCGGACTCGGACTCCTATCCCGATATGATTGTTTTCGTAGCAGATGGGACCAACCTGGCGCGCAATCTGTTTTTTGCCTCACAGGTCATCGAACTGGGAATTCCCACGGTTTTGGCAGTCAACATGATTGACATCACCGAAAAAGATGGCGACCTGATCGATCTCGATAAAATGCGCGATTTCTTCGATGTTCCCGTCATAGGAATAAGCGCCCGGAAAGGTACGGGAGTTGACGCCTTGAAAGAACAACTTTGCACGCCTCTGGAAGCGTCTTCTAAAGGGCTTTTCAATGAAGAAAAGCATCAGGAAGTTCTAAAAGCAGTAGAAGATCTTTTTGACCATCGCAGCAAATACATGCTTTTCAAGCAAATCGGTGCAGCAGAAGCATACCTGGAAGCCTCCGATTTTCAGACATTCGAGGAGCGCATGCGCCCCTTTCAGTTCGATACTGTAAAGCAAGAACTACTGGAGATTAACGATCGCGTAGAAACGGTAAACAAAGCGACAGACACATTTATAACAAAACAATCCGATAAAAACCGAAGAACAGCTACGGACCAAATTGACAAGTACGTCACCCATCCTGTGTGGGGACTACTGATATTCCTGTTTGTATTTTTTATCATTTTTCAGGCCATTTTTACGTTTGCTGCTTATCCGATGGATGCCATCAACGACGGCGTTGTCTGGTTGGGAGAAACCGTCGCTCAGTTCCTGCCGGAAGGCGCCTTCGCAGATTTCATTGCCGACGGAATATTTGCCGGTTTAGCAGGCGTACTGGTGTTCGTGCCTCAAATCATGATTCTTTTTGGATTGATTGC
Source organism: Bacteroidota bacterium (assembly GCA_051745635.1). Lineage (GTDB taxonomy): Bacteria > Bacteroidota > Bacteroidia > Flavobacteriales_D > Crocinitomicaceae > Brumimicrobium. The sequence goes on from JBNJEH010000025.1 coordinate 34,273, forward strand.
AATCTTAGAAGACACGGGCTATTTGTCAAGGGTGAGCTTTATGACGGATGGCTTACTGCGAAAATTTGGAATGAACGGAAAGTCAATTGTTCCACTCGTCGGCGGTTTTGCCTGCGCTATACCTGCGATCATGGCTGCGCGATCCATCGAAAATAAGCGCGAACGCTTCATCACGATTTTTATCACACCACTCATGAGCTGTTCTGCACGGCTGCCCGTCTACGTTTTTTTAGTCTCCTTTATTGCGCCCCGCGAGTTTATTTGGGGTTTCATCAGTATTCAGGGACTCTTCATGATGGGACTATACGTATTGGGAATTGCAGTAAGTCTTATTATCGCTCTGCTCATTCATAAATTTTCAGCGTCAGGCAGTGATAACAGTTTCATTTTAGAGTTGCCCAATTACAAATTCCCCAGTTTTAAAAATGCCCTCTCCAACATGATTAACAAAGGAAAAACCTTCGTACTGGAAGCGGGAAAAATCATTCTCATCGCCTCGATTATTCTCTGGTTTCTCTCTTACTTTGGTCCAGCAGAAGAAATGAACCAGGTCGAGGAGGAATATACCGCGCTGATGAATGAGGAGGGTGCTGACCAGGATGTACTGGAGAACAAAATGAGCAGCGAGAAGCTGGAACATTCCTACCTCGGAATCATCGGTAAATCCATAGAACCAGCCATTGAACCTCTCGGTTATGACTGGAAAATCGGTATTGCAGTTGTGGCCTCTTTTGCTGCACGTGAAGTTTTCGTGGGAACCATGTCTACCATCTATAGCGTGCAAGGTGATATCGAAGGACAAAAAGGTTTAAAATCCATTAATTTCTCCTATGCAACTGCTTTTTCTTTGCTTATTTTTTACGTTTTTGCGCTGCAATGCATGAGTACGGTAGCCATTGTTCGGCAGGAAACAAAAAGCTGGAGCGTCGCCATCTGGCAATTTGTGATTTTCACGGGGATTGCCTACTTATCTGCACTGGGCACTTATCAACTTTTGGCGTAAAAGGCGCTGAATGCAGGAAGATAAAACAGGAAATGGACGTACACGCGTCTGAGAATTTCAACCAAAACAACCGAATCGTTTAGTCCATGAGGAATTACTGATTGATCAGACAGACTGCGTAGGCTTTGATGGCGTCACCGGCTCCAAAAGAATCCATTTTTTCGTGGGTAGTCGCCTTGATTGATATCCGATCTTCAGTTGTCTGTAAATGTTCGGCTATAACTTTTTTCATCTCGTCGATATGCGGATTCACCTTTGGTTGCTCGAGAATAACAGTGGCGTCGATATTCACGAGGTGATAGCCCTTACGCTCAACGAGCTCAAAGCATTTTTTCAAGAGTATTTTGCTATCTATTCCTTTGTAAGCAGGGTCCTGATCAGAAAAATGATGGCCAATATCTCTTAGGTTTGCAGCTCCGAGCAGAGCGTCACAAATCGCGTGTAAAAGCACGTCGGCGTCGGAATGTCCCAATGCTCCTTTCGCAGCGGGTAACTCGATTCCACCTAAAAAAAGTGGTCTCCCCGCCACAAGTTGATGCACATCAACACCAAAACCAATGCGAATATTCATTTATTGAGGTTTTACTGAGCCGTCGGCACCATTGTCTTCTCCCAGGTAAAGTCGCAACGTAAAACGGATCGTATTTTGCAACGGATTGTTTCTGCGCACAGAAGTGAGGTATGAAAAATCAATTCCAAAGCGCTTATATTTCAATCCAATACCAAATGTAAAATGCTGTCGCGCGCCTTTGTTGACATTCTCGTAAAAATATCCCATTCGCGCGGCAAACAAATCGTTGTACCAGTATTCAAGCCCTGAACCAATCATAATTTCGGAAAGTTCCTCCTTGAATTTCGTTCCTTCTACCGTTTCATAACTCCCGTCTTCATTTTCAATAAAGTCGCCGTTTTCATCTTCTGCCAAAGCACCTGGTGCATCGTAAAAAGACTGCAACATTCCGGGAACCACACCTACATTCGGATCGTATCCGGACATAATATCTCCGTCACTGTTGATGCGTGGCGGTGTTGGCACTAAAAGCTTGGAGGCATCGAGCGCCCAGGTCAAACTGTTGTATGCATCCAGATCAAATGTGAGCGCTGTTCCCAGTCGCAGATTGGTAGGAAGAAAATCGCGTTCATTTTCCACCGTGTACGATATTTTGTTCCCGATGTTATTCAGCGTGGCTCCAAAAGCCAATGCTCCTTTCGTACCTCCATACCTCACATCTTCGTTGCGGTAGGAAAAGGAGAGGTCGGTAGCACCAGCCAAACCGGCACTCGTGGCAGAACCGGCAACAGTTACACCTGAGGTTAAATCGGAAAGAATAAACTTACCATTCAGTCCCAGTGAAAAATAATCGTTCAACTTGTAGGCATATCCCACTAAAACCTCGAACTCAGTTGGCGTAAATCGTCGCGTTTCATTTCCTGTGTTGTCGGTAAATACGATCTCACCCAAACTAAAATAACGCAGTGAAGCACCGATCACATTGCGGTCGTTCAGACGCGCATATCCACCGAGATGAGAAAGATTAATGTCATTTGAAATATTCTGAAGCCAGGGCGAATACGAGAGTGAAACCTCCGACTTTTCTTCGGTAAAGGAGAGCATCGAAGTATTCCAGAACAAGGAGTTCGCCGTTGGACTCAAGGCAGTACCGATGTCACCCATGGCTCCAGAGCGCGAATCGGGCGTAATTTGTAAAAAAGGTACGGCAGTAGTAATCGTATTGAGTTGCAGATCCGATGGATTTGTTTCATTCTCATTTTGTCCAAATGAGACCTGAACCACAAGTAAAAAAACGATTAATAAGGTAGAATATCTGTTTATCATCTTCAAATTATCTGTTTATCTTCATTGGTGTAGTGATCTGAATCCGCAATTAGTCAAAATATCAGATGCTAACATACATTATACAAATATACGCAATTCATAAAAATTTATTGTACTCTCACTTTAAAAGATATAATTTTTCCATGGCGCGCGTAGTTTGTCCATCTGGATTTTCCACCGTGATGCGGTAAACGTAAACACCTTTTGCCAGTTGATCACCGAATTCGTCTTTACCGTCCCAAAAAATTCCTTCCGTTCTGAACCCGCGCGTTTCTACGATTTTATTTATCGTGCGAACCAGGCGACCCGTAACTGTAAATATCTCCACTTGTGCTTCGAGAGATGCGCAGACCTGATTGTGCTCAAAAAAGAACTCTGTTTTGGTGGTAAATGGGTTGGGATAATTCAACACGTGATCTAAAGCAATTTCCGAACTTTCCTGAACGTTGAATTCAAGCGTTTTCTCACTGGAATTATTATTGACATCCCAGGCTTTCATTGTAAGCGTGTGCAACCCTTCTGACAGTTCGGAAAGTTGATAGTTTAACTCGCCGCTCTGATAAGTATCCAGGTCGGAATTGTAATATTCGTTCAAAACCGTCGCTTCGCTCGTATTCTGATCAATCACGAGCGTAATGTCATGACCAATTCCGTTCCCCACTGTATTGATGCCACTTTCGTCGTACAACTCTGCCATCAAAACAGGAGTAGCGTCCGTTAATCCTCCGTTTACAAACGTATCATCGTTGAGGTACAGCGTGATCTCAGGTCCTTGATCGTCGTCCAAACCAGTCGTATCTACTCCACCAATAACGAACTCGTCGGAATAACCACCGGCAGTAACATCCTGTTCGTTATTCCCATAGTAACTGGCCTTACCTCTTCCATAATTGTAGTCGATATCTTTCGGCACAATGAATTCATATTCAAACACTCCGTTTTTAATACTGGATTTTCCTCTGAAGAGCACGTTGAGTTGTTGCTCAAAATTAATCACCGGAGATCCCGCATCCTGTCCGAGCGTTTGAAAATCTTTCGCCTTATCCAATATTGAAGGTTGTATAATACCGTTGAAGTTCGTCAGCTGGTTCCCGAATTGATCTTCCACATGTCCGCGCATGCGTACTTTGGACAACGCTTTAATGGTATCATTTTGCTGTGTTACATCGACATTATTGACAGAATCGAGCACTACCTTTTCGTGCGGCAACGCAATCTGCAGTGCAGGATCTCCCAACAACATAAAACTTCTCTTATTATTTGATCCTCCCACCACATCATTTTTGGTACGCGTTATGATTTCACCAAAAGTCAGCGGTTCCTGGTCGCTGTTTTTCTCGTACACATTTTCAAAAAATCGTTGTGTTGTGATGGAGTTCGTAGTAAAATATACGGCTCGCGTGGTCGTCATGAGCGCAATTGCACCTCCTGTTTTATTCAGTGCCATCCATTCACCCGCCGACACGCGTTCATTATCATCGATTCGACCAAATTCACAGGTCGCCGATACAAACAGCGTCAGTTTATCTATATTTTCCCAGTCACGTATCTGTCCGATGGTTATAATCCGTTCTGAAGCCGCTCCCATGGCGCCTCCGTGTCCTACATAGCAAGTCAAAATAGAACCCGAAGCAATGGACCGGTTCAATTCCTCATTTACATCCGGATAGCGCTCACCTCCTGCCGTGGTAGTTTGAGTGTAGGCATCCGAATAAATTTTCCGGGCATTCATCTCGGGATAATTGGATTTTACATAGTCATAAGCAGGTTCGAGATCATTGACCACAAAGTAACCATTCTCTTCGTCATCCGCGAGTAACGTATAACGCAGTCGCCAATCGCCATGCGTGCTGATATACCCATCATCATCACAAGACAAATCATCTCCTGCGTAAAGACTCGAACCATTTTTCATGTAATGTTCGATCTTATTCACGAGAGTAATCGCATCTTCCTCCGTCGTAGCCACCAATCTTCCCACGGCAATGTCGAGTTCATCGCTCGGATCGAATGATTCACTTTCATCGAGAAATCCGAAATAATCATCCGACAACAATGTCGATATATAACCTTCCGATGTCACCGTGTGATAAACAGGTACCATATAATTATTGTTGCTCACCCGGTCTTTAGGGTCATACGTTCCATCTCCGAAGAGTGTTAAATATTTTGGCATCTTATCGGGATCACCTTCCGCCCTGTCATAAAACATTTTTGCAAAAAATTTAATAGCCGTAGGATCCTGTGTGCCACCGGAAAATTCATTATAAATCTGATCGATCGTCACCACATGTGTGCTCACGCCATTCTTCTTATGCAGACTTGCCAATCGATTCGCCTGATTCAAAAAAAGCTTATGGGTGACGATGAGATTATCGGCCTGCGCTAGTCCATGTAGGTTCTGGTTCCGCACTTTCCCAACAAATTCAGGTGTTTTATAATTTGACGGATCAAATGCTATAAACGTACGCAAACTATCTGTCGCCACTTTGAATTGAAACGTACCGTTCGTTAGACTGCCCTGTACGCTTTTGGGATTCGTTACTGTGGTCACCTCCCAGACCTTCGCATCTGAAGGGGTATTTGCAATCTCAAATGTACTTACGTTTCCAGCTCCTACCGAATTGAGATCCCTGAATGTCAAATCGCCGACACCATAGTTTAGATTGCTTCTCGTATTCACTAAAAGATAATCGAGGTATCCTTCATCTGTAGGTGAAACCCGGTTGAATCGCACCGATAAACTAAACGTACTGGAAGAAAGACTGAGATCTCCTGACGCTGATGTAAACCCCGTTCTCGAATAGCTGTCGCTGCTGGTCTGCGAAAATGCGGCAGACCCCACTAACGACCCATTATGTCTGACCTCGAAATTGGTATTTCCTCCGCTGCTTCCTTCTTTACATGCCATAAACGCCTTAACTGTTGCATTCGCTCCGGGTTTAACATTAGGTATATTCATGGAGAATGTCTGCGTCAGTTCTGTATCAAAGGTTTCTCCATACCAGCGCTGTCCCCCCTTGATTAAGTTGCGGGTTTCCTGCTCGTGAATCGTAAAACTGTTGTAGTCATTCACTGTAGTAGTACTCGGCGCAGACGAAAGATCGGCATCTTGAATGCGCGCCGGGGGTTCAGCACCATTAACATTTATAAAATATGTGGAAATGCTCGCATAATTGTTCAGAACGCGTTCAAAAGCATCGTTATTCGCCTTCTCCCAGCGGTGCGGTCCGTGACCATAAAAAATAAAGTAATCACCTTCATCAAAAGAACCATCCCCGCCATCAAACATCTGAATATTATTTTTAATCAAATCATCGGGACGATCCTCCGAATTCGCTTCTGGTAAACGACCAAAACCATTGCCGTACACATTGATTGCGTCGGCGTTCAACCCTTCCATATCTACTCCTGCTTCTTCCAAAAATGAATAGTCGACTTTATAGACACCACTTTGCCTGAGACTGATCTTGTACCAACTTCCCGAACCCGATTGCAACACCGAATTTTCAGCAAACTCATGCGTTTTTGTAGTGTAAACCTGTGCTTGATCCTTTTGCAGTTCGACCTTCTTTAACCGTTTGACCTGTCCATTTTCCATAATAAACGGGAACAGTTCCACAGAACATAACGGTTCTCCCATCCGCTGGTGATTTTTATACGTCAATTGCACATCATCGGGTATGTTCCACCCGCGACGATCCAAAAATTTCTTTTCTGCTTCAGTAGGAGATTCAATTTCATAGGAAACTACGGCAATCTCCCAATTCGTATTTTGTCCCGGTCGTTCAAACGATTTTAAATAGCGCAACGATGAACCATTGAAATAGCTATCTTCCAGGCCTGGATACTGAACCATATCCGTCTCAGTATGCACAGTATCCATCGTTTCACCCCATGTCAAATCAAGGGTGAGTTCCTGAGCCCAAAAAAAATCACCGTAACCAACAAAGGTCATCAGCATTATAAGGATACGATATCGGTTCATGTTATCTTTTTTAGTATAACTTCAAATTTCGTAAAAAGTTTGAAATGTTGCCGTTCATTTTCAAAAAACGCGCAATTTTAAAGGATATTTTAAAAGAACTTTGATATTTTTGTAACTATGCGCAAAATTTTTCGTAAAATTGAAAGTTGTTTGTGTATTTTTGTGAAAGAAGTACTATGCTAAGAATTAATAAAATCATACCTCTTGGGGCGTTCATTGCGCTGTTTTGCAGCATTATGAATGTCGAAACGGTGCGCGCTCAGGATCCGCAGTTTTCGCAGTTTTATGCGAATCCAATCTATCTGAACCCCGCTTTTGCCGGAAGTCACGGTTGTCCGCGTTTCGCTGCGAACTATCGC
>JBNJEH010000026.1:0-39549 GCA_051745635.1 Bacteroidota bacterium
CATCCTCGATGGTCAGGTTTTGATTGGAATAACAGGGTCGGTTGTAGTGACTTAATAAGAGTGCTGCCACTCCTGATGCATGCGGTGCAGCAGCGGAGGGTCCATTAAATTTTCTATATAAACCAGAAATATTTGTCGTTAGCGTAGAATAAACGATAGAGTCAGAACCTGGAGCGACAAGATCCATATTTCCTCCGTAAAGCGAATAAAAATCTGAATTTTGTTCAGAAACCGATTGATTGACCCCTGATTCAACAGTGTTTCCATCATAACCAGAAGCACCCACTGACACAATCCAGCCTTCAGGTAAACTCTGTGGAAAAAAACCATCAACAGAAGTAACTTGATTATAAGTGTTATTCAATACTCCACTGTTCCCTCGGCCAACAACATTGATCACTCCATTTTGCAGCGAAAACAAGAATGCTTCACGACATAAATCACATTGGGTGACATCAACGACTGAAGAACTATCAGAACCTGGGATTTTTGACTCATCAGCTAAAGGAGTTGTCGTTCGGATGGTGTAAGAATGATTGCCTACATGAATACCAAATCCTTTGGAGTTATTGAAGTAATAATCATTTTCTGCACCGCTGTAATAGGGTGCTCCGTAATTAAAATAAGTACCTGGTGATCTGGCAGCGTCAACGACACTTGCGAGAATATATGAAACGTTTGATGCCGATAAGAATGGATATTTGAAATCAATCATCGAACAACCTGTGGTATCGCTCCCATCACCTCCTGCAACACCCGCGATTCCAATTTCGTTATTTCTTTTTGCACCAATTATTCCGGCAACCTGAGTTCCGTGTGGCTGCCCAATGTCTTCAACACCCCAATCGGGTGCGCCAGAAGTGTCTTGATTAGCATAGTAATCACGCCCTGAAAGAAGGTCAATGTCTGGATGTAAACTATCAATACCATTGTCGTGAACCCCCACTTTGATAAATTTCTCCCCTGTTTCTGTTTCCCAGGCTTGTTCAGCATTGATGTCAGCAAATCCAGCTGGATCGAAAAGCCCTTCCTGTCTGTAATATAGACTATCATCAGGTACATTTTGCTGAATAACCTCAAAATTTGGATGCGCATACTCAACTAAAGGATGAAAGCTATCAAGGTAGTTAATAACTTTCTCTGACTTAAAATTGGCAGGAACCTCTACATTAAAAACCGCCCAAAATGGTGGTATTGTTACTTCATAACCATGCCTGGAAATTGAAATTGAATCCTCAGTATTCAGAAAGTCGAAAACTTTTGAAGCCTGACTGTCGAGTAATTCAGGGAATTCGGCTTTTAAAACATCCAGCTCCCTTTCTGCTTTATCGTTAAATAGTGCATTCAGTTGAGCTGTAAGGCTACTTTTATCATCAATAAACTGTTCATCTAAAAATTCGTAATTGAATTTCACGATAATTTCTCGTTGTGTGTAGCATGCTAAGGAAAGTATTAGTGCAACTATCGTTAGGAAGACTGATTTCATAGTGTCGATTTATCAAGTTTTCAAAACAAATCTAATTGATTTCTAATGATTTGCCAAAAAAGTACGAAACTTGTTAAACGGAGCACTCGCGTTTCTTGTAGCAGAGCGTGGCAGGAGTGCGTTTAGTTGGATAATTGAAGAACTATCGAACCATTTTTATAATGAAATAACTGTTGATACAAATCTAAAGGTGGAATATTGAAGTGCAGCAATACAGGGGCTGGAACTAAATTAACTCCTGTTTGAATTCAACATTCGATATTCCTCATTCAAAATTTTAAAAAAGCGGGATAAGGGATCGCCACTTGTTCTACACTAAGCTTTTGCGTGGATATATTCCATGATTCCTTTGGCGAGTGCTTTAGCGTCATTCTCAGTCTTACTCTCCGCATAAATACGTATGATCGGCTCGGTGTTGCTTTTGCGGAGGTGTACCCATTCGCTGTCGTTGAAGTAGATTTTCACACCATCGGTTAAATCAATTTCTTTATCGCTGTATTGTTTAGAAATGCGCTCCAGTATCGCGTCGACGTCCACGCCGGGTGTCAATTCAATTTTGTTTTTGGAAATGACGTAGCGCGGATAACTGTCGCGCAATTCACTCGCCGACTTTTTTGATTGTGCGAGGTGCGTCAAAAATAAGGCGATGCCCACCAATGCATCTCTTCCGTAATGTGCGGCGGGTAAAATGATACCACCATTGCCTTCACCGCCGACGATGGCATTGACCGCTTTCATCTTTTCGACGACGTTAACTTCACCAACGGCAGAAGCGTGGTAATCATATCCGTATTTCTCCGTGATGTCTCGCAGGGCGCGCGTCGAAGACAGGTTAGAAACCGTTGCTCCTCCTTTCTGAGAGAGTACAAAATCAGCCACGGCGACCAGTGTATATTCTTCTCCGAACATCGAACCGTCTTCACAGACAAAGGCAAGCCGGTCAACGTCGGGGTCTACCGTAATACCCAAATCTGCTTTGCGTTCGACGATAGTCGTTGACAAATCTTCCAGATGTGCGGGAAGTGGTTCAGGATTGTGTGCAAATTCTCCCGTGGGTTCACAGTGAATACCTTCTACTTGTTCGACACCGAGGGCATCGAGCAATAGGGGGACAGCGATTCCACCGGTAGAGTTGACGGCGTCCACCACGATGCTGAAATTCGCCTTTTTAATGGCATCGCAGTCGACGTAAGGCAAGTCGAGGACGGTTTCAACGTGTTTTTCAAAATATGAATCGTTGTGGGTAACTTTCCCCAAATCGTCCACTTCAGCAAATTCGAACGCTTCATCAGCGGCGAGTTCAAGTACTTTCTTTCCGTCTTCCTGACTGATAAATTCTCCTTTTTCGTTGAGGAGTTTTAAGGCGTTCCACTGTTTAGGATTGTGGCTGGCTGTAAGAATAATTCCGCCGTGCGCTTTTTCCATCGTAACGGCGAGCTCAACAGTCGGCGTTGTGGAAAGGCCTAAATCAATCACGTTAATCCCCAGGCTGCGCAGCGTTCCAATGACGATATCACTGACGACAGGTCCTGAAATTCGGGCATCTCTTCCGATGACCAGCGTTAATTTTTTGGCATTGTTCTCCTCCTGAAGCCAGCTTCCGTAGGCGGCACTGAATTTAACAATGTCGATCGGAGAAAGTCCTTCACCAGATTTTCCGCCAATCGTTCCTCGTATACCTGAAATAGATTTGATAAGTGTCACCGTCTCGTTATTTTAATTTTTTCTTTAAATCAATCATTTTTAGACATGCAACAGCAGCTTCGATGCCTTTGTTTCCGTGTTTCCCCCCAGATCGATCGATAGCCTGTTGCATGTTGTCGTCTGTAAGTACGCAAAAAATAGCGGGTTTATTGTGTTTGATTCCCACATCTTTTACGCCCTGAGCAGTGGCCTGGCAAACAAAATCAAAATGTTTTGTCTCACCCTGAATCACCGACCCGATTGCGATCACGCCGTCAACTTTCTCGTCTTCCAGCATCCATTGAGCAGCTAAAGGCAATTCGAAGGACCCCGGCGTGCGGTGAATGATGATTTTTTCCTGTGCTACACCATGTTCGCGCAAGGTCGCTTCAGCACCATCGCACAGGCTATCTGTAATGGAATTATTCCATTCAGAAACAACAATGCCGATCGTAAAATCGGCACCTGTTGGAATTGTCTTGCTATCGTATTCGGATAAATCCTTTCCTGCTGTCGCCACAATTATTCAATTATTGAGTTTTCAGCTCTCGTTATGTATTTCTCAATGCCTTTCTGACTGGAGAAAGTGCGGTAATTCGCTTTAATGTTTTTGTAGAATGTTGCCGCTTGTTCGAAATCTCCGGCTTCTTCTGCGTTGATTCCCGCCTTGAAATAGTACATCGGCGAAGTAATTTCATTGTCTTTGCGCTCGGCAGCTTTCACGTAACGTTTTACCGCCGATTCATAATCACCCAGCTCGGAGTAGCAATCCCCTTGAGTTCCTATCGCCAGTGTCATTAAGTAAGTATCTTCGAGGTCTACTTTTTCGAGAATATCAAGTGCCAACTCGTATTCCCCCTGGTCGTAGTAGAGGTTCCCCAGCGCGTATTGCGAAACCTCTCCACCTTTGTAGCCGTCGTATTCGGAAACCAGGTATTCAAATTCTTCGATCGCCGTTTTGGTCGAGTCTTTTTCTAGAAAAAGGATCCCGTTGGCAATTTCTGCTTGTGATGCTTCTTCTTTCGGACCGGCAACAAAGTTTTGGTAGGCCAGTACAGCCAATACAACCACTGCTATTGCTCCCACTATATAAACCGAGAATTTCAGGATTTTGTTACCCTTAAATTGTTCGATTAATTCTTCTTTCGTAATGTTTTCACTCATAATTAGCTGTTTTAAGCGAATGCAAAAATAAGTTTTTTTTTTATCCTATGCGAAGAAATTATTAACAGTGCCCGGATTCGCGTTGAAAACTTTCGCTGGGCAACGATGAAAGTGCGCGAAGTTACCAGCGATTTTGCTTATTTTTGTGCTGTGACTGATGAATTGCATCTCGATACCGTTCAATTGGTAAATTTTAAGAACTACCGGCAAATGGAGGTCGATTTGTCTCCTCATATCAATTGTTTTATTGGTCCCAACGGTGCGGGGAAAACCAATGTGCTCGATGCGGTTTATTACATGAGCATGTGCAAGTCCTATATGAATCCGGTGGACAGTCAGAACATCTCCTTTGACGAACGATTCTTCATGATTCAGGGCGATTGGTCGCGGGCCGGAACAGCGGAACAGATCCATTGTGCGGTCAAAAAGGGTACGAAAAAAGTTTTTAAGAAAAACAAAGTCGACTACGACAAGCTGGCTGAACATATTGGTTTGTTCCCTGCGGTAATGATCTCGCCGTATGATCGCAATTTAATCCTGGAGGGGAGCGAAGTGCGCAGAAAATGGATGGATGGTATTGTTGCGCAGTTCGACAAGGCGTTTTTACACGATTTGATCCGTTATGGGAAAGTCCTTCAGCAGCGAAATGCATTGTTAAAAAATATGGCTGTTCAGGGCTTTTTTGATCCCGAAAGTATTGAGGTATGGGACGAACAATTGGTGGATCACGGTCGGCGAATCTACGAGGGCAGAAAGGCGTTTATTGAAGCGTTCATCCCCGTATTTCAGAAATATTATCAATGGCTTGCAGACGAGCAGGAAGACGTGGATTTGGTTTATCATTCGCAGTTGCACGACGCGTCGTTTGAAACTTTATTACAGCAGACGAAGTCAAAAGATGAGCGAAAACAATACACCACGGCAGGAACGCACAAGGACGACTTGATTTTTCGGATCAAAGGACATCCGATCAAAAAATTTGGCTCACAGGGACAACAAAAATCGTATTTGATCGCTTTGCGACTCGCACAGTACGATTGGCTCAAGAGTCAGTTGCATTTTCGTCCCGTTTTGCTGCTCGACGATATTTTTGATAAATTAGACCATTATCGGGTGGAGCGTCTGATGCAGATGGTGAACCAACAGGATTTTGGACAAGTGTTGATTACAGACACCGATCGCGACCGCATTGCAAGGATTTTTGCAGCCAATGCCATCGATTACAAAGCATTTGAAGTAAAAAATAACGAAGTGACAGCGCTCGAAATAAATACACAGGAACAATGAAAGAGAAAGAACGCAGCCAGGAAGATCAAAAAATAAGCCGCATCATGGATAAAATGTTTCGCGCTTACGGACTCGAAGGCAAGATGAAGGAAATGGATGTACTCAATGCCTGGGAGGACATGATGGGGAAAGCCGTGGCCAATCGCACCGAAAAACTCCACATCTCCAATAAAGTGCTCCACATTAAACTGACTTCTTCCGTGATGCGCGATGAACTTCAGTTTGGCAAACAAGTCATCATCCAGCGGGTCAATCAATTTGCCGGCGATGAGTTGATTCACGATATCTGGTTTGAATAGATCGTCTATGGACTGCCAACCGTATTATTCGAGACGACTGCTACAATTTTAAAGTACTTTTTTCTGTGGTACCAAATGACTTTTTAACTTTGCATAAAAAGGGAACGAATGAAGATATACAATGATATTTTAGAAACTATTGGCGATACGCCTTTAGTTAAAATCAATAAGTTAACGAAAAACATCAAGGGAACGGTCCTCGCGAAAGTAGAAACGACCAATCCAGGGAATTCCGTAAAAGACCGCATGGCCGTCAAAATGGTCGACGATGCCGAGAAAAAAGGTTTGATAAAGCCCGGAGGAACGATCATTGAAGGAACATCTGGAAATACGGGCATGGGGCTTGCGCTCGCTTGTATCGCCAGAGGTTATAAACTCGTTTGCGTGTTGAGTGACAAGCAGAGTAAAGAAAAGATGGATATCCTTCGCGCTGTAGGTGCAGAAGTCATCGTTTGTCCCAACAACGTGGAGCCCGATGACCCGCAGTCCTATTATTCTGTTTCACGGCGACTGGCAGAAGAAACGCCGAATTCCTGGTATGTGAACCAATACGATAACCTCTCCAACCGCGAGGCGCACTACGAATCAACAGGTCCTGAGATCTGGGATCAAACGGATGGTAAGATCACGCATTTTGTGGTCGGTGTTGGAACCGGAGGAACCATTTCCGGAGTAGGGAAGTATCTCAAAGAAAAAAATCCCGACATCAAAATTTGGGGAATCGACAGTTACGGTTCTGTATTTAAGAAATATCACGAAACGGGAGAGTTTGACGAAAATGAAATTTATCCTTACGTGACGGAAGGTATCGGCGAAGATATTTTACCGAAAAATGTCGATTTCTCTGTGATCGATCGCTTTGAAAAAGTGACGGATAAAGATGCGGCAAATTATACGCGAAAACTGGCGCGGGAAGAAGGGATTTTCGTTGGAAACTCTGCTGGTGCCGCCATTAAAGGTGTCATGCAACTCGGAGACGAGATCAAAGAAGACGACATGGTCGTTGTGCTGTTTCACGACCACGGCAGCCGCTACGTTGGAAAAATATTTAACGACGACTGGATGCGCGATCGCGGATTCCTCGAAGAAGATCATAAAACGGCGGAAGACCTCATTCAGGAGCATATCGATAAACCAATGGTTACCTTAGGGGTGGAAGAACTCGTCTCGCACGCCGTGGGAAAAATGCGTCAGCACAAGATTTCTCAAATACCGGTGACGCGGGACGGCGAATTTGTCGGAATGATTGATGAAAGTACATTGATCAATAAGATACTGGACGATGAAACCATGAAAGATGTCCCTATTGGCGAAATTATGGGTCCCAAACTGCCTGTTGTGCATGCGGAAACATCCATTAAGGAATTATCGAAAGTCATCAACAGAGATGTCCCCGCGGCGCTTGTAGAGCTCGGAAACGGAAAGTACCACATCGTCACGCGTCACGACCTCATTGCTGCGATTGGTTAAATGAAGGTCGTTCGAGATCAGATGGGAAATAATGTCCGTTTGGAAAAACGACCCGAACGCATTGTTTCCCTCGTGCCTTCACAAACAGAGTTGCTTTACGATCTTGGGCTGCACGATGAAGTCGTGGGAATTACAAAATTCTGTATTCATCCGGATGAGTGGTTCCGCAGTAAAAAGCGCGTGGGTGGAACAAAAGACGTTAAAATTGATGAGGTGCGCGCACTCGAACCCGACCTGATTATTGGGAACAAAGAAGAGAACACCAAACGCGATATTGCAGCACTTGAATCCATCGCTCCCGTGTGGATGAGTGATGTTTATACACTTGAAGATAGCTTTGGAATGATTCGCGACGTTGCCGATATCTGCGGAAGATCTGAGCAGGGGAAGCAACTGGTGGACGAAATCCAAACGGCTTTTCAAACGCTCGATGATCATACCCTGAAAGGAAAGCGCGTGCTCTATTTGATCTGGAAAAATCCATACATGGGCGTGGCCAAACACACCTTTATTGACCATGTATTGACGCGTCAACTGGGGTTTGAAAACCTTCTCGGTAATCGGGAGCGTTACCCCGCTGTTGAGCTGGACGCGATAGATTCACCAGACATCATCATGCTGAGTACAGAGCCTTTTCCTTTTCAAGAAAAGCATATTGCAACATTTGAATCGTATTTTTCGAATGCAACGATAATTTTGGTCGATGGTGAATATTTTTCCTGGTACGGTTCCCGCTTGAAAGATGCTCCCGCTTACTTCCATAAGTTACTCGAGCAACTTCAGAAAAAATGAGCGGTAGAAAGCGTTTTAGAGTTTGATCAAGAGTTTGAGCACTTCGAGGGAAACCTTTTTTTCTTCAGGGAAACGCATTTCGCCACTGATTTTAAGTCGCTCCTCACTCATCGCTTTGGTATGGAATTCAAAGTAACTCAAATCGTGAAAAAACTTGCGCGAATATTTAACGGGCGGGAACATTTTCGCAAATTGGGCAATAATTCCTTCTCCCTCAATGTTTAAAGTGGCTTCCGGATTACCGCGCATGAGAGGCAGTGGTGGTTCACTGACTTGCGAAAGTGCTGGTTTTTCCGATATACCAATGACGACTTCATAAGGCGAGCGCTGCTCAAAGTGATAACGCGTCGTGCCTACTGTCAAGGAATGCGGACTGTCTACTTCGATAACAGAAGCGCGGGCACTCAGACTATCGACGACCGCTTTGAAATTAAGGCTGTCCTCAAAGCGAAAGACACCGTCGAATTGCGGGAGGAAAACGGTAGATCCACTGACATTATCGATGGTAATTCCATAAATCATCAGTTGCTGCGAAGTGATCGCCGGGAGTGTGAGCGCATAAGATGCTGTGAGTTGATCGATCATGGCGTAGGCACTATCGGGTAATTGACCGGCGCGAATTTCTAAAAACGGTTCGAGAGCGGGCTTTTGTAGCTGAGAGAATGTGCCGCAAGCGTAGTCCAATGCCTGGTTTTTATGACCAACCCCTTCGAAATACAGCGAGTTGTCGTCGATATAGGTATGTAGTTCAAGTTTTTGAATATAATTTTTGGAGGATCCTTCGTAAAACAGTTCTAATAATTCGTCCTTCTCATCAACTGGGTGTGCTGTAAAGAATTGCGACGTCTCGTGGGGATGATTCACGATTTCCTGTGCTATGCGTTCAAAATGTGCGCGGTGTTCTTCAGTACTGTTTTCGGGCAAGAAAAAGAGGCAACCGATGTTTCCGTCAAAAAACTTAATGGTTTTGGACGCTTCGAATTTAAAAGCAGCGAATCGTTTGGGGTTGTTCAAGCTCAACAAGACACCGGTCGCTTTTATCTGATCGAAGTTTTCCTGGAAAATAAGCACTTGCTTTCTCCAGTCTACCCCGGTTTTAGGGAATTTCGCATCATCGCTTTCAAAATCGAGTTGTTCGCGTTCATTTTTGCTAAAATTACCGCCATAAATGCCATCAAAAAAGAGCCGTTTAAAAATAATGTTGTTGTTGATTTTTATCACAGCCGATGCATCAGCGGGTAGGTGTTTCTGCAAATGGTTATCAGATTTATCCGTTAAGAGCGGGACGAGCAATAGCAGTACCCAACAGCTTATAACCATGAGTATCGCGACCAGTATGATTTGAATTTTCTTCACAATGCGCAGTAAGTTCAGTGAAAAAACTAATTTTGTTCCCTAACAAATGTAATCAAATCGGATGCAATAACTTCTAGTTTTGTAATGATTTTGGTAAAAAGAATGTAAATGAGTGGGTATTTACGTATCATGCGTTTATTTGGCTGGAAAATTGATCCGCAGCGACCTGAAGTAAAAAAGGCAATTGTAGCGGTAGGACCGCATACGAGTAACTGGGATTTCATTATTGGTAAAATGGCTTTTAATCACTATGGTGTAAAAGCGCGGTTTTTAATTAAAAAAGATTTGTTTTTCTGGCCGTTGGGCCCGCTATTGAGAAAAATGGGTGGTATTCCAGTGGATCGCAATAAGAACAATAACTTTACGGATCAGGCAAAACAATATTTTGAGGAAAACGATGATCTCTATATGGTGTTCACTCCTGAAGGCACGCGCAAGTATAATCCCCGTTGGAAAAAAGGGTTTTACTTTATTGCCGTGAAAGCTCAAGTCCCAATCTACCTGGCTTATATCGATTATGAGCGAAAAATAGGTGGATTCCTCGAGCTCTTTGAACCGACGGGAAATGTGGACAAAGACATGGCTTTTATCAAAAAACGATTGAGTCAGTTCAAGGGAAAAGTTCCTGAAAACGGCATTCGACCTGTTGACGAGGAGTAACGTTTTTGCCCTTTTTCTTTACAGTCCTGTACTTGGTTTGATCGGCATTCACGGAATTGCTCACCCTATCATTGGTTAATTTTAGCAGAATCTTCGACCAGGGATTGCAGCGTAGCGAGTTCATCTTTTTTTAAATAGCGCCACTCACCGACTGGAGTATCCAACTGGATATTCATAATGCGCGTGCGCTTTAATTTTACGACATCGTAGCCGAGGTATTCAGCCATTCGGCGAATTTGACGGTTGAGCCCCTGGGTCAGCACGATTTTAAAGGTATTTTTATTGAGTTGTTCGACGCGACACTTGCGGGTGATGGTATCGAGTATCGGCACGCCATTGGCCATTCTGTCGATAAAATCCTGTGTAATGGGTTTATCGACGGTGACGATATATTCTTTTTCGTGATTGTTGCGCGCGCGCAGAATTTTGTTAACGATGTCGCCGTCATTCGTCATGAGGATGAGTCCCTCGCTCGGTTTATCGAGCCTTCCAATCGGAAAAATGCGTTCGGGATAATTGATGAAATCGACGATATTGTTTTTTTCAACGCGTGTATCTGTAGTACAAACAATGCCGACGGGTTTATTGAGCGCAATGTAGACGTGCTTTGTATTTTCGTTGGAAACGGGCTTGCCATCCACTTCTACGCTTTCCCCCGGTTGCACCTTGGTTCCCATTTCCGGCACTTGTCCGTTGATGGTTACGCGTTCCTGCTCGATAAGTTTATCCGCTTTTCGCCGCGAGCAAAATCCCGCTTCGCTCAAATATTTATTGATTCGCGTTTCTTTCATTAGTGCAAAGATAGTGGAAACCTGCAATTCTCAAATGCTAACCGGAAGAAGTATAAAAAGCAAAAGCACCCGTTAAGTTGCTGAGGGTGCTTTTAGTTACTGTCCGCTATGATTTTTCGCTGTAGATTATTTTTCTAATGCGAGCTTATACTTGTTGCTTCGGAGTACTAATTTTTGGTCGTTGAGCTCGACGATGTCAAATATTCCCGCCAAAGAAACGCCGCCCATACCGCCGATGCGGATAGAGGAGATAAAGAGTTTTCCATCTTTTGTCATCCATTCCGAATCAAAACCGAAATGCTTACAATCGGCTGGCGCTTCAACTTTGATATGTTGAACTTCCGTGCCATCACCGAGGGGGTCAGCAGCCTCAGTCGTGAAATTCCACGTCGTTTGTTTGTCACAATCTTTTAAGTCAACACTTTCATCCGCTTTAGAAAGTTGGGTCAGTTTCCACTCACCTGCAATTTTGTTTTGATCTATTCCACCGTTACAAGCCGTCAGTAAAAACACTGCCACGGCAAAAAAGCTCATTTTCAATTTTTTCATCATGTATATTTTGGAGTAAAACTAATAAGTATTTGTACGAGTTTTGTCAAATAAGGATTATTTTTTTCGATGAA
Source organism: Bacteroidota bacterium (assembly GCA_051745635.1). Taxonomy (GTDB): domain Bacteria; phylum Bacteroidota; class Bacteroidia; order Flavobacteriales_D; family Crocinitomicaceae; genus Brumimicrobium. The sequence goes on from JBNJEH010000026.1 coordinate 11,612, forward strand.
GTGAGCCGGAAAGCAACTCATCAATGAATTGATTACTGAGTTTTTCAATGCTAAATCCTGTGACGCACCACATTGCTGGATAAGTTGAGAGGACAATGACAAATACCTATACCTATGTAAATTGGAGCTCCTTCAACCAACGGACGAACGAAAAGACGACCGCGAACCAGACCTGCATATATTCAATAGGATGACTGTTTCAAAGGTTTAAGGCGGAGCAGGGAAGGGCACAGAGCCGAAGAACTGGGTGGTGAGTATTGTTTGGCAGCTAAAAAATGGCAGCTCTCTTCAAAATTATGGAATAATTTGAAATGGAATTGATTGAGCCTGGAATCATATCTCTTAAGAAGTTCAATAGTTGCAGTGTTTTTTAAAGTGATTTATAGCTAGTGCATTACACTGGTAGATACTGCCCACGGTTTCCAATATACGGTATCGTTTTTATAAATCGGTGATTCACCATAAATCGAATCGTGTTCTTTAGATACGATTATATTTTCACCAATATACTGATTCATTTTTTTAGCGTGTGAACTAGTCCCCCAGTAAAATATGTCTTCTCCACCTCGAATACTATCATTAAAAAGCAAAAAAATCTTCACACTATCGTCTTTGTATGGTTGTGACTGAGCTGATATTCGTACTTTATTATTTTTGCCGGCACCTATAGAAGTTTTGTTGAGTGAATTATCTTTAATTATGGAGTTAATTAATTTACTGTGGAATTCCTCAATAAATAATAGCGCTCTACATAAGTCAGTGACTTCTTTGACTCTTTCTGCATAATTCCTAATTATCTTTTCGACCGAAGCCTGCTCAAACTGTTTATATTTAGTTAAAATTTCATGTGTGCTAACTGTATCTATATTCTTTTCGAGAATCATTTCTAGTTTATAGTATTCGTCATACCCCAAGGCTGAATATTTTAGAACTCTTTCTAAATGTTCTTTTTGGCTTTTATTAATTTTCTTATTACTTAAGTCATTAGAAATTTTGTCTATTGATAATTCAGAGGATTTAGAATTAGTGCTCTGAATTAATTTTGATTCGTATAACTTTCTGATCCCCCTTAAGTTTCTAAGTGTTCTAATTCCGTTGTGAATAGGTCTATCATACTTAGCAAAAGGAGTATTAAGAACTTTATCTGTTATACTATCATTATGTTTATAAATAGCTTTTAATTTTTCGATGTTCTCAGTGTCGTGGTTATTCGAAGTGTTACAGGAAAAAAGTAATAAAAAGATAACTATGGTGTAGATTACTTTCATTGAGTGTGAATTTTATACAACGTTTTACCCGCTGGTTACAACAATTCCCCACCAACCGATCCACGATTTATAATGAGTTTCGTCGAAGCGAGCATTTCCTTTCAAATTTAGACAAAATTTTCAATTCGAAGACGGGTTAATCGCTGAAGCTAGAGGGTTGTTGTGGTTAGTCTAATCATTCTCTCTCAATAATGGTGTACTCGGGCTCTTTTAATACACCTTTCAATCTAATTAAAATTTCTTCTTTCCGCGAATGGACCCAATCTGGATAGTCTTCCCAATTCTCACGTATGTACAGCGCGTGTCTTGGAACATTTTTCGCGTATGGTTCGCATGCAAATGAAATAGATCTCCACATGCCATTTTCATCTAGCTCCAAATATTCGATCGTGTCATTATTGCCCTTTCGGATTTTCCATTTTTGATTTCTCTCTTTAAAACTATTCCATATGAATATTAGTAAAAGAAATACGAGTACACCTCCTAACATTAAAAAGCCTTCAATCATACTTTATCCATTGAGATACTCATGCCCTTCTGATTACACACAACGTTTTTTGGGCTGGCAGTCGAGTCGAAACATCCCACTGACTTTCCTTCAACACTCTTTCCTTCAACACTTTTTACTCGCTAATTTACATAAATTTCATTAAAAACAGTTCACTAAGAGTTGATTGCGATACTTGTGTTATAACTCTTTCATCCGCACCCTGCTTTTAATAGCTTCATACGTATCAATTGTTCGAACCCACTCTGCGGTTTCAGGATTTAACCAATAGAGAACATCTAAAAGATCCTCATGTTTCTGGTCGAGTACGTCCAGATCCCAAATAATTGGTTCGTAGTGATAAATTCTATTTCTAAAGGTCCGAATGTGGTTTAGTTTTGCTGATATTTCTGAGCGTTTTCGTTGATGTTTTGGTATGTGTTCAAATATTCTGTGCAATGGCTTCCAATAAGTTTTTGCAAAACGTCGATTAAAAAGAATTGTCCAAAAACCAAAGTTTAATTCTGCCAGAATACTGCTGTTTGTAATAGCCTTTTTACGCTGTACAAGCTTTTGTTCAAGGTCAGTTACTTGCTTACCCATAACTGGGGGCGAGACATTACGTAACCAAAAATCGTCACTAAAATGTTCCTTAAAAGATTCGTCAATTTTATTTCTCAAAGTCACTTCTAACGCTGAAAGTGGTGCGTAAAAAGACTGTGAAAGTTTTACATTGTATTCATAAAGTTTAAAAGCCTTGTTCTGATCATCATTACACCTCAATAAATACGGCTCAAAACGCTCATTAGAAATGTCTTTTATGATTTTTGGTACTTCCATATATTAAAAAATACAAAGAATATTCGTATCTTTGTTTCGCAGTCCTCAGTAAATCCTCTCTCACTCTCGTGGTGATGATGAAACTGGGGTTTTTTTGCTTTTAGAGGGTGCAGTTTCGGGTGAATAAGTTATAATTTATTTCGATTAATTTATGTTATGATTAAGTCTTTTATCGATCATATCTAACTCATGATTAAGAAATTTCTTTAAATTATAGTGTCCCACAGTCCAACCAATTATCGAAGGAACTATAATGGTGATGAGTGAAATAGAAAGGGATATTTGAAAAAGTTTCCATAGTATAAAAAACACAATTGTCGACATGAGTGTCCAAAATATCACTGGTTTAGCAACTGTAGGGATGTATGAAATATTGTTGTCATTAATCTCAAAGCATCCTGAGTCTTTTAAGTTTAATTGTTTCATAATAACCTCCCATCCATTTGATTGAAACTCATATAATCGTTTAATTTTCATCCTGGATTCTGATAGACGAATTAATTTATAGCTTCCCGAAAGCTCATTTTCAATTGCTTTAAAAACTGAATCGTTGGATTGGTTTTCTGGCTTTAAGATATATTTCGTAATCATTGGTTTTGGTAGGGTGTTTTCGGTTATTAAGCCAAACATAATGAAGTTCTGTTTTAGATAACTGCATTAGTGCTTGTTTGTTGGTTATAGTTCTAATTTTTCTTTCATTAACTCTCCTAAATCCGACAACCTATAAAAGTGATCCCAATAATTTGTATGGCTATTTGTTCCTCTGGTTTTACGTCCTGTAATTTCTATTAATCCAAGAGTTTCTAGAGATATTATCGTTGGACTGACAGTAAAACTTTTTTCTTGATTAAAATCATTTAGTGCATCAATGTCATATATAAACAACCTTTCTAAAATTGTAGAAAGGCGAAAAAAAGTTATTGGGTCGATTTCCTCTTTTATCGTTTTCTTTAAAAGTTTCCCACATAATTGAGCCTTTCTTTCACTATCATATTTATCTAGTAAGATGAACACACTTGATCCGATTTCACTTAGGTCTTTCTTGTCAAGTTTATAGATAAAGTCTTGTCTTTCTTTAAGCTCTATATCTTTTATTTCAAACAAAAACTTGTGTAACTTTTGTTGGAGGAAATAGTCCTTAATAGAACTTCCTAACTTATATGTTTTAGTTATTAATCCTGCAAAAGGTATATCATCAAGAAGCTTAGATTCACTAATTACATTTATTATCGTGTCAGACGAATCTGTCAGTAAATTCAGAGAGTCTGATTTAACAAGATCAAAACTATTTGGTTTCTTCTCTTCCATTTTCCAATTTTTGCTAACAAACACTAATCCCAACAAAGTACATTTACCCTACGAATATAAAACGATAATGTACACTCCGAGCCATTCAATTATAATCAAATATACTCAGATTTTGTTGATTTGAAGTAAAATGGTATCGGATTGGAGAAGGGAGGTGTCTGGGAAGTACGCGTTTGGAATAGCTTCGTTTCGACAACCTCAGTGGAGTCAGTTCGATACATCGCGCTGAGCTCGTAAAATCGGTTTTGCACCAACCGAGGGAATGATAGTTAGGATCAGTCTCAAAAGTTGGGGAGAGCGATAAGAGTTAAAACTTTTTGAAAGGAATTACCGATTTCGATCATCGAATGTAGCAGTATACATTTCAGCTCATACTAGGTTGTTTTGTTTCGCAAAGCCTGATGAGCAGAGCTTACGGGACTAACACTGGAGAATAAGAGCTTAAGGACCAGCCTCTTTGTTTTCAATTAAGAATTTAGGTAGGTAATATAGTTATCTTAAGCATAATATTTAATAGACTGGTAGGATGCGCATAGGAAAATCAGTTCGGGGTACCCACTACCTGAAAACTTCGGGATCTCGATATGATACTGATGCTTCGTTTCACTTCGATCAGCATCACTCGATCGCCTTGCATAATGGTAAGGTGATCGCGATGCACTGAGCATATCGAATGTGAGTGCTGCGTAATGGAATGAAGCAGAGTATCGAGAGCACCGAAATAGAGCAGGATATTCCAGGCGCTAGATCTTTCCTGCCCTCGTCTCACGGGTTGTTACTTTTTCGAGCAACCGACCGGAGGGAGCTCATCGCCTGTCCCGAAAAACGGGAAACACTTTATGGAACTAACAGAAGTGAGTAATGCGAACCGAACAGTGTGAGCTCATGAACACAAAAAAGATATACAACTGTGAATAAAAAGTAAAGTAGGTCAAAAAGAAAAATCACAAATGTTGAATAATTACTTCTAAATACATGCTTAGTCCCCAAATTTTGATCTTGATCCTGTAAAACACTTTTTTCCTGAATTATTGGAGATATGCCGAGAAACAAAAAAGCCAACTACCTATTAAATAGATAATTGACTGCTTGATTTGTGCCCAGGGAGGGAGTCGAACCCTCACGCCCTAACGGACACATGGCCCTCAACCATGCCTGTCTACCAATTCCAGCACCTGGGCAGTGTTGGAGCGGCAAAGATACAAAATTGATTGGAAATAAATCCGTATAAACAAAAAAAAGCGGAACAATTTTGCAATTGCTCCGCTCTACACAGTGAATGAATAAAAATTATTTATTTACGGCTTTTACAACAGCTTTAAATGCGTCCGGATGGTTCATCGCGAGGTCGGCGAGGACTTTGCGATTCATTTCCATATCACTTTTGTTGTATTTACCCATAAACTGAGAATAACTCATTCCGTGTTGACGTGCACCCGCGTTGATACGCATGATCCACAATGAACGGAATTTTCTTTTCTTTTGCTTACGACCTTCATAAGCGTATACGAGTCCTTTTTCGACAGCATTTTTTGCTACTGTCCAAACATTTTTTCTTCTTCCGTAATAACCTTTCGCAAGCTTTAATACTTTTTTGCGTTTAGCTCTGGAAGCTGCGTGATTTACTGATCTTGGCATAATTTTAATTGTTTTTTGGTATAAAGTGCTTCGCTATTTCAGAAGGCTTGGTTACTCGATACCGGGTTTAATACTAACCTCCTGTGCATCATTTGCGCACAGAATTTTTACTTCATACAAAGTTGAATTTTGATATTTGGCTCATCTGATTTGTCAACCAAACCTGAATGCGTCAAATTTCGCTTTTGTTTCTTTGTTTTTTTCGTGAGAATGTGGCTTTTAAAAGCGTGCTTTCTCTTGATTTTTCCGCTACCAGTTACCTGAAATCTTTTCTTGGCACTGGACTTTGTTTTCATTTTTGGCATGTTTCTCTATTTTATGGTTCACTGTGTAATTCCTATTTCTTTTCTTTCTTCGGATTGATCATAATTGTCATCCGTTTACCTTCGAGCTTCGGCATCATCTCTAAAGTGCCGTAGTCTGCCAGCTCCTGAGCAAAGCGCAACAACAGCACCTCTCCGCGATCTTTAAAGACAATTGTTCGACCGCGAAAGAATACAAAGGCCTTTACCTTGGCTCCGTCGCTCAAAAACTTCTTGGCGTGTTCTAATTTGAAGTTGAAATCGTGCTCTTCCGTGTTGGGTCCAAATCGCACCTCTTTTACGGTAACTTTCGATTGTTTGGCTTTGAGCTCCTTTTGTTTCTTCTTCTGGTTGTATAAATACTTCTTATAATCTAATATTTTACAAACGGGCGGTTCCGCTTTCGGAGAGATTTCAACCAGGTCAAGCCCTTCATCCTCTGCAATCTTCAACGCCTCACTGGTATCCATGACCTGTGGTTCGCGCCCTTCACCTACGAGGCGAATTTTGGGTACGCGAATTCGTTCATTAATTCTGTTTGGATCTTCTTTTCTTCTGGGTTTGAATTTCTTTTTTGGTCTTCTCATTTATTCATTTTAAAGGTGAAATACTCACTTTGTATTTAACTCTTTTGCTACGCGTTTGTTTACGAGTTGCTCAAATTCGACGAGCTCCATGGCTCCGAGGTCTCCTTCTCCCCGTTGACGAACCGCAACTTGTTCATTTTCCATTTCTTTTTCGCCGACTATCAACATGAATGGTATTTTATTCATTTCAGATTCCCGAATTTTTTTACCAATCTTCTCATTTCGATCGTCGACGAATCCGCGAATATCGGAATTATTTAAGACTTTCGAAACTTTTTCGGCATATTCGTTGAATTTCTCACTGATGGGCAGAATCGCGTATTGCTCTGAAGTTAACCAAATTGGGAAATCTCCTGCACAATGTTCCAGTAATACGGCGACAAATCGCTCCATCGAGCCAAAAGGTGCCCGGTGAATCATGACGGGACGGTGTTTTTTGTTGTCTGCACCGACGTATTCCAGTTCAAAGCGCTCCGGCAGATTGTAATCCACCTGTATTGTTCCGAGTTGCCATTCGCGACCGAGTGCATCTTCGACCATAAAATCGAGTTTTGGTCCGTAGAAGGCCGCTTCTCCATACTCCACTTTGGTTTGCAGCTCTTTTTCTGCCGCCGCTTCCTGAATGGCTTGTTCCGCCTTGTTCCAGTTCTCGTCCGAACCGATGTATTTTTCGTGGTCGTCGGGATCGCGGAGCGAAATTTGAGCCGTGAAATTTTCAAACTTTAGCGTTTTGAAAATGTAGAGAACGATGTCGATGACACTTTTAAATTCGTCTTTCACTTGTTCTGCCGTACAGAAAATATGCGCATCGTCCTGCGTGAATCCGCGAACGCGCGTGAGACCGTGGAGTTCGCCGCTTTGCTCATAGCGATAGACTGTTCCGAATTCCGCATAGCGCACGGGTAATTCGCGATAGGAATGCGGTTTTGCTTTAAAAATTTCGCAGTGATGCGGACAGTTCATCGGTTTCAATAAAAACTCCTCGTTTTCGTCCGGTGTATGGATCGGCTGGAAGGAATCTTCCCCGTATTTGGCATAATGTCCCGAAGTGACGTACAATTCTTTGTTCCCGATATGCGGGGTGATGACCTGATCGTAACCAGCATCTTTTTGCACGCGTTTGAGAAAGTCTTCTAATCGCTGGCGCAATGCAGCTCCCTTTGGCAGCCAAAGTGGCAATCCCTGTCCTACTTTTTGTGAAAAAGTGAAGAGTTCGAGTTCTCTGCCCAGTTTGCGGTGATCCCGCTCGCGCGCCATTTCCAGTTTTTCGAGGTATTCGTTGAGTTCAGATTTTTTGGGGAATGTAATTCCGTAAATCCGCGTCAATTGTTTATTGTTTTCGTCTCCACGCCAGTATGCTCCGGCAATTGAAGTGAGTTTAATCGCTTTGATGTAACCGGTGTGCGGGATATGAGGACCCCGGCACAAATCGGTGAATTCGCCCTGCGTATAGAAGGTGATGTCTCCATCTTCCAATTCTTCAAGCAATTCTAATTTGTAAGGGTCTTCCTTTTCTTTAAAGTATTGGACAGCTTTATCTTTTGGAATATCTTTCCGAATGTATTCATTCTTCTCTTTCGCCAGAGCTTTCATCTTTTGCTCTACTTTTTCCAGGTCTTTTTCTGTTATGGTGTAATCCATAAAATCGACGTCGTAGTAGAAGCCGTGTTTGATCGGAGGACCAATAGCTAATTTGATTCCGGGATAGTAAAATTCGAGCGCTTCCGCCATTAAATGCGCAGAGGAGTGCCACATGGTTGACTTTCCGCCCTGATCTTTCCAGGTGAGCAAACGCAGCGTGCTATCTTCTTTTATCGGACGCGTGCTGTCGATCACCTCACCATTGACTTCGGCAGCTAATACATTGCGGGCGAGTCCTTCACTGATACTTTTGGCAACATCGAGTGCTGTCGTTCCTTTTTCAACTTGTTTTACAGTTCCGTCTGGTAATGTGATATTCACCTCCATCATACTTTCCCAAATTTTTAACAAAAATACGAGAATCATTTGAATAGGGGAAGCGGTGAAAAAAAAATGCGTGTTGAGCAACTGAATTGTTGGTTGTAAATGGCAATGCGTGTTTATTTGTTCAAGTAGCAGGTTTAGTCAACGCAATAAAAGAAGCAACAACAAACTTGATTTTTTTTATATTTAACCACATGATCTTAAAAAACCACATTTTTAAGTTGTTGATTGCCTTTGTAATCGGTATTTTGATTGCCTGGAATTATCCCGTTCACTGGGTGGTGGTTTTTACGCTGTGGGCAACGAGTTTGACGGTCACTTTAATGATTACCCATTATGGCAGAAAATTGCTGTTCTTTCGAAAAGGGCTGGCACTTGCGTTGTTGTTGACCTTTGTTTTTTCCGGAGCTTTATCGCTGCGCTTTGCTCATCCTGAATCACAGCGGAGGCACTTTTCCAATATGGCGCTGAAGGGCGATCAGTTCATCGGTTCGGTGAAGGAATTTGAATGGAGTGATGGCGATTTTCACAAATTGATCGTTGCTGTCGATCATCTCGTGCAGCGAGGCAAATCACAAAAGGCCACCGGGGACTTGCTGTGCTATATTGAATGTGATAATTATCTTTTACCGGGAGAGCGAATTTTGCTGGATGTCGCACCTCAATCTATTGAGAATAAAAATAATCCAGGAGGATTTGATGCCAAAGGATACTGGGCGACCCAGGGGATCTATCAGTTAGCCTTTGCAGAATCGGAAGATTTCGAAAGGCTGGAATCTGCCAATTTTTTTCAATCGTTTTGGGAACGGTCGCGCATTGCTATTCAGTCCGTTTTACAGGAGCAGTTATCAGAAGCATCCAGCAGTCTGGCCATTGCATTGTCACTGGGTGATAAATCGAAGTTGTCTCAGGAAAGGCGCGCGGCTTTTGCCGATGCGGGAGCAATGCACGTACTGGCCGTTTCGGGCATGCACGTGGGGATTTTACTCGGATTTTTGCAATGGATATTTTTTAAGATTAAACCTTTGAGACAGCGCAATCGCTACATTTATGTTGCCCTCGTGCTGATTTGGTGCTTTGCTTTTCTGACGGGACTTTCGGCGTCAGTGTTTCGCGCTACAATGATGTTTACCGTACTCTCGGTGGGACAGCTCAGAGGATATTCATTTTTTAACCTCAATGCATTGTTCATTTCCGCATTTCTGTTGTTGATTATTGACGCCAAAACACTGTTCAGTATTGGATTTCAACTTTCGTTCCTGGCGATGCTGGGCATTAGTTTGTTTTTTCAGCCTATCCGCAATCTGATCGAATCGCGCTGGAAGCTCGTCAATTACTTCTGGGACGCCACGGCACTGGGTATTGCCGCACAGATAGGTACGATCCCCATAAGTTTGTATTATTTCCACCAATTTCCAAATTACTTCGTGCTCACGAATTTAGGATTAATCGTGTTGACGGCAGCAGCCTTAATTGCCGTTATTGTTCTTTTGGCGCTGTCGTGGGTACCTTTTGTTGTTGATGGCATTGCCTGGTTGACTGAATGGATATTCGCAGCGCTGAACGGTGTTGTAAAAGGAATTAGTGCATTGCCTGGGGCAGTGAGCACGGGCTTTTCTCCCGGTATCTTGTGGGTAGTTTTGATCTATTGCGCTGTGCTCATGGTTTATGTGGGATGGTCGAAAATGCGAAGGACGTATTTTCGTGCCGGATTGATTATCGTGTTCATATTAGGAGTATTTATGATCTATCAGCGCGAAAAAAATAAGTCGGAAAGGGCACTGGTCTTTTTAAACAGTTCCGTTCAGGCGGTTATACTCAAAGAGGAGATGCAGGCATATTGCCTTTTTGAATCAATCGATGATCAAACCAAAGAAAAAATGACATTCACAGGGAAGGGATATTCAAAATTGAAAGGTGTTCCTGTCAACTATATCCCCATGGAGAATGGCGAATCGTTCGAGTATCAGGATGTCAAAGTAGCGGTGAATGACGATCACTGGCGAATCGATCATTATTCCCATACCTATCGTTTGACGGACGTCGTAAAAAATGAAAATGAGATGAGCGAGCAGACAACAACGGTGTCAGCGAATCCTTCAAAGCAGAACAGCTCGCTTTTCGCCGATTTTTATACGGATGATGGAGCGATCACTTTTTGTGCTAACGGTAAAGAATGTTAGCGTCCTCATTATCTCCAATGGATCCAACGATACTGCTTTTCACGACTTTGTAATCGTCATTCAGCACCATTTTGTGTTCCACGTAATTGTGAACGCCCGAATCCAGTTTAATGTTGGCCCAAAAATGGATGGTATAATTCGTGACTTTTGGTCTGAAATCTTCATTTTTGGCTTCGGCTTCTTTCCGCCGTTTTTTTAAATCTTCCATGGCTTTCGTGAATTCTTTCTCCGTGCCTTTATATTTGTCCATGGTGTACTCTTTGCGCAGTTTACTCATTCGGCGGTCGATACTTTTTACCCGCATGGAGGCAATCAGGTATTCGTCGGTATAATTGGCCCGGAACTTTTCAAACCGCGGTTCGTTGTAATCTTTGAAAGTCGTGTCCGCCCATGCGATGATCGCAGATTCAACCTTCTCCTGATCTTTCTTTTCTGACGCGTCAGGAACGGATTGTGCGTTTCCATGCATCATAAAAAACAGGGTAACAATAAGTAATAATAGCTTAGTTTTCATAATCATGTGTTATATAAGATTTATGTTTCAAAAATGGAGAAAAAGTGAACGTGGTGGCTTTAGTCGCTCCACCTTCTTTTTTCCAGACAATTTTATATTCGTAGCCCACAACCTGGTCATTGTCATTTTCGAGTATCATTAACTTCCCGAATTCTTCAATTGAAATTGATGCTTTCGGTTTCAGCGATTTTAAATGCTGGATCGATGAAAATTTTGCGAGCGTGCGGAAATCGACACTATTGACTTTTTGAGCGAGCTTCATGAGTTCGAAAGTGTGGTTCATGAATGGTTCGAGCCCTTCATCCTCCTTAGCTAATTCCCATTCTCGCTGTTTAAAAAGTTGCAGGAACTCTTTTTCGGATGTTGAAATGCGGAGATCCCGATCCGTCGTAAAGTGAAATCCGTACAAGTATTTTTCGTGCAGGTCTTCGAATTTATTGTGAATGCCATAAGCGTATAACGGGGAGATGGTTTGAATCTCATCTTCATGATTGAAAGTGAAGTACGTGTGTTGGACGTTGATGGAGTCGTCGTTTCTCACACCATAGATATGTTCTATCTCGTAGGTAACCTTGTCGATATCTTGTTGAGCTTCGGCGCGATAGGCGGGAATAATATCTTCGATTCCAGAGGCGTGAAGTCCGCGCAGATCATCATTTTCAATATAATTTTGTTTAATTGCGTAGAGCGAGTCCAGTTTGCGGAAAGAAGGCGGTTTGTGCACAGTGAGTTGTCCGAAAGCCATTGAAATATAAGTGTCTTCTCCATGCTTTGTCAGCAGGGTATCTTCGATCATTTTTTGGCGGGAAATTTGTGTTTCATCAATCGTCTCAATGGGCTCATAGGGAGAGATACAGCTGAATAAGAGCATAGCAAAAGTGACCATGGCGAACCAACGATACCTGCTTCTGAGGGTCGCTATCGCGGTAAATTGCAAAAAGTACGCTTTAAATGCCATGCTGTGAATATAGCAAAAATCTTTCCAAAAAAATTCATTAGAAGAGTTACCGCTGAACGAACGGCGTCGCCGGAGAATGACCGGGGTTGTGACTTATTCGATGTTCCGCGTTGAATTTAATTATTCAGCATCACGGGCATTACGAGCATCAAAATATCCTCGTCTTCATTTTCGTTGACAGCAGGAAGGATAAGACCAGCGCGATTAGGCTGACTCATCATGATTTTGATTTCTTCGGTGCTGATGTTGTTGAGCATTTCAAGGATGAAACGGGAATTGAATCCGATTTCCATATCCTCACCTTCGTAGCTGCAGGTTAATCGCTCGTTGGCTTCGTTAGAAAAATCGAGGTCTTCAGCTGAAATGGATAGTTCGGAGCCCGTAATTTTCAATTGAACCTGATGGGTCGTTTTATTCGCAAAAATGGAAACGCGCTTGATCGAACTCAATAGTGATTCGCGGTCTACCGTGAGCACATTTGGGTTTTCCTGTGGAATAACGGCTTCATAATTGGGGTATTTACCATCGATGAGACGACATGTGAGCGTCGTTTCATTAAAAGTAAAGACAGCATTGGACTCGTTGTATTCAATTTTGACATCTTCAGCTCCCTTCAAATTCGTTTTCAGCATGTTCAATGCTTTTTTCGGCAAAATAAAAGAAGAGCTGCCCGAAGCTTTTGAATCCGTCCGGGTGTACCGTACCAACTTGTGTGCATCTGTTGCGACAAAAGTCATGCTCTCCGGTGAAAATTCGCAGAAAACACCGCTCATGACGGGGCGAAGATCGTCTGTGCCCGTTGCAAAAAGCGTTTTATTGATGGCTTCAGCGAGAATTTCTCCGGCTATAGTTGTATTTTCTGTTTCGTTTAAATCAGGAGATTTAGGGAAATCAGCACCATCATAGCCGACCATTTTTGACTTTCCGTTCGTGTATCCTATCTCAATCCCATAATTATCCGCATCGATGGTAAACGTCAACGGTTGATCGGGAAGATTTTTGAGCACGTCGAGTAAAAGTTTTGCGGGAATACAAATCTTCCCGGCATCCTGAGCTTCAACATCGAATGTTGTGCGCATTGTCGTTTCCAAATCTGAGGCAGAAACAGTGAGTGAACCATCCGCGATCTCGAATAAAAAGTTATCCAGAATGGGAAGCGTATTACTCGTTGTAAGAACACCACTGATCGTTTGGAGGTGCTTCAATAAAGTTGAGCTCGAGACTACAAAATTCATTGCTGTACTGATTAAAAATTACGAAGACAAATATAGCTTTTTACGGTTAATAATAAAGCAACTGTAAAAATTAGTTGTTAACAAACACAGTCTTGCCCTGAATCAATGGTCCGATGGAATAGTACTGCATGCGGACGAGTTTGCCGTCTTCTTTGACACCCCACATATAATCTTTATCATAGATCAGTGAATCCTGATTTTTTTCCTTGGGATCCGGTCTTCTGTAGAGTTCGAGTTCGTAGGAATTTTGAACACCGTCGATATTTAATTCGTAATCGGGAGGCTGGTTTTTAATACTGTCTATTTGCGCTGTTGACAATGTATAATTGGGTTGATTGTAGTGAATATCCTCAAACCCATTTAAGTAAAACAATAGATTGTCCTCATTGATGGCTTCTATTTTCTGCCCTTGAGAAGTGACTTCGTAGCGGCCATTGTTTCGGCGAATCTCGTAGCTCTCCCTGGGATCTACGCGGTTGATGACTTCAATTTTTTTCAGATCCGTTCGCTTGAAGGAAAACAAATCCGTACAGGCAAATCTTCTGGGGTCTGCAAAAAAACGCGGATCTAATATGCCGTAGAAACCTTTCATGCCCATAATGACGGGATGATCACTTCTCCTTTCAGGGGTTTCCAGCAACATGTGTGTGCCCATGTGATCTTGCGTGGCGTGCCCTACATACCAGGTTTTCACCCATTCGCCATCTTTGAATATCTTTACTTTTTTATGGTTGGCCATCATCATCTTGCGCATGTTTTCACGGGCAGCTTCCGGAACGTATCCTTTGAGCGTAATCTTTACCATCGTCTCCAGCATCATCCCGACAATGTCCTGCTGTACACAGTTTCCTTCCTCATCGGTCCAGATTCCTTCTTCATTTCTCACCAGGGTCATGGTAGCATCCTTGTAAGAGTCGTAAATTTCCAGCCGGTCAACTTCGGCAGTGTCTTTCACCGCAAATGCAATTAAACTGGTATCTGTGGCTTTTGCATCCGTGGAGACCTGATTGGCTATAATAATCAAGCCGACAACAACTCCTAATCCTAAAATGATAATGATCAACTTTTTCATGCGCTGTGTTTTTTTGCGAATCTTCTTTTGCGAACGATAATGATTGTAACGGCGAGAAGCCCAATAAATAATACGGGAATCAGTATCGTGATAAATTTATAATAGTTACTGTATTTTTCAATCTTGAGTTTATCGGTAGGGTGCAGGTCAATCGTGCGGCTGCGAATAGAAAGCAGTGTATTTTCACCCAGCATGTAATCGACGCAATTTTCAAAAAATTCAAAGTTGCCGAAACGGGTTCCTGCGAAAAGCTCATCAATTTCTTTACCTCGCGGCATTCGCGGTACATAGCGGTAGGAGTTTTCTTCCGGCACAGCGACTGAGTCGTAGTACGTGTTTTTGAATAAAGTGCCGTTGCCAATGACCATCAGTTTACCTTCTTCCTGAGATTCTTCATAAAAACGGGCGTCCGGGTTGTCGGCATACGCTGAAATGATTCTGTTTTTAAATGCAGACTCAAATTTCCCTTCCATGATCCCTCCGAGCATCAATTTGTTGCGCTCGTCCTCAGGGTCTTCCTGAAATATAGGGTTCTCTCCAAACGTTTTTTCCATCGCCACGGATAACAAAGGAACGTTCCCAAACGATTTGGAGTTGGAAGAACTCGTTAAGATCACAGACGGGCGCATCTTGTTTTTAGTTTTGATAAATTGCAAACTGGATACGTAGGGGAGCTTGACGGGGTCGACCATACTGGAAATAGGGTGGTCTGTGCCCCGGGCGCGGACATAGAAGTACCAATTGACATAACCTTTGGGAATTCCGGGCATAATAAATGGATCGTAGTTGGCATCGACGACCAGATCCTCATTCATTTTGATCCCGTATTCAAAAATCAGGTCCGTAATTCCCGTTCGCCGCCTCGAACTGTGTACTTTTCCCGTTCTGCGTATCGTGTCGTTATTAATGTTTAAGGGGTTGTGGAAGAGCATGACGTTTCCACCGTTCATGAGGTATTGATCGATGATGAACCGGTCTTTTCCGCTGATTTTTTTCTTGGCATCTGCGATAATAATGCCGTCGTATTCGTCTAGCGCATTGATTGCTCCGTTGATATTCACATCCTCGATGATGTAGGCGTCTTCAATGGCCTTTCGTGCTCCTTGTGTATAGGGAATTCCGAGTTCGCCGTGTCCGTGAATAAACGCGAGTTTCTGCTTTTTTCTGCGCGTAGCTTTAGCGAGAACGCGCATGAAATTGTATTCCAGATTATTGATTGCTTTTTGCACGGTGTTTTCGAGCTGCAAATCGAGTTTGTACTGCCCTCCTTCCATAAATCTTATGTGATCGACGGTTTGGCCGCGATACTCGACGACGGCGCCCGGAAAAATTTCTACAATATTCGAAGAACCCTTTTGACGAAATGTTATGTCAGCCGGACGAATTCCCCTTCCTTTATTGTAAAGTTGCTCTTTGAGCGCTTCCTGGTCTTCGGGAGAGCCTTCATTTGGATTGATGAATTCGTACTCTATGCGGTCACCTGCGTAATATTTGAATTCGTCCAGTTTTTCACGCGCTGCCGTTTGGAGCCGTTTTATTTCGGCGGGAAATTGGCCTTCCAGGTAAATTTTGAAAAGAATTTTATCGGTCAGCAAACTGTCACTTTCGAGGAAGTTGACTGTCGAAGATGTCAGTGAATATCGTTGATCGCGCGTGAGATCTGCCCGGAAATCAACAAAAGACACGATGATGTTCACTAAAATGAGAATCGTTAACGCGATACCCGTAAGTATGACGTAATATAAATTATTCGATATTTTTTTCGCTGTTCTTTTGCCCATAGCTTTATTTTCTTAATGCAGTAAGTACGTTGTGAGAAGCGAAGAGGAAAAATGTAATTACACTGAGGAAGTAAACAATATCGCTCAATACAATGACTCCTTTTTTAATAGATTCGTAGTGAAAATCAATGCTTGCATAGCGAATGATCCGGTCAAATCCCGCGAAAGTTGCATACGATCCCAGTAACGACAGTCCGGAATAGAGGAACCAGCAGAAAAACATAGCAATAATAAAAGCGACGATTTGATTGTCGGTAATCGTACTGGAGAAAATGCCGATCGCTACAAACGAAGCGCCCAGTAAGATGAGTCCTAAATAGGATGTGACTGCTGCGCCATCATCCAGAATTCCTACGGGATCGCCCAGGTAATGCATGGCGACATAAAATGTAATCGTGGGGAGCAATGCAATGATAAAGAGCGAAACCCCTGCAAGGTATTTGGCAAGAAGTATTTTAATATCAGAGATGGGACGCGTATACAAAAGTTCGATCGTTCCCGATTTACGTTCATCGGCAAAAGAGCGCATTGTGATGGCCGGGATCAGTATTAAAAGGATAATGGGAGTGAGATTGAAAAACGGTATCAGATCAGCGACGCCTCCTTCCAGTAAATTATAATCATCCGATATGATCCATAAAAAAAGCCAGCACGTAACGATAAATATGGTCATAAAAATATAACCGATAATAGAACTTAAAAAGCTTCTTATCTCTTTTAAATATAGTGCACGCATGAAATCTATTTTAAATCAAAATTAATGGTTCTTTTCAATCAATTCATGGGTTGATGTTAAAGTTTATCAAAATTGAAATGTTTACGCTTTTTTTGACGCTTTTTTGTAATCAAATCCATTAAACAGAGCGTCGGTCGACCACGCTTTTGCTTTTTTTGCAAACCACGGTTTTACTTCGGGCCAGATGCCCCTGAAAAGGGCTGACTTTCGATAATTTTCGAGGTCTGCTTCACTTTTCCATTCGCTGTAAGTAAAAAACACCGAGGGGTTCTCTTCATCGCGAAGAAGTTGCATGCCGCGACAACCTGGAAAAGCATTAATTTGTTCCTTAACCCGATCGAAATGATTGAGGAAATTTTCCGTATATGCCGGCTGAAATGTTAATTGAACGATTCTGATCATATTTTTTATAAATTTTAAGTCACCTTAAAAAAGTGATTCGAGTGTTTCCCTTGATCCACGGGGTGTAAATTCGATCCTGATGATGTCTTTTAAACGCAGTCCGAACAGGGCGTTCGCCCCACCGCCATTTTCAGGAGTTCCTTTGTTAATGGCAATCTCCAAAAGTCCATTATCGTTAAAAATAGCCACTTTCTCTCCTTCGGAAACATCGTTGTAGCCTATGCTGATTTTATCGATGTAATACTCTTTCTGCCGGAAATAGATCACAAAGGGCACATTGCGTCCGAGGCGATAAAAATCTTCTTTTTTGATATTGGTGATGATGTTGCCGTAATGATCGATGTGGATGATAGCGCCTTTTAGCGTGTGCCCCTCCAGAACGGGAGATAGCGGAAGGGCGCGTTTAATAGCCGTTGCTTCAGAACAAAAAGCAGCGAGTTTTTCGCCCCTCGCAATTTTACAGGCTGCGGGAACTAAGATGTTTTTGGTGGGGAAATTCATGAGTTCGGGTTGTGACAATACATCGTCCATTTCCCACATGCCTTGCGGTTTTTCATTGTTGAGCAGTAAACTGAAGAACCCATTGTTAATGCCCACAATGTATTGATCCATGTACTGGACGATCATGGGGAGTTCACTCTCAGATGCCTGGCTGAAATTCACGTGGGGTTCAGCATCTACACCTATAATGTGTATAGTTCCATCCGGGAAGTCGCGCATACAGTTTTTGAGAAAATAGGCAGCTTGAGATTTGTCAAAAGGCCTGACCTCGTGTGATATGTCAACGATTTGAGCTTCGGAATGAAGTGTTAGTATAGCCCCTTTCAAAGCGGCCACATAGTGATCTCGCGTCCCCATATCCGTCGTTAATGTAATCAAGCTCATGGTGTAATTTCCTCAAAGTTCATCCAAAAGTGCATTCAAATTTAGCCAATATTTTAAGAAAGCGATGAAATTTTTAGTGTTTGGAAATGATCGTCGATCTATGAGGGGCGTATCGGGAAGGCGCTGCCTCGTTTGAATGAATTCAGGAAGTAACCCCGGTCGAGCACCCTGCAGCTGTCAACCCTGTTCAAAAAATAAACCACATAGCTGACCGGTTATTCCAGATGATAAAAAATACATTATTTTTGTGTTCAAAACATAAAAAAATCAGAGTATTGCAGGAACGTAAAATCGAGATCAAAGACGTTAATCCCATCGAGTTGTTTGGCGTGAATAACACTAAACTTAAATTAATTAAACGCTATTTTTCCGACCTTAAATTGGTTGCTCGTGGCACGACGCTGAGCGTTCAGGGAGATACGGAGATGATCGAAATGTTCGAATCAAAACTGGACCAGCTGGTCAAGCACATTGAAAAATACGGGGGCTTAACTGAAAACAACATCGATAACGTAATGGTCGAGGATCCGATCGAAATGTTGTCGGGAGATGGGTCAGAAGTGCTCGTACACGGAAATGGCGGAGCTAAAATAAAGGCGCGCACGTTCAATCAGCGCAAATTAGTAGAGTCTGTCAATCATCACGATATGGTGTTTGCCGTTGGACCGGCAGGAACGGGGAAAACCTACACGGCGGTGGCTTGTGCAGTGCGAGCGTTGAAAACGAAGCAAGTCAAGCGGATTATCTTGACGCGACCGGCTGTCGAGGCGGGAGAGAACCTCGGGTTTTTACCCGGTGATTTAAAAGAGAAATTAGATCCTTACATGATGCCCCTTTACGATGCGCTGCGCGACATGATTCCGCCAGAAAAACTGATGGATTTTATCGAGCTCGGAGTGGTAGAAATAGCACCTTTGGCTTTTATGCGCGGCAGAACGCTGGACAAAGCATTTGTTATATTAGATGAAGCCCAGAATGCTACAGTCAACCAAATGCGGATGTTCTTGACGCGGATGGGAATGAACGCCAATTTTGTAATTACGGGAGATGCATCGCAAATTGACTTGCCGAACAAGCAGCGCTCCGGGTTGATTTATGCCCTTGATAAACTCGAGTCAATCGAGGGTATTGGAGTGGTTCGGTTAAACAGAAATGATGTGATCCGTCACAAGTTAGTAAAACAAATTATTGACGCTTTTGAAGACAAAAAAGATGAAAAATAGCTTGACGACAACCGACTTTGATTTTCCAGGGCAGAATGACGTCTATCGAGGTAAAGTGCGCGATGTGTACGCGATTGGTGAACAGTACCTCGTCATGGTAGCGACGGATCGCATCTCAGCATTTGATCACGTGCTACCCGTTGGTATTCCCTATAAAGGACAAGTACTTAATCAGGTAGCGACCATGTTTTTGAAAGCCACGGAAGATATCGTGCCCAATTGGCTGATAGACGTGCCTGACCCCAATGTTGCCGTTGGTTATCGCTGTCAACCAATCAAAGTGGAAATGGTGATTAGAGGTTACTTGACGGGGCATGCCTGGCGGGAATATCGAGCAGGTAAACGAATGCTGTGCGGTGTCGAAATGCCGGAAGGAATGCGGGAAAACGATCCTTTTCCAGCGCCGATTATAACACCGTCCACAAAGGCTGATGAAGGTCATGACGAGGATATTTCAAGAACGGAAATTCTCGAGCAGGGATTGGTCGATGAAACCACTTATGTTCAGATGGAAGAGTACACCCGAAGTCTGTTTCAGCGAGGTACACAAATGGCGGAAGACCGCGGACTCATTCTCGTCGATACCAAATATGAATTCGGATGGCTGAACGGAAAAGTCGTATTAATGGATGAAATTCACACGCCCGATTCGTCGCGCTATTTTTATGCCGACGGCTACGATGAACGTCAGGTCAACGGAGAGGCTCAACGCCAGCTGAGTAAAGAGTTTGTGCGGCAATGGCTGATCGATCACGGTTTCCAGGGGAAAGCAGGCGAGCGCGTGCCCGAAATTCCCGATGCTTTTGTTGGCGAAATCACGGAACGCTATGTAGAACTCTACGAGAAAATTACGGGAAAGCGCATGGTTAAGGCCGATACATCAGCTATCAACCAGCGAATAGCTGATGCAACAACGCGATTCCTGAAAACTTTGATGGAATAATAATTTTAATTTTGGAATAATTCTTGGAAAGACTTAGTTTTGAATAACTAAAGAGTAAATTATGAAGGTGTTAAAAAGTTCAGTTTTAGTAGTAATTAGTGTCCTTTTTCTCAGTGCTGATGCGGCAGTGGATGAATACAAGGTCATCAAAGTGATGGGGGATATCATTTACAAGAACTCCGGAAAACACATGGAAACAGGCGATGTTTTTGAAGCTTCTATACCGCTCGAGTTTAAAACTGAGAAATCGCGTGCGGCGGTGATTTCCAAAAATAAGGGAAGGTTTGTTTTAGCGCCGCCATCCAAATCACAGACGACAAACCTCGTGCCTGCGGTAAATACGATCTCTTCGCGTTCGGGAGCGATTGTGAATGCCATGGATATGCGCAAACATTTTGAAGGTGAATACCTCATCATTGATCGCGTGGAAATTCCGGTAAGTTCGGAGTCATTTCCGCAGGACGATCAGCACTTTTTCTTCATGAGCTATCAGTACAACGAAGAAAAAATTATGAAGAAATTAGAAGGTGAGAACGGTAAACTCATTATAGACCGCAGCGAATTGTTTACAATTGACGGTACCGAAATTGACCCCTTTAATACGGAGATGAATTTGTATTACCGCGATGCGAACGCCAAGGAGAATACGCAAGTGGCGATGTTCGAAGGAGTTTTTCCGAGCGAAGAGTTGCTGGAGAAAGAAGTGGCGGTGATCCTCGAAGAATATGAAGATTTTGATAAACAGGAGAAATTCAAGCAGGTGAAAGGTTACCTCACTGAATTTTATGGAAAACCATTTGATCCGAGTTTGAAAGATTGGTTGTCGGCATTTCAGTATTAATCGTGCTATGCAGTGGTCGCTTCTTTTGATGAGCTTAGAAAATATGCTCTGGCAACTGTGTTCTAATAAAAAATCCCGGGTTTTGAGTAATTCGGGAACGAGGGGTTTATTATCTTTGCCGCATGCAGGAAATGATTTTGATACTTGATTTTGGCTCGCAATACACCCAGTTGATTGCGCGCAGGGTTCGCGAACTCAATGTTTACAGTGAAATTCATCCGTGGGATAAATGTCCCGAAATAACCGATAATGTGAAGGGAATCATTCTTTCTGGAAGTCCTTTTTCTGTGCTGGATGAGCAGTCGCCAAAATTTGACTTGAATCGCATTCGCGGGAAGGCACCCCTGCTGGGAATTTGTTTTGGCGCCCAGTACCTGGCGCATCTCAATGGCGGAGAAGTAGCAAAATCGAACACGAGAGAATATGGAAGAGCTCACCTCCGAAAATTTAATCCGGATCACCCTTTGCTGAAAGGTGTTCAACCCGATTCGCAAGTGTGGATGTCGCACGGAGACAGCATTAAACAATTGCCACAGCATTTCGTGAATATAGCCAGTACTGAAGATGTAGAACACGTGGCTTTCGAAATTAAAGATGAATCGACCTACGGCATTCAGTTTCACCCCGAAGTGTACCATACGCTGGACGGACAGAAAATTATTGAAAATTTTGTGGTTGGATTATCCCAATGTGTTCAGGACTGGACACCTGATGCCTTTGTCGATTCGACGGTGAAAGAGCTGAAAGAAAAATTGGGCGATGAGCGCGTTATTTTGGGCCTTTCGGGTGGTGTAGATTCTTCAGTGGCTGCAGTACTTCTTCACCAGGCAATTGGTGATCATTTGCATTGCATTTTCGTGAACAACGGTCTGCTTCGCAAGAACGAATTTGATGAGGTGTTGCATAGTTACAAAAACATGGGCTTAAATGTAAAGGGCGTTGATGCTTCAGATCAGTTTTATGCCGCACTTCAAGGTGTGGAAGATCCCGAATTGAAACGCAAAGCGATTGGAAAAGTGTTTATTGATGTTTTTGATGAAGAATCTAAAAAAGTAGCGGGAGCGAAATGGTTGGCGCAAGGTACGATATATCCCGACGTCATCGAATCGGTGAGCGTTTCTGGTGGACCGTCGCAAACGATTAAGTCGCATCACAATGTAGGGGGACTGCCGGATTATATGAAATTAAAAGTAGTTGAACCCCTGAAATTATTGTTCAAGGATGAAGTGCGCAGAGTGGGCAAATCGCTGGGGATTGATGGAGCAATTCTTGGGCGTCATCCCTTTCCGGGTCCCGGTCTCGGAATTCGCATTTTGGGAGAAGTTACCCCCGAAAAAGTAAAAACACTTCAGGAGGTAGATGCTATTTATATTCAGGAATTAAAGGATGCCGGTTTGTACAATGAAGTTTGGCAGGCTGGAGCGGTATTCTTACCCGTCAATGCCGTTGGAGTTATGGGGGATGAGCGCACCTATGAGAATGCCGTTGCGTTGCGGGCGGTGACCTCCACGGATGGAATGACTGCGGACTGGTGCCATTTGCCCTATGAAGTTTTAGGTAAAATTTCGAACAAAATTATAAATCAGGTTAAAGGAATCAATCGGGTTACTTATGATATTAGTTCAAAACCACCAGCAACGATAGAATGGGAATGATTTTTGGTAAATACAAGACGTTTCTGAAGGGAAAAAACCAATAAACGACGAAATGAGAATTATTACAGCGTGCATATTGATATTTACAGCGATGGTTGCTTACGGACAAGAAGTAGGTGAAGAAGTTCGTGGTGATCAGGTGTTTAAAGTTCACGTCGTGGAGGAGGGGAATACCCTTTATGGTCTGCATCGCAAATACAATACACCTATAGAGGCAATCATTCAGGAGAACCCAGAAGCGGCCGAAGGATTGCAAATTGGTCAGCGGTTGTACATTCCCGTCGCGGTGCCCGAACCAGAAGGCGTCATTCATGAAGTAGGTCCGAAAGAGACACTTTTTGGAATTTCGCGGGCCTATGATTGTTCAGTCGACGATTTGATCGAAGCGAATCCGGGTGCTGAAAAAGGACTTCAAATTGGACAAAAACTGGTCATTCCAATTTCGGAGAATGAAAGTGAAACAGCGGAGGATTCTGTTCCACCAGACAGCATTCAGCAAGATACGAACAAGGTGCGTTACGAGGTGGATTTTACAGATAGTATCGTCAACTATGAAGTTCAGCGGGGAGAAACGCTGTATTCTATATCGCGGAGATTTATGGTGGATGTAGATACTTTAAAGCGGGTCAACGAACTGAGAAGAAATAAAATTAAACCAAACCAACAATTGATCATTCCACTGAAAAAGGAACGCGTTGAACGGGTGGCTGTTAAATCTGTGCAACCTGCCGATACGATTGTTAAGGATACTGCCCGACCCACTTTTGAACAAAAGGAGCAGTATAGAATAGTCGTTTTTGCACCACTGAAGATCGAAGATAATCAGGAAATCGTGAAATCGAAATACGACGAGAAGTCGCGACTCAGGGAAGTTACCAATATAGCTTTAGATTTTTTGATGGGGATCGAAATGGCATTGGATTCTCTTGAGCAACTTGGACTGAATGCCACGGTGGAAATTATTGATACGCGCGGCAGCGAAGCGGTAGTTAAAAAAGCCCTGGAACAAGAAGAAGATGTCGATCTCATTATTGGGCCTTTTTATCCAAAGCTCGTGGAATATACGGCGAAATGGTGTAAAGAAAACGAAGTGCGCTTGCTCGCTGTGACAAAAGTAGCGACGACAGTGCTAAAGGAAAATCCATACGTTTATGCTATGATCCCGTCGGAGTTGACCCTCATTGCGGCGATGGCGGAGTACATGGCACTCGAACACGCCGATGACAACCTATTTTTAATTCGCGGAGGAAATGAAAAAGTAAAAAAACGGAATCAGTTGTTTACGAGTGTTTATCAACAATTTTTACCCGATTCCAGTTCGAATATGATTCGTTCGGTAAATGTCGGAAGTGAGTCGGGAAGAGAACTTTCACAGCTGGTTGATGAAGATACTGCTAACTTCTTTATTTACCTGTCCAATGATGTACAGGATGTCATGCACTTTGTCAATACTTTAAATGCTGCAAAAAATTACAAGAGACGTCTCAGTGATGCAAAAATTGCTATGGTAGGTACCCAGGAATGGCTGAATTTTGACGCGTTGAATACCTATTACCGCAATCGATTTAAATTTCACTACGCTGCGTCCAGCTTTTTAGATTATTACACTGAAAAATCGAAGCCTTTTATAGAGGAATTTAGAAATGAATTTGGCGCTGACCCCTCTAAATATGCATTTCACGGTTTTGACATCATGCTGGGGCAGGGAGCGCAAATGTTATTGAATATCGATCGATCGAAGGGCATCATGAACGCATTTTCCATGGCTACTATCGGTCGCAAACACGGTTACGAAAATACCAGTGCGTTTATTTCTAAACAGGAGGATTACGAAATTCATTTATTAAGACTACTTTCAAAAGAGAAGAACTTTGGATTTGACCCAGTTGAACATAATTAATCGTTTTAAAAAAGTTCAGGATTTTATCTGTGAGCAACTAGAACAGTTGGACGGCGCAGCTAAATTTCATGAGGATAATTGGACGCGCGAAGCGGGAGGAGGAGGCCGTACCCGAATTATTTCGAAAGGGAATATCTTTGAAAAAGGTGGAGTTAATTTTTCCGCTGTTCATGGCCCTGTTTCAGAACTGATGCGTCAACAGCTAGGGCTAAACGGTCAGGAATTTTTGGCCACCGGAGTTTCTATCGTATTGCATCCGAAAAATCCATATCACCCTATCATGCACATGAACGTGCGTTATTTTCAGTTAAATACAGGAGAATACTGGTTTGGCGGAGGTATTGACATGACACCACATTACGTAAATAAATCATTGGCGCGCGATTTCCACCGTGAATTAAAAAAGGTTTGTGACCGCTACGACCCGACTTTTTATAAGCGTTTTAAGGAATGGGCTGATGACTATTTTTATATTCCACATCGGGAAGAAACCAGAGGTGTCGGCGGTATTTTTTATGATCACATCAAAGCGAACGACAGCGTGAGTAAGTCAGAACTCGAGAACTTTGCCATAGATTTAGGAGAATTATTTCCTCAACTGTACAGTCATCAGGTAGAAAACTGCGAAAGCAATGATTATGGCGATCGCGAAATTGAATGGCGCAACCTGCGCAGAGGAAGATATGTGGAGTTTAATCTCGTCTATGACCGCGGTACTAAATTTGGTTTAAAAACCGGAGGACGCATTGAGTCTATTTTAATGAGTTTACCCGAAAATGCCTCCTGGTTTTACGATTTTTCGCCCGAAAAAAATTCTCCGGAAGCAGAAACAGTTGATCAACTCAAAAAAAATATAGACTGGCTATATTGATGCATCCCTCTTAGAGCCTGATTTCCTTGTACTTTTCAACACGTTGTTAATAAACAGGCAAAATATTTTTTCACACATTAGGCAACTACGTGTTAAATTAAACCGTTGTACGATCGAAACGTGTTAAAAAAATGCTATGCTAAAACTACATATTGGGGCAATTGCCCTGCTTTTTGCGTGCACTGAAATGTGGGCACAAAATTATGAGGTGACTCAGAAAGGGGATGCCTATACGCAAGATCAAATTTTAAATGCAATGGAGAACGCGGATTTGTGTGGTTTGTACTACCGTGCAGATTCCCGAATCTTAAATTTTGATGATGGTACTGAAGTGCTCTTGAAACCTGAGAAGGAATTGCAAGAGGTTAATAGCGATTGTGTTTCAGAGCGCTCACCGTTGCACGAAGAAGAAATCTGGGAAGTCAAAGGCCATTTTTTAATTCGACGCCATAAAGAATCTATAAAGAAGTAAGTGATGCTGAATAAGATATTAACAACTATTTTGTCAACGTTCGTAGCACTCCTGGTTTTTGCCCAGGGAGACGATTGTTTTAATGCCACGGATATAGGGGCTTTGCCTACACCGAATGCCTGTCCGGACGGATCGGGTACGACGTTTACATACAATGGAACGACAAACGGAGCGACAGCAGAGAATCCCTATTCGTCTCTGGCTTGTATGGATGCTCCGGCTGCTGATGTTTGGATTCAATTTGAAGCATCCGGTAATGATATGGATCTGGATTTCACTTCGAATTTGAATGGCGCAAACATTGGTATTTATTCGGGAACAGATTGTAACAACCTCACGGGGCTTTTTTGTGAGAATAGTAACAACGGTAATATTTCAACGACCTTATCGCCGCTCAATCCGGGTGAAACTTATTTTATGCAGATTAGTGGTGAGGATGAAACAGATGTCGGTGACTTTACGCTCGATCTAACTAATTTTGACAACTGTGATTTATGTGTGTTAAATTCCAATCTGACGGTTACACCAGCCCCTACAAACGGATTTTACCTTCCCGGGGAGACGGTTCAGTTTTGTTTAGAAATCACTGATTTTGAGCAGGTCTCATCCAATTGGATACACGGAATAGTTCCTTCTTTTGGAGCTTCATGGGACACGGGTTCATTGACACCAATCTCTTCGCCTACCGCAGGTACGGGGTACGATTGGATTTGGACGAATGGACCAAACGGACCTGGCTGGTATGTTGATGATGGTGATGGCGATGTGACCAATAATTTTGGTGATCCAGATATTGATGGAACTGGAAGCTGGACATTCTGTTGGGAAATAACGGTCAGTAATAATTGTACCGCTAATGGTGATTTAAGTTCCAGTATCAGTACTACTTCGGATGGAGAAACGGGTAGCTGGAGTTCTACGGCTTGTACGGGAGATCCCGATCCGCCCTTCCAGGCAGCGATGATATGTTGCGGTGTACCTGATGTTTCCTCTACTGATGAATCGTGTCCCGGTGCTTCGGACGGTACTTTTTCTGCCACGGGTATCGATGGAATAGCGCCTTACGATTATGTTTTTGAAAATTCTTCTGGAACGGTGGTGTACACAGAAAACAACGTTCCTGACGGAGTGGCCAGCACAGCAACGGGATTGCCTGCTGACACTTATACAGTGACTGTAACAGATGATAATGGATGTGAACAGTTGGTCGACGTAACGATTGACGTACCGCCGTGTTCAACCCCGGCATTTGACCCCGAACCAGCGGATGTTACCGTTCAGTGTCCTGGAGACGTACCTGCTATGACCTCATTAGATTGGAATGACTCCTGTGATGGAACGGGAACTGTGACAGGTTCGGACGTTTCTGATGGCAATTCATGCCCCGAAATTATTACGAGAACGTGGGAATACACGAATTCGTGCGGAAATACCGCAACAGCAGAGCAGCAAATCACGGTGGATGATACGCAAGCTCCTAATATTACTGGTACCCCCAACCTCATTACAGATGAAGGTTGTAACGCTGCAGATGCCACAGCTCCAGTGACGACAGTAGCAGACCTGGAAGCGATGGGCGTAACGATTGACGATAATTGTACGACAGATGCCAACCTCACAGTATCCAGCACAGAAACCACGGCGGGAACCTGTCCAATCGTTATTACGCGTACCTACACGATCGAAGATGAGTGCGGCAACACATCGACAGTCGACCAAACCCTCGAGGTGGATGACACCCAAGCGCCGAATATTACAGGAACATTAAACCTCATTACTGATGCTGGATGTACTGCAGCAGATGCAACAGCACCCGTGACAACAGTAACTGACCTGGAAGCCATGGGCGTCACCATTGACGATAACTGTACA
>JBNJEH010000027.1:0-38638 GCA_051745635.1 Bacteroidota bacterium
ATTCATTGAAAAATAGTTTGATTTCACTGTGTTTTGACTGACTTAATGACCTAAAATGTATGAAAAATGAAAAAGAAATAGTATTATTGAGTCAAACAATGTAAGGGTTATGGATTTTTCATTTCAAAACAGACGAAAACCCAGAAAAGGACGCGTGCTTTTATCCGATCCGTTTTCTGATGACGATTATTTTGGTCGTTCTGTCGTTTATCTTTGCGAATACAATGAAAAGGGCACTTTTGGTTTTGTACTCAATAATTTTCTCGATCTGAACCTGGCAGATGTAGCCAAAAATTTCCCGGATATTCAGACAAATGTTAGTATTGGAGGTCCCGTACAGACGGAAAGCATTTATTTTATCCATACGCTGGGAGAACTCCTCCCCAACAGTGTATCCGTCGAAGATGGCATTTTTCTCGGGGGCGACTACGACATGCTCATGCAACTCATTCAGGAGGATAAAATTTCATCGCGTCAAGTGCGCTTCTTTCTCGGATACTCCGGGTGGACCGGTGGACAACTCGAGGAGGAAATTCAGCGCAATACGTGGCTGGTCGCACCTGTATTGAACGCCGGCGAAATTATGGATCATACGATCGAAGATATCTGGCAACGCTTCATGCGCAGAGAAGGAAAAAAATACGACATACTCGCCCGTTCACCACTCGATGTATCGGCCAACTAAAAAGGTTTCAATACAAGGTCACCAATAAGTCTACAGTTTCTGCGGGATCCACTTTCTTTCTTTCGTTTGTGGCTATCGTATTCGTTTTATCGCTTCGTGCTGTACGATTGCTTCGGTCTTCATCAGACAACGTTTCCTCTGCCGGCATGAAAGCCCCCGATTCTGGTCTGCTTTCCAATTCGGGCGCTATCTTTTCCTCTTTTTCTTCTGCCCTGATGTCGTCGGTTCGGTCGCGATTTTCCGTTTCGTACAGGGTTGGTTCAGGCGACTGCACTGCGTCCGTTGCAGGCGCTTTTTTGTGTGTCGATTCCCCCTTTTTATCGCCCGTTTCTTCGCGGGGCCGTTCGATTTCATCTCCGGAGGCAATCGATTTTTCTTCGCCTTCTAGTTCTTCATTTCTCACTCTTGAATCAGACTCTGACTCCTGATGTGCTTCTGTTGATGATGATTCCTGGTCGCGCAGCTGATCTATCGCTTCACTGGTACCGGGATCGTATGCCTGTTCCGCCAGATTCACCGGTTCCCGATCGAAAATTGGCAAGATCAACGCCACGACTAACACCACAACCCCGATCTGAAGTGCCGGTCGCAAAAATAACGGCTGTTCCAACGGCCAGAGCGTCATCAACAATCGCCGCCAACTGTTAACTTTATGGTACTGTTGCCGCTGTTGAAAACGTCGATCCAATCGCCTTTTGACCGATGAACGGGGCTTTTTCATCTTTTTTTCTGCCACGTATTCAGCCGCGATGAACAATTGTTTCATTTGCTCAAATTCCTCCTCCGTGGTTGCCCATTCGCTGATTTCCTCGCGTTCTGAAGAAGTTAGCGCGTTAAAACTACGCGTTTTAAATAGTTGTTCAATATGCTCATTCATGTTTCGTCGTTTCTTTTGGGTTATACTGCGCGAGTGCCTGCGCTACTTTTTTTGTCGCGTAAAACAGACGGGATTTTACCGTACCGGGACTCACATCGATGATTGCACCCACTTCTTTCACAGAAAGTCCGTCAATATGCCGCATCACAAAGACCTCGCGGTGTTTTTCGTCCAGCCGGGACAAGACCTGCTCCAAATCAGATTTAAAATCGTTTTCCATGACCTGTTCATCCAGTGATTTCCGCTGATCAGCTATGGGCAAATCGTGCGAAACGCCATTCGTCGTATTGGAGCGCACTGCCATTTTCTTGTATTCATTGATGCACATGTTGTTAGCGACTGAATATATCCAGGTTTTAAAGGTTCGCTGCGTATCGAACAGCTCCGGCCGATCGATCAATTTAGCAAATAAATCATGGACAAAATCTTCTCCTTTTTCGCGGTCATGTTTGAGTTTGCGCGTAAAATAAAACGCAAGTTTAGCAGCATAGCGATTGTAAATTTCGTCAAAAGCACGCTGATCCCCCCTGCGCACCAGTTTCATCAAGTGCTCGTCCGATTCTTTGTTATATTTCGTCTTAAACAACCGCATGGATGCACTACTCGTTCAGTAAATTGTCAATTTTTTCTTTCTGGTTCGTCTGCTGACCAATGTATGTAATTACCGCATCCAGTTTTTCCAGTGCAGCTGTATTCCCGTTATCCAGGTAATCGTTTCGTATTGCAAAAAGCGCAGGCAGACTATTCGATAAGCGCAATTGTTGTTCATTGGAAATGCCGCCTTCTCGTATCTCGTCCGCCAGGCGCTGATACAACTTTTGATTGAGTCGCCGGCAGTCCTCTGCTCCGCCATCACCCACGTAAAAAGAGAGCCCACAAGGATGAATAGAAGGTTTAAATAATTTAATGTAATCACCTGGTAAACTGTTTGCTAAAAATATATTTTTATCATCATTAGCAACGACAAATTCGCGAACAAATTCTGTATTGACGACAGTTGTATTCGGAACTGACCAACCTTCGTTTTTGAGTCGTTCACGGTACGTTTCACTCTGCAGAAAATCAATGTTGAGAATCTTAATATCCGGACGCACATCCTTCAATTGCTGTTGCATAATCATCGGATAGGTGTCGTTGTGCCCGTGCGTCAATAAAACGGCATCTCGTGGAAGAAGTTTTAATGTTTGCCGGGCGTAATTGCGGTGGACAGGCTCAAAATAACCTCCTGCTTCAAGGCGTCGCAGGTAATTTTTCATTTTATCGCTTTCGACGATGAAATGGTAGGCCGTCCATGCGGTCAGCACCTCGTAATTCGAAGCTGAAAGTTGTTCAGCGGCTCTTAAATGATCCAGTGCTTCAAAATTATAGGGTTTCTCTAAATAGCTATACAGGTGAAACTCGAAGCTTTCAGGTGCAATTTCAGCGAGTTCATCCACTTTTTCCGCTATAAACTCTGTCTCCTCCGACAGCGGGGTTTTGCGCACGGAGTTTTGCCTCCGCTTCATCAGCGTCAATTTAAGTTGCTCACGGGTACTATTAACGGCTGCATCGTTCGACCGCTTTTTTTGTCCCCGGCGATTGAGCGCCTTATTTTCAGATTTGGAATGCCGTTCTTGTTCAACCGACTCCTCTTCTGTGCGCTGACTATTATTGATCACTTGCTCATGCGACAAAATCGCAATATTTAACAGGAATAACAACAAAAAGTATTTCATGCTTGTTATTTTTACTGAGCAGTACAACTCACTTTGTCAACGGTTCAAAAGTAATGCAAAAACTAACAAAAAAAGAATTTCGTTCGCGTCGGCTCAAAGAGCGCTATAAACTATTACTTCTCGACGGCACATATATTGGTGGTCGTCAGGCGGGCGTGCATCGCATTTACCTCTATTCACTCTATGGTTTTTACGTGGAGCTGTGGATTATCATCAGTTTAGACCAGGTACACTGGATAGAGATTCAAGACAACCATTCGGTTATTCAGAGCTACTCGGATCAGGTGAATTTCAAGCTGCCCTTTGATTAATCGCTCTCCATTTATCGGTTTTTCATAATTTTTTACCTACATTTATTGGCATCAAAGACAGGGTAAGGGAATGCATATAAATACGGGTAATACGTCTAAATCTTTTCAGCTCATTGTTGATCACGCGTTTCACATTGACTTTTGGGAAGGTGACATTAAGCGTTGGCTATTAGGTGGATGTGAAAAAGATTTTACCCATCTCAGTGATTTTATTCCAGCACTTCGTTATCCGTTTATGCAACTCATTGGTGAGATTGCTTTATCAGAGCGCAAACAAATACTGCGATATTTCCCGATAAATACGCCTGACACTGCTTCACTCGGCGTCAACATTAACGTCGAAAAAATGAAAGATGAACAGGCAAAAAAAATGCAATTCGAAATTACCGTTCGTTTTATAGAAAAAAGCGATGCAGATCGCATTCGGCAATCTCAGGGCACTGTTTTTGAACAAATTGAGCGCTATCGTCGTCAGATTGATCGCATTAGCGAAGCACTGGACGCTCACAAAAGAACACAGGACGACTTTTCAAATGCTCATAAAAAATTGGCAGTGCAGGATAAATTACTTCAAAAGAACCGAACTTACCTCGAAGCTTTAATGAACACCAGTGCGCAGGGTAGCCTGCTCGTTGATGAGCTTCTCACAATAGTTGCTGCCAATGAAAAGGCTTCTCTAATTTTTCAGGATCTCTTTCAAAAGTCAATCAGTAAAAACGAGGTGATCACCACTTATCTCAGACAATCAACCTTTGAGCATATCATCGCGAAGTTGCGATCAATAATTAAAGGGCAAACAGAACATTACGATGAAAAAATAAGTGTCTTACTCGATCAAACCTCCATGTATAAAACCTATGCGGTACATTTGAATCCCGTGGGAGTAGCATCAAAAGAGGGGCACTATATAGCGCTTACAATCAAGGATATTACTGAACAAGAGCAAAGAGAAGCCATAAATGCACTCAACCGAAAGTTGCTCAATATGGGCATGAATGAGCAAATCAACATTTTTCAACTTTCAGAAGCTTTTGCTCTGGGTCTCGAGCAGATTTTCCCGGACGTGAAGTGTTCTGTGATGTGTTTAGAGAACGCTGAGTTGAACAGTTTGTATACGCAGTCCCTGCCTGCTGAATACATTCATGAAATCAAGGGCATGAAAGTTCACCGTAATCTGGGTAGCTGCGGCAGAGCTGCTATTGAGAAAAATTCTGTCACCTCACACGATGTGCAAAGTGATGAAGACTGGTCATACGTGCAGGAAATCATGAAAGAACACGACCTGCGCTCGTGTACCTCTGTTCCCGTTCTCAATAAATCGAATGAAACTGTAGCCGTTGCAGCTTTCTATCGCAACCGTCCTTATAGTCCGAATCAAGAAGAACGCGAGATCACCGAACAATTCGCTCAATTACTGGGGGTAATCATCGAAAAAAAGAAAAGCGAAAGAGAGCTATACAAGAGCCTGGAATTATTTGAATATGTCAATAAAGCCACAAGTGATGCTATTTACGAGTACGACGTAAAAAATGGACGCATCTACTGGGGAGCCAGTTATTCTAAGATCTTCGGCTACCCCGTTGATTCTATTGAAGGTGATTCGTTTCAGGATTGGCTGGAAAAAATTCATCCAGGGTTCATCAAGCATGTAATGCGTAAATGGGAGGCTTTTATTGCATCCAGGGAAACGAAATGGAACATCTCCTACCGTTTTTTGAAGAGCGACAATACCTATGCTGATGTCATTGAAAACGGTTTTCTCTTGCGGGATCGCGAGGGGAATCCTTCAAAAATGATCGGTGTTTTACGCGATGTCACAGAACAAAAAATAGTCGAATCGCTGCTGAATCGTTCTTCTCAGCTCGCAAAAATTGGTAGCTGGGAAATTGATCTTATCCACGAAAAAATTTATTGGTCCAAAACAACTCGAGCTATTCATGAGGTTCCGGCAAATTTTGATCCTTCGTTCGATAACGCTCTCGCCTTCTTTCAAGCAGATCGCGAACGGGATAAGATCGAGTCCATTTTTAAAAAAGCTATCCACCAGAATAGTGGATTTGAAGTTGACCTCCAGCTACACACTTTTAAAAATACCGTCAAATACATACGATTAATGGGTGAAGTCGATATCATCAACGATGTTCCTTCGAAGATCTTTGGAAGTATCCAGGATATTACTGCTCAAAAACACACCGAACTGCAGTTAGCCGCGAAAACCAGTTACCTCAGTGCCCTTTCGCAAATCAATCGACTGCTCATTAAATACGATGATTGGGAGAGCGTCGTATACCGGTCCTTTGAATTGGTCGGCAAAACACTGAATCTCGATCGGGTTTATTTTTTAAGGTACCATAGTGAAAACGCTTCTTTCTCAGATATATTTGAGTGGTGCAGCGGTCGGACCTTCAGTCAAATTAGTACTTCTGATTCCGTTCATTTAAAACGAGCGGATGCACCATTAATAGTTGATACGCTGCTGCGCGGTGAGCGATTTGAGAGCTCCGGACAGGTTAAAGATACGGATGTCAGTTCTTACATGGATCACAAATCAGCGCGTTCCATTTATTTTATTCCCATTCAGTTCAATTCATCTTTTTTCGGAGCACTAGGCTTCGATGATTGCTTTCGCGCACGAGAATGGAAAGCAGAAGAAAAAGATTTTCTCAATACGTTTGCCGACAATCTTTCTATCGCATTTGAATCCTATGTTGCCGACTTAAAAGCGCAACATGCACTCGAAAAACGCGAAGAGCTCCTCAACAGTATACAAGACGGTTTTTTCTCCCTCAACAGGGATCGCAGAATTACTTACTGGAATTATTCTGCTGAAAAAATTACTGGTTTTTCTCAGGAAAAAGCGCTCGGTGCAACACTTTGGGAGTTGTTCCCGGAAATAGACAAGTCGCTGAAAGTTACGTTTGAGGAAGGGTTGGCTCATTCTACTTCAACAAGTTTGGAGGGTTACTTTCCAATGCTCGATAAATGGTTCGAGTTTATTATTTACCCCACTCAAGTAAAAGCTTCCATTTTCTTTAAAGATATTACAGAACGAAAAAATTATGAAAAGGAGATCATCGAATCGCAACAGCGGCTCGAAAAAGTGATGGATTCAACAAACGATGCTATTTGGGAGTTGAACCTGGAAAACGATATGATTTCGTGGGGAACGGGCTATGAAAAGCTATTTGGCTATCGGCTAGAAAACAATACAACGAGCTATGAAGACTGGAAAAGCCTCATTGCCGAAGATGACCGTAAAAAAACAATTCAGTCGTTGCTCAGCACGTTGAAAGACGAATCATCAGAGAGCTGGTCAGCAGAATACCATTTTTTAAGAAACGACGGAGAATACGCTTTTATTCTCGACAGGGCTTATATCATTCGCAACGAAGCCGGCG
Source organism: Bacteroidota bacterium (assembly GCA_051745635.1). Classification (GTDB taxonomy): domain Bacteria; phylum Bacteroidota; class Bacteroidia; order Flavobacteriales_D; family Crocinitomicaceae; genus Brumimicrobium. The sequence goes on from JBNJEH010000027.1 coordinate 6,987, forward strand.
ACCCTGAACGGGTGATAGGAGCGAAAACAGACATTACCTACAGGAAAGAACACGAAGAATCGCTGCTCTACCTCAACAACATACTCAGCAATCGGGCCGAAGAATTACACCGGAACAACAAAGAACTCGAACAATTCGCACACGTGGCATCACACGACCTGCAGGAACCGTTGCGCATGATTACAGGATTTTTATCCCAACTCGATAAAAAATACGGGAATAAATTAGATGACAGAGCGCGCCGGTACATTGATTTTGCCTTTTCCGGAGCACAGCGCATGCGTCGATCCATAGTAGACTTGCTCGAATACTCAAAAATCGGGAAAGAAGACCTTCAACACCAGGACATCGCGTTGAATGAAATTCTGGAAGAAATTAAAGCAGCCCTGTCTCAGTTTATCAGAGAAAATCGCGCTAAAATTCATTACAGTGACCTGCCGACTGTCTATTCGGTTCGCACGCCTTTAATGCAAGTGTTCTACAACCTCATCACGAATGGCATTAAGTATCGCAAGACCGATGTAGACCCGGTTATCAACATTCGATTTGAAGAAACAACAGAAGCTTTTGTCGTTGCCGTGGAAGACAATGGAATTGGCATCAGCAAAGACTATCACGATAAGATATTTGTGATTTTTCAGCGCCTGCACGGCAAAGATGAATATTCCGGTACGGGCGTTGGTTTGGCTATCGTTAAAAAATCAATTGAACAAATTGGGGGTGAAATATGGATTGAATCTGAAGAAAATCAAGGGTCTACATTCTACATCAGCATTCCAAAACGTCCAAAAGTTCATCTCGAATAAAATTTCTTTCATTACCGCTTACAGCAAGAGTTGGGAGCAAGAGCATACAGCAAGAGTAGTGAGCAAGAGTGGTGAGCAAGAGTAGTGAGCAAGAGTTGGGAGCAAGAGTATCGAGGGGGGCTATTTCCCAATCATTATGTATGCACCGATAAACAAGCCTGAAAAATCCAAATTGACCGGATGTTCGTTTTGTACGATCCATTCGTTATTCAATCTGTCGCGAACTGTTTTTGTCACAAAATATTGATAGCCCAATTTCATCCCGATTGATGAGAACATATTATTTTCAGTCATGTAGTAGCTGACATCGAGAAATGTTTGTCCCTGAAAATCCATACTTTCATAAAAGTCATAGTAGGATGCCTGGGGCAATGATTTTGATCGCATGTCGGATGTCACTTTTGAGCATCCGAAGCCACCATTAAAGCCAACTCCTATACGCAAGTTTTGCAAGAGTTTGTTTTCTTTTTGCTCCCACTTGAGTAACGCATTTAGAAACAGGGTAGAACTGATACCAGCCGTCATCGCTTCTGCTTTTAATTCGTAATTTCTCTCGTGTTGAGCAATAAAGTTACCGAAATTATCTGTTTCCTGGAAAGTTGAGGTTGAATTTTGACTTCCATATTGATATGAAGCGAACAAACCGACATTAAAATACCGGGAAGGCCTGTAATTTAAAGAAGCGCTGAAGCTCTGACCACTTTCTATTTTCTTATCAAGGATTTTGGGATTCGATTGCGAAGCCACAGAATCAATAAAATAGCGATTCAAATTTTCCATGGAATACTTATTAAATCCATAGCCCACCTCAACAGAAAGTTCTTCAGTTTGATGCTGCGCCAAGAATGCCGGACATATCGCAATGCAAATGATTAAGGTTTTTAGTTTCATGGTTCTAAGTTAATTTTTGTTTCTTCTAATGTGTTTTAATGGAACAGAACAGGTTTCATTCACAACTGCATTACCTAGCCGCTTTCACAAGGTACTACATTCTTAAGAAAATACAAACTCCGAATAGTAAAATCAATACGATCCATCATGACAACACCACTATAAATCGATGTAATGCAGTCATATAACTATAATTAATCGCAGGCAAAATTATACTCCAAACTTTGATCATTCGTATGATCACTGCAAAATTTCAGGAAGCCGGTGTATTGCCCTTCACACAATTCTTTGGTAGAATTGACGCTAAAAGCTCTGACATTGGGATTGCCAGCCGGTTGAAAAGGCTTGTATTGACGCACAGTGGTTCGCGCCGAAAAGATGCCCAGTCCTCCGTCCACGTTGGAATAGGTAGGTTTATTCTGAGCGAGTGACGACGTCGGTTCGTTGGTGAGCATATACGTATTCAAATCTTCAGAACCCGCAGTCAATATTAATTCAAATGCTTTTATTGTTCTGCGCGTTACCGTCTCGTCCTCCTCTACTCTGTTGGCGACCTGTTCGTAAAACACTTCTCCATTAGCGGCAAACGAAGGAGAACTCGTCGTGATGCTCGAAGCATCTTTGGATCCTAAAGTCCATAAAATCTCCTTATTCTCAATATCGCCAGAACGATGTTCGCGGTATTCAAAACGAATCTGTCCTTTAAAAATCCTACCATCACCTTCACTAAAGACGATGGATTGGGTATTGTAACCGTTTTGCGCCACGTTATTATCAGCTAAATTTAACTGTTGATTTTGCGTAGGTAAGTTGATACTCACTCCTTTTACCAGATTGGTTTCACCCTCCACGATGTGGCGACCATTATCAATATCTATGTGTAAAAGATAAGTCGCTTCTTCATTCAGGTTCTCCGCTTCAAAGTAATACAACTTTTGCTCCGGATGATAAAATGTTCCCGGATCTTTGTTCTCAATAATCGTGTCTTTCAATGTCCAGGTGTTCGTAATATTATCTTCAATTTTCTCTTTGACCGTTGCTTCTACCTGTTCAAAATAGGAAGAGTCTGGCACCATGGCAAAATCGTTGGCATCGCCATCTCCGAGGAACGTTTTGTTTAGTTTTAAGAAATGAATATCGTTATTGGGATCCAGAAGCATGTGAACGATAGGGGTTTCGTCGTATTCACCATTAACACTGAATTTCGTGTTGCACGAAACGGCTACAATCAAAATGAATAGAATCGTAAAGGTTTTTATCATGACTTGTATTTGATTCCGTAAAGCTAACGAATTGATTTCACGTAATCGAAACAACGGATCAATAAAATAGACCGTTCACATAAAAAAGTGACCTGATCAATCCTTCACGCGGTTCATCCCCATTGCTTTTAACATCCATTTCGGCAATGATTTTTCAGGATCCCGCGATTTTAAGTTGATGTACCACCCCCATTTTTTCATGACGGGTACTTTGTGAGTTTCGACAAATTCAATCCACGTACCATCGGGATCTTCAATGTACGAAAATCGTCCTCCGGCTTCACCCATATCAAAGGTTTCACCACTATCTACAGTAAAAGGAAATCCAGCGGCTTCGCATTCTTTTTTCAACGCCTCCATTCCGCGCACGTCGAAACACAGGTGGATGAATCCCCAATCCCCCCAGTAACGGTCCTGGAAGATGGGCCGGCAGTCACTGCGATCCATAGACTGTACCAACTCAATTTTTGTCGGTCCCAGTAAGGGCGCAAAAGGTCCTTTCCGGGATTGTGGGTGCGCGAGTAAAACCCTGCGAACCTTTTGGCGACCTCCGGGAAGAGCATCAAAACAGTCAAAAGTATCCGTTTCATCGTATTCGACAGTGCTGTATCCCAGAACATCGCGATACAATTTCAGGGATTTCTCCATATCACTCACTCCGACGAGTGCACCTGCTACTCCACCCGTTTTACCCGGAAATTTTGTCTTTTTAAACACCGTTTTTTCTTCGACGACATTAAAAATATTACCGTTCGGATCCTGAATAAAAAAATGGGGCCGTCCGTTGGGGTCTTTTTTTAATCCTCCCGGAATATTTCCGCCTTGTTGCTTCATGTACTCAAACGAAGAAGCAACGTCGCGCGATTTGATCCGGCAGATATGCAATCCATAATCACCGAGTTGCACATCGAATTGCGGTTTTTCCGTGTTTCGACTGGTAAACTGCCAAATTTCAAAGCCACCACCACCTTCCATGGAGAGTGCGAGCGTCGCCGTTCTCGCATGGACTTCTCCACCGGTGTAACGCTTCATGAGGGGCGCTTCTGCAGCTTCTTCAAAAATCCGAACATCGACGCCAAAAAATTTGCGGTACCATTTCCATATTTCCTGTACATCCGGTACACCAATTCCCATTTGCTGAATTCCGCTGATGACTTTTTTCATAATTTCGTTTTAGAATGGTTCAAAAATAATATTCTCGCTGCAATATTTATTAATCTGAAGGATTTTGATTGATTAAAACCGCAGCGCTTCGATGGAAATTTTGACAATGAATGATTTTCCAGTCAAAATCGCTATTTTTGAAAAAAGAAGTCATGTTCAGCTGGATCGCATATCATTTTTTGATCTACCCCGTATCATTGTTGCCGCTTCCAGTGCTGTACTTCTTTACCGATGGTTTTTATCTGCTGTTAATTTCCGTGCTTCCCTACCGCAGAGGTGTGGTGCGGTCGAACCTGGAGCGTTCGTTTCCCGAAAAATCCAACAAGGAAAGGCGCAAAATCGAGCGGCGTTTCTATCGGCACCTCACGAATCTACTGGCTGAAGGAGCAAAAAACCTCAGTATTTCCAAAAAGCAATTGCTGCGGCGCTTTCAAGTAGAAAATCCCGAAATCATGGAAGACCTTCACGCTGAAAAAAAGAGCGTTTTACTGGTTTCCGGACACTACAACAACTGGGAATGGCTCATCAGCAGTCAAGACCTCCTTTTTCCCCATCGCGCCGTTGGCATAGGTATGCCGTTATCCAATGGTTTCTGGGACCACAAACTCAATGAGCGGCGCGCACGTTTCGGTATGGATATTATACATGCTAAAATCGTCAATGAATACTTTAAAAATAACGATGCACTTACAGCGACTTTAGTGTTAGCGGATCAATCGCCCGGATCTTCGAAAAAATGTTACTGGACTACTTTTTTAAATCAGGACACGGGCGTGTTTTTTGGCCCCGAACTGCTGGCGAACAAATATGATGCTGCGGTCGTCTTCTTCTCTATTCACCAAAAAAGAAGAGGCAAATACGTGATGCGATTAGAAGAGATTACGCGCGAACCGCGAGAGCTGGAATGGGGTACAATTACAGAAGCGCACACTCAACTGCTCGAAGCGGCCATTCGCAAGCAGCCCGAATTTTGGTTGTGGTCGCACAAGCGGTGGAAACGCGAAGTTCCCGATGATCTGGAAGCCCTTCGGAATGAGCAACGTTCTAAATTTGAATCTAAATTTCGCACTTCTTAGGTATTTGTTTTTAATGACTTATCGGGCTGAATAATCAAATGGGCAACGTATTTGAAAGAAAAAAGACCCGTATAGGCCAGAAGCGGTAATAATGAGAGCTGCTTAGGCGCTCGTTCGTCATTGTTTAGTGCAAGCAAGAGGGTACGATTTGAGATTATGAGCGTCGATGATCGCTGTTAAGGGGCTTCTAAGCTCATTGTTGCTTTTCGAACATGGACATATCCCCTTTTTTCATCTCGTGATATCCTTTGGTCAGGTACGCTAAAACGATGCGCATCGTATCAAAAGCGTTTTCACTCTCAGCAGATATTTCTTTTCCCTGTAATTTCAAAAGTAATTTCATGTACAGTGCCTGAAAACAAACTTCTACCAGGTGTAAGTTTTCCAAATCACTTTTCTCCCGGAAAGCTTCAATATTCTCTTCCGCTGCTTTTAGTAAATCCAGGTATTTTTTGTCTTCCACGACATCTTTCAGGGTATTGTGCAGGTAAATTAATTCTGTAATGACCTCGCCAATGCGGTGTAGGTGTCCTTTGCGTTCTAATCCGCGCGATTTCATTTCACTGATGATCGCTTCGTACCATTTCACAGCCTCAGCCTCTAAGGAAGCACTTTTGACCTGCGGCTGAATAATTTTTTCCCGAATGGTATCTATATCAAATTTGTAAGCACGTATGAGGTCCTCCAGCTGATACATGTAAATAACGTACTCGGCAATATTGTTCTGTTCCTTTTGCTGTGCTACAAACATGTCCTCAATTGTTTCGAAATGCGTAACTAACTGATATTTCGCCCTATTGCGTTTGCGGCATTCCACCACCAAGACTATTCAAGCCCTGTTCTTCATTAACGGACTCCATTTCCTCATCAAATCCTGAAGTTAACTCCTCCTCTTTTTGATTCAGAAAATCAATAAATTGATCCGTCATATTGAAAGCATCATGAATATAAGTGATTTGCCCGCCTTTCTGATAAAAGAAAAGCATGTCGATATCGTTTTCCTCTGAAAATTCTCTGCCGTATTCAGAAATCTTATTCATCAGAGCCGTTTGGTATTCAAAAGACTCCTGTTGAAGTTCTGCGCCGCGCTGCTGTTCGAATTGCTGGATTGATTCCTGCTTGCGCATGGCCGTCTCCTGGATTTCATCGAGTTGATACCCGGTAATTTCATTGTTATCCATGCGCTTTTGGATATCAGCCTCGTACTTTTTGTAAGAACGGATGCGCGATTCCAGTTCATTCTGAAACGCTTTTTCTTTCGACTTGAGCATCGAATCAATTTCTCTGTAGAATTCAAACTGCGTCGCTAAACTATCCTGGACGTAATAAGCAAATTTGACATCAGATTTCGGATTGCGCTCCGACGATTTTTGCTCTTTTTGCTCTTCCACCTCTTTGTTGTCGGATTGTTCCTTGTTCGAAGCGTCTCCCTGACATCCCACAAACACCGCCAATCCGGCAATCATTGCTAAACTAATATTTCTTGCACTTTTCATACTTCTTCCTGATCTGTGTTTTTATTGCGAAAAGAATGTTCCCAATCTTCGCGCATGCTGATAAATCGTTGTAAGCAACCCTTTAAAAATTCGCGATCGACCATGCTCTTGACATCGTCCAATCCCATGACATCCAGCTCTCCAATTTTGTAGCTCTGTTCAAATTGCCCCAGCTCCACTTTTACGATATATTTCGAGTTGTAATTAAAAATTTGAATTTTAAATCGTTCGTGGGGTATTTCGTCAATAACTCTCATATAAAGGAATGCCTTTTTTTCAATTGCAGGCAAAAATACCAATAAGTCCACGATTCTCAAAAAAAATGGCTTAACTTCGGTCAAAAAGTTTATTTGTATGTCCGAAACGGTGTATGATCAACTCAGTGACCGGCGCGTTCGCGATCTATATTGGTTACTCTTCTCGCCCTGTCCCGTCCGTGCTATTCCTGATCCATGGAGCGCCAAACTATTTCCTGAAACCGTCATTGCATCGTGGAAAGCAACTTCTGCATCTTATTTCACATCACTCGATCGCCATCCCGAATTGCTGCATCAGTTTCTGAATCGCAAAAAGTATAAGCGGCTCGGTTTTTATGCTGAGGCTTTACTTTCCTTCTTTTTTCAGACATTCGATCCTGTTCAATTGCTCTTACAGAATTTTCAGGTGCGCGAAGAAAAGCAAACGCTGGGAGAAATCGATTTTATATTTAACTATGACAACGTTACCTACCACATTGAAGTGGCGGTTAAATATTACCTGCTTTTAAAGTCGCATGCTCCAGGTATTCCCAAAAACTGGGTAGGTCCTTCCCGCAATGATCATTTTGAGCGAAAATTACATAAAATTGAGTCGAGGCAACTTCCGTTAGCTCAGCACCCGCACGTGCAGAAAAATATTTCCGACGAAACCGTGCACTCCCGTTTTTTCTTTCGCGGATGTTTTTTCGCACACGAATCGGTTGATTCACCGATACTCAACTCATCAAAAGTGAATACTTATTACTTTGTAAACGAATTAGGTAAATCAAAACAGCTGAAGCAGGAGTTGGTTCGACCGAACTGGTTAAGTGCATTGCAGCCCGGAAAAAATCAACGGCAATCAAAACCATCATCCGGATCAATCGCGACCGATGGTCCTTCGCTTTGGCTGAACGAGCAGAACCAACCCATTTTTATCGTACCAGATGACTGGGATCAATAGCGATTAGACAGCTTGTGCCATAGGAGAGCTTTTCGCTACAAATTGAAAAGGAATATTTACCATACAAGAATAATCATTTCCCGCTTCGTGCATTTCTATATCGCCTTCCGGATACTTCCATACAACTTCTACGCCGTGATCGCCCTCTTTCAGTTCATTCAATTTATGCAGAAAAAACAGCAACTGTTTGGAAGTGGAAATATTAAAATACTCCATGTCCAACACCAGTGAAGTGTGTTCCTGTGGATCAGCAGAATAAGCATAAAACCACTTCAAAACCGGCGCCCAGAATACTTCCGCATCTTGAGGAATCGCTCTTCCTTTGATCACCATCTCACCACTTTGTGGATCAAAATTGATCATTGGCGTTTCAGCAGTAGCTTTTATTTCTAAATGTTCCATAATTTTCTCTAAGGAAGGCACAATATCACTATTTTTTGAGAAGGAACCATCATTTTCACGCGTAAATCTAACAACAAAATAGATAAAAAAGTAAAATCGATCGATGAATGACTACGGACGAACGACAAATGCGTACAACCGATCTATGGCGTCACATTCTACGCGCGCAACGTTCACGTTAATAGTGCGAAATGCAGCGGCTACTTCATCTTGCAGGTGATAGGCTACACTGCCCACCAGGTTGACCTCTTTATCTGCAGATAACGGTAAAATGGCCGTCCTGTAAAAATCGATAAAAGCGTCCGTGAGAATCTGCCGAATGACGGGATGATCGCTGTGCGGGTTGATTTCCCGGGTTAATCCCGCAATTGTGAATCGGGCATTGGGCTGACTACACAGCGGTATGATGCGATCCGATCCTCCAAAGTAATTTTCAATGGTCGTCTTTACAGCTGTGGCATCATCGAATTCATTCCTCAGATAAGCCTGAACGACCCGTTTACCGATATCAAAACCACTCCCCTCGTCACCCAGGATGTAACCCCAGCCAGAAGCTTGTTGCGTAATTCGCACACCGTCATATCGCACAGCCACAGCACCTGTTCCGAGTATTCCGACCGTGCCGGGTTGATTGCCCAACAAGGCTTTACAAGCACCATAAATATCTGTCTGGACTTCGCGTTCCCGCAGTTGGCACTCATTTAAAAATTGAACGATTCTTTTTTTGCCGACGTCACTCTCACAGCCAGCACCGTAAAAATGAACAGCTGCGTCAGAGAGTTCGTTCGATCGAATGTATTGAAGAATGTGTGCTTTTTTATCGGCATTGAGCTCCATCGGGTGGAGTCCGGGCAAAAGATCCTTGTGAACGTTTTGTTGATAGTCCATCCACATCCAGGTCGACTTCGAGCCGCCGCTTTCGATAACGATGGTTGTCGACTGATTAATAGAAGTCAAAACGGTAAGCGAAATTTAAACTGATCGACAACGCAGATATTTCGCTGTTCATAACTTGCCCCTGATCGATCATGGGAGTTATCAGGTCACCTGCAATATCCGCGGTAATAGCTCCGCGACCGGGGATTTGATATTTCGCGCCAAAATTCGCACCAAAGGAAGCCAATAATGAGAATAGCGAACGCGATTGCGGTACTTTGTAATCACTTATGCTGACGCCTTCCGGAAAATTGGAATAATCGCTCGATTTAATCATCAGAATGCCTTTCAGGTGCAGCCCTCCATAAAGTGCAAAACCGATATCGTAATCATTGATAAAATAGACCCGGTTACCACCATCAACTGATATGAAGTTTGTTTTCGAAATTTCGTCCACTGTAATTTTTTGGGGTGAAACAGAAAAATCAACCGCTTCCAGCGATCCTTGTCTGGAATTCTTGGACGGAAACATGAAAGTGGCTCGATAGAACTGCGTGCGCGAATTTGAAATGGGTTCTTCGTAAAAAACGTGTAGGCCCGTGCGATTGACATCGATACCCGCTCCGTGCAAGGTACTCAATCCACCTCCTACGCTATATTGCGCGCCAACAGTCATCACAGAGAATACAGCCGCAACAAAAAGCATAAATTTCATTTTCATAACCATTTAGGACCTGATTTTAGAACGCGATCATAGATCGGACAATTTTTAGTATGTGCTCCCGCTTTATAACTTGTACTCATTAAAAATTCGTCGATGATCTTCTCACCGGTAAACTTAAATCTGGCGCGAAAGACTTTCACCCACGACTTCAAAGATAACGATTTTTTGTCATCCAGCCAATTTTCAAAACTCCCCCATTCCTGCTGGATTTCCTGAACAACTTTTGCATTGTGTATGGCGGAAGTAATTTTCTTTCGGTTGCGAATTATACCTGCATCATTCATCAATCGCTCTATATCGCTGTCCGAATAGCATGCAATTTTTTCGACACTAAACTGGTCGTAAGCTTTTCTGAAACGGGGCGCTTTTTTTAGAATTGTCGACCAACTCAACCCTGCCTGGTTTATTTCTAAGATCAAGCGTCCAAACAATTCGTCATCGTTTTTCACGGGAAAACCGTAATCCTTATCGTGATATTGCCGATCGGGATGTTCTTCAGGTAAATCTTTTGTAAATTCGCAATAACTCATAACTTTATTTGAAACAGCATAAAAGCAGATTTGTTGTACAATTAAACGAAACAATATTATGGCTAACATATACGAATTTAATGGTTTTAAACCCGTGATTCATCCTTCGAGCTTCGTTCATCCGAATGCCACCGTAACTGGTAATGTCATCATCGGCAAGGATGTTTACATCGGTCCCGGAGCTGCAGTAAGAGGTGATTGGGGCGAAATTCAAATCGCTGACGGGTGCAATGTTCAGGAAAATTGTACCATTCACATGTTTCCGGGAAAAACGGTCGAACTACACCCTGCCGCTCACATTGGTCACGGCGCAATTATCCACGGTGGAATTATTGGAGAAAATTCGTTGATCGGAATGAACAGTGTAATCATGGACGACAGTATCATCGGTAAAGAATGTATCGTTGGTGCACTTGCTTTTGTGGCTGCCAAACAAGAATTTGAAGCGCGCAGTCTGATCGTCGGCAATCCTGCAAAAAAAATTAAAGCAGTATCGGATGAGATGATTGCCTGGAAATCGAAGGGAACGGCACTTTATCAGCAGTTGCCCGGAGAATGTAAAGACACGTTGCGGCCTTGCACACCACTGACAGAAGTTGAGGAAGACCGACCAAAACAGGAGGCATTGTTTAGTACCTGGGAGAAAGTAAAAAACAGTTAAATCGAATTCTAAGACTTCGGAAATGTAAAGCCACTTTGCTAAGGTCAGTTCTCGGGCTGCGCATCATTTTTTGTTTGATCAAGATCAAAAGTTTGGAACTAAGCATAAACATCTGTAAATCAAAGAAATAATAAATACTCAACACTGGTAACTTTTATTTTCAGCACTATCTCTCATTTTAACCTTCTTTACTTTTTTTCATTACCAAAAAGAGCAAGCGAAGGTTGTGAAGACGACCGACGAGTAACGTTAGTGCTCGTTGGAGGGAGGTAGTAAAACAAAAAAGTCTAGCGCCTGGAAACTCTCCGACCCACTTAACCTTCAACTTCTAAAATCTTTAAAACTCGCCTCTCTTCGGTCGGCTCAAACACGTAAAGATTTTTGCGAAGTTTTCAGGTAGTGGGTACCCCGAACTGATTTTCCTATGCGCGTTCTCTAACCTACTAAACTGTATGGTGAGAATAACGTTTTTCCCTCCCTAAATGATAAGTTAAAAAAGGTTATTTCTTAGGTTTGGACATTTTTTAATGCTATGTCGTTAGCTTCAGATAGATCTACTTATCAAGTTGAAGCTAAAATCCTTTTGTCGATGGAAATATCTTGAAATGTCTTGGAAATTTCTAGCATGATGGCTTAAACGGTTACTTCATTTTCACTACGATGAAAGAAACGAGAAGCACAAAAAGACAAACAGCTTTGAATAAAAAGTAAAACCCTGAACAGATTTATATTGTAAATCATTGACTACAAAATATCTATAAAAAAACAGTTAAATCGAATTTTGAGCGAAATGCGGATCAAATTCCTGATCAGAAAGCTTTATCGAACGGATAGGCGTTAAACGTACCGCTCGCTTTTGCCACCAACTCACTTTTTTGATTTTTCACCTCACATTCGGTATAAATCAATCGGTTTCCCGCGAAAACGACGCGACCCTTGGCGTTTAGCTGATCGCCCTTATAAACGGGAAGCAGGTAGTTGACCTTGAATTCCACCGTGGCTACAATCTCGTTGCGGTGGCTGACCTGAGAAAGCGCTGCCACGCCCAGTGTACCGTCAATCATTCCGGCGACAACTCCTCCATGAGCTGCTTTCGGAGTTGCCAGATGCTCTTTCCCGATGGTCATTTCGTAATGGACGAAACCTTGTTCCACTTCAATGAGTTTCATTCCGATAAGCCTGCCAAAATGATTGGTCTCCTGATAGGTATTGAGAATTTTTTCGTTGATCATAGTTGTTTTTTGTGCAGCAAAGATAGCAAAGCGCTCCCGAAAAGACCTCATATTTCTGTGTTGACCTTTCACAAAAACGTAAAAAGAAAGCCCTCACTACTATTCTCTATTCTGCATCTCCTCCAGATGCCGTTTTTTCATCAACTGTTTTTTCTTGCGTCTTTCTTCTCTGGGGTCATATTTGGAAATCATCAAACGCATCCCCCGATCGGAATTAAAATAATTTTTTGTCCAGTTAAATAAGGTAATCAATCGATTGCGAAAACCGACCAGCGCCATCAGGTGGACGCCCATCCAGATAAACCAGGCGAAAGTGCCGCGGCTTCGAAGTTTCCCCATCTCGACGAGTGCTTTATTTTTACCGACAGTAGCCATCGCCCCTTTATCCTTGTATTGGAAAGCTTTCATTTCCTTTCCGGCCTGCTGGCGCAACAAGTTTTTTCCGAGGTTCTTCCCCTGCTGCATTGCGGGCGGAGCAACCATCGGATGCCCATAAGGATGAGCTTCGCTTCGCATGCAAGCCACATCTCCCACTGCATAGATATTATCATATCCTTTCACCCGATTAAACTCATCAACATCGATTCTGTTTCCTTTAACGAGCGCTTCTTTTCCAAGGCCTTCCACGGGATTTCCCGTCACGCCGGCGGTCCAAATCAATGTTTTTGCAATAATATCCCTGTCGGTGGATGTCTGAACATAATCGCCGGATACATCGAGTACACGCGTATTCAATACGACTGATACCCCCAGTCGCTCGAGGTATTTCTTTGCGCGCTCACTACTTTCTTCACTGAGCATCGGTAAAACGCGATCTCCGCTCTGCACCAGGTAAATATTCATCTGACTAAAATCGAGTTCGGGATAATCGTGAGGCAAGACATGCAGTTTTAGTTCTCCCATGGCACCTGCGAGCTCTACTCCTGTCGGTCCGGCACCCGCAATGACAAAATTCATCATTCCCTTCCGTTTGCGCTCGTTTGAATTGCGCAGCGCCTTCTCAAAGTTGTGTAAAATCATCGATCGCAGGTCCAATGCCTCAATAATACTTTTCATGGGCATCGCATTTACGATCAAGCCATCGTTTCCAAAAAAGTTAGTTTTCGCACCTGTTGCCAGCACTAAATGATCGTAGGACAGTTCATCATTTCCGAGGTGAATTTTATGCGCATCGGGATCGATCTTTGTAACTTCTCCCAGTCGGAAAAATACGTTTTTGGCATTTTTAAATACCTTCCGAATGGGATATGCAATAGATTCAGACTCCAGCACAGAAGTAGCAACCTGATACAAAAGTGGCTGAAAGGTGTGGTAATTGTTTTTATCGACAATGACAACCTGAACGTCCTTATTGCGCAAGGTTTTAGCGAGCTGGATCCCTCCAAACCCTCCTCCGGCAATTACGACTCTGGATTTCTTATTATGTGGAATATCTATGACCATCTTTTAGTGTATTTGATGATTGTATCAATTATAATAATCTAAATATAAATAATTTATATTTTTCTGTTAACTATTTAGCTAAAAGAATTAAACAAGCTCTCCGTTTCATTTCAGCACAACTTCATATAAGAATGAAGCATTAGACAATTGTGAACTCAAGAAGAAGAACATTCAGTGAACAGTAGTTTTTTTGATTATTATTTAATCATTATATTGATTATTATTTAATTTTACAGTTTGGAATTATGATCAATATTCACAGCAAATACAGTATTAAATACGGCATTAAATCTCCGCAATGGATTTTGGAATGGTCGAAAAAAAATCGTTACAAGTGCATTGCTATCACTGATATCAACAGTACAACGGCGATATTGAGTGCTGTAAAGCTCGCACGAGAAATTGACACGACGGTAGTAGCGGGCGCAGACATTCGCAATGGAATGCAACAACAATTTATTTTGCTGGCGAAAAACAATCGCGGATTTCATGAGATCAACACATTTATTTCCAGTCACCTTCACCGATCAATAGATTTTCCTGCCACTGCGGAATACCTCCCCAATTGCATCGCAATTTATCCCCTGGAAAATGCTCCGGATCAACTCAACAGCAACGAATACGTCGGAATCCGGCCTTTTCAGCTCAACAAGCTTACGAGTGACCTGAAAAAGCATCGCGAGCGGCTCGTCGTGCTGCAATCGATGACCTTTGATACAAAGCGCGAATACAACGCCCATCGCCTCTTGCGCGCAATTGACAACAACTGTTTACTTTCCGGACTTCCCGCCACAGAACAAGCCGATCAGTGCGATCGATTTATGAACAAGAAAGAACTGTACGCCATTTATGCAGATTTTCCTGAAATTGTAGCGCGTACCGAGCAATTACTCGAAGCGTGTCACGTTCACTTCGGATTTGGCGATGACGTTGAAGCGCAAAATATTCAGACGTACACCGGGTCAAAATCCGATGATCTCCGTCTCGTTCGTTCGCTCTGTGAAGAAGGTTTACCCCGAAGGTATACAGTGGCAAACCCGACTATTCGCGAACGTATCGACCGCGAACTCGATGTCATTGAAAAGAAGGATTACCTCGCGTATTTTCTCGTTACGTGGGACATCATCAATTACGCCCATTCGAAAGGGTATTTTCACGTGGGACGCGGTAGTGGCGCCAACAGTATTGTAGCCTATCTCCTCGGCATCACCGATGTCGATCCGCTGGAGCTCGATCTATACTTTGAACGATTCATCAATATCTACCGAAAAAACCCTCCCGATTTTGACATCGATTTTTCCTGGCGTGAACGGGATGAGATCATGCAGTACATTTTCCAACGCTTTCCGAACGCGGCTCTGCTTTGCACGTATAACACCTTCAAATACCGCGCTACTGTCCGCGAGTTGGGCAAAGTGTTTGGACTCCCCAAATCTGACATTGACGTGCTCAGCCGTGGAAATTATGACGTTGCGCAGCTCGACACCATGAACCAGCTCGTACTCAAATACAGCACTTATATTGAAGGGCTTCCCTCCCACCTCAGTGTCCATGCCGGTGGAATTATTATCAGTGAAAAGCCGACCACATGGTTCAGCGCGACGTTTTTACCTCCCAAAGGTTTTCCGACCACTCAGTTTTCGATGCTTGAAGCGGAGGACGTCGGACTTTACAAATTTGATATTTTGAGTCAGCGCGGACTGAGTAAAATCCACGAAAGCTTAAAAATCATTCAATATAATCGGCCCAATGAAGAAGTACACGACATTCACGATGTAGCTCATTTCAAGAAAGACCCCAGGGTTTGTGCACTGTTGCAGAACGGCGAAGCAATGGGCTGTTTTTATGTAGAATCGCCTGCTATGCGACAATTGATGAAGAAACTCAAGACCCAAACCTACCTGGAGTTAGTAGCTGCCAGTTCTATTATTCGTCCCGGCGTTTCCGGATCGGGAATGATGCGCGAATACATTTTGCGCCACAAGAGCGAGGAGCGCAGAAAACAGGCTCATCCAGAACTTTACAAGATCATGCCCGATACTTACGGCATTATGGTTTATCAGGAAGACGTCATCAAAGTCGCACATCTTTTCGCCGGACTTTCGCTGGGTGAAGCCGACGTACTCCGCAGAGGGATGTCGGGCAAATATCGTTCCCGCAGCGAGTTCCAGTCCATTCGGGATAAATTCTTTCAAAATTGTTTAAAAAAGGGGTATAGTGAAGCGCTGACGACGAGCGTCTGGAAACAAATTGAGAGTTTTGCCGGATACGCATTTTCTAAAGGACATTCTGCCTCTTATGCCGTCGAAAGCTTCCAGAGTCTTTACCTCAAAGCCTATTTTCCTATTGAGTACATGGTAGCAACGATCAACAATTTTGGCGGATATTACCGCACCGAGTTTTACGTTCATGAAGCGCGCAGAAAAGGAGCTACAGTAGAACCACCCTGTGTTCAAAAGAGCAGATGGAATACAATTGTAGAGGGAACAACGATTTACCTGGGTTTTAATTTAATCAACGGTATCGAGCGTGCTGCCATAGAAAAGTTACTCGGTCATCGATCGAAAGGGGGAACGTTTTCATCGTTTGAAGATTTCCTCACGCGCACGTACATGACCATTGAAAACGTACTTTTACTGGTGCGCATTGGTGCTTTTCGACGCATTTCCAGCGAGAAACAGCAGTTAAAATGGCGTACACACCTGTTTTACAAACAAAATAAGCGCACCGAACAACAAGCAGAACTGTTTTCCGCAGCCCACAAAAACTTCGACATCCCCAGACTTCCCGTAGATCAATTAGAACAAGCCTTTGAAGAATTAGATTTGCTGGGTTTTCCGTTGTGCAATCCCTTTTTATTGCTGAGTCAGCCGTTGAAACCTGTTCTTCGCGCGAATGCATTCAGCAAAAACGCCAACAAAAGTGTTACCATGCACGGTTATTTAGTAGCCGTCAAAAACACAAAAACCAATCGCGGTGAACACATGATTTTTGGCACTTTCATCGATTATTGGGGAACGTACTTTGAGACGGTGCACTTCCCTCCTGTTCTCAAGAAATTCCCCTTTCATGGAAACGGCATATACGTCTTGCATGGCAAAGTTACAGAAGAGTTTGGCTACTACGCTTTGGAGGTGATCAAAAGTGAGAAGTTTAATTACGTAGATGATCCGCGGTATGTATAAACCTTTAACACCTCGCAGCTACCGTTAATAAATTTTAAGATTTAAAATTTTGACAGAACACATAATATGTCTACTTTGCAACAAATTAAAAACTAATTTATTATGAAAAAACTTTACTTTACAGTATTGGCTGCGTGTGCGGCTTTTACTATGAGCGCACAGACGAACCTCAGTTTTGAGAACTGGAATCAAGGGAATCCTGTAGATTGGGATTACTTTGGTCAAGGCACACACATGAATGCATTTCAAAATGCTGGAGATTTAACGGATGATAATGGAGATCCCGTTGTTCCGAGTGAAGAAAAGACAGACGTTCCAACAGATGGTGGATCGTATGTGAGGATGACATCTTTTCTCCTCAGTAATTCCATAGATCCTCAAAATTTACCAGATGGTCCTTATGGTTCCGTAAATTATCAACTTTTTTCGAGTACTGATAAGTATGAGGATGTTTCTTTCGATGTGAAATACGATGTTCTCGGGTCTGACGAAGCACTTATTTTCGTACAGGCTAATGATGCCAATGGCGATCCTGTAGGGCAAGGATATACTCAGCTCACAGGATCTCAAGCTAACTTCTCTACTGAGACAGTGACTATTAATTATACTACTTCTGAACCAATCGTGGAATATGAAATCATCGTTTCATCTAGTATTGGAGAGGTTTTTAACAACGTAGGTGGTAATCCTGCACCAACTCCTGAACCTGGTTCAATTTTAGATGTAGACAACATAGTACTTGGCAATATAATTATCGATGCACCTAATGTCTCTAACGTAGTAGCTTCTGACATTTCTGACAACGGTGACGGAAGCGACCTGGAAGTTACTTTCGATGTACCGAATGATGAGTCGGATATTGCTAATTACTGGATTGTAGCCTCGGACGAAAATATTACTCCTGGAGCTCTTCCAGATCCGCTTACCTTCTTCCAGAATGCAGGAATTCAATCGACACCTGATGGATCAAATAAAACAGTGAACTTTGCAGCTGGTGATGTTTACTACTATGTTGATAACGGACAGGCGGCACAAACACCCATCGTTGAAGACTCACTAATGGTTGTATGGGTATATGTTGAAGGACAAAATGGTGCAGGAGATGTATTTAAAGCATCTAATCAAATCACGCTTACGTCTCAAACAACAGGAATTGATAGTGAAGCATTATCAACAGTGAAAGCATACCCTAATCCTGCTAAGAACAACGTAAACTTTGTTGTCCCAAATGCAGAAGGTACGTTGACAATCACATCTGTTACTGGACAAACGGTCGTTTCTCAGCCAGTTGAGAACGAAGTTGAGAAAGTAAATACACACGCGTTGAACAACGGTGTTTACATTTACACTGTTCAGGATAATGCTGGTCAGGTGATTAAAACAAACAAGTTAGTGATTAATAAGTAATTATTGACTTCAACTTTTTTAAAGCGATCTCATTCGAGGTCGCTTTTTTTAGGTTTTCAACCAAAATAACAGACGCCTGTATCTATCCATTTCGATGAGCTTTAAATTCCATCATCAATCGTCATTTATTTCCTCTCAATGAACGATTGGTATTCCTGGAGCTCAACATTAGCGCTATCGTTCACGCAACATCATTTTTGGTCTTCGCATGAGAATATACTCTACATAAATGTACATGCAGCCCGGTAATTGAATGAGAAGAATAGGCATTTATAATACCAAGTTCCACCTGTAAAGTCTTACTAATCCTTCCCGTTCTTCTTCTGTTTGTTTTTAACGAAAATATGTTTTGACCGGCTATTGGGAGCCTGGCGTTCTTCTATGGTAAAATCACCAATGCCATCGATGAGCGGTGTCAATTTGTAGAATCCAAAATTTCGCGGATCAAAATTCGGTTGTTTTTTATTGATCAATGATCCGACATCACCTAAAAACGCCCATCCATCGTCATCTGCGCAGTCGTAAATCGATTGACGAATCAACTTGATTATCTTCGGGGTGACGTTTTGCACTGCGCGCTTTTGCTGTTTCTTATTTTTGGGTCGTTTGGTATCTTCATCTTCCTCGTGAAGAATTTCCAGGTAAATAAATTTATCGCACGCTACAATGAAGGGATCGGGCGTTTTCTGTTCGCCAATACCAATCACTTTTTGACTCGATTCCCGCAATCGCGTTGCCAGGCGCGTAAAGTCAGAATCGGAAGAAACCAGACAAAAACCGTCCGTCTTTCCTTCATACAAGATATCCATAGCGTCGATAATCATCGCCGAATCCGTTGCATTTTTTCCTTGTGTATAGCCGTACTGCTGAATGGGCTGAATAGCATTCTCTAGTAAAATATTCTTCCATTTGGACAAGTGCGGCTTCGTCCAGTCGCCATAGATCCGTTTGATCGACGGAATACCGTATTTGGCAATTTCTTCCATCATCTCTTTGATGTACTTACTCGGTATGTTGTCTCCGTCAATTAAAACGGCTAAATTCAAATCTGTATTCATCGTATTCTTTCCTGTTATTTCCAAAACTGCCACCACTTTTTTTGCTTATCTCCATCGGGAACCTCATCGTCTTCATCCTGATTTTTAACGCCGTCTTCTCCTACGGTTCTGATTTCATTGCCGTGCTCATCATATACGTGTTCTTCTACCAGTTTATCGCGCTTGTAGATGGCCTCGCGTTTTATTTTGTCGTCGGGAAACCGCTCCATAAACTCCCCGTGTTTTTTTCCTCTTCTGTAATTTTCCAGGGTTTGGATGTGTCCCTGAATATAAAATGTCTTAAAAGCACCGTCTTTTGTACCAGAATTCCATTCCTGTGTTTTCATCAAACTGCCGTCGTTGTAATAATATTTCCAGGTGCCATCTTTTTCTCCTTCATCATATTCGAGCTCCTGAAGCGTGTTTCCTTCTTTATTGTAAACAGTATATGATCCGTGGAAGATTCCCTCTTCATAGTGAATTTCTTTTTTTAATTTGGAACCCGGAAAGTATTCTTTTTTTACACCGTGAAGGCGGCCTTCTTTGTAATGTTCAATTTTCAGGGTATCATTTTCATAGGTGTTGTATTCGATTTTTTTCTCACTATTACCTATTTCAACTTTCAAGGTCTTCGTACCCACCTTGTGTTGCCGGTAAAAAATCGATTTCCCATGTTTTTCTCCATTTGAGTAATTGATTTTCCAGGCGACGAGACCGCTCGTGTCATTATAAAAGGTCCAGGTGCCATTTTCTACACCTTCAACATGCGTTCGAACAACTTGTGGACACCCTGATTCGTAGTACGTCGTATCCGTGCCTTCCACCAACCCATTGTTAAAATGAACGAGTCGCTGGCGAATGCCGTTGCGGTGACAAGTTTCGCAATCTCCATTATAAGGTGCTCCTGAAGAACGCGTGCGCACAATTTTAGAGTCGGGATCCTGTTCGAGTTTTTGGTTGCAATCGACAATATTATCGCGTTCATCACATTCCCAATCGACGTAGCGCTCTCCCAATCGATCGAGCGATTTCTGGAAACAGGGACCTCTTCTGGATTGCTTGCCATTAATCTGAGCACCAACAAATCCTGAGGAAACAAACACAACCAGAATGATTAACCAGTTATTCATGAATCTTGACTTTTTAGTTCTTCAAATGCTTTCTTCATCTCTTCGTATACGGGAACCGACTGCTCCTTTTCGAAATCGAAGCAAACCAACTTTGAACTACCCGTGCAGCGCAAGTCACTGTCGACAGTTAAACGATAGTCCAGCGTAATACTTTTCGTTCCCATAGCACTTAAATGTAAGGAAATTTCCGGCTGATCGTGCAGTAATACCGGTTTTAAATAAGTTACCTCATTTTTTACCAGTAAAATACCATTTTTTTTATAGTCCCAGTCCTTACCTATTAACTCCTCAAAATAATGCATTCGGGCTTGTTCAAAATAACTCAAATAGACGGCATTATTCACGTGCCCCATTAAGTCACAATCTCTGAACCGAACTGTCACTTTCGCTGGATTTATCATTTTTTATCAAGTTTAGTATAAATAGAATTATTGCTCACATATTCCGGAACAATCTTTTTCATTTGCCGGACGATATTCTCATTGTTTTGTCCGTCGAATAAGTCCAATAGTTGATCAATATTAGAAATACATTCAGTCTCTGCTTCGCGATTTAAGGCGATCATAATTTGTGGGTGATGCGTTGGTTTGGTATTTTCTTCATTGGCCAACAACTCCTCGTATAGTTTTTCACCGGGGCGCAATCCGGTAATTTTAATTTGAATATCTTTTCCGACTTCGAGTCCGGAGAGTCGCACCATACGTTTCGCCAGGTCAATAATCTTAACCGACTCGCCCATATCGAACACAAAAATCTCTCCACCATTACCCATTGCGCCGGCTTCTAAAACCAATTGACAGGCTTCGGGAATAGTCATAAAAAACCGCGTCACCTCTTCGTGCGTCACCGTCATCGGTCCGCCTCGTTCAATCTGCCGTTTAAACAGCGGGATTACGGATCCATTGGAACCCAGGACATTTCCGAAACGCGTGGTAACAAATTGCGTGGTTGAGAGTTTGTCTTTGGCCTGTGCATAAATTTCCGCAATGCGTTTGGATGCTCCCATAACATTTGTCGGGTTTACCGCCTTATCAGTGGAAATCATCACGAATTTCACCACATTGAATTGCTCTGAAAGGTCGACCAGATTCTTTGTCCCCAGAACATTGGTACTGATAGCTTCCGACGGATTTTCTTCCATGAGCGGAACATGTTTGTATGCCGCAGCATGAAAGACCATATCCGGTTTAAACTTTTCGAAAAGCCGGTGCATGCGATGATAATTTCTTACATCCCCAACGACCAATTCCACTGAATCATCCAGCTCATTACCAATCAGCTCATTTTGAAAATCGTAGAGATCGGATTCAGCCTGATCCAAAATAATGACTTTCCGCGGATTATAATTCACGACCTGTCGTACGATACCACTTCCTATTGAACCTGCCGCTCCCGAAACGAGTACCACTTTATCATTGATCTCATTTTTTATTTTCGCAACATCCAGATCGATAGGGTCTCTTCCCAGCAAATCATCGATATTTACTTTGCGTATTTGTCTCGAACTGAATTCACCATTGATCCATTTCTTAAAACTGGGTACGCGTTGCACATTCACGTTATAGTGCAAACAAATATCGACGATGCGCGAAGTATTCTGTTTTTTAGGATGTTGAATGGCCAAAATCAATTCGTCGACATCCAGTTTATTGATCAATTGTTTAATTTTTGCAGTGTGATAGATGTCCACCCCTTCCAGCCTGTTGCCGGACAGCTTTTTATTGTCATCGATAAATCCGACCACTTTGGAGGGCATTTGAAAATCTTTCTCGATTGTTCGTTTGGTTATCAATCCAGATACTCCCGCACCATAAATCAGTATATTTTTAACTTCTTTTCGCTTCGGTTTATTCAATTCATAGTGGTATATTTTCACCGTAAACCGAAAACCGATCAATAACATCAACGAGGCCAAAAAGTCAACGAGCAAGACAGATGTAGGCAAAAGAAAGCGACCATCCCAGTATAAATGTCTCACCCAACCGGCCATCATAATGACCAGCGAAGACGTCAAGACCGCAAAAAATATTCTTCGGACATCTTCGAGTGAAGTGTGACGCACCAGTCCTTTATGAATTTTGTAGAGAAAGAAAACCACTAATTTCACTGAAAAAATAACGGGTAACACCTCCTTGAGCAGTTCCCATTCGCGATCCATCGTCTGTTCATCGCTGTAAACATCAAATCGCACAAAGTAAGCGGTCGCCAATGCCAGTGCTGACAACAACAGGTCAATGAGAATAATAATCCATCGAGGCGTACTCGACAAAGGTAGTTTTATAAATCTATTTCGTAGTTTTGCATTCATCGTTTCAGCATACCTTATTAGCACCAAACAACGGATAAAAAGTGGCGATGGTTGTTAAATTGGTGAGTTAATCATATTTTTCTTTCAGAGCTTGCGTCATGTGATTGAAGAGATTCGTCAACGGTTTTTGCACCATCATTTTTAAAAATGCATTCACTTCACCTTCAAAATCGATGTATCCTTCCGTCTGATCACCGCGCTCTTCCATAAGAATGACCAGTTCAAAAGGGAACGGTGATTTTTCACCCGACTCCATCACAATTTTTTCATTTTTCACAATTTCTTTCTGCACGAGTGATATTGTAACACCGGCTTGAACCTTAAACGAACATTGTCGTTCATCACCTTCAAATTCCTTGACCTCACCTTCCGGTAATAACGCTCCAATATTCTCAGCATTTGCCAAAAAGTTGAATACTTCAACCACAGGAGCATTTATAGTAGATTTTTCGCTCTTAATATTCATTTCCTTCCATTTTATTGTCCCCAGGTATCCGGAGAAAGCCTCCATTCCCGCAAGGAATCGATATCCTGTTTTGCCACCGCCCCTTGTTCGAGTGCTTTTTCGATTAAAACTTCATAATTTGACAGCGATCGCACTTCGCAATTGGCCGCTTCAAAGTTTTTACGGGCTATTTGGAACCCATAACTAAAAATGGCGACGACTCCCTTCACATTCAATTGAGCATCCCGCAATGCTTCTACTGCTTTGATACTGCTCCCACCTGTTGAGATTAAATCTTCAATGACAACGACGTTGTGTCCTTCCTGAAAATCACCTTCAATTTGATTGCCCAGTCCGTGTTCTTTGGCAGACGACCGGACATAGACAAAAGGCACTCCGATTTCCTGTGCAACGAGAGCACCGTGCGCAATGCCTCCAGTAGCTACACCAGCGATAATATCAGGCTTTCCAAATTCATCCAAAATGAGCTGTGAATAACTCTGACGAATGAATGTACGGACATTCGGATAGGAAAGCGTTTTTCGATTATCACAATAAATAGGTGATTTCCACCCCGATGACCAGGTAAACGGATCATTCGGTCGAAGCTGAATGGCTTTGATTTGTAATAAAAATTCGGCTATCTTTGTAGCGTTGTCAATGTCTTTAATCATGCGTGCAAATGTATAAAGTTTTTATCGATAATAATTCAATACAATTCAAAAAGCGCGAAAAACGCTCTACGAACCTACCGGCACAATTTGTACCGAAGTTAAAAACAGAACAGTTTGCGGACTTTCAAGAGCACCTGAATGCGATTGAAAATGATGAGTCTTATTTTGCCGACAATTTTGATCCTGCAGAACTGATTCAGTCATTTTTTTCGGAATTTAAAGCTATTGAAGCTGCTGGTGGTATTATATACAATCCGTTACTCGATAAGCATTTATTTATAAAAAGATGGGGGCGATGGGATATTCCAAAAGGAAAAATCGAACGGGATGAGTCACCAAAAAATGCAGCTATTCGCGAAATACAGGAAGAGTGTGCAATTGACGGAATTGCGCTGATCGATCATCTTCCCGACACGTATCACGCCTACTTTGCTTACGACAATTACTGGATTAAAAAAACGCATTGGTTTATTGGAATTACGCAAGAACAGCAGGTCGCTCCACAATATGACGAAGGTATAGAAAATGTTGAATGGTTAGCGGACGATGATATTCCAGCTGTTCTTGAATCCACTTATCGCACCAATCACGCAGTTATCGATGAATACTTGTCTAAGTTGAGCGAAATTAAAGTATAAATATCCGGCTCAAGGTTGATCGTTTTGAAGATGCAGGACTTGTTTTAATAACTTGTTATATGCCATAAATCATGCCCCGAGTTATTCATAAAAAATTTGGATAAAGTAAACTAATTAGTTAACTTTGCTGGTGTGGTAAGAGAAATAATATTTTTCGGCGACAAGGTTTTAAACTTTTATAGTTCTCAAGAATCTAAAGTTCAAACTAAAATGGAATATGTAATGGACTTGGTACGATTTGAACAGAGGGTTCCAAAAAAGTTCTTTAAAAAACTTGAAAATACTAATGGTATTTATGAAGTGCGCGTAATTACTTCACAAAAAAGTATCAGAATCCTTTGTTTTCAGGATGATGGAAACTTAATTGTTTTAACAAATGGTTTTATAAAGAAGACTCAAAAGACACCTAAAAAGGAAATTAAACTCGCCGAAAAATTAAAGAAAGAATATTTAAAACTAAAGAACGATGAAAACTAAAACATTAAGTCAAATTCTTGACGAGAATTACGGACCAAAAGGGACTAAAAAACGAGATCAATACGATGCGGAATCACTTGCTTTTCGCCTTGGAGTCATGTTAAAGGAAGCAAGAAAAGAAGCTAAACTCACTCAAGAAGAATTAGCTAAAAGAACAGGCACTAAGAAAAGTTATATTTCTCGGATTGAAAGAGGGCTAAGTGACATCCAAATTTCAACGTATAATAAGTTAATCGAGATAGGTTTAGGTAAACACCTGAACATTACGATTGGTTAGGAGGCATATAACAACAAATAAGCAAAATAGCGCCGACAGAACTCAAGGTTTGCGCTGCTTTGCTTTTTTTAGACCGTTAGGTAATGTTTGGTAACCGCATGATACGCAGGATGCGCGAAGTATACAAAGAAGGTCAAATAGATTGAACAGCAGTAAAGGCGTCTGGTTCGCGGAAGTGAATTAAAAGTCATGCTTGTATCAAATAAACTCAAAATCAACACGCCTGTTCTTTTGTTTTCCCGTTGCTGTTTTATTGGTTTCAATGGGCTCCCGTTCTCCTTTAAAATCAATCTCGAGTTTTTCAGGATCAACGCCTTTTTTCTCAAAGTAATCTTTTATAGCTTGTGCTCTTCGCTCTGACAAACCAATATTGTATTCGTCCGTACCAACGGCGTCTGTATGTCCGATGACCTTTACGCGCAAATCGTGGATTCCGCCCAAAATACGTGCGAGACGATCCAGAAATTCATAATGTTCTTCGCGAATTTCTGAGCGATCGTGATCGAAGTAAATCGGTTCAAACTCAAAATCTTCCTGTTCTTGCCTGAGTATCTCGGGGGCCGGATAACCTTTTTGATAATCGCGCACGAATTGCTTTTTCCAGCGGTGCATTCCCTCGCGTTTTTTATTTGTATTAAAAGCATCATCTGTGCGAAACAGCACGACCTTTCCCAATGTATTTCTGCAATCACTACTCTCAAATTCACCCTTCAAATATCCTGTGGAGTCATTAAAATTCAACGTATAATTCAACTTGCAGGTCGGGGCATTTCGATCGTTACTGGAATTTCTCACATAATCTTCTTGAATTGCGATCCCTTTGGTTTCCAGCGCTTTTCCTTCAAACGATTTAATTGCCATCACTTCGTCCTCCAATAACTCGATGCGCGTTCTTCCCTCCCACTTTCCATCGTTTTTGTCTAGCTTTAAATAGAAAACATCTGATTGAGCTATTGTTTGGTTTGCTCGCTGGATAAATCCCTTCCAGTTTCCTTCTAAATTCTGCTGATTCCAACTGATCAACGTCAAGCCCATACATAGCAATAAGAGTAACGATCGGTTCATAATATTGAGTTATTCGTAAAAAATCAAAAAATGTTCCAAAATATAAGGACTAATTTTTTCCTCTGTGGAATGTTATATTTGCAATGTGAAAAGATTTCTCGTCATTCAAACGGCTTTTATTGGTGATGTTATTTTATGCACACCTGTAATTGCGGAGTTAAAACGGCTGTATCCCGAAGCTCGCATCGATCTTGTCGTCAGGAAGGGCAATGAATCACTGGTTGCGGATCATCCCGATGTAAACCATTTATTTGTATGGAACAAACGAAACGGGAAATACAAATCACTTCTCCAAACCATTCGCGCCGTTCGGAACTATAAATATGAAGAGGTGATCAATCTGCAGCGTTTCGCCAGCGCAGGTCTTATTTGTTATTTTGCCCGCGCAAAAAATAAAATTGGTTTTGAAAAGAACAGTTTTCCCTTTATTTATTCCAGACGCCTTCCGCATATTATAGGTGATGGCACACATGAAGTAGAACGCAACCTGTCTACAATTGCGCATCACGACGGAGCGCGCAGGCTGCTGCGACCACGCATTTATCCAACGAAAGAGGATGAGCAGTACGTAGCTCCTTTCAAGTCCGATCGCTATTTTTGTATTGCTCCGGCATCAGTGTGGTACACAAAACAACTACCCCTGGAAAAGTGGATTGAACTGTGCCATGAACATTGTAAAAAGGGAACTGTCTATATCCTGGGAGGTCCGGACGATATCAGTTTGGGTGATAAACTACAGAGTGCCGTCAATCACAAAAACCTCCACAACCTCTGCGGAAAACTGACCCTGCTGCAAAGCGCTGCTCTCATGAAAGATGCTGTCATGAATTTCGTGAACGATTCGGGTCCCATGCACCTCGCTTCTGCTGTCAATGCGCCCACTCGCGCATTTTTTTGCTCTACGATCCCGGCATTTGGATTTGGTCCTTTGGCTGAAGATGCTGCGGTCATTGAAACCAGGGAAAAACTATCCTGCCGCCCGTGTGGACTACACGGATACCATCAATGCCCTGAAGGTCATTTCAAATGCGGCACTACGATCGATGTGAATTCAGAATAATTCAAACGTGCATCAGCTGATATAATTTACATTTTGAGCCGAAAAAACTTCACGCAAGAAAACAGCACCATAAAATCATTTTAAAGCCATTTACTACAGGATACAAAAAAGAGGCTGCTCCTCGGGGAAACAGCCTCTGGAAATCAATTAAATTATCCGTATTTTTATTTCAGGGTCACTTTGCGCGTAATCATTTGACCCTCCGATCGGAAAATCAACGTGTAAACACCCGTTTCGAATGAACGGAGATTCACCGCATTTGACTCTTGTGCATTGAGTGATTGTGTATCGAGGACTTTTCGTCCCAGTGCATCAATGATGCTCAACTCAACATCCTGCTCAAAACCTTTGATTGAAATGTTCACCATACCACTCGTAGGGTTCGGATAGACCTGAAGCAGGTCGGTTAACGACTGCTCATCTAAACTCGTCGTATCCAGTTCGAAATTACCCTGACCACTCGTACTGCATCCATCTTCGTTGGTTACAGTCACGGTGTACTGACCGCTCTGCGTCATTGTTATGGAATTTCCTGTTCCAATGCTCGACCCGTTGAGGAACCATTCTGCCGATTCGCCCGGTTGTAAATTCACAGAAAGTACATTTCCGGACTGTGTAATAGACGGCACTGCGGGCGTGCTTAATACATTCACCGTGATAGATTCCGAATCTGTACCACAGGAGTTCGTGCCTTCAACCGTATAGGTCGTAGTAGAACCTGGTGTCGCCGTAACATTCGCACCGCTCACAGCATTGAGTCCTGTTCCGGGTGACCACGTGTAGCTGTTTCCTCCACTGCCAGTCAGAACTGTTGAATCTCCGTTGCAGATGGTCGTGCTTGAAGCAGATACAGATACTGTCGGATTTTCTTCCACGGTTACGGCAACACTGGTCGTATTCGTACATCCACTTGCCGTTTCACCAGTAACATTGTAAATCGTACTCGTGGTCGGTGAAACTGTATGCGAAGCACCAGCACCCAGTCCATTATCCCAGGTGTATGTATTGGCACCGCTTGCATTTAGAGTAGCTGACTGCCCCGGACAAATCGAAGACTGTGAAGTCGTGGCATTCACTATCGGAGCGGATTCAACTGTAATCGTGACCGATTCGGTATCGTCGCAGCCAGCTCCATTTGAACCGACTACCTGATACGTCGTCGTCGTTTGAGGAGAAACGGTTTTCGAAGAACCAGATCCCAGTCCGTTATCCCAGCTGTAACTACTTGCTCCACTCGCAGCGAGTTGAACAGACTGTCCCTCACAAATTGTTGTATTGGGAGCAGTAATGGATACAGTTGGCTGGGTGTTTACAGTAATTTCATTCGTAAACGTCGTCGTTTCTGTACCATTGTTGTTCGTTACTTCCAGAACTACATCATAAGTTCCAGCCGTATTGTAGGTCACTGAAGGATTCTGAGCTGTCGATGAACCAGGGTTTCCACCAGGGAATGTCCAGTTCCAGCTCGTTATATTCGTAGTAGACTGATCCGTAAAGTTTACTGTTCCTCCCTCACAAATCGTCGTATCGTCAGCGTTAAAGTCAGGCGTGGGCGGATCACCCGAAGGCACACCGTCAATATTGATATTATCTACATACAGGTTGTTTCCGATAGTTCCTGCATTGTAGGATTCAAATTTGACCAATACTTCCTGACCGGCATAAGCATCAAGATTCACTGTGAAGCATGATGCCCCAACGCCTCCTGAGAAACACCAGTCGTCAGCAACACCGGGTGTAAATTCATTTGCATCTGTCGTTTGGGTAGCAAAAGAACCCGTTCCATCCTCAGCTTGAGCAAATTCGCGATTCCAGGAGTCACCGCAATCAGTGGAAACATAAATGATCAAGGAATCTGCCGCATTTTGATTTTCGCGACGATAAGCATGATCAAAAGTTAAGTCAACACTCGAATAACCACCAAAATTAAGTTTCGGAGAAATCAAACCGTCCCGGCGCGCCGATTGCTGGTAATTATAAAAATCCATCTTAGCAGCCTGACTACCAGGAGTGATACCGCCAACAGTGAAGAGTTCCCAGGTCGTTAGATCATCTGGATTATCAACTGACCACAAACCACTGCTGAACACATTTGTCTCGAAATCCTCTGTAAAAGGCAGTGAATACGCCGAGGTTTTGACATTATAATCTTTCGTCATTTCGTCATTTGCCGGAGTATCATCTGTCTGACCATTCGGGTTTGAAGTGTACGCCGACAATGTAACATTGCCAGTTCCAGCTCCGATAGAAGGTAACGTCACAACCTCTGTCTGATTCGGACTCAAATTACCTGTCCAGGCATAGGTTTGTGTACCTCCAGTAGTTTGATAATTAATTGTAGCTGATGTTAGCGGATCATTACCGAAATTTCGAATCACCACCTCTGGTGTAATCGTCGAATTACACACAACAGCACTCGGCTCATTGATAGTCGAAATGCCCGCGTCATTGATATTGTTTGGCTGAGAAATACAGAACTGGTGTTGCGCACTCGATCCGAAATCGGCATTCGGCGCAGTCATCTCGAACAAGAGATTTCCGTTGCCGTCAGTCATTTGGTAGTCGCCATCAACAGAGCAGTTGGCTTCTTGAGAGCCATTCATACCGTCGCCGTAAGAATCATTTATCGTAAATGTATAACAGCCTGCAGCTAAACAGAACGAATCAGAAATCGTTTGAATGCCAGAGCTATTCTGATAACCACCACCAGATTCAACCACGGCGTTTCCGTTATTGTCATCCGTGATTTCCCAGCTAATCTCCGATCCATAGCAGTCGAGATCTAATTGCAAATCTACAATTTGACCATTTCCGTTGAGTGAAAAGTTTTCAGTGAATAAATCATTGGCGGGATTTTGATCAGCCACACCATTAGGATTAGACGTTTCAGCTTCAAAGGTATAATTTCCGCTAGTCCCCGTTTGAGCAGGTAATACGACATTTTCTGTAGCACCAGAAGCCAAGCTGCCCGTCCAGGAGAAGGTCTGTGGCGATCCATTCCAATCGTAAGTAATCGTTACACTCGTCAAGGTGGCGCTTCCGTAATTCCTCAGTACCACCTCGGGAGTAAATCCATTCGAGCAAATCGATCCTAAAGGTTCAATAATCTCGACGATTGCGGCGTCATTTTGCGCTGAAAATGAACTCGCACAGTTCATTGCTGCATCCGCGTTAATGCGTCCTGCTCCTAGTTCTCCTACGTAACCCGGGTTTTGCGCATCAATATCATCAGCACTTGAATAAAGACAATTGAGCAAATCCGTTTGTGTCGCATTTGGAGCATGTGACTTCATCAAGCCTACCAAACCAGCTACCAACGGCGAAGCCATCGACGTTCCCTGTGTTGTTTGATATCCAGAACCTTCATCCGTACTCAAAATATTGGATCCCGGCGCGGAAATATCTATCCATGTTCCATATTGCGAAAAGCCTGATTTTTCATCATTCTGATTAGTTGAAGCAACGGAGACAACATCGTTGTAGGCTGCGGGATAAAACTGTTGATTCGTACCATCGTTACCTGCAGCAGCTACTAAAATTGATCCAGCATTCCAGGCATTCGTACATACGTTCTGTCCATAGTTAGTGGAACCGCCACCGCCCCATGACATGTTGATGACATCTGCGCCATTGTTGGCAGCGTAAACAATACCATCGTAACCAGCTGTGAGAGCTCCTGTACAATCGCCGATTTTTACAGGTAGGACACTCACATCATATCCGATGGAAGCAATTCCCGTACTATTATCTGTCTCAGCTCCGACGATTCCAGAAACGTGCGAGCCGTGAAAACCACTATTCGAGCCGCAAGGTCGCGGATCATTATCCTGATCCACCGCGTCATAACCACCAACCATCTTGTTGGTGAGATCTGGATGATCTACATTAATCGCATTATCAGTAACTGCTACAACGATATTTGGATCACCTGTATTAAAGTCCCAGGCTTGTTCTGCCGCTATTTGAAATAGCGCCCATTGATTGGTTTGGTCAAAAGAAGGATCATTTGGGGTTAATGTCGTATAATGTAACTCCTTTAGTTCCGCATATTCAATTGCTTCATGCTTCTTGAGCTTACTAATAACGTCATTCACTTTATAAATATCATTTAGCCGAATTTGATAAGTTCTGTTCAGTTTATCATCGTCCAAATCGGGGTGAAGATGACGCACCTCTTCGATTTCAA
>JBNJEH010000028.1:0-36842 GCA_051745635.1 Bacteroidota bacterium
AGACTAACATATCATCAAAAAACATCCTCTAAAACAGAGAATACCCCAATTTTTGAAATGGGTAAAAAACAGGGTAGCGATTATCAGGTTTTTGGTATGCAAATGCCAGGTAGGAATCATCAAACTGATACTTACCGCTATGGCTTCCAAGGTCAAGAGAAGGATGACGAGGTGAAGGTTGAAGGAAACTCTATTAATTACAAGTATCGAATGCATGACCCTCGTATTGGTAGGTTCTTTGCGGTTGACCCATTGGAGAGTGATTATCCACACAACTCTCCGTATGCATTTAGTGAGAATAGAGTGATTGATGGAAGTGAGCTTGAAGGTTTAGAATGGGAACGAGCAACAACAGTTTATGCAGATGGTTGGAAAGTAACGGAATTAACTGTGAAATTAAAAGTTAAGAACTCATCTGAAATATTAACAGATTCTGAAGCATTGGCTTTTGCACAAAATTCAATTCCAGGTGCAGAGAAAGCTTTTTCAAAAGAGTTTGAATCAAAGAAATCAGTATTTAATATTAAAGTCGAATTATCGATGGACAATAATTCTAAAGAGGGTACTGATTTCTATTTTAATATTACTGATGCAACAGCAAGTGGTGAAAAGGGTAAGAAATCTTATACTGCTGGTCAAGCTACAGGAGGTATTGGAGAACCTGTAGTGAATAAAATAGATTTGGCTGGAACGGTTGACGGGGAAAAAAAGAAATCTGCCAAGAGAACAGCAGCACATGAACTGGGTCATACTGGTGGGTTAGAACACCCCCATGACCCAAACGGAGGCTCTAATCCATCTATTACAAAACAATATAAAAAAGGATTAATCCCAGACAATCTAATGATTCAAAGTTCTAAAGGAAAAGGATTTGATGTAACTTTCGAGCAGTTTCAAATTGTTCTTGATGTAATTGATAAACATGATACTTATTTAGAAAATGTAAATACTAAGACAAGTTCAGACGATGGTTCAGCTAAGCGTGATAATACCTATGTGTCTAATCCTATATATTTACCCAAAAGTAAAGGTAGGTCAAAAACGACCTATTCTTCTGAAAATTATAAAGAATAATGAAATTAATTATACTATATATTTGCGTTGCAGCTATATTTATTTCAGCGTGTTCAAAAGATTGCGATTGTACATCTTATACTGAACTTATCGTTCAAGATAATACAATTAATCCTGATAATACTAAACAGTTGAATAATTATTATTTCCAAATTTTTCAATTCGGAGTAGAGCATGAGTTGAAGAAGCTTAAAATATGTAATCTTGATAAAGTTAATGCTGAGCTGATAGGTGAGTTTAATGACATGCATAATCCACAAAGGTTATCCTTTAAAGTAGACAAGAATAATGTCGATACATTATTCTTCGAAATTAACAATAAAGGTTTTAAGTTCTCTCTAAATCCTAATTTTAATCATTATTCGATTTACCTCGCAGAAAATGGAGATGTGAAATCAGTGGATGGGCATAAAGATGAGTATTTTATTTACGATTAATCATCCAGCTTCGCTGCAGTTGTACTGCTGCGCTTTACCTCTTACTCCACTTCTTTGGGCTTTGCGAAGTATGAAAAACAGCAACAATAATAATTTCATTCTCAATGATATTAAAATGCACACCGTAGGGAAATTTCTTTAGAAAAGCGACTCTGATTTGGTTGTATCGAATTTGAATCTTCAGGGGATTTTTCTGAACCGACTGAAAGGAGCTCAACGAAGTTAATATTTTGGATGGTTTTGGAGATGTGTTTTTCAAAGGTAAGGCCTAGGTTGTCTTTTTGATCTTCATACCAAAGAAAAGCATCTCTGATATCAAGCTCGGCAGCTTCTGAAATAGATAAAGAATAGTTCATTACCGTTTAAAAATATCTTGTTTGGCTTGGTTCCAGCTTCTTGTTTTCATTTTCCCTTCTTGCACAAGTTTTAACCTTCTTTCGGCTTCTTGTTGCTGTTCTATGGGAATATCTATTTCATCCGATACCGAAACATAGTCAAGGGTTTTAATAAAGCTTAAAAAGGCTTTAAATTTGGTTTCATCGATGTTTAATGTGATTTGTTTCATGATGCAATTTATTTAGCAAATGCCTGTTTGGTTTTAAAGTGCTGGATGTAAGTATCGATATCATTAAATAACACCGTTTTCGTGTTTACATCCATCTTTTGAATATCATTGATGCGTTTTACCGTCTCTTTATCAAGTGATGGTGTTGTTGCATCATCAACTAAAAAATCAAGCGTAACCCCAAAAGCATTAGCAATCTTCTTTGCCGTTTCTACTGATGGAAGAGCTTCATTTCTTTCATATTTACCTATTGCCTCTCTTGAAGCACTAATTTGTTTGGCCAACTCTGTTTGCGACCAATTTTTTTGCTTTCGCAACTGTGTTATTTTATCTCCAATTTTAGTCATAATCCAACCTTAAAATGTACGATGATACATTGATTAAGCAAATATACGGTAAAAAAGTGCAAATAAAAAGGGTTCATCCGCATAATGGATACTTTTTATCAAAAAAAGCTGGTAAACAATTATATTTGAAGTTCACCAAAACATCAAATCATGTCTACCAGCATAATGTATCACGCTTTTTCTTTGACAAAGCAAATTTATCTTAGCACCGAATATAATAAAAACACTGTAGTCTTCAATGTTAAAACGAAGAAAGAAAAGTTAATCTGCCCCCCGCTCGTGCGAGATTGCATCTCGTTCGCGGGGAATTTGATAACAGCTAACCCTACTCTTTAGGATATTTATCAGGATTTTGATAAGAGTTGCGAATACCGTATACGAAAACGATTTTTCTTTAGATCGATGAGGGCTACGTTTACGAGTTTTATGAATCGTTGTCCGAGTTTAGGGCTGATGTCTGAGTAATATTCAAAAGCTTTATCTAAATCAGCTTCTGCTGATGATAAAACACGAATCGTAAAAGACTTCATTATTTTAGGTTAAATTTTTTCTTCATCTCATCCCAATCCTTAAAGTCTTCTTCTTTTGCGTTTTTAAGGCGTTTTCGCATGAGCTCTTTCTCTGCTTCGGGAATTACAATGTTTTCTTCAGAAAGTTCTTGAATATTGATGTAATTAAGCGTTCTTAAGAACTCAATAAGCTTGTTTGCTTTCTTTTCATCTGAGATATTTAAAAGGAGCTGCGTCATGGCGTGAAATATTTCTTTGTTTTACATTACAAATTTACAA
The DNA here is from genome assembly GCA_051745635.1 of Bacteroidota bacterium. Lineage (GTDB taxonomy): Bacteria > Bacteroidota > Bacteroidia > Flavobacteriales_D > Crocinitomicaceae > Brumimicrobium. The sequence goes on from JBNJEH010000028.1 coordinate 3,212, forward strand.
CAATTTAAAATGGTAAAAAAGTTGAGTATTGTTGGCGAACAGGAGTTTGATCCCCGCTCGTGCGAGATTGCATCTCGATCGCGGGGTTTGCGCACGCCCATCCTATCTCGTGCGCGACTCCCATCCCGTGTACCTGGAACTTCTAACTTCAATCTAAAACAAATAATCAGCTTCGCTATAGTCGCACTGCTACGCTTGCTTTTACTCATAAAACTCCTGATCATCTCTGTTAAAGATAAAAGTAACGAGTTCGATGTTTTTACGGTTGACTTTATAGATTAAGGAGGCGTTTCTGTGAATGACGCATTTACGAAGTCTTTTGTTCTTGGTAGCTGGGCACAGTTGCTAGTTGTCAAGAAGTCTATCGAGTAAATCATTTGTTTGTTCTTCAAATTCTATAGCAACATTTACAGGCCATTTCTTTAAAAGATCATTAATGACAGCTTCATATGTATTTTTTGCTTCATCAGACCAAACTATCATCCTTTTTTAGCCTTTAAAATACGTTCTCTAATTGAATTTCTAACATCTTGATAATTATGCACCCGATCATTTTTTAAGTCGTCCAAGCCTCTTTCAATGGAAGCTTTGCTTTCTGCTCCGAGTTCATCCCACCAATCACCAGTTTTTGTTAGCTCTACAAACTCCAATGTTTTGAGGTGCTCAATTAATGCTTTTGCTTTGGCGTTTTTCTCCGATATTTTTATGGTATAATTTTGCATAATACAAGGTATTAAAAGCTATGCTAATTTCTCACTAAGTGAATTGTTCCAAGCATCTTTTGCTTTAAAATTTAAGGATTATCGCTTGAATAAAAAAAACTCATATTTTGTTTCCCTCCGCTCGTGCGAGATTGCATCTCGTTCGCGGGGACTAACTTACTTTTGTTTTTTAATCCCCAGGCTGCCGCGCAACTCCCATCGCGTAGACTTAGCATAGCTCACTCTATAAAAAAAACTCACCGCCTTAAATCGGCGATGAGTAGAAAATAATTGTTGCCGGCGCTTTACTGCTTTATCAGCTTGTGCGTTTGTGCGCGTCCTTCGTGTTGAATCGTCAGGAAGTAAACGCCTTGCTTCCAGCGCGATGTTTCGAGTGTCGAATGTGTAGTCTGAATGCTGCTTTCAGCCACTATTTTGCCCGTAACGTCAGTAATGGTCAGTGATGCTCCGGGTTCCAGGTTTTCGAGATTTAACTCATTCTCAAATGGATTGGGAGCAATGACCACCTGTTGCATATCGTGCCCGACAACCGAAAGGTCAGACAAATCTACAGGTTCTGAGGCCGGTGAGGTACAACCTTCGGATGAAGTGTGTTGCACCGTGTAAACTCCCGGTGTCGTCGCCGTATGTGTCTGGTTCGTCGCTCCATTAATGGCCGTGCCATCGAGGTACCATTGATTTCCGTTGGCATAGCTCGAGGTAAGATCATTTCCGTTTTGTGTAATGGTCGGTGCAGCTGGAATGGGATTGACCGCAATAGCAATTTGAGCGCTGTCTGAAGTACAGCCATTAACGGTCGTAGTCAGGTAATAAACGCCGTCGTTGCTCAATGTGGAACTATTGATCACGGGATTTTGGTCGCCACTAGAGTAGTTGTCCGGACCACTCCAGTCATACGTAGCATTTCCCAGGTCATTTCCGATAAGTTCAATGGGATCACCTTCGCAGACATCAGCTTCTGTGGCATCGACAATGGCTTGTGGTTTTGGGTTTAACGTCAAATCTGTGCCGTTATCTGATCCCGTAAAAGCATTGTCCGTAGCATTCACGCGAACGCGGTAGAGCGATCCGGCTGTGATGCCAGCAGGTACGACGCCGTCAATGGATCCCGTCGATGCCGTGGAAGTAATCGAACCAATCGTGGTAGCCGAAGCAAAACTTCCCTGATCATCAGAGAGCTCGAGAATAAAGTCATTTCCCGCATTATAAGTCCCCGTACCGTTATAATCGACCTGAATGGTATCTTCGCCGCAAAAATCAGTGCCATTTTGCACACTTGCAGTTAATGTAGGGTTACCCCCTGAAATCTGAGTACCCTCAATACTGATTTCATCAATACCGTGATAGTGACTGGGGGCTGGATCCTGAATTGTTGCTTCATCAAACTCAAAAGCAATGGAAAATTGATTGACATCATCGCCGGCGGGCAGCGCTACGGTTTCTTCAACCCAACCTGTCGGACTTCCCGAAAGCGTGTATCCGGAATTGACCCAACCACCACCATTGACCTGGTAGAGCACCTCGACACCGTCCAGTCCGCCCGTGCGCCAAAATTTTAAAGTGACGTTATCGTAACCAGTCGTGGTCACTGTGCTGGTCATAGCGGCGATAAGTTTTTCAGTACCACCTGCCATGATGTAATTCGCATTGGTGACCCCTTCTTGCTGAGCTGCATCTGCCAGGGGGTGCAGGTAATTACCATTCGGACTGGAAAAAGAAGTGGGTTGTGTCGGTACGTCGGGGATTGTAACAAATCCACCCAGAATTGTGCCGCCTAAATAATCGGAGTTAATGGCCCAGGAATTATTGGTTCCCGTTTGCATAATCATCGTACCTGTTGTTTCGAGGTCATCGGAATAGAGCTCCGTTTGCGCATTGGTCAACGAAAAAATGCCCGTAAACATCAAGAGTAATAGTTTTTTCATCATAGTAGAATTTTAGTTCAATGTAAAACTAAAAAAATATATGCAAAGATGAAAATTGTAATTCACTTAAAATCAATTGGTCGATGTATAAAGCAGGTCACGTATGATGGTGGTAAAGTTCAATTGGTCTCATTGCGAATGAAGATATTCACCTTACAAAGCGCCTGGAAAATAATATAGCATGCAGGGTTCTTTTAAAAAAGCCAGAAATATTATGATTTTCTGAAAAAATGATGTATTTTTGATTAATTAATGATCAGTTAAACGTTGAAAAAATGAGCAATTTCCTTTCCAAAAATTTAAAACTCCTGCGCAAGCATCGCGATATGTCTCAGGAAGATGTGGCGCAACAGTTGGAAATGACCCGTTCTTCTTACAGTGGTTATGAGAATGGAGTGGCCGAACCGAGCATCGAAAACCTGGTCAAATTAAACACCTTTTACAAAATCCCCCTGGATGATTTAATTAAAAAAGACCTTTCAAAATTATCGAAAAAAGAATGGGAAGCAATCGCTGATGGCGTTTACCAGGACGTGAAAGGAGCAAAATTGCGCGTGCTGACCTCTACGGTGTCTCAGGATAATGAAGAAGTAATAGAAATGATTCCCGAAAAAGCGCGGGCCGGTTACACTTTGGGCTATGCCGATCCCGAATACATTAAGGTGCTGCCGACTTTTCAGTTGCCTTTTTTAAAAAAAGATCGCAAATACAGGTCTTTCCCAATTTCCGGAGACAGTATGCCACCCGTTTCTGATGGATCGCACGTTATCGGTGAATACATTCAAAACTGGGAAACGATCAAAAATGGTCATCCCTATATCGTAATTACAAAAGACGACGGCATCGTTTTTAAAATTATTCATCGCGTGCCGAACCGCAAAGACATCGTGCAATTATCATCGACAAACCCAGTTTATGAGCCGTACATTGTCAATATCAATGATATTATCGAAATCTGGAAATTTGTCAACTACATTTCTCATGACTTACCAGAAATGGGCGTAGGAGAAAATGAACTCGTCAAATCCGTCAAAGGCATTCAAAAACAAGTGAATCAACTCAGTGCTTATATTCAAAAAGACAGTTTTTAGCAGGGAGTAGAGAGCATACAGTAGAGAGTAAGGAGGATACAGTAGAGAGTAAGGAGCAAGAGTTGTGAGTATTGAGCAAGAGGATTGGTCCGGGGGGGAGTGAATTGAGTTCTTTTAAAAACTGACAAAAATCATTGTATTTAGTAATGAATATCATTCTCGAAGTGCCTGCTCCTGACGAGATTTGTCATACATGAAGACACGGTTAATCTATATCCGCGAAGAGGAGATGTCAGATGAGTTAGGTGCGATAATCGCTCGATTCACCGGTGTGGGCGAAAACTTGTTATTTTTCGTCGAGTTAAAAGCTGTAGAGGACAACAATGTCCCTATGATATCCGATCTTTCTGATTTGCGCCTCAATAAAGCGGAACAGCGAATTAAGGATTGGCTGGAAGAGTTGATTGCTCCGGAGTTGGTCTGGGAATTGGTTGTTTTTGAAGGGAAACCGACAAAAAATAATCCCGATTACGGTTGGGTGATCAATCAGCAAAAACTCAAAGTATTTGTTCATCCTGCTAATGAGTTGCGCCTGATTCCATTTTTGAAATCGCGTATAGCTCCAGATCAGTTGCGCTTTTTCGGTTTCGAGGAGTTCAACACTGCACACAATGTCGTTTAGTCATTCCGCCCCCTCAAAACAGCGCTCATATTAAAAGAAGTTTTCATGCTTTTCTCATCCTGAATGCTGCATTTCTGTTATTTTTGAACTAAGTGGAGGTAAACTTGTTGTGAATAAAAGCAAAAGTTGCAAATACAAATGGCGAAAACTTCTCTTTTAATTGTTGATGATGAATCTGATATCAGGTCGTTGTGTACTTGTATCGTCAATCGCGAATTTGATTTTGAAATCGATCAGGCTTCGTCTGTAGCGACGGCAAGAGAGAAGTTGAACGCGCTAAAACCCGATATCGTTTTGCTCGATATACACCTCGGTGACGGATTGGGATTCGACCTGGTCCCGGATTTGAAACGCGCAAATCCCGATGTGAAAGTTTTATTTGTTACCGCTTACAATCAGTCGGAAGAAAGAAAAAAAGCCGTAGATTTAGGAGCTTTTGGACTGTTGGGAAAACCCTTCCAGGCTGAACAGTTGATTGAACGGTTGAATAAAATGAAGTAATAAATGTCGAATGGGCACATATTGATCATCGATGATGACGTAGATATTTGTACGTTGCTCCAGCGTTTTTTAGAACGCAAAGACTATCGCGTGACCACAGCTTTCAAAGGAAAAGATGGCGTGGATAGAGCGATCGAAGAATCCGTGGACCTCGTTCTTACCGATTTTCGATTGCCGGATTTGGACGGCATTGGTATCATTCAGGAAATAAAAGCGGTCAAAGCTTCGCTGCCGATTATTGTAATAACCGGATACTCTGATGTCAATCAAGCTGTAAAATCGATTCAGGAAGGTGCTTTTGAATATGTGACCAAACCCATCTATCCCGAGGAAATTCTCAACCAGATTGAGAGTGCGATGAAGCCGAAAGCTGCGCCCTCTGCCAGGATAAATGATGAAACTGAAAAAGCGCGACAACAGCCGCCCCGGCGCGCCAAAACAAAGAAGCAGCCTTCATCCCCCGATTCAGAAAGCGAATTTTTGAAGGGAAGCAGCGCCAAATCTCAGAATATTCAGAATTTAATCAAACTCGTCGCGCCGACGGATATGACGGTGGTGATTATCGGTGAAAGCGGAACGGGGAAAGAGATCGTCGCTCGTATGATTCATGAAACGTCACACCGCAGCGATGCCCCGTTTGTAGCCGTGGACTGTGGTGCCCTTACACAGAATTTGGCTGCCAGTGAGCTGTTTGGACATGTTAAAGGCTCGTTTACCGGCGCGACGAGCGATAAAAAAGGGCATTTTGAAACCGCGAATGGAGGAACCTTGTTTTTGGATGAAATCGGAAATTTGTCGTATGAGAATCAGGTGAATTTATTGCGCGTATTGCAAGAGCGCGTCATCAGACGTGTGGGTAGCGAAAAAGATGTACCCGTGGATGTACGCATCATCGTGGCTACGAACGAAGATTTAAAGTCGGCGATGCGATCGGGAAAGTTTCGCGAAGATATTTACTACCGCATCAATGAATTTAAAATCAGGCTTCCTGCATTAAAAGAGAATCTGGACGACCTGGAGGACTTTATCTCCTTTTTTATTGACAAAGCCAATCAGGAACTGGATAAAAATATCAAGGGAGTGGAGTACAGCGTGATGCGCGCACTCAAAAAATACGCCTGGCCCGGGAATATTCGCGAGCTCAAGAATGTGATGAAACGGGCGGTCTTGCTCAGTCAGACGAATTATATCAAAGATCAGGTGTTGCCGGAGGAGATTACAGATGCCCCGATGAACGACGCTATGGGCGATGAAGAATCCCTCGAATTGAAAGATGTCGTCGCCAATGCCGAAATTAAAGCTATAAAGCGCGCCTTGAAACAAACGGGCAACAACAAAAGCAAGTGTGCAGAGGTGCTCGGAATCGATCGAAAAACATTGTACAACAAAATGAACGCTTACGGGTTGTTAGAGTAGCGATGCGAAAGAAAATTACATATTACAACTATTTTCTGGTGCTTTCCCTCGTACTGATTACGGGATACATGTTTACGTCCTTGTTTTTTCTTCAGCGGACAGCTCAGTCGGGTGAACAGGCGGTTATTTTCGGGAAGACAGTCAAAAAAACAGACGAGATCATTCAGAAAACGTATGAATTAGAGGGACTCGGATACGGATATCTGTTGACCAACTGTCAGAGCCGCTACAACGATTATCAGTCTTCAAGAATGGAGTTGCTCGAAGATTATCAAACGCTTCAAAGTCACTGTCACGAACACCACCTTGCCACGGCACATGTGGACCATCTGAATTTATTAGTGCGCGAACGCGTCCAGCATATCGATGATCTAATTGCACAAGACTCCCTGCACACGCTCGAAAATGAGCAGCGCACAACACATTTAAATAACGGTTCTGTCATTACGGATAGCATTGTCAAAACGCTCGAAAAAGTACGAAATGAAAATGAGGCTCAGCGCGTGGAACAGCAACAGCAAGCGAGTGAAGCAACTGGAAATGCCACTTTTATGTTGTCTGTTTTTGGTGTAGTGATGCTCTTTATCGTGTTTGTCAGTTTTCGCAAGATGAAACGACAAATTTTGCTGAATGAATGGCAAGTCAAAGAAATTGATGAGTACAACCGCGAATTGACTGTGATGAATGAAAACCTCGAAAATTTCGCCTACGTCGCTTCTCATGATCTGAATGAACCACTGCGGAAAATTAAGACGTTTGGCGATATGGTGGAATCTGAAATACAGTCACCGCAAACAGACGAATCAATGGTGAAAGACCACATTCATCGGATGCAGGAGGCGGCTTCCCGAATGCAGCAGCTCATCGAAGATCTGCTATCGTATTCCAGAATTTCCAGGGCCGTCAACATCGATGAGCACGTCGATTTGAATGTGGTGGTTCGGGAAGTGCTGAGCGATTTAGAAGTACTTATTAAAGAGAAAAATGCCGAAATTACGGTAGATAAACTTCCTGAAAACCTGCCGCTCGATAGCATTCAGATGCGTCAATTGTTTCAGAATCTGTTTTCCAATGCACTTAAGTTCAGTAAGAAAAATGCAGCACCTAAAGTAAAGGTTCATGCAAAAAAAGTAAGTGGCGAGTCACTGAAAGAGGTGGAACAGGCTTCATTGATTGATACTGCTGTCGATCATTACTGGCAGATTGATGTCACCGATAACGGGATCGGTTTTGATGAAAAATACATCGATAAAATATTTGCCGTTTTTCAGCGATTGCACGGTCGCTCTTCCTACAAGGGAACGGGAATCGGTTTGTCGATTTGTAAAAAGATATGTGAAAATCACAAGGGAATGATCACTGCTACATCCTCAGAAGGAGAAGGAGCGACATTTTCTGTATTTTTACCCGCTTAGTTAAATAATAGGATTGCTAATATGAGTCGTATACAATAATGAATGCTTATTAAAGATACAGCTATTAGATAATTAGACAATAAATGTTAGATAACTGATATTAAGAATATCTAACATCTAACATTTCCAGGTCTAACATCTTTTATAAATCTAAGCATCCAATAAGAAAAAAAATTTAAATTTAAATTACGTCCTGTCTTGGTAACCGATATAAATAAATTATGAGTTTATCAGTTTTAATTATCGAAGATGACGAAGATGATTACATCATTATGAGTCATTATTTGTCGAAAATCACGACGGTTGAGTACGTGGTGAACTGGTGCAATGACTTCGATGATGCACTTCATGAAATGCTCAAAGACGAGCACGATATCTATCTGATTGACCATTTTTTAGGGAAAGGAGAAGGGATTGAAATCATCCAGCAGGTCCGGGAATACAATATGATGAAGCCACTCATTTTGTTGACGGGCGCGGGCAACATCAATGTCGATGAAAAAGCCATGGAAATGGGGGCGTCTGATTTTCTCGTAAAAAAGGAAATTCGGGTCGATACCCTCGAGCGATCGTTGCGCTATGCCATGGAGCGTTATCACCAGCAGCGCTACATCAAGGAACAGGAAAAGAAGTATCGAAGTTTGTTCGAGCTCAGCATGGAGCCTATTCTCATTTTGGATAATGATTTTAAGGTGACAGAGCACAATGCGGCCTTTGAACGCGTATTTCACAATGACGAAACACTGGCGGAAACCTTGCAGAATATGCAATTCAAAGAGCTGTTCAAGTACGATTTTGATTACGACGAGCTCATCGTTAGTGTGCGAAAAAAAGGCGCGGTACAGGGTTTTAAAACGACCATGAGAAACGCCAGTAAAGATATTATCGTAATCCTTTCGCTGGCGCGATTACCTCAATCGGACAGTCCTACAGATACGTATCACGTTGCCATTAATGACGTTTCGGCACTCATAGAGAAAGAACAGGAGCACAAGAAAAACGAAAAATTGAGCATGACCGGGCGGATGGCGCGCATGATTGCTCATGAAGTGCGCAATCCACTGACGAATATCAATCTGGCACTGGGGGAATTGCGGTCGGTTACAGAGAACCTGGAAGAAGCAGACGTTTTTCAATCCATGATTGAGCGGAACACCGAACGCATTGCCAAACTGATAGATGATTTACTGAAATCGGCCCGACCGCCGGAATTGGAAAAAGTACACAGCATTCTACAGGAAATTCTGGATTCAGCCATCGATTTTTGCCAGGACCGAATTGCGCTTCAGAATGTGGAAGTCAAGAAAATATTTCCCGATCAGGATGTAGAGGGTCACTGGGATCCCGAAAAGCTCAAAGTGGTATTTGTCAACATTATCATCAACGCCATCGAAGCAATGGAAGAGGTGCAGCAGCCCGAATTATCGATTATTTTGTCCATGGAAGATGAATTTGCCATGGTGTACATCATGGACAATGGTAAAGGAATGGATGAGGAAACGCAGCGGAGTATTTATGATCCGTTCTTTACCGTTCGCAAAGAAGGACTCGGACTCGGTATGACGGCGACGCTGAACATCATCAATATGCACGAAGGTAAAATCAGTGTGCGATCGGCTTTGGATAAAGGAACAGAATTCAAGATCGCCTTGTTATGCGATTGATATGATTTTTGAGCTGCTGCGGATCGATCATTATTAAAATAATGGCAAGTAAACCGACTTGAGCGGGAATGACATAGCGCACAATCGCTCCAACAACAGGGGTCGTCCAGCCCACGATTAAAAGAATAAAGAAAGCGAAAATACCCATCGTCCAGACCAGGCGCGCTTCTTTAGAATTGACCAAACGGCGCGCAGGACCCAATGCCAGCAATAAAAAGAGTAAATAGCAACAATTTTCTATAAATGCCGGATATTGCAGCCAGGTTTTGGAAGATTTTGGAAGTGGGCGCACGAGTGTGTTAAATAAAACTTCCGGAATCATTTTGAGCATGGTCGGGAAGGAACCCTGTATCGTCGTTACTTCAATGCCACTGCCAGCTTGATCCATGCTAACGGCAACGTGAAAAGTGTCTCCAACGGCATCCAAATAAATGGGCTCGCGGTTAAAATTGTCGTCAATATCCATTAAAAACCCCCCGACAGGTCGTTGCAGTACTGCTTTTCGCCCGCTAATATCAAAAGCTTTGCGGTTGTTGAAGTAAACGTAATAATACTGATCGTTGCCGGCACCCAGGTATAATCCACCATCGCGTACGTTCATGAAATCCTCCTGCTGTTTTGATATAACGGTCGTCATTTTTTGCAGACCTCCCGTCGCGTAGAGAACGATAAAGCCAAAAAGTATGAATGTGACAACGTTGACTAACTGCCAGCGGGAGAAGCGACTCCAGATCAGGTAAAAAAAGAGGGCGACGATCAAAACGATCGATACGTAGGGTTTGAAACCAATCAGGAACAACCCGCCGAGAACGATTCGCCAGGTTTTTCTTTTCCAGTTGATGGTATCTAAAACCCCGCGCAGGAGTAAAAATAGCCCCACGATCATGAGTGGCTCTTTGATGATGCTGCTGCTCCAGAATGCTATGCTCGGTACAACCGTTACAAATACGACGAGCCATTTTGCTTTAATTTTAGAATGCTTTCGGAGGAACTGAAAAAAGTCTACGCTCGCGAGAAAGGAAACGAAGCTAAAAAATAAAAAATGGATGTAGACAGAACCGTTCGAAATGAAGTAGAGTAGCGAATTTACCCGGATGACGTTGCGCGAATCATTGGGGAGAAATTGATTTCCCGCATTCCAGTGGGAGGTGGCGGAAAGATAATGTTTGATCAGCTGTGGATCTTCCTGCCATCCAGCAATAAAGTGTAAAAAATCGCGCGGTGATTGATAAAAAACGTCGTTGAGTATGATCGACTCTTTGAAAAACCGACCCGCATCTGCCGTGAGTTCGCCACCACCGTAATAGGCGGTGTAAACAAACAGAAAAAAATACGCGTAAAACAGTTTGACCGTAAACAAAAACAAAAGTCGTGCTGGTCGAACGCCATCGATATATCGCGCACCTATTCGCCAGATGCAAAAATAGGAGAGCACTAGATATATGATGAGTAAAACGACGCTCAAATTGCTTTTTTGTCAAAAATAATAAATCGTTCGAGATAAAATTAAAGCCTATGAAACTCTCGCTCAAACAAATATTATAATGCCACTGGATGCCTGCTTTGCGGGAGTCAAAAATGTTAACAATCGACTATCGAAAAGTCCTGAATAATGAAGCACAAAAGCTGTTGAATATGGCTATATTTGTTTCAATGAAAGACACGTACCGGCATAAGGGAATGCGGCGAAAGCTGATCGGCGAGTTGCGCGAAAACGGGATAGAACAAGATAAAGTCCTCGAGGCTTTTGATCGGGTCCCGCGGCATTATTTTCTCGACGAGGTATTTACGAATCAGGCGTATTCCAACATCGCTTTTCAGATTGGGGCAGGCCAGACCATCAGTCACCCGCTGACGGTGGCATTTCAGACGGAATTGTTAGATATTCAACGGGGTGATCGCATTTTGGAAATCGGTACGGGAAGTGGCTTTCAGACTTCTATTTTATGCTCACTGGGTGCACGGGTGGTCTCGATTGAACGACAGCGGGAACTGTTTTTAAACGCTAAGCGCATTATTCATCAACTCGGTTATACCCCCAAGCTATTTTATGGAGACGGCTATAAAGGGAAATCCGCTTATGCACCCTATGACAGCATTATCGTCACGTGTGGAGCCCCATTTCTTCCGGAAGACTTAAAAACGCAGATCAAAGTGGGAGGGCGCATCGTCATTCCAATCGGTGAAGGCGATCAGCAAATCATGACCACGTTTGATCGTGTGAGCGAGGACGATTGGAAGGTGAAGGAATACGGCGATTTTAGTTTTGTTCCCATGCTCAAAAATACGGCCCGGTAATGAAGGAGTTGCGTCCGTTAACGATCTCAGCATCGATAAAAAACAGACCAACAGTGCTATTGACACAGGAGTATGAACGCTTTGTGTTGTATCAGCCTTTTTCGGGTCAGGACTGGCTCAATTTTCAGCTCAAAGCATTGCTGTATCAGCACTACAAAGTGGAACTGCTCCAGACGGGATTTTTTACTTTTCAGGAGAAGAAATATTTGTGTCACGAGCTGGTGGACGGAAGTGTGCAATTTATCGACTGGTGGCAATATCAATGGAAACAAAAGCGTCAGTTCAATCGGTTTTTGCAGCCGAAAGCGCTGTTCTACATGTATCTCATCGATTTTTTCTTTCCGGTTTTTGAACCTTCCAAAAAATGGATCGTGCCCGGGTTTAAAGATCGTTTTATGGGGCATCCGTTTCCCACTGGACAATCCGGCGAGGTGCGATTTCAGCCCACGAACATCAGTCGGGTTGGTTTGAACAGTGTCGGAGCGCGAACGTTTTTTCGCCACATTAAACAAGACTTGCCACTGTATCTGGAGGATTTTCTGGCATTGCATCACGAAAAGTTGCGCGCCGACTTGAAATACCGGATTCGACTGAGCTCCGACCATCGCAATCATTACTGGAATGCATTTCAGCGATGTTTTGATCAGGAATTTGTGAACTACGCCGCCGCTGCGGTCAAAAATTACATGTTACAACTTTGAAGCAATGGATACTTTTTACGCACTGATTTATTACCGTCCGAATGTCATGACCGACGAACTGCTCGCACTGGGTGTTCTGGCGGGTGGAGGAGAAGGCCCTTTTTTACATATTTCGAGGCGAAGAATGGATCTTCTCAAAAAGACGATTCATCCTCAAACATTTAATGCATTGCAACGCCGTATGAAGGGACTGAAAAAAACAGTTGATGAATACAGGATCGGACACACTGATTTGATGTTATTCGATCCGCATTACTCGCGGGAAAAACTGGAAGCGCTCCATCGGGAAAGTGCAGGAGCTGTGGTTTACAGCAAAACAGTTTCCATCAATCAGTGGATCGACGCATTCCATTTTAACCAACTCGTTCGCGAGCTTTTTGGTGATCGTGTTCTGTCCAGTAAAAAAAAGCGCCCCGTTTTCCAGTTGCAATGGAAGGCCTTTTATCAGTCGAAAAACTGTGATTCCTGGAAGCGGGACGTACTGCTATCGAGCATCACTTCCGTCGATCTTCCGCTGCGCCTGGATTTGTACCAACCCGATTACAAAAAAATAGCCAAAGGTCTCAATTTTGATTTGAAACCGACAACGGTAAAACGCAGGATCTATGAAATCCAGTTGCTGGCCGAATCCCTGCCCGATCACGAAATAACCATTATCCATCCTGTTCCGCAAAAAGATACGGGAAAATCACTGTTCAAATCAATGAAACATACCGTTCCTCACATTGTGATGGAAAAATTCTCCACCTTCAGAGATAATTCGTAAATTAGAGCGAATTGCGGAACGCGATTTCATAAAGCGGTATTTCCTTGCTATTGAATTTTACGCCTGCGCAATAAAAACATAGAAAAAATGACACATACGAAACTTATCATTACGACGCTGCTTATATCGGTTCTCACTGCATTTTCCAGTGTTGGGCAATCCTATAACTTAGATTCACTCTCGCACATTGATTTTCAATCATTACACAATACGAATCTCAACGATATTTGGGGCTACGTCGATGAAAATAATAATGAATACGCTATAATTGGTGCGGCCAAAGGCGTTTCAGTGGTGGATGTCACCGATCCTCAAAATCCAACAGAAGTGTACTGGCATTCAGGTTCGGAGAGTACATGGCGCGATTTAAAAGTGCATGGCGATTACGCGTATGTCACAACTGAAGCGGAAGATGGTCTTTTGATTATTGATCTCTCGCCACTGCCCAATAATCCGATCACTTCAACGACAAATTTTTTCGATACGACAGATCCGTGGAATTCGGCTCATAATATCTGGATCGACGAAGACGGTTACGCCTACATTTTCGGGTCTGATCGCGGAAACGGAGGTGTCATTATTCTCGATGTATTTACTGACCCCATGAACCCGGTTGAAGTAGGTGAATTTGACAACTGGTATGTTCATGATGGTTATGTGCGCAACGATACCATGTATCTGGCCCATATTTACGAAGGTTTCTTTTCGCTCGTGGATATCAGCGACAAAGCGAACCCGGTACTCCTCGGAACCCATCAAACACCATCGAGTTTTGCTCACAACATCTGGCCTTCGGACGACGGAAATTACGTTTTTACAACAGATGAAGTTTCAGATGCTTATTTGGCGGCCTACGATGTGACCGATCCGACAAACATTCAGGAGGTCGATCGCATTCAATCGAGTCCCGGCGATGAGGTCGTACCGCACAATGCCCACGTAGATGGCGATTTTCTGGTCACATCCTATTATGCTGACGGCGTTGTGATTCACGATATTTCCGATCCCGAAAATATGGTGGAAGTGGGGCGTTATGATACCTATCCCGGAACTTCGACGTCGACCACGGGCAATTGGGGAGCTTATCCCTACTTGCCTTCCGGAAATATTCTGGCTACGGATATTGAGAACGGTTTTTTCGTGCTCGGAAGTAATTACGATTATGGAGCAAAACTGGAAGGAACCATCACCGATAACAGTAATGGGAATGATTTACAAGGTGCGGCTATCACATTATCCGGTGAACCGCAGGTTGAGCAATCCGATTTGAATGGATTGTACAAAATGGGTGTCGCCAATTCAGATGCTTACACGGTCGATTATGAAAAATACGGTTACGAACCCCAGTCGATTAATACGTCGTTGACGGTGGGTGATACCGTGGTTCAGGATGTGGCAATGGTTCCTTTGGACGATTTTCAATTTACAATTAAAGTTGAAGGTGAAAATGGAGATCCTGTTGATGGTGCCGATGTCCGTATGAAGCACACCGATAATTCGTTCGATTTAACCACCAATGGTCTGGGTGAATCACAGGTAACGCTCTATTACGAGGACACCTATGAAATCATTGTCGGAAAATGGGGATTCTACACTGAATGTCAAAATCTGGCCATCGATTCCACAACGAATAGTGTTACGGTCATTTTAAATTCCGGCTATTATGATGACTTTGCGTTTGATTTTGGATGGTCTACGACTTCAAATGCTCAGGCGGGCGAATGGGAACGCGCGATACCCGCTGGTGAATCGGTTACGGGAAATTATCCCAACCCCAACATCGATAGTCCGGATGACTGCGGTTTACAGGCATTTGTTACGGATAACCAACCTGGTACCGAAGGCAATGTCACCGACGGCACTGTGACGTTGATTTCACCTGTATTTGACCTGACGGGTATTGATGATCCGTACGTCAACTACGAACGTTGGTTTTACAACTACCACGGTCCGAATGCTCCCGATGACACGTTGCGAATCGTATTGTCCAACGGTACTGATTTTGTAACGATCGACAAACAGGGCAGTGATGAAAATACCTTTGATCAGTGGATTAAAATTAACAAGCGCGTGACAGATTTCATTACACCAACTTCAAACATGCAGCTCTTTGTGAGTACTTCTGATTTTTCAGGTACCGTAAACATTGTCGATGCAGGCTTTGATCATTTCTTCGTATCTGATGGAAATGTCTCTTCAATTGCTGAAGAAGAAGGAGAAAAAAATCAGGTGAGTGTATTCCCGAACCCATTTTCAAATCAAATGACGGTCACGGGATTAACTGACGTGAAGCGCGATGCTATTCGACTCATAGATATGCAGGGCAAACAGCTACCTGTTGACGTTGTTGACAAAGGCGCTGGAACCTATCAGGTGACTCCGGAAGGATACTTAGAGACGGGAATATACTTTATTCAAACGCCTCACGAACAATTGAAGGTGATCAAACACTAGGTGAAAGGTTGGTGATGGCTGGTGGTTGGTTGAAGGAATTCAATAAAAAGTTTTAAGTTGAAATTCTAATTTACTCAATATTTTCACTATTCAGGTGTGGTGCTTTTTTCATGGCGATCAAAAAAATTGCCCTGAACGAAAATAGATGGTCGTGTATTTCTGGAGAATTGAATCGTAATGATAGAAAAAATATATAAAACAATCTATTTCGTACTCCTATTAGAATCAGTACTTCTCTTAATCGGGATACAGTTAGACTTCGTTTCTTATGGTTTAGAGATTCAAACTCCACTTATGTTTTACTCTATTATAATCGTATTGATTGCAGCGACTACTGTTCGTTATTTTCTGAATAACATAAACACCAAATTCAAAAGTGCATTAGCTATAATAAGTTCTTGTGTAATGACATTTATAATTGTTTATTACGTTGTCGAGGATAGGTTTTCTCTTATCGTTCAATAAAACAAGAAATAGAAACGCTATATTATCGTAATGATTTGTAAGTTACAATTTGTAAATGCGACATAAAGGTTTAAAAGGAAGGATGTTGGGAAAGCTATCTTGACAAGCTCGATGTATCACGGTACAAAGCTTTGCGATCTTCGCGTCTCCTTCGTGCTCGTGGCGGTTATACGGTTATCAATACTACCTCCATTGAGCTACAGGAACGAATTATTCTACCCGACGGAAAAAGAGTTGCCATTCGATAAAGGCCCAGATTAGAATAAATACAACTTGAACCGTTTGAGTGCTGAGCTTTAGGCCAACTACAAAAATGAAATGGGCAGTCAGGTAAAAAATAACAGGGTAGAGCACGCGTATTAAAAACTTGGGGAGCGGAGAGAGATCGCGCAGGTAATTTCTTAAGTTCTTCATAATAAAAAAAGCACCGAATGAACCGGTGCTTTATGCGTTCGCTTTATTCTTAGTTAACGTTTGCGTTGGTACGTATCAATGATATCTTTATTCATGGATTTCAAAATGAGGTCATTCTTCGTCACTTTCTGAATTTTGTATTCTTCCAGAATCACAGTGTCTTCCTGTGTGTATCGCATAGTGAGGATGGGAGTATCTTTTTCCTGTATATCCCACTGACCCGAGCGACGCTGTTCAATATTTCTGACACCTCCTTCATTGTTGGCATCCTGAATAGAGTCGTACACACGGAAATAGCCATTTTCTTCCAAAAAAGTCACAATCGTCGAAGACTCTTCTTCAAAATCGATGGATTTATCGCCTTTTTCATTTTTACGGTTTTTTAACACCCAGCGGTTGGATAGCAACTCCGATGTTGTCAGCTCGTCCTGTACCTTTTTTTCTTTAGTATCTCCCTCTCCATCAGTTGACTGTTCATCGTTTTTACACGAGAACAAAACGAGCGAAATCACAAAAATCGAATAAATAAACTTCATGTTCTAAAATTTCAGTTGATGATGAGACAAATATACAAAATTCTTTTTCAGATGCTTTAATACAATGTAAAAAGAAATGAATAGTCTGTAAATTTACTCATAATGTTGTGGTCGTCTTAAATATTAGTCACTAATTTCTTACGGATAGACGGTCAAAAAGTTCCTTTTCTTTAAACTTATGACCCAAGACTTCTTTCGACTTTTAGGCTTTGATAGCACCATTAGGAAATTTTGCTTTTGGTGAGAAATTATCATACTTCGTGAGTACAGGGCTGGAGGAAAATATCATTAAAAATTAGAATACCGGAATTTTCAACTCAATACCTTTACTTAATCATAAGTCTACGGTTGCATAAAATGACTGTTGTTTTGTGATCAAACGTATTACATAAATTCCACCAGCCCAATTGTGTGTTTTCACCGGCTTTAATTGGTTGGATTTATGAACCACTTGACCAAGACTGTTACTGATTAAAACAGTCGGATTTTCCGCTTCATGATGAAATATAATTTGTTGCAGTTTTTTGTTGACTTCAATAGCGATGGAAGCCGTCTTTTCGTGTTGCACAGATAAAGTAGCACAATCGATCCGATTAGCGGGCTGCGTTGTTAAGCTTCCTGAAGTGATGTTCCAATCTTCCCAGGTTCCGCCTTGCATATTATTCCACGTGATTAAATCAAAATATTGATCTCCGCTGGGCGTTCCCGGCATTTTGCACGCCTGAATCGCTCTGGTTTCCGGTGACCATTCCAGTGGTGCTCCTTCAGTCATCGTCGCAGGTGGAATCAAGTCACAGTTGAGTCGCAAAAACCAGGCATAATCCTCATAGGTCGGGTGCTCGCCAAATATTCGCGCCACTCCTGTTTCGTCGACACAAATGGCGACATATTCTTCGGCCGCTATACCATAGTTCATCGTGTCATTCTCAACGAGCAAATGTGCCAGAAAAACAGCGTGTCTTCCTTTTCTGTCGGGGTTATCATAGTGCGTATCCGTGATTATATCACCCAGATAAGGAACCTTTAGAAAGTCGGAGTCGATGGCAACGGATGGATCCATTGGATTGTTTAACGCTGTTCCAGAAGTGATTGTTCCATTGCTCGCGCTGAAGTAATGGTCTCCCAAAATAGCCATTCCTGCACTCGTGCCACCGATTACCGCTTCTTTGACGTTGACGTGTTCGTCGAGTAGATTGGCGACGGGCGTATTTTTCCAGTACGCTTCATAAACGGATTGATCCCCGCCTGCAATCCAAATCGCCTCAGCAGCTTCAATTCTATTCAACACGAACGGATCAGTCGAAGCAGCGGCTGATTGGAAAATAATCGTTTCAACTGAACGCACATTACTGTTCAGCTGGTTATAGAAGTAATCGTTGTAAGCATCTGTTCCACTCGCTCGGAGAACGAGCACATTGCCTTCATCCGACCTGTTGAGAAACCACTCGGCTCCCGCGTCGTTTTCTGTGGCTCCACCCATTAAACAAATGCCAAATGTCGGTGAACCCGCGTACGACGAGGTATCGCCAACATAAGAATAGTCATAATTCTGACTCCAGCATGTCAGTGCATAAAAAGTTGCGATCAAAAAAATAGGGGAGGAGTACATCATAAAAAAGTATATTAACTGCTAACTAAATTAACGTTCTTTTTAGAATCTGTCAATTTTTATATAGATGAAATCTAACGATTGGACGTCCCTGAACGTTTATTTTTTATATTTGCAGCGATGGAGCAATCTGTTGAAATATCTATCGTTATCCCATTGTTTAATGAGGAAGAATCGTTACCTGAACTCCACAGGTGGATCAAGTCTGTGATGCAAGAGCACTCATTCGCTTATGAAGTTATTTTTATTGACGATGGAAGTAAGGATGGCTCCTGGAAAGCGGTGGAGACACTTCAATCGAAGGACTCTTGTGTTCGTGGAATCAAATTTCAGCGCAACTACGGTAAATCGGCAGCATTGCAAAAGGGATTTGAAGCTGTTAAAGGAGAATATGTGGTGACCCTCGATGCCGATCTACAGGATTCACCAGAAGAAATTCCCGCGATGATCGATATGATCAAAGAACACGATTATGACCTCGTGTCGGGATGGAAAAAGAAACGATATGATCCGATTTCCAAAACAATCCCGACAAAATTATATAATTGGACCGCTCGAAAATTGACTGGTATTTATCTGCACGATTTTAATTGCGGATTAAAGGCTTACAAGTCTGCAGTGGTGAAGAGCATAGAACTATACGGAGATATGCATCGTTATATCCCGCCGCTTGCTAAATATGCAGGGTTCAATCGCATTGGCGAAAAAGTGGTGCAGCACCAGGCTCGGAAATACGGCGTGACGAAGTTTGGGCTGAACCGCTTTATCAATGGACCGCTCGATTTGTTATCTGTCGTTTTTATGGGACGTTTCGGGAAAAAGCCCATGCATTTTTTTGGTTTTATCGGTACCATAATGTTTATCATTGGATGCGGTTTCGCCCTTTACCTGGGAATAGAAAAGATCGTAAGCATGGCTACAGGGGAGTTAGCTCCTTTGATCGCTAATCGCACTGAGTTTTACCTTTCACTCACGGCAATGATCCTGGGAAGTCAGTTTTTCCTCGCCGGATTTGTCGCTGAATTGATTGGGCGCAACTCGTCTTCGCGCAATGTCTATTTGATAGAAAAAGAGATATAATTGGATCCGTCTGTAATTTTTTGAAATACTATCAATAATTGTTAGATGCAGCCTAAACGTTCAATCGTATAAGGAACCGTAGAATCCCAGAACCGTGGAGCCGTGGAATGTAGAACTGTGGAATGTAGAAGTTAAGAAATATAGAACCGTAGAAGTGCAGAAATGCAGAAGTTGGAGTTCGATTTTATTATGCTGCGATGCGCTGTGATACATTGAGCATGCCGAGATGTGGTATATCGAGCTTGCCGAGATGTGGTATGTCGAGCATGCCGAGATATGATATATCGAGCCTGTCGAGATATGATATATTGAGTTTATCGAAATAAGTTTATTGAATAAATCGGCTAAAAAACAGACTGTTTTCCCAATGCAACAGGCGAAATCTATGGTAGATTCGATATTTTTACTATATTCAAAGAAAAAAGAAATGAAATACCCAAAAGACTTGTACGAACAGAAGTTGAATGAATTTTTCGATCGCCACGATCCGGAAAAGAAAGCGATTGCAAAGAAAATTGTAGAACGATTTCCCGAACGACAGGAGGATGTGTTCAATCATCTCACTGCGATTTATGCGAAGAAAGAAGGTACTGACGAGTTCATCATTTCTGACGATTCCATTTTGTCGGTACCTACAGGTCCGAACAGCGGTGTAGGGTAGAACTTTTCGGTACTACCATGAAATTAATGGAGTAACCTCAACGCTCAACCATATATTCGGAAACCTAAAATTCAAAAGGCAGAACTGCAGAACCGTGGAATCGTGGAAGTGTGGAATGTAGAACTGTTGAACCGAGGAATATGGAACGTTGAAGTTTAGAAATACAGAAGTTGGAGTTCGAATAAACTACCTCGTGGGCTTGGTCCGAGGTGGTCTATTATAGATGTATTTCAAAAAAAATGATACGCATTCCTTTCAATTCGCGCTAAGAAATGAATAGAATGATAACCAATCCGGAGTGTACCACTTGTTAAATTCTTTGTTTATAAGTTGCTTTATTCATTTAAAAAGCAACTTTGAAATTCACTATTTTAGTATTCGACGCTGCGTCAGGTAACGTCGTTTAAATTTAATACCTTTGAAGTATGTTTGAAGAAGGAGAAGAAGAATGGTTTGGTGCAGATTTTAACAAGTACCTCGAGCGGTTCAACGAAATGTATGAAAATGATGACTACCGCTTTATGGATGCGGATCAGGTGGAGTTCGTACTCGATCATCTGTTGATCTCGAATCAATTTAAAAAAGCGCGTTGGGCGGCAGAAAAATCACTGGAGCACTTTCCCAATAATAATACACTTCAACTGAGAAAGGCTCAGGCCATTTCTCTCGCTGGAGAATTGAACGGGGCATTGCGCATTTTAGGCGAACTCGAAAAGTTTGAACCTGAAAATCTCGATTTATTGCTGACGAGTGCCGCATGTTACAGTCAACTCAGAAATTCCGACGCCGCCATTAAATACTTTAAGCGAGCGCTGAATGTAGCAGAAGGGGAAGAGCAAACAGAGATCTACATCGATCTGGCGATGGAATACGAAAATCAAGATAACTTTCGCTCGGCAACGGCAATTCTGGAGAAAGCATTTGAGGATAACAACAAAAACGAGGCAATAGTTTACGAGCTCGCTTATTGCTATGAACAACTGAATGAATACCATAAGTCGGTGGCATGTTTTGAAGCTTTTATTGACGAGAGTCCGTACTCGTTTACCACGTGGTACAATCTCGGAAATGCACTGGCGAAATTAGGTGATAAGGAAAAAGCCTTGTGGGCTTACGATTATTGTACGCTGATCAATGAAGATTTTGCACCGGCGTATTACAACATTGCGAATGTATATATGGACCTCGACGATGTTAGAAATGCGATGAAACACTACGAAAAATGTCTCCAAATCGATGGTGAAGATGGTTTGGTGTTTTGCTCACTGGGCGAATGCTACGAGGAGTTCGGAGAATTTGAAAAGGCGTACGAGGCCTACGACAAAAGTGCTGATTTATTACCCCATCTCGGAGATGCATGGCTGGGCAAAGGAATTGTCAGCGATATTATCGGTCATCCGCATCGCGCTATTGCCGAACTGGAAATGGCTCTTAAAATAGATGATCGCAATGCTGATTATTGGCGCGCTTTAGCCAACGCTTATGTCAGTGTCGAAAATGATGAAATGGCGCTCACTGCCTTTGAGAAAGGATTTTCCATTAATCCGCGGCACGATGATCTCGTATTAGATTGGCTGGCATTCCTGGCCGGACAGTCGATTCAGTCGGTCTTTGAAAGCGTTGAACAACATCCGCAATTATTAAAAAATAATGTCACACAATTGGTGCTTACGTACTGTCACTGGATGCTTGGAAATCAAACAGAATCCATGCTACTATTCGATGAAATTGTAGAAAGCGATGTCAGTTTAGCGAAAAGTGTATTTTTGCACTTTCCAGAATTAAAATCGGTCGATTATTTTATAAATCGTCTGGAGGACATTGATGAAAGCAATAATGATGAAGAAGAATTTTGATTTACCTTATATCCCGGATCGCAGAGTGAAACCTCGCGAAGACGGACTTACGATGATGATGGATAAAGGATTGAGTCTGACGGAAACGGAGAACTTCATTCAGGCCAATGGTCACCTTACCGACATTATTAAATTTGGTTTTGGAACGGCTTACGTTGCCAATGATCTCGAGGAAAAAATCAAGTTGTACAAGTCGCACAATATTCGGCCCTACTTTGGAGGAACGCTGTTCGAAGCATTCTACGCACGGGGAATGTTTGAAGATTTTCTTCGGCTCATGGATAAATATCAGCTGGATTTGTGCGAGATTTCGGATGGATCAATCATTATACCGCACGATGAAAAATGCGAATTGATTCAAAGAATGGCAAAAGATCGCACCGTGCTTTCTGAAGTCGGCTCCAAAGATTCTGGTATTTTGATCAGCCCCAACAAATGGATAAAAATGATGAGTACTGAACTCGAAGCGGGTTCCTGGAAAGTGATTGCCGAAGGACGGGAAAGCGGAAATGTAGGTGTGTTCAGGCCAAATGGTACGGCACACACGTTTTTGATCAACAAAATTATTGCTAAAGTGAAACCCGAAGATATTTTGTGGGAGGCTCCCAAGAAAAATCAGCAGGTTTGGTTTATCAAACTGTTTGGAGCAAATGTCAATCTCGGGAATATTGCACCCAACGAAGTCATTCCACTCGAATGTTTGCGCATAGGATTGCGCGGAGATACTTTCTTTGAAAATCTGCCGGAAGATTACGCCGAGCGACTCAAGCAAGTCAATACAGAAGGTGAGGACGGGGAAGAGGAAGATTAAAATAGATGAACGATGAAGCTCAATGCAATACAATCGATTGAAGGACATGTCGGTGCGATTTACGACGTACTTTACACGAAGGACAACAAAGCGTATACGACGAGTGCCGATAAATTTGTAGCGCGCTGGAACCTCGAAACGGGAGAACAAGATCGATTCGCGGTTCGTCTCGAATTTTCAGGTTTTCGAGTAGCGCTGAATCCCCAAAAGAACATACTGGCGATTGGAAATTCAAAAGGTGCCATTCACGTTGTTGATTTGAACACAAACAAAGAACAGCGACTATTGGCACAGCATCAGGTCGGTGTCTTCGCTCTCACGTATTGCGAAAAACAAAATGTTTTCTATTCGGGAGATGCAGAAGGATATTTCTGCGTTTGGGACGGCGACAATTTTGATTTATTGCTCACGTATCCATTTGAATGTGGTAAAATCCGCCAGGTGGCGATCAACGAAAATGGTAAATACATCGCTATTTGTGGTCAGGACGGGATCATACGCATCCTGGAAACGGAATTTTTCAATGAAATTCAAACGTTCAAAGCGCATAAACTCGGAGCCAATTGCGCCGTGTTTTGTGGCGATTTAATCTACACCGGTGGTAAAGATGCACATATCAACTTGTGGGACTGGAAAACGGCAAATAAAATAGCATCGATTCCTGCCCATAATTATGCGGTTTACGATTTGATCCTGCTTCGCGATAATGCGGTACTGGTTTCAGCCAGTTTTGACAAAACCATCAAAATGTTCGATGCAGAAGATTTATCCATTCAGCAGCGTATTGAATTTAAGGATGGGGGACACCGCCACGTTGTGAACCGTCTTGCCAAACAGAGCGAATCGGCATTCCTTTCTGTAAGTGACGACAAAAAAATTAAATCCTGGGTGTTGGAAGGATGACCGCTTCGGTGTAGAAGTGACTTTTGGGTAGAATAATTGAACCGGGGAAGCGGAGAAAGCAGCAATAGGGAACCGTAGAACCGGAGAACCGCAGAATCGTTGAATATTTGAATGTTGAATGTTGCTCTTCGGCTCCGCTCAGCGTGACAAATGATGAACTATAGAATCGCAGCACTCAACATGTTAGAATGATCAATTTCACTCTTTAACACACCATTAGAAATAACCAGTCGTGCTTTTGGAATTAGGCCACCTTGCGTTTGAGGTGGGTCTTTACACGCGCTTTTACATATTCACTCGGAATCGCTTCGCGCAAATTATAGTTGAGTCGCATGCTGGAACCGTAAGCACCTGCGCTGTGAATCGTAACCAAATCGCCGCGCTCTAAAAGAGGGAGCGAATGTTTGGCTCCAAACGTGTCGGAACTTTCACAGGTTGGACCGCTGATTGTGTATTCGTGTTCAATTAATTCATCTTTGTTAACAGTAACTTTGTGGCGCGCATCGTACAGCGCGGGGCGCATGAGTTCTGTCATGCCAATATCAAGTATAGCAGTTGGATTCGTTTCGCGGTGTTTGATATACTGCACTTCACCTATGAGCTGACCACATTGGGCCACTAAACTTCTTCCGGGTTCGAGACAAATAGTCTCAATCAAGGATTCCGGGAGATGTGTGCGCAGAGCAGCCATCCATCCGTCAAAGTCTGCAATCGGGTTGCGAACGGGATTTCCATAATCAATGCCCAATCCGCCACCGAGGTTCAAATAAGAGAGCTCATAATCG
Organism: Bacteroidota bacterium; assembly: GCA_051745635.1. GTDB lineage: Bacteria > Bacteroidota > Bacteroidia > Flavobacteriales_D > Crocinitomicaceae > Brumimicrobium. Next base: position 27,907 of record JBNJEH010000028.1, read on the forward strand.
TTTGGCAGCCTTTCGATGAGACCGCGAGCCGTCAGGGACAAATCTTCGAAATACGATAAATCAGTGATTTGGGAGCCGACGTGAAAGTGCAGCCCGACAATTTCACGTGGGTATTCCGATATCAGTCGTCGAGCATCTTCAAAGGACATTCCGAATTTGTGATGTTTCTCGCCCGTACTGATTTTGGCATGTGTATCTACTTTGATGTCTGGATTAATGCGAAGAGCTATTGCAGTTGTACTGTTTAGAGAATATTTAAAAGCCAGAACGAGCTCAAATTCCTCAGCACATTCGCAGTGGATAGCGCCAATATTTTCTGACAATGCGTATTCAATTTCGCGAACGGTTTTACCAGAGCCGGCAAAAACGATTGCTGAAGCATCCCAGCCTGATTGCAAAGCGTGTTCTATTTCACCGCGCGTTACGCAATCTACACCGACGCCATGTTCACGTATGCGCTCAATTACAGGACCTTCGTTGTTCGCTTTGATCGCATAGAACATTTTACAATTGTACTTGCTCGCTGCTGCAGTAGAAGTTTCAATGGTGTTCTCCAATAAATTCATGTCGTATCGGTAATAAGGACCGTTGTAAATTGTTCGCGTTTCCATATTGCATTATTTTTTGGCAAATATAACTATAAATTACTATAAATAACAAACTGTTAAATAATACACACAAAGTGTAAATTAATAATTTTGTGCAACAACTTTTAGTTCGTAGGATTGTTAAATCATCATGAGAATAGAAGAAAAATATCAGCTCAACGAACGCGATATCAATCGAATCATTGAGATGGCCTGGGAGGATCGTACGCCATTTGGAGCGATCACTTTTCAGTTTAATTTGAGCGAAAAAGAAGTCATTGAATTGATGCGCCAAGAATTAAAACCATCCAGTTGGAGACGCTGGAGAAAGCGCGTTCAGGGAAGAAAGACGAAACACGTGGCAAAGCGCAAGTTCACCTCAGGGAGACACAGATCGACGCGACAGCGGGCTATATCGCGGAATAAAATTGCTAAGCGGCGATGAAAACACAAAAACTTATTGTAAAACGACTCAGCAAGAATCAGTGAATCATTTTATTTAAATGGATTACAAAGATAGGTTGTAAATTTTAATTTAAATTTTTTTCTTATTGGATGCTTAGATTTACAGAAGATGTTAGACTTGGAGATGTTAGATGATAGATATTTTTAATATCAGCTATCTAACATCTACTGTCTAACGCTCTAACATCTGTATCTTTAATAAGCATTCATTATTGTTTTACGACTTATCTTGGTAATCCTATTATTTAATAACAGAACCATAGGGAAGGAGTATGGGTTGTTTTCCATTGCTCGTTACATACGAATTGATTTCGCTGCCTTCACCAAATGAATATAACTCCCAGGGAATGTCCAGCTGGATTCCTTCTTGTCGAAATTCTACCAAATATTTGGGAGATTGGTTCGATTCGCGCAACCGTTCCACTTCTTTTTCGCTGATATTGAAAAAATGGTGCCAGTCGAAAGTTAAACGCTGTCCAAATTCCCATTCATCATTGACTTTTTGGTACAATTGCAATGCGCCGTATTCTTCTCTGCTGTCGGCAAACTTGCGATACACAAACATATATTCGCCTTCGAGAGCGCTGTAGTAATGAACCGATATGGTTTTGTAGGCATTGCAAAATTCAAATACATCGATGGTCACCGTATTATTTTTGCGCTCGGCAATGGATACCGTGTGGTTGTTGACGTAGATTTTATCAGCGTCGAAGAGGTCAATAAACTGTGCACTGTCGAGATTTTCCAAACAGTCGACTGCAGAAAGACCGGAAAGAAATTGTGTAAAGACACTGTCCTGCTGTGTTTGAGCGTTTCCATAAAAAGCTGAAAATGCAACTATTGTGAATAAAATAAATCGGTTCATAAAGTTATCTATTTGTATTGTTCTCTCAATATGCGCTTACAACAATAAATATACCCTTTTTGCGCTATATCCCGCAGAAATTTTTGCCGGAAGTCGAAATAAAGGGAAGCTCAAAAATAAATCGGGTTATATTTTTATTTTAATCATCTGCGTTCTTTTCTTTCGAAACATTTTTGTCACGGGAGAAACGATAATAAACTGATGATTTTTTTGATCAGTTGCCACGTTATTTGGATCTGTCGAAACTGATGTCTCTCTGAGGTCCAGGACTTTCTCCGTATCAATGTCTCCGCGCTCACTGAGATGTGTAATAGAAAGGTACTTGATGCGTCGATCTTTAAATCGGGTCCTACCTCGAGACTTTTTTCCGTCTTCAATCATGTCCTCCATTTCATTACTCGTACCGTGGAGGAAATAAATATCATTATTTTTTCGAACCGCAGAATACCCTTTACCTGGGTCATAATTGGTGGTTGACTGATAAAAAGGAAGCAATTCAGTATATGCGATGCTCCCATTTTTATTTGTCTTAACGATGATCACGTCTTTGTAATAATAGTGGTAAACTGTTGTCGTTGTCATCTGCCCATTCGCTCCAGTCGTTGTTGTTGTCGACACCCTGAGTTCGAATTCCTGGAATACAGATATCAGTCCATCATCTGAGGTATCGAATGTTTCAATCAATTTAAAGTTCGTCGAGAAATTGTCCTCATCGGAATCTTTCCCGCGGTTTTTTCTTTTGTCATTGCGTCGCTTTTCCCCATCAGACCAGAATCGCGTGACAAAATCCTCGTCAAATTCTTCAGTTTGTACCTCGGTGATGTCGTTGGTTCTCTTGTCCATTACGGCAGTGAATAAACCCGCAAATCCTCTTTCTTTGATGTTTTGACCCGACAACAATATGCCCTTTGGTACAATTTTCATTCTGAAATCACCGATGATCAGTGGCTCTAGTTTTTCCTCAAGTTCGATCTCCGTGATATCTCCGTCTTGCTTTTCGATTTTAAATAATCGATGAGTTGTAATGGTCCGTTTGAAAACCTTTCCTTCTATTTTTTTTCTAACTTGTGTTGTAGCCTTGAGATAAATATAATCCTCCGTTTCAATAAAGCTCGTGATTTCTGCGCCACCATAACTCATCTTGAAGGTAAAAGAGTTTTCTAAATCCATGTTTTCGTCGAGCTCCATGACGCGATAAAGCGTAACTTCGTCTTTACTGCAGCTTAAGTCCGATATAAATGTAACGGTTCCGTCATCGTTTTTTTCGTAATGAACGCCTGAGAAGAAACCTCCTCCGTGATTGAAAAGCCCTGAGCAATCTGCACCTTCACCAATTTCGAAGCGGTTGCCCTGAAGTTGCCCCTGATTATTGATGTGAATACCGTAATATTTATTTGATTTTGATCGGCGATTTTTACAAATAATAGTCGGTTGCTCATTGATAAAACGGAAATCGACATATTTTACGCCGCGTTTTCTGAGGGCTTTTGTTTTGGCAATTTTAACCTCGGCGTGCATATCTCCTGTCTCGGCGTTAAAAACTTTCAAGTATTTTCTTGTGAGAAAACCGATTCCGATATATATTCTTCTCGTACTCAATGTGTAGATGTAGCTTTCTTCATCAATCCCTACAAATGAGGAGCCGATTGATTTTCCTTTCGTCGATTCGAAAATGTCGACGTCGTAGGAAGATTCATTAAATACGGAAATTTGAGCGGTAGATACGTGCATCAGGCCGATTAAAAACAGTGCAATTAAGTGTTTCATTGTAATAATGGTTATAATTTTGAGTGCGAAATTACTATTATATTTGAAATTCAAACGATGTATTGTCGTTTTTAAAATGTGCGAACGAATCGAACGATGAAAATAGTCCTGTTATCTGATACACATAGTGCGATGGATGAACGTATTACAAAACATCTCCAAAACACGGATGAAATTTGGCACGCTGGAGATATTGGTGACTGGCACGTTATAGAGGAGCTGCAGAAATATGCTCCGGTACAGGCTGTTTACGGGAATATTGACCACGGGGTTGTCAAAAGCCATTATCCCGAATTTTTGTGGTTGGAGCGCAATGGTTGTCGTATTTTAATGACCCATATTGCCGGAAGACCAGGGCGATATGCGCGGCCTTTATTGGAAGAGTTAAAGGAACGAAAAGCACCCGACATTATTGTCTGTGGGCATTCTCACATTTTACTGGTTAAACAGGATCGGCGATTCGACGCGTTGTGGCTGAATCCGGGAGCTTGCGGAAATCAGGGCTTTCACAAGACCAAGACCATGCTGCGATTTGAAATTGAGGAAGGTACGCCCCGAAATATGGAGGTCATTGAATGGAAACGATAGTGATTGTACTGCCGAGAAGTAAATGGATGCAGTGCAAGGGTTCAAGCGTTGTAAGGAAAATTGGACCTAAAGGTGGAAAAGGGGAACTGGGGAACCGGGGAACCGTGGAACCGCAGAATCGCAGAACTGTAGAACCGTGGAATCGTGGAATTATGAATTGTAGAATCCTGGAATGTTGAAGTGAACAATTGCAGAACTGGGGAACAGCAGAGCCGAAGAACCGAATCGTAGAACTGTAGAAGTGCAGAAGTAAAACTCAATGAACTACTCTTTGCGTTCGTCATTCAAAATTCCTCATTTGTCACGCTGAGCGGAGCCGAAGAGCAAAATTATTCTGCTGCGATGTGCTGTGAGATATTGAGCCTGTCGAGATATGATATATTGAGTTTATCGAAATAAGTTTATCGAAGCAAGGAATGCGAAGTACTGTGGTTATTCATGTTTTCGAGTTGCAGGATGTTGTCACTTTTTCCATTAAATGGATTGCCAAGATAAGTCGTAAATTTTAATTTAAAACATTCTTTCTTATTGGTTGCTTAGTTTTAAAAAAGATGTTAGACATTGGAGATGTTAGATGTTAGATATTCTTAATATCAGTTATCTAACATCTATTGTCTAATTATCTAAAATCTGTATGCTTTAATAAGCATTCATTATTGTTTTACGACTTACATTGGTAATCCTATCGATTAAAATAACAGTAGCCCTGGCAATTTTTCAGAACCCACCCCGGGATTGAAAATATTTGAATAATTTTACAATTTATTAGACCCAAAAGCGTTTTGAAGAAACCTATGAGACATACGTTATTGTTCATTTTTTTATCGTGCAGTGTGCTGACCATCGCTCAGACGGGTGGTAAAAACGTCTTTCCATTTTTGGAATTGGCATATAATGCGCGCTCAGCCGGACTGGGCAGAAATTTAATTACCACCTACGATGCCGATGTGAATCAAGGCGTTCAGAATCCCGCATCGTTTAATAAAAAAATGGACAATACGATTGGCTTCAATCAGGCATTGCATGCAGGCGGTATTAATCATGGAATGGTGGCTTATGGCAAGCATTTTAAAGGTGTCGGAACTGGTGCAATACATTTGCGGTATGTGGCTTATGGCAGAATGGACAGAATGGACGAACAGGGTATTGAACAAGGTACATTTTCTGCTGGAGATTTTGCACTGGGCGGAAGTTTTGCCCGCCGGCTCAATCCGCGCATTTCAGTGGGGGCAACATTTAACATTATCTGGTCGCAATTGGAGTCGTACAGTTCAATGGGGCTATCGCTCGATCTCGCAGGGAATTATTTGTTTGAGAACGAACGCACGCAACTATCGGCAGTAGTGAGAAACGCTGGTGTCCAACTGACACGCTTTGCCGAGGAGGATCGGAAACCACTTTTAACACAACCCATGCTCGGGATTTCGCATCGTTTAGAGCATGCACCTTTTAGAATTTCCGTCATTGCTCATCATCTGAATCAATGGGATTTGACATATACGGATCCGAATGCAGAACCGACTATAGATCCACTCACGGGTGATGAAATACCGGTGGAGAGAGCCGGATTTGGTGAAAAATTGGCGCGTCATTTTCTATTTCAGGTGGAAATACTGGCCGGAAAGACGCTGCGACTGCGCGGAGCATTCGATTATCACCAGCGAAGACAGATGTTAGTGCAGAACAGACCTGGTATGGGCGGTTTTTCATTTGGTGCCGGACTTCAATTTAAAAGGTTCGATATAGATTACGGACTATTTATCTTTTCCAGTGCCGGATTTAATAATCTCATCAGCCTGACTACCAATTTCGACAAGTGGAAAAAATAGGCTGAAACGCGCGAATTATTGGCAGCGCAGCGTCCATATTTTTAAAATAATATTACTTTTGTTCACGACACTAAATAAAAAAAATATGTCTAATAAATATCAAGATCGAATTGATGCTTTTATGGAATCCATGAAAGCAAGGGGAGCTCACGAGGTGGAGTTCCTGCAAGCAGTAGAGGAAGTTGCAGAAACAGTAATACCTTTTATTGGCGAGCATCCAAAATATGATGAACACAACATTCTCGAACGCATTGTGGAACCGGAACGCACGATTATTTTCCGCGTTCCATGGATGGACGATAACGGAAAAGCGCGGATTAATCGCGGCTACCGCGTCGAATTTAATTCAGCAATAGGGCCTTACAAAGGTGGATTGCGTTTTCACCCATCTGTAAACCTTTCGATTCTTAAGTTTTTAGGCTTCGAACAGATATTTAAAAACTCGTTGACGACATTGCCTATGGGTGGTGGTAAAGGAGGCTCAGATTTCGATCCAAAAGGAAAAACGGATTCAGAAATCATGCGCTTCTGTCAATCTTTTATGACTGAATTGAGCAAACACATTGGACCCAACACAGATGTTCCTGCTGGTGACATTGGCGTTGGAGGCCGGGAAATTGGCTTCATGTTCGGTCAATACAAGCGCATTCGCAATGAATTTACGGGTGTTTTAACCGGTAAAGGAGAAAATTGGGGTGGATCCCGCATTCGTCCGGAAGCGACGGGTTACGGAGCGATTTATTTCATTCAGAACATGTTAGAGCGCGTTGGCGACAATATTCGCGGAAAATCAATTGCTATTTCAGGGTCCGGAAATGTAGCTCAATTTGCGATAGAAAAAATATTACAGTTGGGTGGTAAAGTATTAACCGTTTCTGATTCTTCTGGTTATATTTTTGCTCCTGACGGCATTCACTCGGAGCATTTGGATTTCTTGAAGGAACTTAAAAATGTTAATCGCGGACGCATTGATGAGATGGCTAAGGCATACCCCGACATGCAGTTTCACGAATCAGAGCGATCGTGGAATGTGCCGACAAATGTAGATATTGCCGTGCCTTGTGCTACGCAAAACGAATTGAACGAAGAAGATGCTAAAAAACTCATTGATAAAGGCATCGCAGTAGTAGGAGAAGGGGCTAATATGCCTTGTACTCCGGAGGCGATTGAACAATTTTATGAGCACAAAGTGATCTTCGCGCCCGGTAAAGCAGCTAATGCCGGCGGTGTGGCTACTTCAGGTCTGGAAATGTCGCAAAACTCTTTGCGATTGAGCTGGAGCAGAGAAGAGGTGGATGATCGTCTGAAAGCAATTATGAAGGATATTCACCATCAGTGTGTGAAATATGGACGCAGAGACGATGGCCAGGTCGACTATGTAAAAGGAGCAAATCTTGCCGGGTTTGTGAAAGTTGCAGATGCGATGATCGATCAGGGTATTGTATAATAAGATTAACATTTTAGAAAAAGAAATGGGGGTTGCTCGAACGAGTGACCCTTTTTTATTTCGTGCTTCGCAATGAGTTAGTTCTCGAACAGAAAGCTTAAATCCATCATCTATAAGTTGCTATTTAAAATGAAACGCCTGTCGGGGATGTTTACCAGCTGTAATTTTTAGGTTATCGTTAATAATGGCAAATTAAGGATTGTGTGTTTATTTGGGTTCTCCCTATCTATGCCGATCTAAAGCATTAGTGCCCGTATGATTGAGAGCATAAATGATAACCGCCAAGAACACAAAGGTTACGCAAAGTTCTCAAAGCAAGATGTTTACTTTTCCTAAGTGCAGTGTGCCGTGATAAGATTATCGAGCCTGTCGATATAAGTTTTTCAAAATGAGATCGCTATATGCGTTTTAACAGGTCAACAGTGTTGAAGAAGCTTGATTCGCTGAGCTGGATATAACAAATAAGGTAAAGAACCCGATAAGCATTTAAAAAGATATCTGAAGCATAGGCGCAAGTATGTTGGCGGCTGGGTACAAAAACACAAGAGGGAATGGACAGGCGTCCGATTCCCTCTTGCTAATCAACCTAACTTAACCACCTAAATCACTACAAATATAAGTATGAAGTTCAATGTCACCAAATTTATCATGCAAATTTTAACTGAATTTGTATAAAAAATGTTAAAAAAGCATTCATAGAAACGCAGCAGAGGCTATAAATTCCTCGAAATTGTAGGATGATCTGAGAAATGACATGGTTTTTACAAGAATGGTCGGTCTATGGAGGTCGCGATTTAAAAAATCAGTTCGGGGTACCCACTGCCTGAAAACTACGTGATCGCGACACGATACTGATGCTTCGTTTCACTTCGATGAGCATCATTCACATTCGATATGCTCATTTCGGCGAGCTCAATGTATCATATCTCGGCACGCTCGAAATATCACATCTCGGTAAACTCGATGTATCACAGTGCATCGCGATTGCTTTGCATAATGGTAAGGTGATCGAGTGCTGCGTAATGGAATGAAGCAGAGTATCGAGAGCACCGCAATTGAACGGTGCGTTCCGGACGTTAGATCTTTCCTGCTCACGTCAAACGAGGTCGTTACTTTTTTATAAAGGGAATTGCGAATACCTATCTCCGCGTGTTTCAACCCGTGGCGATAGAAGATCACCGTTTGGTAGCGGCTAAGAAATGACGATTGATAGCGCTTTGTTTGATCTAACTAATTTATTAACTTTAATCTATAAAATTCAATATCCATTAATGCGTTTTCAAACTATTTAGGGTTCACTCAGATAACTATAAATTGTTGATAACTAAGGGAGAAAAGCGCGTTTGAACGGGGTTTTATGCAAACTTTTTTACTATTTTAGTGGAAAA
>JBNJEH010000029.1:0-34473 GCA_051745635.1 Bacteroidota bacterium
CAAGGGAAAACCATCCGTAAAATGGAAGTACGTGCAAAAAGCGAATCATACCAGGTACGGGATGCACCCACGTCTGATCCGGATGCAATTCGCGGAAAGTGTACCTGGCATTCGCTTGTAAATCCTCAGCATCCGGCGCCAGCATGAGTCCACGTTCAAATGCAAACAGCGCGCGCTCATAGTCTTTACTCCGCAAATAGACGACGCCCAGGTTAAATGTAGACGCCACCGACGGATCGGCTTCAAAGTCTTTTGAAAACAGCTCAATGGCTTTTGAATAATTGCTGTCAGCCACCGCTTCGAGTCCTCGCTTAAAATCACCCGGTTGTGTCCAGCTGATCGCAGCCAGCAGGCAACTTAGAACGAGTAAACCAAATTGATTCTTGTTCATCATTTTTCTCCCAGTGCTTTTGCAATTTCGCGAGCTTCTTCCAAAACATCCGATTTTTGCTCCTTAAATATACCTCCGCTGTATCGCCATTCTTCCATGCGGTCAAAAAAAGCGATCACTTGATCCGCGAGCTTTTCGGAAATCACTTCATTTTTAGCGCTGTCACTGATAAATTCGCGATTGATATTAACCTTATCCGTCTCCCACAGCGCTGCCATGTAATCGCGCAGTAACTCTACAGCTTTTCCACTCGCGGTGCCTTCATCGCGCTCGTCTTCCAATCGATCTATTTGATTCAGCGTTGCCTGTAGCTGTACCGCTTTTTCTTGATCTCTGGCAATTTTTAACTGCTGTCTTTCTCTATTCTTTATGAATCCGCCGAGGACGAATGCCAGCAGGATCGGAGAACACAGAATTAAGGATGTTCTCCAGTGCTTCATCCAGACCGGATAACCGGAAGGGGCCGTTTTTTCCACGCGCAAGGTCTGTACATAGTTGTTTGAAGCCTCTTCGGTCACTTCTTTCTCATCATCCGGCAGCGCCACGGCATTTTGCGATGGTTCGACTTCTATTTCCGGAAAAGTTTGTGTTTCTTCAACGTATTTTTCTTTATCAGGATCAAAATAAGCAATTTCAATGGGAGGAATATTCACTTTTCCCGCTTCATTCATTTGAACGAAAAAAGTAAAGGTCATTTTACCCTGTGCTCCGGCGGATGTAAACTGGATGGAATCCGTTTCTTCGGGATCCCCGTAAAGAATCGATCCTTTCGGTAACTGAATATCGGGCGCCTCAATATTGTGTAAGTTTCCTTTTCCGCTGATATTTACCTGAAGCTCTACGACGTCGCCCTGGTGCAACTTCTCCTTGTTCAGACTTGCATCGAGTGAAAAATTGCCAACACCTCCGATAAAAGCATCGGGTACGCCATCGGGGAGGGGTTTTACTTTTACCGACGCGCTGTTGGAGCGAATTTTCGCCCGTTCGGGAAATAAACTGCGGGGACTGTCATAGGCCAAAACGGCGGAGAATGGGGTCACGTCAAAAGTGCCGATATTTTCCGGGAAAACTATTTTCTTCCCAATCTTAAATGTCATTACATCTTTTCCACTGACTTGTTCGTATGAGCGCCGCACCTGTTTGGAATTTTGTAAATCGTGCGTTTCGGCGGCACCATCGAGATCGAACGGCTGATACCGCTCTACTTGCAGAATATCGACCTGGGCATATACTTTACCCTCGAGTACGACGGACTGTCCCTCATAGATTTCTTTGCCGGACTGCTGAATAATTCCAAAAATAGCCTGATCCATATTCTCCTCCGGGCGCTCACTGATCATGTTCTGGCGTTTGCGCACCTCGACATCAACCGTGTTGGAAGTGACTGTCCCCCCATTCGTGCGCACTTTTACCGGTCCGAGCTGATACGTTCCTTCCCGCTCGAAATGTCCAATTATTTTTTGATAACTAAAACGAACGACTGTCGCCTGACCATTGGAATAATTAACAGAAGATGACATCCCTGACTGCGAAGCTCCCGAGCGCTCAAATTCATCGGGGAGATCGAACTCATAGTTTCCTTCAGCATTCGTTTTTATCGTCAAGGTGACTTGTTGCCCTACTTCGGGTGCAGCGGGGCTGACGTCTAACTCCACGAATTCTTTCTGCGCCCGCACAAGCATGGCACAACAAAAAGCACTATAGAGTAAAAACCACTTCATATCACCACTTTTTACCCGATTTAACTTCGTTATTCGACTGCTGTTTGGTTCCCTGAACTTTTCGTTTTGTCTTCATTTCTTTTTTCAGGAGTTCATTGAGCATGCGATCCGTTTTCTTATCGGAGAGTTTCTCCAGTTTTCGCTGTTGCTGATTTTGTTTACCGTTTCCTTTGTTTTGGTCGCTTTGTTTCCCGGAATTTTCAGGCTGATCATTCTTTTGCTCTTTGCCATCCTTGTTTTGTTGCTGATTTTGATCGCCCTGTTGTTGTTCCTGATCGTCTTTTTGATCTTGCTGTTGTTCATCCTGCTCCTGCTGTTGTTGTTTTTCCTCTTCTTGCTGATTTTTCAACCGGCGTTTGGCTTCCGCTAAATTGTAACGAGCATCATCATTATTCGGATTTTTTCGCAGCGCTTCTTTATAACTTTCAACGGCTTCTGAGTAGTTTTTGTTACTCATATAGCTATTGCCGACATTGTGCCAGTAGTTCGATTGCTCTTCCGGAAGTTTTTTTTGTTGCGCCGCCGAACGAAATGCTTTTTCAGCCAGTTCATAATCGCCGTTGCGATAAGCGGCATTTCCGATGTCCTGCGACAAATCCACATCGGCTGGAGCGAGTTCCTGTGCTTTCCGCAACTTGTTGTAAGATTCCTCATACTTGCCTTCCTGGTACAGTTTTTTACCCGATTTCAGCGCATCCTGCCACTCCTGGGCACCTAATCCTCCCGAGACCAGTAATAGTAGTATGATGATACAACTTCTCATTCAACTTGTTTTTCCTTCATTTTCCAGGAAATTAACTCCCCGATTAGTAACAAAAACAGCATCAACAGACCAGCAAAAAGAGGCCATTGATAGCGGTTCTCCTTTACATTAAACTCCAAATCTACTTCCTTGGTTGACTTTGAGCTGTTAATTTGCGTTAAAAGTTGATTGACATTGGGGAAAGCGGCATTTGAAACGAGATGATCGCCCTCTGCTCGCCGTGCAATATCAGCAATCATAGACCGGTCTACTTTAGAAATGACCGTTCTTCCCATGTCATCTTTAAAATATTGATTGGTCACGGCTTCTGAGCGCGGTACCAGCCCTCCTTTTTCCGATCCGATTCCGAGTACCAGCAACTGAATATTTTTGTCAACCAATTCATCCAGCACTGCATCCATACCTCCTTCGTGATCTTCGCCATCCGTTATCAATACCAGTGTCTTTTTTAAATCGTCTTCGGAAAAAAAGTCTTTTGACTCTTCCAGCACCGCGGCGATATTCGTACCCTGATTAGAAATCATACTCGTCGACAATTCATCGATGTGCATTTTAGCAGCCGCTTTATCGGCCGTCAGCGGGAGTTGCGGATAAACATTACCGGCAAATACGAGCAAACCTATTTTCGCAGTAGATGACTGATTGACGAATTGGTGCATTGCTCGTTGAGCCGCTGTCAATCGCGTTGAACCATCTTCAATATCCCGCGTGTTCATGGAATTGGATATATCGACGGCAAAAATAAGTTCAACGCCGTTCGCCGTAGCTTTCACCTCCTTACTCCCAAATGCGGGCTGCATCAGTGCTATCACGACAAAAGCCAGCGCGTTTCGCAGTAAAAAATACCGCCAGAACAGCTGTAATGTAGAAACGGGACGCAGAAAAGTGGAAACCAGTTCGGGCTCCGGCAATCGACTTACCAACTTGTGGCGCTGATACATCATCCACCCGAAAGCAGCTCCGAGTAAAGGAATAAGCAAAAACAGCCATCCATAATCGGGTTGTAATAACTCGAGCCGTTCTTCTCCCCGACTTTGCGAAAAAACGCCCAGCACCTCGACAAACGCAAAAAACAATATCCAGAACACTACTTCCCATCCCAAAATGGCGAGTAGCCAGGCGCGATTGCGATATGTATATTTCATCTCACCCATGCTTTTTAAGAATGATTTGTTCGGCAAGAAATCCTAAAAAGAGCAAAATAAGGCCTGCCATTAAAAAACGATCCGGATGAACGGGGGGCTCTTTCTTATACGTGTTATCAATTATTTTGTTCTTTTCCATTTTATCTATCTTCTGATAAATATCCCGCAACGAACTTTTATTCGTTGCCCGAAAATATTGACCTCCCGTGATATCGGCCATCTCCGTCAATAAATCTTCGTCGATATTGACGCGCGTATTTTGAGTAATTTGTCCAAAAGGAGTATTTACGGGCATAGACGCATATCCTTCTTTCCCTACACCAATGGTATAGAGCGTAATCCCTCTGTTTTCGGCCAACTCAGCTGCCGCCATTGGCGTAATTTCACCTTTATTCGATTCGCCGTCGGTTAAAAGTATGATTACCTTCGACTTGAGGCTGTCGCTTCGCAAGCGGGCAACTGAAGTTCCAAGCCCCGTGCCGATAGCCGTTCCTGCATCGATTTCGCCCGTTTGCACATCATCGATGGTTTTTTTGAGATAATCATAATTGCGCGTAGCCGGGCATGCCGTGTAGGCCTCGCCCTCGAACACCACAAATCCGATACGATCAGACTTGCGCCCGTCAACAAATTCTTTGGCTACCTCTTTGGCTGCTTCCAGCCGATTGGGTAAAAAATCAGTGGCCATCATACTCCCGGAAACATCCATGGTAATCATGATGTCGATACCCTGCGCAAAATCGTTATCAACGTCTTCAGCATACGGGCGGAAGGGTTCCGCCATCGCTACAATGAGCAGCATCAATCCCACGCCAATTGCTGCATAAATAGCACCAATCAGCAATCGGATCGGTCCAAAAGCCAATTTTTTCAATTCGCGTGAAGAGCGCGAAAATTTCATGACACCACTTCCTTTTTCCAGCGCTAAATACCGCAACAACAAGAATACGGGAACTGCGAGGAGTAGCCAGAACCAACCCGGAGAGAGGAATTCATACCCCCAGAACTGTATATTTAACAGGTAACTATTCATCCTGATCCAAATCTAAATCTGCAATTTCGTGAATAACTCTGCGCGCTTCTTCCGTTATGACAAAAACATCCGAAACGGGTGGAGTCGAGCGCGCAAACTTCACCATATCGGATTGATTTAAAATTTTACTCACCACCTGTATGGTCGATCGATCCACCTTTTCCCGTGCCAGCATCGCCTCTACTTCGCGCGAAGTTTTATCGAGGACGCGCGCCTGATAATGCCGCGCAAAAAATCGACGCAGCAATAGCGATAAATCGTAATAGTATTCTTTCAGATCTTCTTCGTAGCGCTTAGATGCCTCCAGTTCATCGATCTTCTGGATAAATTCACGGCGCAATGAAATGGGTGTTGGCACACTGTTTTTCTGTTTTCTCCTCCGCACTGCGATAAAAATGATGATGACCAGCACCACCAATGCCATCCACCACCAGTTTTTCTTCAGAAACGGGAGCAGTCCCGAATGATCTTCCGGCACTTCAGTAAATTCCTCGTGAATATCGCGCAATGGCTGACTGGGATTCGCATTGGGACTCGAAACGGCCAATAATTGCGCTGGAAAGTAATGCAGGCTGTCATTGAGGTAAACGCGTTCCGGTGGCAACACGACATAAGCGCTATCCCAGGCCACCAATCGGTAACGTCCTTTCCAGATCGTCGAGTCATTCTCGCGATACATCGTATCTGAAAATGGCGTCATCACCTCCAGTTCATAGGGTTTTGCGATTCCAGCCGTATCGCCCGACACATTCATTTTGCCCGGAAAGAGGTTATCGTAATGATCATAGCGGATACTATCGATGGCTTCGGCGGACTGAATGGAATAGGTCAGCGTAAATGGTTCTCCAATTTGAACCTGTTCGCTGTCCACATGTGTTCTGATGCGTTGACCAAAAACGGTGAGCGCGGCAGTCAGAAAAACCCATAAACTGATATATTGCGACCACTGCTTCATACGCGACTCAAGAATAGTTGATTCAACGCTGCCAGGTATTTTCCATCAGTTGCCAGAGCGGCGTGATCAATACCCGCTTTTCTGAAATCATCCGACAATTGGGTCTCGAATTTTTCATAGCTTCTGCGGTACCGTTTGCGCACACCGGCAGCACTGGAATTCACCCAACGAACTGTGCCTTTCTCCGCATCGTATAGTTTTACAATGCCGAGTTTAGGCAATTCTTTTTCGTAGGGGTCAAAAACGCGCAGCGCCACCATATCGTGTTTGTTATTTGCAATCTTTAATCCTTCCATAAAATTATTCTCATCGTAGAAGTCACTCACCAGAAAACAAATGCTCCTTTTTTTGACCACATTCCGGAAATATTTCAGCCCTTCACTCAGGTTTGTTCCTTTGGATTTTGGTTTAAAATCAATGAGTTCGCGGAGGATCATCAACGCATGAGAGCGCCCTTTTTTAGGCGGGATGTATTTTTCCATCTGATCAGAAACAAAAATAGCACCCACTTTATCGTTGTTCATGACAGCAGAAAACGACAATACCGCAGCAATTTCCAGCATCAATTCGCGCTTCGAACGCTGTGTCGTTCCAACATTTCCAGAACCTGAAACGTCGATCAGCAAGAAAACAGAGAGTTCGCGTTCCTCTTCAAACACTTTTACAAACGCCTCGTTAAAGCGCGCGGTCACGTTCCAGTCGATATTGCGCACATCATCACCGAATTGATAATTTTTCACCTCCGAAAAGACCATTCCTCTCCCCTTAAATGCAGAGTGATACTCTCCACTAAACACCTGTTTGGTGAGGCTCCGCGTTTTAATTTCAATTTCGCGGACTTTTTTGAGCAATGTTTTCGTGTCCATGCTTTACGGTACTTCTACTCTACTCAATATTTTGTTGACGATCGTCGGAGCATCAATCCCCTCTGCTTCTGCTTCGTAAGTTAAGCCGAGGCGGTGCTGCATGACATCCGGTGCAATCGCCCGAACATCTTCAGGTATGACGTAAGCCCTTCCATTCAAAAAGGCGTTGGCTTTACTCGCGAGGGCAAGGTTTATACTCGCTCGCGGAGATGCTCCAAAAGCAATCAGCGGCGCGAGGTTCGACAATTCAAACTTTTCGGGGTAACGCGTCGCAAAAACGATATCGATAATATATTTTTCAATCTTTTCGTCGAGGTAGACGCGTTTTACAAGTTCCCGCAACCTCAGAACATCCGTTGGTTTCACGACAGGTTCCGCCCGATCCAGTCCCTGGCTTCTCACATTATTGCGCAAAATGAGCATTTCTTCCTCCGCGGTTGGATAGTCCAGTTTTACTTTTAGCATGAAGCGGTCTACCTGCGCCTCGGGAAGTGGGTAGGTTCCCTCTTGTTCGATGGGGTTCTGCGTGGCCATTACCAAAAACGGAGACGGCAGGCGAAACGTTTCATCGCCAATCGTCACTTGTCGTTCCTGCATGGCTTCGAGCAGCGCCGATTGTACTTTGGCCGGAGCTCTGTTGATTTCATCCGCCAACAGGAAATTCGCAAATATCGGACCTTTGGTTACGGAAAAAGCCTGCGTTTTTTGATTGTAAATCTGGGTTCCCGTCACATCGGCCGGCAACAAGTCGGGCGTAAATTGTATGCGACTAAAATCTCCTCCGACGACGTTGGCCAGTGTATTTATCGCCAATGTCTTTGCGAGTCCGGGCACACCCTCGAGCAGAATGTGTCCGTCTGCCAACAATGCAATCAGCAAACGCTCCATCATGCGCTCCTGTCCTATGATTACCTTACTCAATTCTTTGTTCACCAGTTCGAGCAACGGCGCTTCTTGTTTTATTTCTTCCGTTAGCTGCCGAATATTGTCTGCTGGTGTCTCTGAAGACGGTCTGTTTTCATCCATAATTTTACTTTCTTATACCTACAAAGATGTTGATTGTAATAGCATTGCGCGAGGGCGTCGCTGTTAATTTATGTTAAGCTACTGATGCACTGTGTTTTAAGTGTTTTATCGATTATAAATAATGGACATCGCACAATTATCTGATATTTTTTATTAATTTAATTGAATATTCAACAGTAACCCAGTTAAACCTATGGACTACGCAAACGAAAAAAGGGAATGCCTGGAGTGCTCGGCTCCGCTGAACGGTCGACGCGACCAGAAATTTTGCAGTGATTATTGCAGGAATGCCTATAACAACAAGTTAAACGAGGATGCCAACAACTACATGCGCCGGATCAATAATATTTTGCGCAAGAACAGAAGAATTCTCGACCGGCTCAATCCAAAGGGCAAAAAGACAGTCGATGCGATCACCCTGGCAGAAGAAGGGTTCAATTTTCATTATTTTACGAATATTTACAAGACCAAAAAAGGCAGTGAATATATTTTCTGTTACGATCGCGGATACCTCAAGATCGATAATGACCAATACTTTCTGGTCCACAAGCAGGACTATGTGAAATAATACTTGTCGAGTCGCGTAACGCTAATCTTTTTGAGGCGGATTCTTCTTTACTAAATCGATTAGAGTACCAAATATGAAAAAGCTAACTTTTAACTAAACACCAAAGTACTCCCCCGAATATAAAGAAATTATTTACACCCCGCAGCATCTGACAGCAATCCGTTCCGATTAACCACCTTTAGTGAATTGATACTGAAGAGTAAAGTAAGGATTGATGCCCTGAGCTGGCAAAATACCGGGACCGGGGTATCCCGTCGCTCGTCGCGTAAAATAATTTTCGTTCAGCAGATTATTGACGCCAAATTCGATCTGGAAGTGCTTTTTGAATTTATAGCGCCCCGAAAAGTCAACTACAGTGTACGCCGGGACTTGACCAATCACGGCATCTCCGGATGGTTCTACCGCATTCGAGGCATCTGAAAATTGTGGGGCGTTATAACTGACCTGAACTTTTAACCGCAGGCGCTCGTAGTCCATCGTTATTCCCGACCCCAGCGTCAGCGGACTCACATACTCCACCTTGTTGCCGACATAATTGGGTTCTTTGGAGGAAATGTAATTCGCTTCGATATAGGCCATATTGACAAACGTTTTTAATCCCCATTTATCATCGATCTTCATCCATTCGATCCAGTCAAATTCCAACAAGGTTTCGAGTCCAAAGTTTTGTGCATCACCAATATTTGTGCGCTGCTTTTTGATCGAATTCGGAATCGGGGCAATGCCTATTTTATCGCCATAAAACAAATAAAACGCGGCTATATCGTAGAGCAAATAATCGTTGAGCAATCCGCGAAAGCCCAATTCACCCGTAAATCCGTATTCGTCGCGTATCGTCGTATCGACGACTACGTTGGGATTATTGACCCGAATATCACTGAAGTTGATCGCTCTGTAGTTTTGCGTGACATTCAAGTAAACAGACGATTTTGAATTCAGTTTGTAGGTCGTTCCGAGACCAAACAGCGGAACGGTGCGTTGAACGCGGTTAGAATCGCGCACTTTATTCACTTGCAGCGTATCATAGTTGATGGGGTGAATGCTGTATTTTTTATAAAACCCTTTAGAACGCGTGTCGATGTATTCCAGCCGCGCACCGAGGTTCAGGCGCCACTTTTCACCAATAAAAAATGTGTTTTCCAGAAAAACCGCGTTGTTCCTGGAGGGGTAGCGAAACGATGAGTTTTCTACATCTGTGGGATTCAAAAATGTGAAATTGGCATCATCACTTCCCGGCGCCCGTCCCTGTCGGGTTTCTGTTTCACCTTGATAATAGCGCGCGCCGACTACAAACGCTCCTCTCAGTTGAAACGCGTCTTCGCCGTTGTCGATCAGGGAATATTTTTTCAGGTAACGCAATTCTGCTCCCATGTTGCGAAAATCCGAATAGATCATTTCGCGCGAATTGCTATTGTCCGTTTGTGTCACTTTCCCCAGGAATCCGAGTGATTTCCGGTCTGAAACCATGCCAAAAGCGCGAAAATCAATGGTTCCATTTTTTCCCAATTCCGCAGCGGATGTCAGCGCCAGCAAATTCCAGTTCACGCCAAACCAGTTCCTGTCGCGAATGCTCTGTCTCGGATCTTCTTCAAAAGCTTTATCGGTAAGTCCGCCCGGCTGTTTCGCCAGGTAATTCATGTGGGTAAACTCCATTCCGATTTTCCAGGATTCTGTCAGGTAATAGCCGAACTCCGCAAAGGCCTGATGTTGATAATAGCTGCCATTTTCGCGGTAACCGTTGCCGCGTTTGTAAAGGTGATACGCCTGGTATTCGGTGCGCTTGGTTGATCCTGAAACGCGATTGAACGTACTCAGGTAGCCATAATTTCCGGCCGTATTCCGGGTGGTAAACTCAAAAGGGGAATGGTCGACGGGATCGCGGATGACAAAATTGAGCAATCCGCCGAACTGCGTTCCAAACTGGAGTGCAGCCGAGCCGCGCACGATTTCAATATTACTCAGTGCCTCAACAGGTGGCGTGTAATAGCTTTCCGGATATCCCAATGCATCTGCACTGATATCATAACCATTTTGTCGCGTATTGAAGTTCGCCGTGCGTTTGGGGCTCAATCCTCTCCCTCCAATATCCACCTGAATACCAGCACCATCGTTTTCCCAAATGTTCAGTCCGGGAATTTTTGCGTACACCTCGCGCGGGTTCCCCAGTGATTTGGCTCCACTCAATTTTTCCAGCTGGATAATTGCATTGGTGCCGTTATTGAGTCGAACGCCCTTCACCGGAGGCATATACCCGACATTGAATTCCGCCAACCGCTTTCGGGTCACTTCTACCTCCGCCACCTCTTGAGTTTTATAAGCCATTTCAACGGTGATCTCCTTTTGAAAATCGGTCGGCTGAACGACGTGCACTCGTATTTCGTACAGTGCGTAGCGCAAAAACAACGTATCTCCTTCCTGCGCCTGCAACGAGAACTGTCCCTCTAAATTACTTCTCGTCCTTTGTTCCGTCCGTTGATTGACGACGACCACACCAGGAATGGCAGCACTTTCTCTATCGACCACCGAACCGCGCAGTGTATCCCCCTGAGCGACGACCTGAATCGCACTCAGCACCAAAAATATTATAATTATTCCCCGCTGCATCACTGTTTAAAAGGTTCTATCCAATTTCGGTGTTTCAAATCATATTTTAATCTTGTCAAATCGTGCTCCTTCTGCACAAAAAGTTGCGACGGTCTGCCGTTGAGTGAGACGTATATTTGCGCACGAACAGCAGGATCCTCAAAAGTAAAACTTTGACCGCGATAAGTGACTGTTTTCCCCCGATATTGATCGCGAATATGACGGGCGTACTGCAGAATCATATCCGGTTGCGTGCTCATCTGATCTTCTTGTGTCTTTGTTAGATAAACCGAATTATCGATTTCAGACATTCTCCCCGTCGACCGGTCTTCCACGAAAAATGTCGCATAACCTTCTTTGTGCATCAGCATTACGCGCCACGAAAAGCGAAATCCTTCTTCGTTCCAGAAGAGGTGTCCCGGATACAAAACATGGCGAAACGGAACCGCAATTTGCAGCAAAACATAAACGCCGATCAGTCCCGTCACCCAGCCTTTTCGTTGATTTTTTAAACCAGTGCTGGACCGAGGAGTTGCACGTTTTTGCGGAAATTTTATGCTTCCGAATGCCGTCACTATACGATGGAGTGCGCTCAACACCTTCTGATGGAAATCACTGCTGAAAAACAGGAGCGTTGAAAAAATCATCACCCAGGGAAATACGCCAATCGGGAACAATAACCACGTTACTAAATGAAAAGTCACCACGAAGAAATAGGCCCAAATGCGCGTTTTTCGGTAAAGCAAAAAGAAAACGATGAACAAATCGTAGCAGCAACCCGCCCAGCTAAAAGCGTAAGCCGTCCATTCTTGCTGGAGGTATTCGCCGATAAACGGTACGTTATGATGTGCCTGCAACCAGATTTTTAGCGGCATTGCTTCCAGGAGCCAATCCGAATTCAACTTGGCAATTCCGGCAAAAATGTAGACCACCGCGAGTTGAAATTTCAATATATTGATACTCCAGGCGGCGGTTGTTTCAGAGCGCAAACCGGGTTGAAAAAGGGCGTCTAAAGAAAATTTTCGGTGAGCAGGCACCCAGATCATTAAAAAGGCCATCAGGCTGACAAAATAGTAGTGGTTCAGATAATTCGATTTATCCAGCAATTCGACGTACGTAAAGGACAAGAAATAAACGAGACATGCCCAGCGATATTTCCAGCCGAGAACAATGAGCGCCGCCGCAATAATCATCAGGATAAAAGGCAAGTACATCCAGGAATCTGGTAGTGGTTTTACCCATTCGAAGCCCAGGTAACCAAAATAAAAATCGGGATCGATATACAGGTCTTTCACCCAACCTTTCGCGACAAACCGAATGGAACCATACAATAATAAAGCTCCAAAGATGATTCTAAAAACCACCAATGGAGCAATATTAACACTACTGAATAAGGCCTTTGATATATTATTCAATAGCTTAGGCATTAGTCCCCATCATTGTCCTGATAGGTAATTAAAACGCCGAAAGCAGATGTCATATCCGTCTTGATGTGAACGACGTGACCCTGCAATTGGTTATAGAGCGCTTCCATGTTTGAAACGTCGTTTTCGAGCGCCTCCTCGAGGGTCATCGAAAAACTTTCTGTTGTTGTGATCATTTGCTCAAACCCTGAATCGATGGTCGTATTCAAGTCGTTTTTCTCCAGGTGGATGAGGTAATCGTTCATGCCGACACCTTCTGTTCCACTTTCAAAATACCGACCATTGTACACCCCTCGCAACGCTTCGAGGCTCGCCTGAAGCAATTCGAAAGAGATGCCGCTGTAACGCGCTTCTACGTAGTCGGGCAACGGAACATCCAAACTCTGTTTTCCGAGTGGAATCCCCACTTTCGCCGTTTTTGCTAACTCAAAATCGCGATTATATTCATTGATCAGCTTCGAAAAAGCGCTCGTAGAAGAGGTGCCCGTTGAAGCATTAAAAGTGGATTGATAACTCGACCATTCCGAATGAATCGTATTGGATTCGGACACCATTTTATCAATTACATCCGCTGTATAACTCAATACATTCGGGTTGTTCTGAAGTGAATCCAGTGCCCCGGCGCGGTACAATAAATAATCAACTGCTGAAAGTCCAATAGCGTCCACATTGGAAGCAGAAGCCAGGTTGTAACTTCCCGCGGCTACGTTGTCATTGATTCCGGTCGTATCGATCGGATAAGTTGCCGTAGCTCCTTTCATGCCAATGTCCCGCATCGGACCGAAGTCAAAAATCTTCACCGTTTGCCAGGTGAGGTAAGCCTGCTTCCAACTTTCGCGCACCACCTCAAGTTGTTGTGCCGTCGTATTCTGCTCAAAATCCTGAAGATCAGACTGCAAGTTGTTCAACTCCTGATTGAACTGAGCAACAGCAGGAAGGATGATATTTTCGGAAAGGTTGGACAATAATCTGCCCTTATCAAATGCCTCTTTTTCTTCTTCTGGTTCTTTCTTACACGATACAACGAACACGGCTATGGCCATCGCGCATAAAAAAGTTGGAGCAAGCTTACTTCTATTCATGTTAAATTGTATTGTGGTTTACTATTAATATTTCGCTTCAATTGTGGCTTTAATATCATTCAAGTCACTCACAGTCATTTCCCAAAAGTTCTCTTTGAATTGAGCCATTAAGTTATTGTGCTCAGTCTGTGACATTCTGCGCGTTTCCAACGGTGCGTAGCGCAAGTTCATGGCAAAAGCATACGCCTCTGACAATTCGTGTAAAAACTTGGCATCATCATTTCCGAATTGACTAATAGCACCATCCAGATAACTGATCGCCTGATTGGCTGAGATATCTTCCCACTCCAAACGAATCGCTTCGATTGCTGCATCGCGGTCTGACAATTCATTATTGGCAATCGCTGCACGCCCTTTGATAAAGTTATCCATCATATCCGCGTTGGAATTGATTGTCGGATCCTGTTTATTACAATATTTACCCCAAAAGTTGGAAGGAATTGTTGCCGGGAAGTCAGTATCTACACCAAAATATCCGAATGCTTCATCGTAGTGATGCTCCATCTCAGTGTAATATTTACCGTTCCCAGGATCTTCAGCTGAAGAATTGTCTACATCCATTTTGCCCGATCCAAAGTATACATTCAGTGCCTGATTCATAAAAACTGCACCCATGAGGCCTTTTTCAATTAACTGTACGTATTCTACTCCGTTGCCATTCACGAGATAAACGGATCCAGAACCCGAAGTGACGGTACCCGCTTGACCATCGGAAGCTTGATTACCGTTGCTTTGACTCGAAACGGCAAGGCTGTCCATCCACTCCTCAAACATACCGACATCCGCCTGGAAGCATTTGTTTTCGAGTTGTTTGGAAGATGTAAAGCTGAAATTGCCATTACCATTGTCTCCCACATTAGCAAACATATCTTTTAGGTCTTGTGCACTCACTACAGAAGAATTTCCCGATTTCATGAGCGTAACCATCTCTTTCAGTTGGTTCAATCGATCGATTTGCCCCTGATAATTTACTGTTGAGTTTCCATCTCCATCAGTGAACGTATAATTCGCGGGAACGTCATAACTATCATCTTCCGGATATGTACACGACCCGTCATCTTTTTTGGCTTCTTCATTGTAATTGGATGCGGCCGGATCCGTACATCCTTCTTTTTTACAAGCTACTGCAGTTGCTAAAATCGCTGCAATAAATAGTGTTTTTTTAATCATTTTCCTAGCGTTTAAATTTCTGACAAAGTAACTTCAAAAGAAACGATGCGGCAATACCTAAAAAATGGTATTTTAGAATGATTTTAAATAATGAAGCTAATTTTGTTGTGTACGGGACATAGAATCAAAATCAAACGGAAACACTAATTTTGCACAAACAAATGAGCGTTAGGGCTGTTATTTTAACTCATTGAAAGTGCGAAACTATGAAGACGAAAGATCAATACAACACCTTGACAGAAGCAGAAAAGCGCGTGTTGTTAGAAAAAGGAACAGAGCGACCGTTTTCAGGGGAGTTACTCGAAAATACGCGCAGTGGAATGTACGTTTGCAAGCAATGTAATGCTCCGCTGTACCGTTCTGATGATAAATTTAACGCTTCCTGTGGCTGGCCCGCTTTTGATGATGAAATCGAAGGTGCCGTAGAACGAAGACCCGATGACGACGGACGACGCACTGAAATCGTTTGTTCGAATTGCGGTGGACATCTGGGACATGTTTTTCTCGGTGAAGGCTACACGGTCAAAAATACCCGGCACTGTGTCAATTCTATCGCTATGAAATTTATTCCTGCGGAATCCACCGATTAACTGATCGAATTGTTTTTCCCGGGAGGTTCCAGACGTATAGCTCGTTACGCACCGTTAGACTCATATTTAACTAAACAGTACAAGTTATTACAACCAATCGATTCAAAAGTGTGTTGTTTTAACATAAGTGTAGTTCTTTTCTACATTCAAAACCCTTGCTCAGCTGCTAAAATCTTATCTTTGAAGTGTATTTGCACTGAAGGTGGCACAAATTGATTGACATGAAATTTAATAAGTGGTTTGTTCGTTTCAACTGGTTGACCTTAGTCCTGATTTATCTGGTAGTGATAGCGGGGAGTTTTGTTCGCATTACCGGCAGTGGAATGGGCTGTCCGGACTGGCCTAAGTGCTTCGGACAATGGGTGCCGCCAACCTCCGGTGACGAGCTGCCCGAAAACTACAAAAGCATCTACGGTGAAAAGCGCACAAAGAAAGTAGAGAAATTTTGCGGATTACTCGAAACGGTAGGTATGGATGAAACCGCGCAAAAAATTAAGAACAACCCGGATGTGTATCGCGAGGAAGCTTTCAACGCGTCAAAAACCTGGACCGAATATGTGAATCGTCTCTTCGGGTTTTTGGCAGGAAACGGCGTGTTGTTCGTTTTTCTCTGGATACTGTTCAAATATCGCCGGCGAAAGCTCGTAATACTCGGAGGAATCAACCTCATTGTGCTGGCATTTCAGGCGTGGTTTGGATCGATCGTCGTTGCCACCAATCTCGTTCCCTGGACGATTACCATACACCTGTTTCTCGCTTTACTCATTATTGGTATTCAGCTATATATCATTCGACTGATCAGCCCTTCACAACAAAAAAATATTCCCGTTTCCCGCGGATTCTACTTGCTCGTGCTCTTCATCTTTCTCGTCACCTTTTCGCAAATGTTTCTGGGAACTCAGGTGCGCGAGGAAATCGACTATTTGCGAAAGGCAGGCATTGGTCGCGAAGGATGGAGTAAAAACCTCGGGGCGATCTTTTTTATTCACCGCAGTTTCTCCTGGCTCGTACTCGCGTTGATCACGGCTATGTTCTGGATGAAGCGCAAAGTAAAAGCACTGCGCATCATACACTGGACGTTTGTCATTCTCGCTATCGAATTGTTGAGCGGTGTATTATTGGCACATTTTAAAATGCCCGGACTGGTTCAAACTGCTCATTTGCTCTTTGCCTCGATACTCTTTGGGATTTTGCTCATGGCTGCATTTCGATTAAAAACAACCTCAAAAACCTAAAGAACAAACCCGACTACCCGCGGGCAGGAAATAGCAAGCGCCCGGAATGCGGTTTATTTCTTTTTCGCTATGAGTTGCAACAATTCAATAAGTGGGGGCACGATCAGGGCAAAAGAGCCGTAAATAGCCAGCGAAAACACCCATTCCTTTTCGGGTAAGATAAAGGGCAAAACGATGGCGATCAGTCCCAAATAATAGAGCCAATCGTACCACGGCATTTTTTTGGTGATATTCCGCTTGATCAACTGGATTAAAATATAGAGAATTGCCGCAACATACAGGGTCGTAGGTACATTTTTTAAATCTGCATAATTATCGGCAAACAAATAATAACCAACAATAAGCAGCGCGATTGCCAGCAGAGCGATCGTCGTAATCATGTGAACTGTGCGATTAAATTTTGATGCCATATCAGTTTTGTATTTTCCACAAATGTACGGCAAGAAAAGCATATTCCCCGGCCACAGCGCCATTCTTTTTATTGCTTCGCTGCATCGTGTGTCGTTAATTCGTCAAATATTCCTTAATTTTCCAGTTCCAAAAGGATTGCACTATGAGAATATTTTTCTTCTTTTTTGCGTTAATAACAGTACTCGCTCCCCCATCGTGGGGACAACAAAATGAAGACTTTGAACACGACAGCACGTTTATCCGCTCCATTTACGACGAGGCGCTCGTACGCGGTGAAGCATACGAACAATTGCGGAGTCTCTGCAAAGATGTCGGGGCGCGGCTCACGGGCTCAGCATCGGCAGCGATGGCTATTCACTGGGGCGTTCAACGACTGCATCAATACGATTTTGACACCGTTTACAAACAGGAAATTCAAGTTCCGCACTGGGAGCGCGGCACGACGGAAAAAGGTTGGTACAAGACGCCCGAAGGCAAACTAAACAAAGTCAATTTGCTGGCACTTGGAGGATCCGTCGGTACCAATGGCGTTTTGGAAGGCGAAATTGTGATGTTCGACCACCGGGACGACCTGTTAAATGCGGATCGCGCCGAAATTGAAGGCAAAATTGTATTTATCGCACAGCCCATGAATCAAAAAATGATTAACACTTTCAGGGCTTATGGCGGGTGTTACCCGATTCGCGGTCACGGAGCTGCCGACGCTGCGAAAAAAGGAGCAAAAGGCGTTATCATTCGCTCGTTGAGCCTGAGTGAACACGAACACGCCCACACGGGAACCATGAGCTACGAAGACAGTATTCCAAAAGTTCCCGCAGCTGCAATTTCCACCAATGATGCTACACAACTGGAAGAAATGATCCACGCTGCAGCGCAACCCTTTCGTTTTGTCATGGAAATGGATTGCGAAAAACATCCCGATATGACATCTTATAATGTCGTTGCAGAATTGAAAGGTACTGAGCGACCCGACCACATTATTACAGTGGGTGGTCACCTCGACTCCTGGGACGTTGGAGAAGGCGCTCACGATGATGGTGCTGGTATTGTACACTCCATGGAAGCGTTGCGCATTCTCAAAAAATTGAATTATCAGCCCCGCAACACCATTCGCGTCGTTTTCTTTATGAATGAAGAGAACGGTAACCGGGGTGGAAAATCTTACGCCACTTACGCGAAAAAAAGCGGACAACGGCACATTGCAGCTATCGAAAGTGATCGTGGTGGATTTGCTCCCAGAGGCTTCGACGTAGATGGATCAGCAGATCATCTGAGCTTGCTAAGATCTTTCGAATCATTGCTCAAACCTTATTATTTACATCATTTTGAGAAGGGGTATGGCGGCGTTGATATCGGTCCCTTAAAAGATGCATTTGACGATATCGCCTTGTTTGGATTTGTACCCGATAGTCAGCGTTATTTTGACTTTCATCACAATCACAATGATGTTTTTGAAAATGTCAACAAACGCGAATTGCACATGGGAGCGGCCAGTATTACGAGTTTGATTTATCTGCTCGACAAGTACTTGTAAGATGAAAACAATTGTGATCCCTCTGCTGTTGAGAACAATATATATTAGCGCATACGGTATTTTACAATTCAATTGAATGATGCACGCGAACACTACATTTTTAAAGTTTGTCTTACTGACGGCCTTCATAACGGCATCGTGGAATTCATTCTCCCAACTCGAGCTGAATGACAAAACGCTGAATAAAACGAAAGCTCATCGGGCGGTGATCGCAGAAGATCCAAATTATGAAATCCGTATTTCGGAATTGATTAAAAATGACACCCTTCGCTACGATTCGATTGATCAACCGCTGGATATCATCGATTTTACGACTTCGCGGTGGATCGTTCGGTTTGATGTCAAAAACACGGATCAAGCAAGGAAAACCCTTCTGGAGGCAGGTCGACCCATTACGGATCGCGCGGATTTATACGAAGTGGAGAACGGTCACATTGTGCAGCAATGGGAAAGTGGCGACTACATGGCTTTTGAGGATAAAAGCTACAACCACCGCAAAAATATTTACCCCATCACTTTTGCTGCGCAAGAAAAAAAATCGTTTTACCTGGTTCTGGAAAGTGATGGTGAAATGATTTCATTGCCGCTCATTTTCTGGGAAGAAAAAACGTTCCATCAAGGTGACTACAACAATAATTTATTTCACGGCTTCTATTTTGGAGCACTGGCCATCGTCGTTTTTATCTTCCTCGCCTTCTATATATTACTCAAGGAAATATCATTCCTCTACTACATCCTCTACGTAGCATTCCAGTTTTTGCTGCAATTCAGTCTCGAAGGGTTCTCACATCAGTATTTTTTCCCCAACCAGCTCTATTTTTCGAATGCCAGCGTACTCTTGTCAGCCGCGGGGACCGTTTTCTTTGTGATCCTTTACGCCACTTCATTCCTGAAAATTAAGGCGCGCAGTGTCGGATGGAACCGTTATTTTAACTGGATTTTAATTGGACTGAGTTTCATCACCGCTATGGCACTCATTCCCGGAACGACAAAAGCGCTCGCGTATCCCATAATCAATTTGCTGAGTCTGGTAGGTACGACCTCCATAATCATTGCCATCATCGCTTTCAGAAGAAAAGGATACGCCGTAAACAGTGCATTCTCGCTCGGTTTCATCATTCTTATTATCGGCGCTCTCATCTTTATCCTCGGCAATCTTGGTATTTTGGGCGATGCACGCATGTCTCAACTCGCATTAAAAATTAGTTCGGGGCTTGAGATATTAGCGTTGAGCGTCTCGATGGCTGGTAAATACAAAGAGCTACAAGAAGAAAAGGAAGGGGCCCAGGAAAAAGCACTTGAAAACCTCGAATCAGAAGTTCAACAGCGAACGCACAAAATTGAAGAACAGCGAGCGGAAATTCAATCACAACACAGCGATATGCTGGACAGTATCAAATATGCACAACGCATTCAGGGAGCCATCTTACCGACCGATGAACACGTCAAGGAAATACTTCCCGATTCATTTATCTATTACCAGCCGCGCGACATCGTCAGTGGTGATTTTTACTTTGTGGAAGAAGTGTATACAAAAACCGGCGATCGCATCTCGTTATTCGCAGCAGTAGACTGTACAGGACACGGTGTTCCCGGTGCTTTTATGAGCTTTCTGGGCAATAATTTCCTGACGCAAAGCACGAAAATTGAACACATCAATACTACTGGTGAAGCGCTGGACTTTCTCAATCAAGGCATCTTTAAATCCCTTAAAATTGAGGAGTACGTGAAACGCGGTGTACCCATTCGCGACGGCATGGATTTAACCCTATGCGGCATCAATCACAGCAGTGGTCAACTTTACTTTTCAGGGGCTAAAAACCCGATTCTTATTATCACGTCGGCTGAACATCTCGAAACATGGGAGGCGATGGATTGCGAAAAGAAAATCATGGACGAAGCCCTGGAAGACGGCAAAATTCTTGTGGAAGTAAAAGGAGACCGTCGCCCCATCGGATTATACGGCAAATTTTCCGAAGAAACCTTCACCACGCATCAACTCCCCATCTCCAGTGGTGATATTATTTACTCCTATTCCGACGGTTATATTGATCAATTTGGAGGACCGAAAGATAAAAAATTCGGCACCAAGCGTTTCAAGCGCCTGTTATTGCGCATTTCCGACCTTCCCATGGAGGAGCAGAAGCAGCAAATTTCTGATACGCTGGAAGCATGGAAAGATGGGCGCGAAAACCTCGACGATATTCTCGTTATGGGCGTGCGTGTTTAATATGCCCTTTATCGATCGTCAGCGTACTTTCAATGTTATTGGTGTACAATGAACCTGTTCCCAATCCCTGAGGCAATTTCACGTTATACTGACTCGTAAATTGAGCAATGGCATCCAGTCCAATATTTGATTCCAATGCACTCGTGATCCACCACGGGATGTTGCGTTCCTCCGCCAAATTGATCCACTCAGCTGTTCCTGTGAATCCGCCCATCAAGCTCGGTTTTAGAATAATGTACTGCGGCTGAATCGTATCGAGCAGATTGATTTTTTCATCCGTATCATTGACGCCGATGAGTTCTTCATCCAGCGCAACCGGAAGATGATTGGCCGCACAAAGGTCGTGGAGCTGCTCCCATTGCTTCGGTTTGATCGGTTGCTCGATGGAGTGAATATCCAGCACCGCCAGTCGTTTTAATTTGTTCGGTGCATCGACGGGGGAAAAAGCTCCATTCGCATCCACTCGAAGTGTGATCTGATCCGCATTAAAGTCTTTTCGAATTCCTTCCAGCAATTCAACTTCCTGGTCGAAATCAATGGCTCCAATTTTCATTTTAATGCAGGAAAATCCCTGATCTAATTTCTCCTGAATTTGTTCTGACATAAACGAAGGCTCTCCCATCCAAATTAGTCCATTAATGGGGATTGCAGCATTTCCACGGTAAAAGTCAGTAGCGTAGAACAATCGTTTTCCGCCGTTTTTGAGGTCCAATAATGCCATCTCCAGCCCGAACAGAATTGATGGTTCGTGCTTCAGTCGACTCAGATCATCTGCAAATGTATTGATATCGCGAACGACCCGTGCTACCTGCGCTTCGTATTGATCATCGCTATCATAATCCGGCGAAAGGCCTTCGATGATGCTGCATTCTCCCACACCTGTGATCTCCGGATCCTCTGACTGCCATACAGTGATGAACCAGGCTTTCTTTTCGGTCATGACCCCGCGACTCGTCCCGCCGGGGCGCTTAAACTCAAATACTTTCTTTTCAAACGAAGCTTTCAGACTCATAATAGCGTTGAAATTAGGAATAAGATGGAGATGGCAAAAGTGGACAAGGCTACTTTCTTCAATTCTGGATCGAGGTTTTTTGGGTTTTTGATGGACCAGACGGTTTTCAGATGCAAAAACAATATTGCAAATGGAGCGAGCGCGATGAACCCCAGCCACCACTGATTCAACACTAAAGTAGTGATCAAACTGATCAGTGCAAGAACGATCACCAGCGCATGATAAATTTTTGCTCGTTGATAACCCATTTTCACTACGAGCGTCCGTTTTCCAACCTTTGCATCGTTTTGATGATCCCGCATGTTATTCAAGTTAAGCACGGCTACACTTAAAAAGCCGATAGTCAACGCCATTCCAATGATACGCACATCAAAAGTCTTGGTGTACAGCGTATATACACCGAGAACACTGACGAGTCCGAAAAAGATGAACACCATCACATCACCAAACCCACTGTAACCGTAAGCTTTTTTTCCCACCGTATAAGTTATCGCCGCTACGACACAAGCCACGGCCAGTAAAACATAGGTCCAGAGCACTTCATGAGGCATTCCTTCCGTCCCCAGAATAATCAATGGAATAGCCGTTCCCAGGGCACACAACGACATCAAGATTACCGCAAGGATCATTGCTTTTTGTGAGATCGCTCCCGATTGAATCGCGCGCTGCGGTCCAAGGCGCCCCTCATTGTCCGCCCCTTTGAAACTGTCGCCGAGATCATTGGCAAAATTGGAAAGCACTTGCAAAAAAAGCGTTGTCAGCATGGCGAGCGCAAATACGAGCGCATCCCAGAAACCATTGGCATAAGCGGCAAAACTTCCGGCAATAATGCCCGAAAGCGATAAGGGTAATGTTCGGAGCCGCGCGGCTTGAATCCAGGCTTTTAACTTCATAAGACAAAAATCGAAATTTTTTCAGCTTTAGAAACGTTTACAGGAGAAAGATTGTTTAACGCCTCTAAAAAAGATCGTTCAGCACAGCCAACAACGCCCATTTCGAATGCTAAAAATTCCACAAGTAACATCCGCCATCGGCTCTTATTCATTTGCCGTTCAACTCCATTGCTTTCAAGGTATTCATCATTAAAGAAACAATCGTCATGGGACCTACTCCACCGGGTACCGGCGTTATGTAAGAGCATTTTGGCGCCACATTTTCGAAGTCGACATCTCCGCTCAGGTGATACCCTTTTTTCTTTGTGTGATCTTCTACACGGGTTATTCCGACATCCATCAAGACCGTTCCCGGCTGAATCATGTCTGCAGTGAGAAATCCCGGTTGACCAATCGCCGTAATCACTATATCGGCTTGCAGCGTGATTTCCTTGAGGTTTTTAGTTCTCGAGTGGGTCAATGTCACCGTTGAATTTCCGGGAAAGGTATTGCGCCCCATCATGATGCTCATCGGAGCACCCACAATGTGCGAACGACCAATGACGACGCAGTGTTTTCCTTCCGTTTCAATTTCGTATCTTCTGAACAGCTCCAGCATCCCCGCCGGAGTAGCAGGCAAAAACCCAGGGAGATTGAGCACCATATTCCCGAGGTTCATCGGATGAAAACCATCGACATCTTTTTTCGGATCGATGGCGAGTGTCACCTTTTTTTCATCGATGTGAGCCGGTAGCGGAAGTTGTACGATAAAACCATCGATGTCGTCATCATTATTCAAGTTGTCGACGAGCTCCAGCAGCTCCTGCTCTGTGATTGTGTCTTCTTTATGAATGAGCGTGCTTTCAAAGCCAATTTTTTTACACGCCCTCACTTTGGCACCGACGTATGTCAGCGATCCACCATCATTTCCAACCAGTACAGCTGCGAGGTGTGGTGTCTTTTTTCCAGATTTTTTGCGTTGTTGAACGGCTTGAGATAATTCTTCTCGAATTGCTTTCGAAGTGGATTTCCCGTCTAAGAGTTGCATTTTCTATTGGCTTTGTGCAAAAGTAGGATTTTATACGTTGTAAAAAATCAAAATGTTAGTAAGATTTTCAATTCGTGGAAAAGACGCTTTTTAATGTTACCTTAGAGCGGTAGACAATCTCTTGTTTAAACACAGTAAAATTGTGAATTTTCATTGAAGTTTATCCGTCGATAAAGTGATTTTGCTTTTTCGCAACCTAATTATTTACTTATGTGTTTTTCAGCAAGTGCAAGTTTTACAGCAGGGGCGGTATTAACTGTTATTGGAGTAGCCGCTCTCAGAAAAACAAAACAACCATCGGATATTCCATTTGCGAGCATTCCTTTACTTTTCGCATTACAACAGATAACAGAAGGTTTTGTGTGGTTATCACTAACCAATCCTGATTATGCTTTTCTGGAAGCCTTTTCTTCTCATACCTTTATCTTTTTTGCTCAGGTTCTTTGGCCAATGTGGATTCCATTTTCATTCTTAAAATTTAAAAGAGAAGGATCAAAGGTGCTGGGTAAAATATTTCTGGGGCTAGGCGTCTTGTTTGGTAGTGTATTAGGATATTATTTATTGACCTATCCTATGCAAGCTGAGGTTATAGGAAATCACATTTCGTATAATCAGGATTATCCGATGAAATTTCGCTATCTGGGAGGTGTCATTTATATCATTGTGACGATTGTTCCTCCTTTCACCTCAGGAAACAAAAAAAATTGGATTTTGGGTTCAGCAATATTTCTGTCTTATATTTTTACTGAAATATTCTATTCGCAATACGTTGTTTCGGTATGGTGTTATTTTGCTGCAGTTATAAGCGCAATGGTATTATGGATCATTGCAAGTAAAAGAACAACACAAGGAAGGTCATATCAAAAATAGTAGCGAATTGATCGCTAATCTTCTTCAAACATATTTACGTCAACGTTGAATTCGGGTGCGATGAGATCAGCTTTATCCGCCCAATATTTCGAAGTCAGCAACTGATACTGATTCTTTTCGGGGTTTTCGATCGTCCAGATAAATTTATGCGCGTCTTCAAATGCTGCCTTGCCTTCCAATTGCTCGGCAAACAATCGTTTGATTAAACAGCTGTCTTTTAACCCGCCTGCAAAAACTTTAGCCAAAATCTCCTTATTGGTTCCAATTTCAATACCATCGTCCTGAACGACTTCAAACTTGAAGCGGACTGCTTCGGTATTCGGAAAGGTACCATTATAGGCTTTAAATAAGAACTGATTAATATTGAATAAATCATAATGTAAATCCGGCTCGGGATATTCCTCCGCTACTTTATCGACCAGCATTTCGTGAGAAAGGGAGTCTATCTGACCATCATTCAATGATTCACCGAGTTTATAATTGAGCACTATACTCGCTGCTTCGCTCGGTTCAACATCGCCAATTGCCATAAAGAGCATTTCTTTTAAATTCTCCGTTTTAACCGATTGCGCATCGGGAAAATCAAATTCTCCAAGCAACTTTTTGTAGTCTTCATTTGTCCAATATGACGGAATTTCATTCACCGTTTGTATATCCTTAACGCGTACCTTCATGTCTTCTATTATTTTATTTGGGAATTCTGAGTAAAAAAACACTGCCCTCACTTATTCCTGCTGTGACTTAACGAATAACTGTCAATATTTTTAAAACATCGAGCTATCCGGACAGTGATAATGTTCTCCTCTCAAGGTAACGAAATAAATAGGATACAGCAAGGAATGAAACACTTTATCCCATTTTTGAGACCAGATTTGCTCAGTTTCAACGTTCTTAGCACGAAAAACGTATCGTTTCTTGACAATGTCTAAGTTGGTATGCCAACAATCAAAAAAAGGACTGCTCTTTCAAACAGTCCTCTACTTGAGCTCAATGCTCTAAGTTTATTTTCCGGCGCGCTTGCGCTCGTTTTCTGAAAGTAGAATTTTTCGGATTCTCAGAGACTCAGGAGTGACTTCTACGTACTCGTCAGATTGAATGTACTCCAGTGCTTCCTCCAGCGACATCTTTATTGCCGGAGCGATGCGCACCTTATCATCCGCCCCTGAAGAGCGCATGTTACTCATCTTTTTCGTTTTCGTAATATTCACCACTAAATCACCCTGGCGCGAGTTCTCTCCGATCACCTGACCTCCGTAGATCGACTCGTTGGGATCCACAAAGAATTTACCGCGCTCTTGTAAGTTGTTCAACGAATAAGGAATGGCCGTTCCTTTCTCCATAGAGATCATTGAACCGTTCAAACGACCGGGTATATCGCCTTTGTAAGGCTGGAATTCAATATAACGGTGATTCATGATCGCTTCACCCGCTGTTTGTGTCAACAGGTAATTCCGCAATCCAATGATGCCGCGCGATGGAATGTTGAACGTAATGTTCATACGGTCTCCTCGCGCTTCCATATTGAGCATTTCTCCTTTTCGTTTTGTGACGGCCTCAACTGCCGTTCCCGAGTAAGTTTCCGGTAAATCAATGGTCAATTCTTCAATGGGCTCACATTTTTTACCATCAATCTCTTTAATGATCACTTGAGGCTGGCCTACTTGCAGTTCATAACCTTCGCGACGCATCGTTTCGATCAAAACGGACAAGTGCATAACACCGCGTCCATAAACCATCCATTTATCGGCTTTGTCCGTTGCTTCTACGCGAAGTGCCAGGTTTTTCTCCAGCTCTTTCTGCAGGCGCTCATCGATTTGACGAGAAGTGACAAATTTTCCTTCCTGACCAAAAAATGGTGAGTCATTGATGGAGAACATCATGCTCATCGTGGGCTCATCAATTGATATTTTTTCGAGCGACTCAGGGTTTTCCGCGTCACAGATGGAATCTCCAATCTCGAACCCTTCCAGTCCAGTGACGGCACAGATATCTCCGGCCTGCACTTCATCGGTCTTAACGCGCTCGGTGCCTTCGTAAATAAAGACATCTTTAATGCGGTGCTTTTCCTGTTTATCATCACTCTTGCTGAGGATAACGGGCATATTTGGCTTTAGCTTTCCGCGCTGTAATCGTCCGATAGCAATCCGTCCCACGAAAGAAGAATAGTCCAGTGAAGTAATAAGCATTTGCGTATTTCCCTCTTCTATTTCCACGGGCGGGAAATATTCCAGAATCTTTGCCAGCAATGGTTCGATGGAATCCGTTTCCTGTTTCCAGTCTTCAGACATCCATCCGTTTTTTGCCGAGCCGTAAATCGTTTCAAACTCGAGCTGCTCTTCATTGGCATCCAATTCAAACATCAGGTCAAATACTTTTTCGTTGACTTCATCCGGCGTACAGTTCGGCTTATCTACTTTGTTGATTACCACCAATGGTTTCAGCCCCATGTCCAGTGCTTTTTGCAGAACAAAACGGGTCTGTGGCATCGGTCCTTCAAAGGCATCGACCAAAAGGCAAACACCGTCTGCCATGTTCAAAACGCGCTCCACTTCACCACCAAAGTCGGCGTGACCGGGAGTATCAATAATATTAATTTTTTTACCCTGATACACCACGGACACATTTTTGGAAACAATCGTGATCCCCCGTTCTTTTTCGAGGTCATTGTTATCCATCATTAGTTCTCCCGCGTTCTCGCGATCGCGGTCGGTAAATGAATCTCCCGCTTCAATCATACGATCTACCAACGTCGTTTTTCCGTGGTCAACGTGTGCAATAATTGCAATATTTCTTATTTCCATACTTTATGTTAGTTCTGAGTTTAGCGTTTACCATTCTAAAACGCTCAAATGTCAATTCTCAAATTTATTTATCTTCTTCTGCGGTTTCCACCACCGCGATGACCGCCTCCCCGGCCCTGGCGTTTGCCGTGACCCGTTCCTCGTTTTCCCTTTGAACTCTTGCTCGCGGTTTTTTCGATATTCAGTCGCTTTCCTTCAAACTCTGCTCCGCTCACTTGCGCGAGAATTTTATCGGAATCTCCTTTGTCGGCATCGAAAAAGGAAAAAGCAGGCATAATGTCAATTCTTCCTATCGTATTTGATTTTAAGCCCGTAGCGTCGCAAATTACCCGCAACAATCCACCTGGGTTCAATCCATCTTTTTCGCCGAGTGATACAAAGAATCGCTGTTTGTTTTCATCGGTTCCGCGCGAACGTTTTGAACGACCACCTCCGGCATCTGCTTTATCTGAAACTTTCGCGTTGAGGTCACCTGCTTTCTTGTAATAATTTAGAAAGCGATTGAACTCGGCCGAAACAAATTTCTTGATCACTTCTTCTTTCGAGTAATCTTTTAAATCCTCCAGGATATGTGGAATAAACGGCTCTATTTCACTTTCATTTACTTCTGTTTCCTTCACCTTGTCGATCATGGACTCCAATTGAATCGCGCATATCGCTTCGGGCTGGGGAATTTCAGCAAACGTAAACTTCTGGTTGATGATTTTTTCGATCTGATTGATCTTGTACTTTTCGCGCGTATTAATCAACACCAGCGATTCACCTTTTCTCCCTGCCCGTGCAGTTCGACCACTTCGGTGTGTATAGTTCTCCACCTCATCCGGCAGGTTGTAATTAATCACGTGCGTAATATCATCAACATCAATACCGCGTGCAGCAACATCAGTCGCCACGAGCAGCTGAATACTCTTATTTCTGAACAGATTCATGACGCGATCGCGCTGCGCTTGTGACATATCGCCGTGCAGTGCTTCTGCGCTATAGCCTTCTTTACCGAGTTTTTCAGCAACTTGCTGCGTTTCTCTGCGCGTACGACAAAATACCAATCCAAAAATTTTGGGATTAAAATCGATCAATCGTTTTAACCCGGCATAGCGATCGCGTTCTTTGACCGCAAAATAGATGTGGTCGATGTTCTCGTTCGCTTCGTTCTTATTCCCGATACTCACTTCGAGTGGGTCGGTCATGTAGTTTTTCGCTATTCGCGCCACTTCTTTTGGCATCGTTGCCGAGAACAACCACGTACTTTTTTCATCGGGCGTTGCTCTTAAAATAAAATCAAGGTCTTCCTTGAATCCCATGTTGAGCATTTCGTCCGCTTCGTCCAGGACGACACATTCGACTTCACTCAAGTTTACCGCTTTTCGGTTGATGAGGTCCACCAAACGACCAGGAGTAGCAACGACTATTGCGACACCTTTCTTGATATTGCGCATTTGCGTGCGAATATCCGTTCCACCGTAAACAGCTTCAATTGTTACTGACTTTTCGTGTTTCGAATAATCTTTGAGATCATTTGCAATTTGTAAACACAGTTCACGCGTTGGACAAATGATTAAGCCTGTTGGAAATCGTTGGCTAGACGTTATTCTGTGCACTAATGGAAGCCCAAAAGCGGCTGTTTTCCCTGTTCCAGTCTGTGCAAGCCCCACAAAATCACTTTTAGATTTCAATAAGTGTGGGATAGCTTGCTCCTGGATTGGTGTTGGCTGCTCAAACCCCATGTCTGTTACAGCTTTGACCACCTGGCTTCTCAGCCCTAAATCATTAAAGGTCATACTATCTATTAAAATTGGGTGCAAATGTACGACATTTAAAAGAGAATTAATCCAAAAGCATATTAATTCATTAAAAACAAGTTTTTCCGCTCCTGCCAATGCATTGCAGTCGCAGTGAAATCAAGCCCTTCCAAACCCCTCAGCATTAATTTATGGTGAATGCTAAAGCGTTAGATGAAATTCAAATTCAAGCACCCGGCATTATAATTTGTGTTAAATTTCACAGTAAAAACCAAAATTCCACTCACGAGACGCGGGTAGGAGAAAAATATTTCGTTTGTTTGTAAAAAATAAATAATAGATTGAATGATTATGAATGTATTTAAAGTATCAATTTCTCTTGTTTTAGGTGTTAGCTTAATGGCTTGCTCTGGAAATTCAGAGGGTGGAACAGAAGAAAACGGAAAAGAAGAAAGCGGAAGTCAGGAAAACGGAAGTGAAGAAAAAACAGCGATGACACTCAATACGATGTGTGACTGCGTATCCTTATCGGATAAGGTCATGAGCGAATTGGACGAAAGCGGTCGTACGCAGGAAAACATGGAAAAAGTGGAGATGAAGTTCGAAAAAGAACTGGCAAAATGCGACAGTATTTCTGCTGACTATCAGGAAGGCTTTGATGATTTATCAGAAGAGGAGCTACAGGAAAAGCAGTTAGAATTTTTCAAAGAGTGCCCCGAAGCAGAAGAGTTAAGCAAACGCATGGAAGATCAAATGCAGCAGCAGATGCAGCAACAAATGCAGCAACAGCAGCAAGGTGGCGGTGGCGGAATGCCGCAACAAGGTGGTCAACAACCGCAGCAAATGCCTCAAGGGCAACAGCAGCAGCAACCACAACCGCAGCCGCAGCAGCAACCACAGCCGCAGCAGCAACCACAGCCGCAGCCAAAACAATAGAGCATTTATATTGCTAAAATGCTGCGCATAGGATTAATTTTTATGATTATAAGTTGTGCCCAATTCCCTACGGTGAGTTGGGCACAATCTTTTACACCTGCACTTCGAGCTGGGATCACGGCGGGTCAAATTAGCGGAGACGGCGCTTATGGATTTGTTCAGTTTGGAGGTGTTGCCGGCGGATCAGTTACCTACAACTGGAATGCTGACTGGTCTGTGCGTTTCGGAATTCGCGCCAATCAAAAAGGAGCTCGAATCTACAAAACCAAGAACAGTATCAATACTTATCGCTTGCGGGTCAATTACATCGAGACACCACTCAGCCTGAAATACGCACATAAATCTTTCCGCTTCAGTGTTGCTCCCGTATTCGGCGTAAAAATCAATCAACGCGAACGCACGCAATACGGCGATATTGAGGATCCGCGTACATTCGATACGTTTGAATGGAGCGCACAATTTGGCGTTGAATATATATTTAAAGCACCTTGGTCTATTCAACTTAGTTATCAAAACTCATTAGTACCTGTCAGGGCGCATAAAATTAACCAGGCTTATCCTCCGGCTAATTTTGTGCTCGGAGAATTTCACCAGAAATTACTCAATAAAGGGCAATACTTTTCTTCGCTGTCGCTCGCACTGGTTTACACGTTCTAAAAGTATTGTTTTTAAGTCCTAACACTCCCTATTCCCGCATCGATACCGATGACCTGACCTGTAATGTTTCTCGACTGGTCACTCGTTAAATAAACAGCCATGCTCGCTACTTCTTCAGCACTTAAATAATTTTTTAACGGGTGCCGCTCTTTGGTCGATTCCTGTGCTTTTTCGTTGCGCAACAGATTTTCTGCGAGGGGCGTATCTGTAACTGTAGGTGCTACACAATTCACGCGCACTTTCGGTGCTAATTCTGCGGCGAGTGATTTAGCCAATCCTTCCACACCGGATTTTGCAGCAGCCACTGAACTGTGAAAAGGCATCCCTATTTTTGAAGCTACGGTACTAAACATGACGATGCTTCCGCCATTGCGCTTCAGTTCCCGGTGATAGGTCTTGATCACGCGCACAGCACCGAGAACATTGATATTGAAATCGTCTTGAAAGTCTTCGATTTTTAAACTTCCAATGGGCTTTAAATTAATTGATCCAGGACAATATATGATTGATTCGATTCCTTTCATCTCGGGTAAATCGTCTTTTAAAACGTCCAGGCTGTGGTGCGTGATGTTTCGATTGACATCCGGTTTATTTCTCGAAATATTAATCACTTCGTCAGCTTTCGGAAGTTGATGAATGATCGAACTTCCAATACCTCCGGATCCTCCTATAATCAAATGTTTCTTCATGGCAAATGTTTTCTTTCAACAACAACAAAGCCTATGTAATGTTTAACATTTTAAGTTTATTTGTTAGACACTTTCCCATAATGCCACACGAGAAAAGAGAAATTTTGTGACCAGTTGCGAAACGCTTGAAAAACGCACATCCGCGTGGCTTTCAAGGGTGCGGAAAAAAGTCTTTTTTAATTGTATTAATATGATATTATTGTCCAATTACCTTTCTGTTAAACCGTGTTTAAAAACGTTTAATATACGCTGGTTTTAGTCGTTTAGATTACTGCGTATCAACTGTAAATACAGCTTAATCATCACTTAACTCCACCCACAGAAAACAGTTGTTCCTTTGTACCAGAAAATGATTTTTCGAGATGAGTGAAAAGGAAATTCAGAAGAGTTTAGAAAGCGCACGGCTCGTACAAACCGGGTTATTACCGAAAAAACGCCATTTGGATCGCGTTTTAAAGGATTACTTTCTGTTTTACGAACCAAAAGATATCGTCTCAGGAGATTTTTACTGGGTCGGCACAAAACATGGCTTGAATTATCTCGTTGTTGGCGATTGCACGGGTCACGGTATCTCCGCTTCGCTGCTCTCTGTGCTCGGACTCAACCTTTTTGAGTATGTCATTATGAACAAGGGGATCAAAAAGGTCAGTAAAATCCTTCAGGAAGTCGACAAAAAATTTATAGAAAGTTTCAGCAAAGAACGCAATCCTTTTGACAATCCCTGGATCGACTTATCGATCATTTGTATCGATCGCAAAACGAGGCGACTGCATTACGCATCTGCGAATCGCAAAATGCTGGTCGTCGATACGAACCAACAACCAACGATTTACAAAGGTAGTCGATATCCGATTGGAGGATGGCAAATCGAGGAAGAACGCAAATTCTCCACGCAGTCAATATCTTACACCCCCGGAACTACAGTATATCTGGGGTCTGATGGTTTTCAGGATCAAGTGGGAGGGTTTAGGTACAAAAAATATAAATCGAAGCAATTGCATCAATTCCTTACTAAAATTAGTCAGAGCCCCTTACATGAACAGCGCAACATCGTGGAAGAACAGTTTGAGCAATGGAAAGGCAGCACCGAACAAACAGATGATGTCTGTTTATTGGGCTTGCGTTTGTAGATTTCACCACATCAATGGATCTTTGTTTCATTAATGACACGGGGTAACAATGGTCATTCACTATCACTTTTCGACTGCTCCAGTTTATGAATACGTTCTTTAAGCTTGAAGTATTTCTCTTGATAATCGCTCACTTGCTGGCGAACTTCGTTGAGTTCTTCTAGGACTTCTACGTATTTTTTTTGTGAAATATAACTTTCATCTGAATTGACTGGATGATCGGCTTTTTGTCTGACTTTTCTGTAATAATCTAACTCCGGCAATTCCCCGTCGACATCTATTCCACAAGCAATAGCTATCCTGTGCACCTTCTCCATATCAAGTTTTTCTTCTTTGAACCATCGATAAAGAGAAGAGCGAGAATAGCCAGAAAGATCAATAATTTCTGTCGTTTTTTTCTTTGACCTATCTATAATTAACTTGAGAAATCTACCATGATGCCTCCCTTTATACTGTCCCATACTACAAATATAGTTCGCCATACAAGTGTAGACGTACCATTGTAATTCTATTTATGTTCTTTTTTTGTCTTTTTTTTATACTATAAAACATTTTTATGTCTTATTTTTGTTTTATTAGTGGGTATATGAGACATTCTAAATCTTCCATATCAATAAATAAAAAAGATCTAAAGCCTTTGAGAGAAAGGCTACCACGCCACAAATATGCAGCGATTAATTCGAGACTCAAAAAAAATAATAAAAAGACATATTCTAAAAATACCATTCAAGGTGTTTTAAATGGGAACATTACGAATGACGATATTCTTTTAGCTGCTATTGATGTAGCCGTAGAATTTCAACAAATCAAAGTACAGCAGTCATCCCGTTTTTTGTGAATCACCCAGAGAAGGCTTCCAGCAGAAGTTTATCCACTCTTTGAGGTTTTCATCCCTCCACCGCCATTTTAAAAAAGTTCCGAATACAAAAAAAGGTCGTTCTTTTAGGAACAACCTTCAGCGGAGAAAGAGGGATTACTGACCCGTTTTTCTCCCGTACTCGAAAAAACGGTCAGTGAGCTCCACTTCGTTACGGTTCGAACCCGGGGGTTCTCATCCCGAATCAAGATCAAAAGTTGGGGACTAAGCATGAATTTCGATCAATCAGAGAAGTAATTATTCATCATTTGTGATTTTTCTTTTTAGACCTTCTTTACTTTTTTTATTCACGCATGTTGATTTTAAAATGTGTGAATGAGCTCGCTTCGCTCGGTTCATTGCCAAAAAAAGTAAAACAACCCCGTGAGACGAGGGCAGGAAAAATCTAGCGCTTGGAATATCTGCTCTATTTCGGTGCTCTCGATACTCTGCTTCATTACATTACGCAGCACTCGATCACCTTACCATTATGCAAGGCGATCGCGATGCACTGTGATATATCGAGCGTGCCGAGATAAGCATATCGAATGTGAATGATGCTGATCGAAGTGAAACGAAGCATCAGTATCGTATCGAGATCGCGAAGTTTTCAGGTAGTGGGTACCCCGAACTGATTTTCCTATGCGCATCCTCCCAGTCTCTTAAATTTTATGCTTATGATAACTATATTACCTACCTAAATTCTTATTTGAAAACAAAGAGGCTGGTACTTAAGCTCTTATTCTCCAGTGTTAGTCCCGTAAGCTCTGCTCATCAGGATTTGCGAAAAAAAACAATCTAGTACGAGCTGAAATGTATACTGCTAAATTCGATGATCTAAATCGGTAATTCCTTTCAAAAAGTTTTAACTCCTTACGCTCCCCCCAACTTTTGAGACTGATCCCTCATCCCTCTGCCGCTATTTCAAAGAAAAGTTCCGATACAAAAAAAGGCCGTTCTTTTAGGAACAACCTTCAGCGGAGAAAGAGGGATTACTGACTCGTTTTTCTCCCGTACTCGAAAAAACGGTCAGTGAGCTCCACTGCGTTACGGTTCGAACCCGGGGGTTCTCATCCCTCAAGTTATGCTTCTAAGTTAAATTTTTAGGAAATAAAAAAGCCTCGTATCTCTACGAG
>JBNJEH010000030.1:0-33903 GCA_051745635.1 Bacteroidota bacterium
TTTTCCCACCATTAATAACTTGATCCAGTCGATCAGTTCACTGGTAGAAGGTTTTTTCTTGATGTTGCGCTGATTCCGTATGGAATAAAAAACATCCATTGCGCGTTCTATAAGATCAGTGGCGATGTTGGGGTAGTGGACGTCAACAATTGCTTTCAAGGTGTCGCGCTCTGGAAATGCGATGTAGTGAAAGAAACAACGTCTCAAAAAGGCATCGGGAAGTTCTTTTTCATTGTTTGAAGTAATGATAACAATGGGCCGGTGTTTTGCT
The DNA here is from genome assembly GCA_051745635.1 of Bacteroidota bacterium. Taxonomy (GTDB): domain Bacteria; phylum Bacteroidota; class Bacteroidia; order Flavobacteriales_D; family Crocinitomicaceae; genus Brumimicrobium. The sequence continues at coordinate 272 of JBNJEH010000030.1, forward strand.
TTGATTTCCTGACCTGTTTCATAACAAAAGAACTCCATCTTATCCAGCTCCAGCAACAGGTCGTTGGGAAATTCGATGTCCGCTTTATCAATCTCATCGATGAGCAGAATCACTTGTTCTTCCGATTCGAAGGCTTGCCAAAGTTTACCTTTCCTGATATAGTTGGAAATATCGTCCACTTTGTCGTTGCCCAGCTGAGAGTCGCGCAGACGCGATACCGCATCGTACTCGTAAAGTCCTTGTTGCGCCGTCGTCGTAGATTTGATGTGCCAGGTAATAATTGATTTGTCGAGCGCCTTAGAGATTTCGTGTGCCAGCAGGGTCTTTCCCGTGCCGGGCTCTCCTTTGATCAATAACGGTTTTTCCAGTTGTATTGCCGCATTTACCGCGACGGAAAGATCTTTGGAAGCAATATAGTTATCTGTACCTTGAAAAGTATTCATGATGTTCGTTTATTTCCGTGCAAAATTACAAAAAGCAAACGAGAGAACAGCAACAGTGCAGAGCATACAGCAAGAGCATACAGCATAGAGCAAGAGTATAGAGGAAACAGCAAGAGTAGAGGGGAGAGAGCGGAATTTTAACCGTGCAAACAGCTCGTACAGGCGAACCTCGGGCTTCGGGCTTCGGGCTTCGGGCTTCGAGAGCCTCAGCCCTCAGCACTCAGCCCTCAGCACTCAACACTCAACACTCTTGCTGTATGCTCACTACTGTATGCTCCATACTCTTGCTCACTACTCACTGAACCACTTTCGGACGAATAGGATCCGTTTTATAACTGAATTCATCGCCGGATGTGGAAACGAAGTCGACGCGAACAAGTACAGTGGAAGGAATATCGCCGGGGAGGTTGCGCACGTTAATATTCTTTCCGAGTGCGCTCGCATGTACATCGGAGTCCTCTATTTTTTGACCGTCAATTTGATGTAAAATGGCTTCATCCTCGTCCATCAAAGTAAATTCAGCGAGCGACCAGTCATCCTGAAGGGTGTCACCACCGGCGTGCAACTTGACAATAGCGTAATTGTTATTTGAGCCATCTGTCGTGGGCATTTGGTTTTTGATGATATCAACATTGACCGTTAGATTCTGCATAGCAGTATTTTGTTTATTTTTTCCAGTAGCACAAGCCAATAACGTCAAGCCGAGTAGTAGATAGATATACTTCATGATTTGATTTTTACAGATATTTCCATCTCAAAAATAGCAACTTTTTCGTCATTCGTGTTTCGCGCTTCTACAATCACCATTCTATTTTGCCGTTCTCCGGTTTTTGCGGCTTCCTGGAACGTTTTTTCTACGAGTGCACCGTCTTTAGACAGAAAATATACATCTGTTGTTGCTCGCATAATGAATTCGGCACGCATGGATTTAAAGGCAAAAGAAACCCGTTCTCCCGCTTGTTCAGCAAAATAAAAAGCATGCAGTCCCGCGGCGACATCAGCACCTACGGATAATGCACCAAAATACATGGATTTAAGGTGGTTTTTAGTGCGTCTGCGCAATTTTATTTTCACCAGTGCCAACTCACTGTCAATCGTTTGTAATCGCGGTCTTACATAGGCAATCATGGGGATTTTAACGACTCCCATGAGCCATAACTTGCGGCGCATTGCGGATAAACTAAGCGTTTTTGCCATGATAATATTCTTCTACGAGTTGATCAATAATTTTTTTAATCGGGCGAACGGCATGAACGTGCTCGATACTCGGACCGGCGCACCAAAGTGTTTTGTAGGTTGCACTAAAAGCCGCTTTTCGCAGTGATTTCATTCCTTTCATGAAAGTGAAAGCTTTGATCCACTTCTTTATCTTTTTGTTTTTATTTAAAAACCTTTCCAACCAATTTTGTTTGGTACCGATTTGCTCCACATACGGCGTTTTTATGACCGTGCAAGGCGTTCCCGACAATTTCGATGTCATGACGATGTCATCTTTTCCGTAATCGACGCAGGCTTGTTTGTATTCATCTGTGACATTGGCTTCCTCCGAAGCGATAAAAATAGAGCCCATCGACAATCCATCCGCTCCGTTCTCCATGACTTCGAACATTTCTTTTCCAGTCCCAACTCCTCCAGCTGAAATCACCGGGATCGAGCAGTTTTCTTTCAACAACGGAACCAGTTCTTTCACTGAAATATTGCCCGCGTGTCCACCGGCTTCCTTATTGACAGCAAGGAGTGCATCGGCACCTAAATTTTCTACTTTTTTAGCATATTTCAGATCGGTGACGTCGCAAAACACCTTGATGCCGTGTTGATGTGCTTTTTTGATCGTTTCTTCCGGAGATCCGAGGCTCGTTATGATGTAATCCACTTTTTCCTCACAGATGATCTCAAGTTGCTCTTTGTATAAAAAATTACTCTTGTTTACGATCAAATTGATGCCCAACGGACCTCCTGCTTCGCGTTTGACATTCTGGATTGCTTCCCGCAAGGCATCTGTAGTACGATAATTCAGAGCAGGTACTGCTGCGGTCGCTCCTGCCTTGATCCCCGCAATGAGCATGGCCTCATTAGAAACCAAAAACATAGGGGCGATGATAATCGGATAATCGATGTTGAGCATTTCACTCAATGGCGCTTTAATGGAATTTTGCTTCATGTTAACGAAATTAATTAAATTTCTATGCATACACAATAAATAGTTGTTTTACTTTCGTCACTTTGGTGGTTCGCACGGGCTGAACGAGTACTCTAATGTCAATATCGCTCAGCAGCAACTCTTTTTTTGAATCATGAAAATGGGTTTAACTTCACTTCGATTTGGGTGCTCAGCACATCGCGTTGAGCTCCTTTTAGTCGGTTTCAAGATAGGTCATAAATTTTAATTTAAACGCCTGTCGGGATGTTTACAAGCTGCAATTTTTAGGTTTCGTTAATAATGGCAAATTAAGGACTGTGTTTATTTGGGTTCTTAACCGTACCTGTGCTGATCGAAAGCATCAATAATAACCGCAAAGGGCGCAAAGTAGTCGCAAAGCTATGCGCTGTGACACATTGAGCTCGTCGAAATGAGTTTTTCAAAATGAGATCGCTTTATGCATTTTAACAGGTCAACAGTGTTGAAGAAGCTTGATTCGCTGAGCTCGATATAACAAATTTATCCGCAAAAATACTGGCAAAGAATCCGATAGGCATTTTAATTTAAAACATTCTTTCTCATTGGTTGCTCAGATTTATAAAAGATGTTAGACATTGGAGATGTTAGATTTTAGATTTCTTAATATCAGTTATCTAACATCTATTGTCTAATTATCTAACATCTGTATCTTTAATAACCATTCATTATTGTTTTACGAATTACATTGGTAATCCTATCATGAAAATATCAAATTTAAAGGAGAAGCGTTAGTTTTGCAGATATGATGAAATACTGGCTTACTTTTCTGACAATTATCATTTTGGCGTGTACATCGGCCGCGCAGGAATGTCAGTTGACCGGAGCAGTAAAAGCGCAGGAAAGTGGAGAGCCTGTTCCTTTTGCCAAAGTCATCCTTGAGGGAGCAGGTAAAACAGGTACAATCACCGATGAGAAAGGTACTTTTTTGCTGGATTATCCATGTGCGGATTCGATCAAATTGATGGTCAGACATCCCGAATATGAGCCCTGGACTCTTTTTTATACCGATTCTATGGAACAAAATATGACGATTCAATTGAGTAAAACGCAATCAGTGAAAGAACTGGAAGAAGTCGTCGTTCGCGGTGAAGAAAAAGATGCCAACGTCAGCGGCGTACAAGTAGGGAAGGTGGAACTCAAAATGAAGGATGCTAAAAAATTACCTGCATTTATGGGAGAAGTGGATATTATAAAAACGCTGCAACTCACACCGGGTGTCTCATCAGCCGCAGAAGGTACACAAGGATTTTACGTACGTGGGGGACCTCCAGATCAAAACCTTGTCTTACTCGATGGTACACATGTTTACAATGCCTCGCATCTGTTTGGTTTTTTCTCTGTATTCAACGTCGACGCGATCGAAGGAGTCGAATTGATCAAGGCTGGAATTCCGGCGCGTTACGGCGGCAGACTTTCCTCTGTTTTGAAAGTAAAATCCTACGAAGGCAATAAAGAAAAATGGGGCGCCAGAGGAGGAGTGGGACTGCTTTCGTCCCGGCTGACTGTTGAAGGACCGCTTCAGAAAAACAAAGGTGCTATACAACTATCCGGACGGCGAACGTACATCGATCTCATCACGCAACCGTTCATTCCCGACGACGGCAATTTTAGCGGCACGGGCTATTATTTCTATGACCTCAACGCGAAAATAGATTATAAACTCAGCGATAAGGACAAAATCTTTATCAGCGGATATTACGGAAAAGATGATTTTACATTTGCGACGAGCAGTGGTGATTTTAGTGTGGATATGCCCTGGGGAAACGCCATCGGAACAGTGAAGTGGAACCATGTTTTCAATGATAAATGGCTACTTACTTCAAGTGTTGGTTTAACGGACTATCAGTTTGCTTTTGAGTCCGGACAAGACGATTTTCGCGTGGGAATTAACAGTGGCATCCGCGACTACTCGGGTGAGGTAAATTTGCGTTTTAAACCCAATCCCCGCCACGAATTCAACGCTGGACTAAACTACGTTTACCATATTTTCACGCCGATTTCTGCCAGTGCCGATCAGGGAGAAACTGATTTTGACCTCGGTGAAGCCCAGGAATTGCTGAGTCATGAATCCGCAATTTATTTGTCGGATGATTTTAATGTCACTGAAAACTGGAAGTTGTATGCGGGTATCCGTTACAGTACGTTCCAGCACGTGGGACCTTTTCAGCGCAACGTTCCGCAGAGTGCAGGAAATCTCGATTCTACCATCAATTACGACAAGGGGGCGCTTATCGCAAATTACGGTTATTGGGAACCGCGCATATCCACCCGTTTTTTGATCGATGAGAACAATTCTGTCAAAGCGGGATGGAACCGGAACGCACAGTACGTTCATCTCGCCAATTTGAGTGCTGTAGCCCTGCCCACGGATATTTGGTTTCCCAGTACAGACCTGCTCAAACCGCAAATTGGCTGGCAGAGCTCCATCGGTTATTTCCGTAATTTTCAGGACCACACCTATGAAAGCTCCGTTGAAATTTATTATAAATCCATGAATAACCTGGTGGCCTTTCGCGAAGGGGTACTGCCGCAGGATAATGCTCAGGAAAACACCGATCAGTTGCTCACCCAGGGGGAAGGGTACAGTGTTGGAATCGAGTTTTTCCTCAAAAAGAACTGGGGAGATTTTACCGGCTGGATCGGATATACACTCTCCAGGACGGAACGCAGGTTTGAGGCCATCAATGACAACGCTTATTTTCCTGCTAAATACGACCGAAGACACGATTTATCGATTGTGTCCAGCTACGAATTTAATGAACACTGGTCGATGGGAGCTTCATTTGTTTTTGCCACCGGAAATACCATAACCCTTCCGACGAGCTGGTATTTGCACGACGGCGACGTTCAGTTTGAATTTCAGGAGCGCAACGCATCACGATTGCCCGCTTACCACCGATTGGATTTATCTGTGACCTGGAATGATCAACCCACGAAAAAAGTGTGGAACGACCGCAAAAATGAATACGAAGTGGTACAAAAAAAATGGCGACACAGCTTTAATTTTTCTGTATACAATGTTTATTCGCGGCAAAATCCTTTTTTCCTTTACGTGCAGAATCAAGGGAATCTGATGGAAAGTAATTTTAATCTCAACGTGCAGCAGGTATCGCTCTTTCCCATCCTGCCCAGCATAACGTGGAATTTTCAAATATGAAGAATATGATGCGCTATAAAACACTTGTATATTTGTTGCTGATCTTCTCGGGTTGCACGAAAGAAGTAGAGGTGAACATTCCTCAACACGAGCCCAAACTCGTCGTAGACGGAAGAATTCAAACGGATGATTTCCCCATTGTTTTGCTGTCGAAATCGCGCGATATTTATGCACCTACGGATGCTGATTCACTCGTTGCCAGTTTTGAATCCGATGCGGTTGTCACTGTTTCAGACGGTCAGAATACGGTTGCACTCGACCTGATCTGTACGGAAAACCTGCCACCTGCTGTGGTGGAACAATTCGAAAATTTTCTCGGCATCGAAGGCGTAGACCTGGAGAACAGCAATTTTTGTTTGTACACCACGACAAATCCAGCATTAAAAGGCGTTACGGGCAGAACCTATACGTTAAATATTACGCATGAGGCGACCGATTACGAAGCGAGTACCACTTTACTCGATCCGGTCCCGCTGGATACCTTGTACTGGGAAGAAGACCCCGATAATCCGGGGAATGGATTTTGCTGGGGACGCCTTTCCGACCCTTCATCACCGCAAGATGCCTATTTCTGGGAAGCGAAGCGCATTCATCAGAACACGGATGGTACTCCCGTGGATGCGTTATTTGAAAACACTTTTAATCCAGCCTTTGACGACGCATTTTTCAATGGAAAAACCTTTGATTTCCCTTATGAAAATCCACAGGGATTTGAGGATGAATCGCTGGCTGAAAATGAACGTGGCTGGTATCAGGAAGGAGATAGTGTCGTAGTGAAATTTTCCAAAATTGATTACCCCGTTTACGATTTTCTGGAAAAAAAATACACCCAATTGCAGACGGGAGGAAGCCCGTTTGCGACTCCTTTGAACCTGCCGTCTAACATCTCGAATGGAGCTCGCGGTGTTTGGGCAGGATATTCAACTACTTTTGACACGTTGTATTGTACAGACTAATCGGGCCAGAGGTGCAGTGTAAGACTGGTACCCACGTATAAACTTTGCGTTTGTGAATCCAGTGGACTGCCGTAAAAAGGATTCCTCGACTGAAATGCGCGACCCTCAATGCGCCACAAAATGTTTTCGTGCAGGCGGTAATCAACATTGAGCGATATTCCTAAATTTTCAAATACGTCGTTGGTCGAGTTGGAAACAATGTATTGGTTGGGATCGTAAAAGTACTCTCCCCGGACGCCCGTGTGCCATTTTTCATTCCACTGCCAGGAGAACTCCAGTATACCAGCAAGCCATGAACCGCCATTTTGCGGTTGGGTGACAAGTTGGTCATAGCCATAGTCAAATCCGCCCGTCAATTGAAGAGAAGAACGTTGATACTGCACGTAAAAATTATGGAAGAACCGCTGGTGATGGAGGTCTGCGCTGTTCGACAATGGCGAAACGTCTACCTGACCGATAAAGGAGCTACTGTTCAGCAACCATTCTGCACTGGGCCTGTATTGAACCGTGTGTCCCACAGAAGGATAGCCATCGATCATTTTTTGCCAGCCATTGGAGAGCAATGCTTCGAAATACCATTTGTCATTGCCCGATGTGTAGTGAATTTTAGCCGCATTGAGGTAATAGGGCGAATTTTCGGCGAGCATACTCCTCGTCATGGTCTTGTTTTGGTGAGCCAATACCGATTCAAAACCCAGATTGGAAGGCATGATGCCCACATTGATCCAGAGTTCGTGGTCCCTGAGAAGCTGGTATGAAAAATGGGCTTCATAAACGGAAGCGAGCGCTGCAGGTTCTTCGGCCATGTTGTAGCGTGCGTAACTTCCTTTCACAACGGAAAGACTGGCTTTGATCCGCCGATAATCGTAGTCAAATCCCAAAATACCAGCATTTAAGCCTATCTCGTTCAATCGTTTATGATTAAAAATAAATGAAGGACGAAGACCGTCAGAAGGGTGGAGTAGATCGTGACCAATGTAACTATCCAGGTATATTTTAGGGGTTAAATACTCTTTTAAATGCTGCGATTGCGCAATTGTCGCGGTGCAGATAAGCATATAAATAAGTACAATTTGTTTGAATTTCCCCATAACTTCAGCATAAAAATGAGGTAAAATTATGAAAAAAATGAGGGGGCACCGGTTATTTTAGAGAAAATGCTTAACCCATATTTCCGCGCAAAGTGCTGTATCAACAAGACGCAAAATATTTCTATTATGACCACGGACCACTGGCACGTACCGAAATCGGGGATCAAAAGGTACAAGCCATGGATTATGCCTACACCATACAAGGTTGGATAAAGTCCGTAAATGGAGAGGAAGTAGATGAAGCAACCATGATGGGGGCTGATGGCAACAGCGATCCTTTGGCTAGTACCAATATCAACCAACATGGAGCGAGAGATGCCTTTGGATATAGCCTGAGCTATTTTGAAGATGATTATCATTCGTCCAATACGGCCATGCTCAATCATTCCAAAGGAGCAAACCCTAACCTCGCCGCTAACATCTACAATGGAAACATTGGCAGTATGTTTACCGCACTTAGTGACGAAAACGAAAATGCAATCGGGACTCACCAGACAAAATATACTTATGACCAGCTCAATCGTATCATGTCAATGCAAGGTTTTGATCGAACAGTAGGTGCTCCTGAATCCGGATCCAATTATATGGCTGAATATGAATATGATGAAAATGGAAATCTAACGTATTTATTAAGAATCGCTGGATCTTCAGGGGTAATAGATAAACTCTCTTATGTCTATGATGACCCCGTCAACGGAGGATTCAACAATCGATTAACACAAGTACAAGACGATGAAGGTCAGGTGCTTTCTGTTGATTTGGATGACCAGTCACCAAACAATTATGAATATGATGAAATTGGTCAATTGATTAAAGATGATGCGGAAAAGATTTCGTCCATCAACTGGACCGTTAACAATAAGGTTGATTTTATTGAATATCAGCCAGGTGAAGCCATAGAGACCATTCAGTTTGAATATGGCGCCATGGGCAATCGCATTTCAAAACGAGTATATTCGGCATTAAGCGATAGTGTTATTACGACATATTACATATTAGATGCGCAAGGAAACTCCATGAGTAAGTATAAATTATACGAAAATGTTGGTAGTAATTCAGCTAATAATTTGTACCTTTCGGAGAGAAATATCTACGGATCATCCAGAGTGGGAATGGAAAAAATTGGTGAGATTATAGCGAGCAGCGACCCTGGCAACATTGACATCAATACCGATGTAGCCATGATAACGGGAGATAAATTCTTTGAGATGAGTAACCACTTAGGAAACGTTCTACAAGTAGTGACTGATAATAAGCTCCCGGAAAATGATGGAAACGGTTTTGTTGACCATTATCTTGCTGATGTTGTTTCCTACTCAGACTATTATCCAGGCGGGATGATCATGCCCGGAAGGTCTGGGAACTCGAATTCTTACGACTACGGATTTAATGGAATGGAGAAAGATGATGAAGTTAAAGGCTCTGGTAACAGTTATGACTTTGGGGCGAGGATGTATGATCCGAGAGTTATGAGGTGGTTGAGTAGGGATCCGAAAAGCAAGAAATATCCTGGTCTAACTCCATACAATTTTGTTGATAATTCTCCAATTTATTTAATTGATCCAGATGGGAAAGAAATTATAATTTCAAAACATATGAATCCTGAGACTGGAAATCAGGAAGTTAAAATTTCACTTAATGGTGTGGTTTCATTTGATCATTTTTCAACTACAGTTTCTGAAAAATCGAAAGATAAATATGTCAATAAATTAAATAAATCGCTAAAAGAAGTTTATTCTAAAGAGTTTGAAGGAATGTCAGTAACATTTGAATCCAATATGACTCTAAAAACAGAAAATAATGAAATAAAAGAGGAGGATCACGTAATCTATATGGTTAATTTACATACAGGTGATTATAAAATAGATAAAGATAATGTAGGAGGTTTTGTAAATCAGTTAGGTGGGAAGTCTGCATATTTTCCTAAATCCAGGGATAAGCATGCTGCTGCTCACGAAATAGGTCACTGGTTAGGGCTGGGCCATCCAAAAGATATTGCAAAAATTATTGATTCAAATGCTGAGTTTGCAGATGTCATTGAAGGGTACGGGGCTTTTAAAGGATGGACTGCTGATAAGGCCTTTGATGAATTTTCTTATGACAATATTATGCATCATCCAAACGATCCAGGTACCAAACCGGGGGGAGGTGATAACTTCGATGAAGTGCAAGTTGAAATGATCATGAGTGTATTCGAATTATTAAACACTGGATCAAATGAGTTTAATATGGAAGACAATAGTAATTCGCAGAACATGAAGGTGTTACATGATAATGCAAGGACTTTGGTAGAAGGAAGCGACGAATAACTTTAAATTTTTAATTATGAAAATCTATATACCTATATTGTTTCTACTTTTAATTACTAGCTGCTTTTCACAACGTATAGAGGTATGCTTTGATGGAGGGTTTCTGAATGACAGTGTTAGGGTAGAAACAGTATACTTAGGAGAAGACAAAGTTACAAAAGTGGTTTTTGATGATTCTGTGAATACATTAGGTTTGCAACAAAGATCTAACAAAAATTATTTGGAGGTAGAGTATGCTGGTTACCCGAGAGTTTTTATCAAATTTTATATAAACAACAAATTTGCAGGGGGGATTCAGGTTGATAAAAAATCAAAAAACAAAATAAAACACATTGGGGTAAGTAACTTATTTGATAGTTTAGTTTTTAATTTTAGCGGATAGCCCCCAAGCTACCAGCGCCACATCCCCCAAGCTGCCGCGAGATTACATCTCGTGGACTTGGGTTATCAATTAATAGGCCTCGCCATTACAACCTATCTCAGTACATCTGGGATATTTTCCAGCTATCTTAGCAGGGTGTATTTTGTTGTCCAATAAGTTGGCTTTTCCATATCGATGAAACTCTGTGCATTCTATTCTAAACCGTGTAAACTCTACATTGGCAACCTTATAGTAAAACACCTCATACTTTTTTTCTTTTAGTATAGTTCTGAGCCTTGTTTTTAGATGTCCTCGACCAACGTATCTTATTTTACAACGTATCCCCCCGAGCAACTACACCTCCCTCGCCACATCGCAGATTTTTTTAGAAAAACGGAACGAAATTTCGTAACACACTGATATGCAAAAATAAATAAAAATGTTGGTTCAGTTATTTGTTTGTCAGGTTGTTGAATAGTGAAATTTAGAAAACTGCTTTGCTGGGTTTGTAATTTTGTGGGTTTTAACTTTCACAGGCCAGTTTACAGCCTTGTTTATTCATTTTTCTGCGTTCAATAGCTGCTTTTTTATAAACTGCTGTGAACCTTTCATTGGGGGTTGCGCCACTTAGGATTTCGAAAGGTGTATAAATGCCCAGGGCATAATGCGGTTTTTCAAAGTGATATTCTTTGATGAGTGCTCGAAAAGCTTTTGAAAGTTCATCGCCATTCTGGATTTTTTGCAGGTACAAATAGCGGTATTTTGCAACACTATAAAAAGCCTCCATCATAGAATTGGACTGAACGATGTCTTTTAAAGCGATATCGTGCGTTATCATCGATTGATTTTCCTTCATATAGTTTTTTAGAGTGATGTTGTCATTTTCTGGACCACCATCGGTAATGAGCTGGATTTGTTCATAACGGGATTCGTCGCTACCCATTCCTTGTCTTACTTTTTGAATAGCATCCTTGATTGTCTCCAAACGAATTTCTGCAGAAACAACGTTCGCTATCCTCCATGAATGAACATACCCCGCTGCGCTGGATCTCCTGATCCTGCGCTAGTCCATCTCTCAACAAATCGTTTCCACAGGCGTAGCCAAACAATGCACTGATCTCGCTTGTGTAAGCTGCTGCGTTTAACTACCCCAACTTCTCAGGATCCTGCCTTGTATCAAAAACGTGTGTAATATAAGCGGTTTTATTTTCTACTTTGTAGATAATTTTATTGTGGTTAGAAATCAAATATCGGTGTCCTTGTTTGAGGTGTTTTAAAAGCTCTTCTTCTTGTCCTAGTTCTGTACCTAGTTCGAGCGTTTTAACTTTGCTAAGAGCTTGGTTTTTTATCTTCTGGGCGAGAGCTACAGAAAAGTGTTTGGTATAGAATTTATAGATTTTTTTGAGGTCTTTTTTAGCTTCAAGCGTCCATTCAATATTCATACTACCAGTTTTTCGATTCTTCTTCTAAATCGTCGTGAGAAACTGTTTTACCTTGTTTTATTTGCTTATTTGTTGCAGCTACACGGTCAATAATCTCTTTTTCAGTCATGGTTGGATAACTGATGTTTTCATCACTTTCCTTTACTGTAACAAAGTCCAAACTTTTAATAAAATTTAGAAAAGCTTTTGCTTTACTGCTGTCTTTAATGCTTATCGTAATTTCCATGGTCTACAGTTTTAAATTGTTACATTTTTATTAAAAAAATTAAACTTCTTTATAGTCACAGCGGTATCTATTGTTGGCAGAATTCAAGTCACTAATGCAACTTTATCGTAAAACAATAATTTATCCATTACAAATATAGGGTTTTCATATTTAAACCGCTTTCTTGGTTTTCGATTTAACTTCTCTTCTACAGCCTTAACTTGATCCTTGGAGATCGGTTCAAAATCAGAAGATTTCTTGAAGTATTGCCTAATCAGACCATTTAAGTTTTCATTAGATCCCCCCGATTTAATCGAGGGATAGGTCTTGAATACCTTGCGCCGCAAATAATTCACTCTTATCGGTTGGTTGTCATTCATTATTATCGAGCTCAAGATAAACATATCCCTTAAGCTCTAAATAAATAACGATACAAACTAAGGGCTGCCGCAAGATTACCTATTGGTGCTACTTCGTGGTGCATCTTGTGGATTCACCTTTCTTTCCAATTCTAAGGACTTTTCGAAGTATGAAAAACAGCAACAATAAACCGCTTTATTCTTCGAAGATGTAATTCACGGAGAAATACCACGACGATCACTATTAACGATGCATCGTGTATAACCTTACTAAATTTTTTGAAAAAGGTGCGCAAATGTACATTGTATTTGTTTGTTAGAGTACATAAACCCGCAAAATATGCATATATTCCATTGGTGCTAGTGCCTCAATAGCTTCAAAATTAAATTCATGAACCGAGCATGTCTGCTGAGTTAACCGATTGCATGCGAGCTCAACGCGATGTACCGTGATACATCGAGCCTGTCGAGATGAGTATACCGAGATAAAGTTAATAAATCGGGATAAACCAATTGAGCTCTCGAGACAAAAAGTCATTTCTCAGAAAATTAATTATATTCACATTGATCGAGTGGAACAAGGCTTCGTTTTTAGACCTGGGGATTATGTTTACAGCAGTGCAGTTGATTATAGTGGAGGAAATGGGATGCTGGAGGGAGTGGTAGTTGTAAAATAAATTATTGCTAAGGATTCAGACAACCACGCGATCGGAGTCGCGCGGTAGCAGGGGATAGCTCAACTGAAACAGAAACTCTGAATGCAGAGTCTGTTGAAGCCGACCTTCTTCTGGCAGCACTTGGTGGTTTGTCAAAAGCTGAAGGTAAAGGAGAGAGTTTTAAAGGATTTGCAGACATTTTGGATACTGCTGTAGATCTAATAGATAATGATTCTAATGATGATGAAGGGAAAAAAGCTTTTGACGAGATGTCACCTGGTGAGGGTAATTCTTCAACAGGACATGGTGGAATGCCTTCATCAAGTCTGAAAGAAAAAGAAAAAACAGACTCATGTACTGTTTGTAAAAAAAGTGGCTCACAGGAAGAGCTTGAAAATGACAGAATAAAACATGGAAATATAAACAAAACTAAATAATAGCTAAAATGAAAATAAACTTTGCGTTGTTCATATTTTTTATTCTTACTCTTTCCTGTACAAATCATGGTGAGAAAAAAAAAGAAGTAAAAAAAGTGAACGGTAATATAGTAATGATAGATTCCCAACTAGTTGATACCAGTTTTAGTAATAAGGAAATTGGATATTATGATGATTCTTTAAGTATTGAATTTATAAATGCTTTTAGTGAGACTAAAAACAACAGAGAAAGTAACGAAAAAGGATTGCATCATTCTTACTATCGTAACGGAGAAGTAGAAAAAATATTTAGCTTTAAAGGAGATGATATTTTAGGAAAGTACACGAAATTTGATAAAAACGGTAGGTTGAAATACCATAGTTCTGTTGATTATAATGGTGATGTTTTTATGGCTATTAAATGGGATACTTTAGGAAATGTTGTCGATATAGATGGATTAGCACTAAGTCCTGTCATAGCGACTCCTAAGCTTGAATATTCTATGCAAGATACCATCGAGATATTTTCGATATTAACTTGTCCGCCAGTTGATTTCTATTCTAAAATTTATATCAAAATAAATCAGAGTGAATATAGGCAAATGAAGCCATTAGATAATTATTTAGGAGAAGCTTATTATAAGTTCATACCTGAAGAAAAGGGTGAAATAGATATTTATACCATGGGTGTTTTATATGACTCAATTAAAGGTGAAGTCCTTCGAGATACATTTAAAACCTATGTCAATGTAAGATAGTTGCACAGATCCTGCGGCGCCACCTCCACCTAGCTTCGTAGCAGGCTTGTTCCGGTTCTCACATCGGGTCTGTCCCGATTTTCACATCGAGTGTGCACTGCTTCGCTTTACTTGTAAACATCTTTTCTATGTCCGACTTCTACAACATCAACAAGCAGAATTTCATCATTAATTTCATAGATGGCTCTGTAGTTTGCTATACGAATGCGGTAGGCATCACGTCCTTTTAGTTTTTTACAGCCTTTGGGTCGAGGATCATTGGAAAGACCGTAAATTGCTTCTTTAATGTTTGAATAGTAAGGTTCATTGATCTTTGTAAGCGCTTTTATGGCTTTTTTCTTTAACGTAACTTTATAAGGCATTTATTTTGCTTTACGTTTTTTTTCAATCATGTCAAAAGCTTCATCAATGGGAATGGAAGGCTCATTGTCTTTTTTAGCTTCATCATAAGCTTTGATATCGTCAAGCTCTTCGAGTTCCTCAATCATCTTTCTGTATCTGCTTATGGGCAGAATAACGGCTAGTTTTTTACCGGAGTCGTTTGTTATGAATTGTTTTTTCATGATGCGTAGTTTTGGCGTGTTTTATAATCTCTAATCACTGAATCAATTACAGAAAAGAGCTGTGTTCTGAATTCTGGCTTCATATTTTGAATTTCCTGTAATCTTTTTAATGTGCTTTTGTCAAAAGACGCGTTAATGCCTTCACCTACTAAATAATCAAGTGAAACATTAAAGGCATCTGCAATTTTTTTTGCAGCATCTACCGAAGGAATGGCAATTCCTCTTTCATATTTACTAATCATCTCACGAGAAACACCGCTTTGGTTAGCCAGATCTGTTTGCGACCATCCCTTTTCTTTTCTCAGGCTGGTCATTACTACTGCTATTTTCTCCATAATAAGCCTTATTTGCGTCTATTAATCTTAATTATTTACAAATATAAGGGATTATTAGACGATAAAAAAGAACATAATTACTTGTTGTTTTGGAAAAACAATCTTTTTTGTGTTTAATAGTTACAAGAAAACATTTTTCAACAATGGATATTCAAGCTCGCGCTACATCGCAGATTCGCTGCAATTGTACTGCTGCGTTTTACCTTTTACTCCCCCCAAGCTGCCGCGCGACTCCGATCGCGTGGACTTGGGACTCATCCAACATAATTCTTTTTCGTACTTGCATCTCTTAAAAATGCAACCTCCTGACCCGCTGCGCTGGATCCCTGATCCTGCGCTATTCCAGATATATTATGAAGATCGCTATTAACGATGCATCGTGTATAACCTTACTAAATTTTTTGAAAAAGGTGCGCAAATGTACATTATATTTGTTCGTTAGAGTTCATAAATCCGTTCACATGGCAGATCAATCAAATTATACAGAAGATAATATTCGGTCATTAGACTGGAAAGAACACATCCGTATGCGTCCGGGAATGTACATCGGTAAATTAGGAGATGGTTCTTCTGCCGACGATGGTATCTACATTCTCATGAAAGAGGTCATCGACAACTCGATCGATGAATTTGTGATGGGGAACGGAAAGCGCGTCGATATCAAAGTAAAAGATGGCTGGGTCAACATTCGCGATTACGGTCGCGGGATTCCCCTCGGGAAAGTTGTCGATGTGGTTTCAAAAATTAATACGGGCGGTAAATACGACTCGAAAGCCTTTAAAAAATCAGTCGGACTCAATGGAGTAGGGACGAAGGCTGTTAACGCCCTGAGTTCACATTTCATGGTGTATTCCGTTCGCGATGGCGAAATGAAACGCGCCGTTTTTAAACGCGGAGAGTTGATCGAAGATGCAGAAGTTGAAAAAACCGACGAGCGCAATGGAACGATGGTTGAATTTTATCCGGACGAAGAAGTTTTTAAAAAATTCAATTACAAAGTGCCGTACATCGAAAAGATGCTCTGGAACTACTGCTACCTGAATCGCGGTCTGGCCATTTATTTTAACGGCGAAAAGTACCAGTCGAAAAATGGACTCAAAGACCTCCTGGAAAATAATCAGGATGGAGAACCGCTCTACCCAATTATTCATCTGGAAGGAGACGATATAGAGGTGGCCATTACGCACGGTCGTACTTACGGAGAAGATTATTACTCTTTTGTGAACGGTCAGCACACCACGCAGGGCGGAACACATCAGAGTGCTTTCAGGGAATCCGTAGCTCGCGTAATTAAGGACTTTTTTAATAAATCCTACGAATCTTCTGATGTTCGGCAGTCGATCGTAGCAGCCGTTGCCGTAAAGGTTATGGAACCCGTTTTCGAATCGCAGACCAAAACGAAACTTGGGTCTCAGGATATTGAACCCGGTGGTAAATCGATGCGGGCCTTTGTCAACGACTTTCTCAAAACAAAGCTGGACAATTACCTGCACCGCAACAGCGAGGTGACTGAAATCCTGGAGAAGAAGATCAAGCAATCGGAAAAAGAGCGCAAAGAGCTTTCTGGAATTCGGAAAATCGCCCGTGAACGCGCTAAAAAGGCGAGTTTACACAACAAGAAATTGCGCGACTGCCGCGTGCATTACACGGATTTAAAAAACGACAGGCGAGAGGAGACGACACTTTTTATTACTGAGGGTGATTCGGCTTCCGGTTCGATTACAAAGTCGCGGGATGTCAACACACAGGCAGTTTTTAGTTTGCGCGGTAAGCCATTAAATTCTTACGGGTTGACCAAAAAAGTTGTGTACGAAAATGAAGAGTTCAACCTCATACAAGCCGCGCTGAACATTGAGGACGACATGGACGACTTGCGCTACAACAAAATTGTCATCGCGACAGATGCCGACGTCGACGGTATGCACATTCGGATGTTATTGTTGACTTTTTTCCTGCGCTTTTTCCCGGACCTGGTGAAGCGCAACCATTTGTATGTCTTGCAAACGCCTTTGTTCCGCGTTAGAAACAAGAAAAAAACGCGTTACTGTTATTCGGAAGATGAACGCAGAAAAGCGGTTAAAGAAATTGGAAAGTCGGCAGAAATTACGCGATTTAAAGGGTTAGGAGAGATTTCACCAGATGAATTCAAACACTTTATCGGCGAAGATATACGTTTGGAACCTGTATTATTGGCTAAAGGAGCGTCGATCGAAGAAGTATTATCGTTCTACATGGGTAAAAACACGCCGAGTCGACAGGAATTTATCATGGACAATCTCCGCGTTGAGAAAGACCTGGAAAAAGCGATTTTGGAGGAAAATATGGCGACCAAAAATATTAAAGCATCATAAATTATGGCAGAAGACGAAAACCCGAATGAAGGGCCTGAAAATAATGATGAAAACGAAGAACTGAACGGCGGGAAAAAGATCGATGAAACGATTACACCGCTCAACGGTCTTTATGAAGACTGGTTTTTGGATTACGCCTCTTACGTAATTCTCGAACGCGCTGTTCCCGGACTCTACGATGGACTCAAACCCGTGCAAAGAAGAATTCTTCACTCCATGCGCGAAATGGAAGATGGGCGTTACAATAAAGTGGCGAATATCATCGGTAACACCATGAAATTCCACCCGCACGGCGACGCTTCGATTGGTGATGCGTTGGTTCAGCTCGGTCAGAAAGAGCTACTCATCGATACACAGGGGAACTGGGGAAATACGCTAACGGGCGATTCTGCAGCAGCACCGCGTTATATTGAGGCGCGCTTGTCCAAATTTGCGCTGCACGTCGCTTTTAACAATAAAACAACGGATTGGTTGACCAGTTATGACGGTCGAAACAAAGAACCCGATAACCTGCCCGTCAAATTTCCGCTTTTGCTGGCTCAGGGAGCAGAAGGAATCGCGGTGGGGATGGCTTGTAAAATTCTTCCGCACAATTTTAACGAACTCATTGACAATTCCATCAACCACCTGCGCGGTAAAAAAGTAGAGATCTATCCGGACTTTCTTTTTGGTGGAATGGCTGATTTTACGAATTACAACGACGGCCTGCGGGGAGGAAAAGTACGGGTACGCGCAAAGATCAACAAGGTCGATAAAAAGACGCTAAGCGTTACAGAGATTCCATTTAGTACGAACACGACCAATTTGATCGATTCGATTCTCCGTGCCAATGACAAAGGGAAAATCAAAATCAAGAAGATTGACGACAATACATCGCAGGAAGCTGAAATCCTGATCCATCTCGCCAGTGGTGTTTCTCCCGATAAACTCATCGATGCCCTTTATGCGTTTACGGACTGCGAAATTTCGATTTCACCGAATGCCTCTGTTATAGATGGCGATACACCGCGTTTTCTGGGAGTGAGTGAAATATTGCGCACCAACACAGATAACACGGTGGACCTGCTCAAAAAAGAACTGGAAATTCGTCGTGGTGAACTGGAAGAGCAGTGGCACTTTAGTTCGCTGGAAAAGATTTTTATAGAAAATAAGATCTACAGCGACATCGAAGAGGAGGAAACCTGGGAAGGCGTGATCAACGCGATCGACAAAGGACTACGGCCGTATGTTAAAAACTTGAAAAGGGAAGTGACGCGCGACGATATTATTCGATTGACAGAAATTAAAATTAAGCGCATTTCTAAATTCGATAAGTCGAAAGCGGATGAAATCATCCAGCGAATTGAAGATGAACTCGCGGATATTGCCTATAAGCTCGAACACATTATTGACCACGCGGTCGATTATTTCAAAGACCTTAAAAAGCGATTCGGAGCAGGAAAAGAACGCAGAACTGAAATTAAAGTATTTGATAACATCAGCGCCTCTAAAGTAATCATTGCCAATGAGAAACTGTACGTCGATTACAAAGAAGGTTTTATTGGATACAAATTGCGTAAAGCAGAATACATTCAGGATTGTTCTGAGATTGATGACATCATTATTTTCTTTAAATCGGGGAAAATGATGGTGACAAAAGTAGCGGATAAAAAGTTCGTCGGAAAGGGAATTTTACATGCTGCCGTCTGGAAACGCGGCGATAAGCGAAGAATTTATCACGTCATCTATCGCGATGGAAAAGGAGGGAAGACCTACATGAAGCGTTTTTTCGTCAAATCGATTACACGGGATAAAGAATACGATTTAACGGCTGGTAAAAAAGGTTCCGAAGTGTTGTATTTCTCCTACCATCCGAATGGAGAACGGGAAGTGGTGACCGTTCAGTTGCGCGCGCGTCCACATCTCAAGAAATTGCGTTTTGACGTCGATTTGGGTGAGCAATTGATCAAGAGTAGAAGTGCAAAAGGAAATACTGTCACGAAGGAGATTGTATCTAAAATTACGCAGAAAGAAGTAGGTGGTTCCACACTGGCGGCGCGGAAAATATGGTACGATGATGTGGTGGGAAGGTTGAACGACGAACAGCGCGGCAAATTTCTCGGACGTTTCAGAGGAGACGATAAAATACTGACGCTGTACAAAAATGGAGAATACCGGCTTTCTGGCTTTGATTTGACGACCCATTTTGACGATGACATGTATCACATCGAGAAATGGCATCCCGAACACGCGATTTCCGCAGTCTATTACGACGGCGAAAAGGAAATTCACTATGCAAAACGCTTTTTGTGTGAAGTAACGACAGACAAGCGCGTACCGTTCATCAGCGATTCAGAGGGAAGTCATCTCGACGTTGCCACGACAGCCTATGAGCCGGAAGTCAAAATAGTGTACAACAAATTATTGAAGGCGACCAAGCATTTACCGGATCGTTTTGTGCGTCTCGATGAGTTTATTGATGTCAAAGGAATGAAATCACAAGGAAATCAGCTCGAGAAGTTGAAAACCAAAGAAATTACACTCACGCATCCCGCAGGCGGTGAAACACCCTGGCCAGATGATGATGATAACGACGACGATAATAACTCCAATGATAACGACGCAGATGGCGATAATGGCGACGACGATAACGATGGAGGAGATGATCAGGGAGGTGGAAACAATTCTTCAGGAGCCAAAACATCTTCACACGATGATGAAAAGCAGTCCACATCAAAGAAAACAAGCGAAACAGCTAAAAAACCAAAGCCTAAAAGTTTCAGTCGCAAACGATCATCATCGAATAAAGACGAACCCGCTCAGCAAGTTGAATGGGATTTAACGCAATCGAAGAAAGGCAGACGTCAAGGATCCAGTTCCGATGATCATCCGAAGTTGTTTGATGATTTAGAATGATGCGATAGGTGGGAATATGGATATGCGTTCAAACTGTGTAGTTGCTGTCATCGCTGTAACTCTATTTAACATAATATTAATTATAGGACAATTACTTATTCCTTAGCATGGTTCAATTTGTACATATACGAGTTTCCTGTAAAAACTACTTCTTCGATTCATTATCATCCTATTTTGTTGATTGCAGTGTGATCAAATAATATGCAATTTTGAATATGATAAGAAATAAATGTCATTCAGCGCATTTATCTATAACCAGAATCATCTGAACACCATAAGAAAATTATCTTGTAATTAATTCTGCCGTGCTATTTTCCTAAATACAATTTGAATCAAAATTTTAGTTTTAGTATAAGCTTCCGGCTTAAACCAGTTTTTATCAGTTAACCAGATACAATAGATTGAATTTAAGCTCAGAAATTCAACACAAAAAAAGAGCGGTCGCCCGCTCTTCACTTTACAACTATGTATTTCTATAAGATTAGATACGTTCAACATTTACTGCGTCCATACCCTTTTTACCTCTCGCTTTGTCGTATTTCACTTTATCACCTTCTTCCATAAATTCCTCGCCGGGAACGTTATTGATGTGGAAAAATAACTTTTCTCCGTCAAAGTCGTCTGTGATAAAACCAAAACCTTTGTTGCTGTCGTAAAAAGCGACTTTACCGATGTTTTCATCCGGCTCGTCTCCTTCTTCTTTCGCTGGAACACCGACAACAATGTCTTCGGCGTCTACCTCCTCGCGATCTTGTTCTTCCGGTGGCGTGTCAACAATGTTACCGTATTCATCGACGTAAGCAATCATATCATCCAGCGGCGTTTTGCCATCCGATTTCTCTTCCTGGCGCTGTTCGCGTTTCAGTTGCTTTTCTTTCTTCTTCTTCGCTTTTTTCTTCTCTTTCTCTCTCTTACTAAAAGTTTCTTGTGATCTACCCATGTATTTTTTTAAACATTGTTCCCTGGTTACTGAAGGAATAATTACGTACTCAAATTGGTGTAACCCATCCAATTCAATACAAATTTAAGCAATAAAGCCCAACTTCACGAATTATGACGATTTTATTTGTACTCCTCACTCCGCCAGTAGCTATTCATGCGTATTCTACTGCAGAAATGAATCGCTATTCTTCCTCAATCCAGGAGATGATTTTGTCGTCGTTAGGCAACGTTTTTGGTCCAATGACTTGTTCTAATTCCCCCTTTTTATTGATCAGGTATTTTTGAAAATTCCATTTGACTTGATTATCGCTGTGCTTATTTTGCTTTTTTTGTGTCAAAAATTCATAAACGGGATGTATGTCCTCCCCTTTTACACTGATTTTAGACATCATCGGAAATGAAACGCCGTAATTCTTTTCACAAAATGCAGCAATTTCTTCGTCGGACCCCGGCTCCTGATTCATAAAATTATTTGCCGGAAAGCCCACGATAACAAAACCTTTCGATTTGTATTTTTGATAAAGCGCTTCTAACTGCTCGTACTGTGGTGTAAGGCCGCATTTGGATGCCGTGTTGACGACCATCACTTTCTTACCCGCCAATTCAGCCAATTCGTATTTACTCCCATCAATCGCATCTACTGTAAAGTCGTGTAGCGTTGTCGTTTGACCGAAAAGAACCATGCTGCTCATCCAGAATAAAATGCTCGTAAGTAGTGTTTTCATTCTCATTAATTTTTTCTCTTAACAGTATTATTCAATTTTTGTTTATTACTGGTAGTAAATTTCCACTTCTGTGGCTCCTTTCCCGTATTCGCGAAAATCGGCATCGTAAAAGGCTACTCCTTCCCGTCCTTCAAGGAAATGGCGAACTTCATTTTTTAAAACGCCTTGTCCTACACCGTGTATGATAATCAACTTTCGGATTCGTTTTTCTCGTGCTTTCAGGTAGTAGCGATTCAATTGTGCCAGTTGATAATTCAACAATTCACCGCTGGTCATTCCCCTTTCTGAATCCATAAGCATGTGGGTATGTAAATCTACCTCCCAGCATCCGGGAGACTTAACAACATCTGCAAATTCATTTGAGTTATTGACACCAATTGCCTGATTGCCGGACCCTTCCGCTAACTCCTTTGCTTCTTCGGGAATACTGTCAGAATGGGTTCCTTTGATTTCAACCAACTGATCTTCAGGATAAATATTTTCAAACCCGGTGTCGTCCTCGACAATCACAAAGTGATCGCTATCGTAACCTTTAACGATCCCCTCGCCTACTTCTTTTAGAAACAGTACTTTTTCTCCTTTATTGAAACGCATCGATGAAGGCATAATAATCTACATTTAACAATGTAAATATAGCAAGTATTGCCGCACCAACCCAAACCAACAGAAAAATTATCTTGTGCCATTTCGTGGCATCGCGAGCCATGGGCGGATATAAGACACGCTCAACCTGTCGTGCCAGTATTTGGTTGAATTTTTCTTTTTCATTGTAAGCCTCAATATCCTTGAGCACCGGCCGATAATCAATGATTACTTCTTTGATATCTGCATAATGCTGATCGGACAGATCTTCGTAATTAACTTCGTAGTTAAACCCTGAAGCATTGAGATCACTGTGGATTTTGTACATTTTATACTTCTCGCGCGTGCGCCAGCCGATGACAATGCCCAGACCAATAGCTAACCATGAATCCATCCAGAATCCCATTGTAATCAGCCCCAGTGTGAAAACACTCATGATGACAAGTTGAATCAGGTTGTATTTTCTGCGAAAGAATGCGCGTATAAGTTTACCGCCGTCAAATGGTTCCAGCGGGATCAGATTCAAAAAATTGATACCCATTAATACGACTCCAACTTGCAGAAAAAAAGAATACGATTCAGCAAGACCGAAACTAAAGAAAACATAGCCCAGTATAATTCCCGGAATCGGACCTGCGAGCAGTGTAAAAATGCTTTGTTTCTGAGAATATCGCTTTTTGTAGCCACGCCACAGGCCACCGAAAAATGGAATGACAATAAATGACACTTTTTTGTAGCCAAAGAACTTCATGCATAAAAAGTGACCGAGTTCATGAATCAGAACAATGGCTAAAATCGAAGCGATAAAAACATAATCGTCGACGATGAGTGAAAATGTCAATGCGAAAAAGATTATTGACAATACGGTCACCGAAAAATGAAATTTGCTTGCTTTTTTCTCGATTGTGGGCTTGGGAGGGTAACTTGTAATCATATTCATATTCTGCAAACAAACTTATACTAATTTTTCAATTCCACCAAAAGAAAATTCATGAGATCAGCAAATACATTATTTGTGTTTAACACTATTCTTTTAAATATTAAACATTTATAAATTTTATCACCTGGACAACGTTTCGCTTGTTCATAAAACTCAACAACCGGCATGAACGTTCTGAATGGGGTACCAAATTATCACTTTTTAGAGGTATCGGTTTTTCAGGCAAGAAATGTATCGATACTGATGTCAAACCGCTAAACCATCGCTGTTTTTCCCGGAATTTCATTACTTTCGCAACATGATTACGGCTAAAGGAATAACCAAACAGTACGGTGACGTCAATGTATTGAACGGGATTGATTTAGAGGTCAATCGAAACGAGCTCATTTCTATTGTAGGCGCTTCTGGTGCTGGTAAAACGACTCTCCTGCAAATTTTGGGAACATTGGAAACCCCTGATGCCGGAATTTATGAGCTGGACGACCAGGCTCCTTTCGACCTATCTCAAAAGCAATTGGCGCGGTTTCGCAACGAACAAATCGGTTTTGTGTTTCAATTCCATCAATTGCTCCCCGAATTTACAGCCATTGAAAATGTGATTTTACCTGCATTAATTCGCGGTGATCAAAAGCGTGTCGCCGAAAAACGCGCCGCAGAATTGTTAAACTTCTTGAACCTTAAAAACCGGGGCGAACACAAACCGAAGGCACTGTCCGGCGGTGAACAGCAGCGCGTGGCCGTCGCCCGGGCACTCATGAATCAGCCAAAATTGATTTTGGCCGACGAACCTTCCGGAAACCTCGACACCAAAAACTCGGAGGAATTGCACCAGTTGTTTTTCGACTTGCGCTCTAATTTTGGTCAAACCTTTATCATCGTGACCCACAATGAAGAACTCGCGAATATCTCTGACCGTAAACTCGTAATGGCGGATGGAAAATTTATCGATTGAAGCCCTGCTGGAAATTCGCGATCTGCTGGAAACCAAGTATCATCAGTTTAATCAACCGCATTTTATTGAACACGACCCGATACAAATCCCACATCGCTTTTCTAAAAAACAGGACATTGAAATTATGGCCTTACTCATGGCTACCATTGCCTGGGGAAATCGCAAAATGATCATCAACAATGGGTTGAAGCTGCTCGAAATCATGGAAAATGCCCCTTATGACTTTGTCGTCAACTATGAATCCGGCGATTTGGCACACCATCATTTTGTTCACCGCACTTTCAATCGCGAGGATCTGGATTTTTTTCTGCGCGGCTTAAAAAGGTGTTATAAAAACAATTCATCCCTCGAATCCTGGTTTGACGGTCGGGAAGATGCCATCAATTGTAAATCACATCTGCTCCACTTTCGTTCAAAGCTTATGGAGACAGCACACGCTCCGCGCTCCGAAAAACACGTGTCCAATCCGGACAAAGGGTCTGCTGCGAAACGACTCAACATGTTTTTGCGCTGGATGGTCCGCCGCGATAAAAATGGCGTCGATTTCGGCCTGTGGAATTCCATATCACCTGCTCAACTCTGTCTGCCACTGGATGTACACACGGGACGGGTGGCGCGATCGATGGGACTGCTCCGCCGGAAACAAAACGACTGGAAAGCCGTGGAAGAAATGATGCAGGCGTTGCGTTTATTTGATCCGAAAGACCCCGTAAAATACGATTATGCACTTTTTGGGCTGGGCGTTTTTGAATCGGCTTCATTTCGCTAAAACATCCACTTGAATTGAGCAACGGAACCATCTGGTCCTCAATTTTTTTCACTTTATAACAGCGCTGAACGTTCAGTCTTTTCGCCGCATCTCTAAAATTTAGTTGGGATCAGAGGGATTTCTTTATAAACAAACCTTTATATTTGGAACCATGAGTTTCGTCTACCCTTCATTTTTATGGGCTTTTGCTGTGTTAATTATACCAGTAGTGATTCATTTGTTCAATTTTAGAAGGTATAAAACGCTTTACTTTTCGAGTATTCAATTCATAAAAAAAGTAGACCGGGAAACCAATGCCACCAAAACGTTGCGTCATTATTTGCTGTTGTTGATGCGGCTTCTCGCCTTCTCTGCGCTTGTACTGGCATTTGCACAACCGTATATCCCTCAGTCTACCGGTGTTTCAAAAGGTGAAAAAATTATTGCTTTTCACGTGGATAATTCATTTTCGATGGGCGCGAAAGGCACGAATGGCGATCTGCTGAATCAGGCCAAAGCTACCGTGCGTTCAATTGCTGAGCAACAGCCAAGGGACCAGAAATATATGTTGACCACCAATGCACTGAGTGGTCGCGAACATCGATTGATTACGTTGACAGAGCTGGAAGACCGGCTGGATGAAATCGCTTTGACGCCACAGATTCGGTCGTTAACCAACCCGTTGCACAGTGTTCAGGAACAATTGCAAACCGACCAGTTCAACGGAGCTGTACAACATGTAGTATTATCGGATTTTCAAACGATTAACCTTCAACGGGCGGAAGATGACGATGTTCAGATAGACTCGCTCGCACAATACAATCTTTTGCAACTCGCCCCTCAGAATCAAAATAATTTATTCATCGACTCCGTCTGGTTTGATTCTCCTTTTCAACGCTTGAATGAAAACACCACACTCAATGTGCGCGTCAACAATGGATCCGACGCCGCAGTTACCAATGCAGAAGTGAACCTAACAGTAGGATCGACGAAAAGGCAAGCTCTGGTGGATGTGCCGGCCAATGGCCATACCAACAGTTCTATCAACTTTACCACCAAAACGATTGGCACGCATAAAGCGAGTGTGGAAGTCATGGATCAACAACTCTATTTCGACAATAAATTTTACTTTACTTTCCACGTCAATGAATCCGTGGAAGTTTTGTTAATCAATGGTGAAGATGCTTCGGATCATCCTGCACGCGTTTTTGCCACTGATGATTTTTACGAGGTCAATGAACGGTCTGCACAGCAACTGCAATTGGATGAGCTTGCTCAAGCTGATTTTGTAGTGCTGAATGGGTTAAATGAATTGTCCTCCGGATTAGTGACTCAAATCAAACAGCGGACAGAACGAGGTCAGTTGGTAGCCATAATCCCGGGAACAACGATCGAACAGCGCAGCTATAATCAGTTGTTAACGAATCTCGAGCTTCCGGCTATACAAGATGCTGTTGAACAATCACTCCGCATTCAATCTATATATTCTGACCAGTCGTTTTTTGATGGAATGTTCACCAAATCGGTTGATCACATTCGCATGCCACCGTTGAAAAAATATTATGCGAGTCGTTCATTTACTGGATCGAATTATTTTTCCTTGATTGAAATGGAAAATAAACAGCCGCTTTTGGTTCAATCCGGAAGTGGAAATACGTTTATGTACTATACGGCAGGACATGCATCATTTAACGATTTCAGCAAATCTGCACTTTTCGCCGCTTCTCTGCTCCGCATGGGTGAATTGAGTCAATCGACTCATGATTTATGGTTGACGATCGGAGAAAATAATTCTGCACAATTCCGCGTCGATCCGCCCCAGGATGAAGTCATTTCACTTCAACGCGACCCCTACTCTTTTATCCCGTCTTCCAGTTACAGCGACGGCTATTTAACCATAAATGCCGATTTCACACAGGATCAGGAAAAAATTGAGGCAGGAAATTATGCCATTCAGACCAAGAATAAGGAGCTGGGTCAATTGGCACTGAATTATTCGAGAAAAGAATCTCCGCTCACTTATGCCGATGCGTCGGAAATCAATTCGCTCTTGAAAGAAAAAGGCGCTGAACAAATTCGATATGATAAAGTTGTTAATTTTTCAGATAGTGAACAATTATCCGTTCAGGATGACATAGAATACTGGAGAATTCTTGTAATTTTGGCTATACTATTTCTCGTAGCAGAAATGCTCATCGTAATATTGTGGAAAGCATAACATGAAAACGATACTCAAAAAGGCGAAAATTTTTGATTACGGTGCTCCCTGGCACGGACAAAAGCGCGATATACTCATCGATCACGGAGTTGTCCGACGCATTGAAGAAACAATTGAAGACGAAGGAGGTGCACGTATAATATCGAGTTCGTCACTTGCAGTATCGGCGGGCTGGTGTGACCTCAAAGCGAACTTTCGCGATCCTGGAGAAGAGTTTAAGGAAGACCTCGATAGTGGTACTCGTGCCGCGCTTGCCGGTGGCTTTAGTTATGTGGGAATTGCAACAGGAACGGAACCCGTCATTGACAATAAATCGCAGGTGAGTTATATTTCCGGTCGGAATACACCTTCAGGTATCGTTGAACTTATCCCTCAAGGGGCAATATCTAAAGGTTTGATAGGTAATCAGTTGGCGGAAATGTACGATATGCATCGCCACGGGGTGACATTTTTTAATGACGACCAAAAATGCTTGTCGGCAGGACTGCTCTATCGGGCATTGTTATACACGAAAAATTTTGATTCCCGCGTCGTTTCATTTCCCATGAATTATTCGATGATTCCGAACGGACAGGTGAATGAAGGTTTAGCCTCGATGAAGACGGGACTCAATGGGATTCCAGCGATTGGTGAGGCTATACAAATACAACGCGATCTTCGCCTGTTGGAATACACGGAAGGAAAATTACATTTTACGGGTATTTCTACTGAAGAATCCGTACGACAAATTCAAGCGGCCAAATCGAAAGGACTGAACGTTACCTGCGATGTCCACGCGCATCAATTGCTTTTCACTGAAGCTGCCGTGCTGGGATTCGATACGCAACATAAAGTGATGCCACCACTGCGCACACAAAAGGATCAGGACGCACTTTGGAAGGGATTGGAACAAGGAACGATTGATGCGATCGTTTCGAACCATCAGCCCGAAACTGTGGAGTTTAAAAATGTCGAGTTTGATCGCGCTGCATTTGGTAACAGTTCCATACAAAGCATTTTTTCAGCACTTGTGACGGCTCGTCCGGATGCTGTTGATACGATTGTTCAAAAACTGTCATGTGATGCCCGCAAATTATTACTGGGAAAGGATTATACGGGGATAGCACTGGATCAGGAAGCAGACATTACGGTTTTTGATACCCGGAAAGAATGGCACTATACAGCTGATTTAATGCAATCGAAAAGTGCCAATGATCCATTTCTCGATCAAAAATTAAGAGGTAAAGTGCTGGGAGTAATAAAGGGAAATTTTGATAATCTGAAATAATTAGATTGATTTTGGGTAAAAACAAACATTTCATAAAGGAGTTTTTTAAAGAGAAAAAAACTGTCGGTGCGGTTAAACCGAGTTCAAAGGCATTGGGTAAAAAGATGTTATCGCCGATCAATTTCTCAAATGTCAGGACGATTGCGGAATACGGACCCGGTACGGGCGTATTTACAAAAATGATTACGGATAAGATGAGTGAGAATGCAGTTCTGTTGGTTTTTGAATTGCACGAAGCTTTTTTCAACAAGCTCGAGAAACAATTCCAGGATCACCCCAACGTGCATATCATCAATGACAGCGCTGAAAACATCCGAAAATACATGGATCTCTACGATATTGAAAGCCTCGATGCTATCGTTTCTTCACTGCCTTTGACCAATTTCAATAATACTTTGACTTTGCGAATTTTGAAACGAGCTCATCAATCGCTGAAAGCAGGTGGAATTTATGTCCAGTTCCAATATACGCTGAATGCGCGTAAAATTTTAAAACGCATTTTTAATGGAGTCCGGATTAATTTTACTCCGAATAACCTTCCGCCAGCTTTTGTATATAGCTGCGTTAAAAAGTAAGGATTCGTTTTATTTTTAGAATAAGTCACTTCTTTTTCAGAGATAAAAAACTCCGCTCCCCTCATTTAGCCTACAAGTGTGCAAACTTGACCATTGAGAAGTTAAAACAAAAAAGACCGGCTCAAAGCGAGCCAGCCTTATCCTTGTAGTTAGTAAACCATTAGTAGCAGTGGAAAATGCTTCTGTTCATACAACGTATATTCATTTAAAAGGGTTGTTTATTTTGAGAAAAAAATTAAAAATTGTTAAGAAGAATTCTTATTCTACTCAATATGAGGAGCCCTGAACTACAATTCAACGCCTATCTTGCGAAGTTGGTAAAAATATAATTCCGCTGGTAAATATCCACACAAGTGATTAAACTTAACTGGGTTCCACAAGTGAGTAAAACTGATTTGAGTGGTTAATTATTTTAAAACTTTTCATTATCAATAATTTATAGCATTTAATCAGATATTAATTTATTTGCTTATATTTGGTTCAGACAACAACTTTTAGGCTCATGAGTAAAAACCTTTTCATCGTTCCCCATGATTTTACAAGTGTCGGAGATGCCGCGTTGAAATACGCTTTATATATGGCTGGTCCGAGAAAAAGCGATATCGAGTTGCTCCATATCGTCAATAACAAAAACAGTCAGCGCGCTGCGCATCAAAAATTAACAGCTATCATTGAAAACCTTGATTTAAATGTCGGTGATGTAAGTGTTAAACCCGTCGTTCGCGTAGGAAATATCTTTGATGACATTGGAAAAATTGCAGAGAAAAAAGAAGCGCGGTTGATTATCATGGGGACCCACGGTGCAAAAGGCATGCAGAAATTGTTTGGTTCCTACGCGATCAAGGTGGTGACCTCCACGAGTGTTCCTTTTCTCGTCATCCAGGAAGGCGTTGAACATAAAGAAGTCAAAGATCTCGTGGTTCCCATCGATGTGTCGAAAGAAAGTTTGCAGATTATTAACATTGCCGCCGAGATTGCGCGCACTTTTGATTCTCACGTACACATTTTGTGTGAAGACCATAAAGATCCGCGGTTATCACAGCAGATGAAAATTCGCATTTCGCTGGTTAAAAAAGAATACCAGGAGAAGAACGTGAAATCCAGCATCGAAATTATAAAAGGCAACAAATCCTATCAACACAAGGTTATTAATTATGCAAAAAGCGTAGACGCCAATATGATTGCCATTGCATACCACTCCTCTAACCTGTTTGCTTCTTTTGATAGCTATGCACAGAAGATTATTACCAATGACGAAAATATTCCGTGTCTTATTATCAACGCCAAGTTGCTCTCAAAACTTTATTATTAAATTTTTGAGTAACAAGAAGAATCGCAACATACCAGATCATGTTCATCGTTTGCGTTTCGCTATTTCTCCTATTAAAACTTTGGCGTTGAAATTGAGCAAATCTGTCCTCAACGAATTGAATGACGAACTAACTTTTAATGTACCTTTGTGCACATGAATAAAATAAGTATCGGAGAAGTTGCCACATTAGAGATCGATCGTTTTACGAGCGTCGGAGCATTTTTGAGGGATGAAGATAATGAAGAAGTGCTGTTGCCCAACAAATACCTGACCCCTAACCTCGAACTCGACGAAACCATTGATGTTTTTATATACAACGACTCTGAAGATCGTCCCGTAGCCACGACGGAGCGACCATTGATTACACTGGATGACTTTGCTTTTCTGCGCGTAAAAGACGTATCTAATTTCGGAGCTTTTCTGGACTGGGGACTCGAAAAAGATTTACTCGTGCCCTTTAAAGAACAAACAGCAAAGATGGTTGTGGATGGCGTTTACCTGGTTCGATTGATTAAAGATCATCAGACTAATCGACTGGTGGGGACGGCGCGAACAAACCGCTACTTATCCGATCAGGTAGATGATTTGGTGCAAGGTGACCGCGTAGATCTTTTTGTTGGAGAAATTACTGACCTCGGAAGAAAAGTAATCGTCAACGATAAGTACCACGGATTGATTTTTAAGAACCACCTCGTGAGGACACTGAGAACTGGTGAACGCACTGAAGGCTATGTATCCTTTGTGCGGCAGGATGGAAAACTCGACATCTCATTGGTGCCAACAGGTGTTGAAAAATTTGACGAATTTACACAGACTATTATTGATCATCTGGAATCGAATGATGGTTCAATGACATTGAATGATAAAAGTCATCCTGATTTGATAAGGGATGAACTCGGCATGAGTAAAAAATCATTCAAAAAAGCACTCGGCAATCTTTATAAAGCGAGAAAGATTAAGATTTCAGCGAGTGGCGTTCAGCTAGTATGAGCGCATAGCCATAATTATTTAAATGGGTTTAACTTCACTTCGACTTGGGCGCTCAGCACATCGCGTTGATCTCCTTTTAGTCGGTTCCAAGACAGGTCGTAAATTTTAATTTAAAACATTCTTTCTTATTGGATGCTTAGATTTATAAAAGATGTTAGATGTTAGATGTTAGATGTTAGATTTCTTAATATCAGTTATCTAACATCTATTGTCTAATTATCTAACATCTGTATCTTTAATAAGCATTCATTATTGTTTTACGACTTACATTGGTAATCCTATTATTTAATTTCACGAGAAAACACTTCGCGGTATTCATGAAATTTATAAAGCCGAATCGATGCGTCTTTTAATTTATCCTGAACATCGAGTTTCTGGATAGTCTTATCCGTTCGTTTTTTTGATTGTTCCATCCGCTTCCATTGCTCAGGCGACAAATCAATGCTATCCCGCTGGTTGAGGTAATCGTTGACGGGTAGGATTTCGTAGCGATATTGACTGCCGATTTTAGAGCGGTTGACCCACGTCGGTTCGTAGAAAACGGCTTGAAGCTGAACAGAAGCTCGGGATGGTTTCATAAACCTTACCCCTGCAAACAATCCGTCTTCTGTCGCGTAATTTTCCATCGTCTCGTAGCGCTGATTAGAGATGAAATTTCCGAGGGAATAAACCACAAAAGTCTCATTGCCTGTACTATCGTTCTTGATAAAGTCAAAAGGTTGAACCACGTGCGGATGGCTGCCAAAAATGACATCTACTCCGTAGGAATTCAACTGTTTTGTCATGAATAACTGCACATCATTCGGTAAAGGCTCATACTCTTTTCCCCAGTGCATAAGAAAAACGATGGCCTCTGCACTATCGGCGCGCATACTGTCGATGGTCGCTTCTATTTGCGGCAGGTCATTTTTCGGGGCATAGGGATCGAAAGAATTAATGCAGTGCGCAAATTTTTTAGGAACGACTAAACCATTGATCGTTTTCAAACTATCTTTTTTGCCAGACTCATACGTGAAGGCGGTAATGCCGATTCGAATGCCGTTGACCTCTCGAACCACATAGTTTTTATCGGTAGTTTTTTTTCGCGTTCCCACTGATTCGAGTCCTCGTTCTTTCAATACGTCAATAGTGCGCAAAAGTGCTGAACTTCCCTGATCGTAGCAATGGTTATTCGTCGTAGCGACCAGATTTATGCCTGAAGAATCAATAGCAGTTGCCAGTTCATCGGGCGTGTTAAAACGCGGATACGCCATAAATCCGAGCGCATCTCCTCCAAATACCGTTTCCAGATTGCCGATAGAAACAGCCGAATGCTGCAGGAGCGGACGCATGGCATCAAAATTATTATTAAAATCGTACGAGTGATCACCTGTTTTTTGAGCGTTCAACTGTGTTTGATGAATCATAATATCCCCGACTGAAGAAATGGTAGCATAAGACGTGTCAGTGCTTTCCTTTGCTATTGTATCTCTGAGCGGTTCAAAAATAGAAGGCTGCACCTCTTCTTGTCCTATAGCGAGAACGGGCACAATGGAAAGTACTCCCAACACAAGTAATTTTCTAATGCTCGAATCGAATAACATAAACACAATTATAAAATACAGCCTGAAGTTATAAAAAAAGGCGAACCTAAACGATTCGCCTTTTCCATTCTTTTTGTTATCAATAGATTACTCTCCCGAATTTTGTTCGGCTTCGATTTCTTCTTTTTTCTCTTTATATTCTATGGCCTTTTCAGTGTTGCCCGCACGTTTGTGAACCTGAAACAAGACCTGAAGAACTCCCGTGTTTTTGGGGTCCAGTTCGATATATGTCTCAAACGGATCAATCGCTTTCTGATACATTTCATCACTCTTATCGATCGTGGGCTGGTAATCGGGATTATTGAAATCCATTTGATTGGCC
>JBNJEH010000031.1:0-33707 GCA_051745635.1 Bacteroidota bacterium
GTTGAAGGTTAAGTGGGTCGGAGAGTTTCCAGGCGCTAGACTTTTTTGTTTTACTTTTTTTGGCAATGAAAAAAAGTAAAGAAGGTCAAAAAGAAAAATCACAAATGTTGAATAATCACTTCTAAATTCATGCTTAATCCTCAACTTTTGATCTTGATTCATAGTAAGCCCAACAGCCAACTTGCAGATTTTTAAGTTTCAAATCCTACTGTGTATACTAAAAGTGGGAAAGGGCGAGCACAAACTTCTGGGAATACATATTTCTCGAAGTGAAATATCCGCTTCTGCTCGAGATTATACAACCTTCTAACCCTTCCCAACGAACAAAACTAAACTTAACGTTGCCTCGACAGGAATATACAACATGGACAAAAGTTGGACGAATCGCGATTATAGGTTTATTTGTCACTGCAGAGACGTTATGAAAAAGGTGTCTAAGACCTGTGCTACACCAATGAAAAATTAAAATATTTAAATTCAGTGATTTAATTATTTCACATTGCGGCAACCATTTGTTACTTTTACCGTTAGATAGTTAACATTAAACCATAAAACTACTATGAAAAAGATACTACTGATAAGCTTCTTTTTAATATCAGCGGGTCTGGTATTCGGACAATCGACGAAAGGAAAAGAGTTTTGGTTTGGCTATATTGCGAATCTCGTAAGTGTAGCGCCAGATATTTATATTTCAGCTGAACAGGATGTTAATGGAACGATTGAAATTCCCGGTTTAGGATATAATCAAAATTTTAATGTGAATGCCGGGACAACACAGTCATTTACATTGCCGATTGGTGCGGTTCCAGGATATAATGAAGGGATGCACAACCTCGCGGTACATGTTACTTCTTGCGATTCAATAACAGTATATGCCGTTAATCCCGGATCGGCCTCATCAGATGCGACTGTGGTTTATCCGCAGACTTCGCTGGGTATTGAATATTCCGTGCTCAATATGACAGGCGACCCGGGTGATTGGGGGGATGCTGCCATTATAGTAGCTACAGAGGATAATACAGATATCGAAATCACTCCGAGTGTCAATACCGATGGAGGTCAGGCTGCCGGAGTTCCATTTACGATTACGTTGGATCAGGGCGAACTCTATCAGCTTACGCACAATAGTGGAGCTGCAGATCTTACAGGTACCAAAATTGTAGGAGTCAATAATAATGATTGTCTGCCCTTTGCCGTTTTTTCTGGATCCCAGTGTATCAATATAGGTGGTTGTACAGCCTGTGATCACTTATACGAACAGTTGTTGCCCGATGCAAATTTAGGGATGACCTATGCCGCTATACCCCACGCTCAGAAGAACCTGACGCACTATCGGGTGTTAGCCACGCAAAACAATACAGATGTGTTTGTGGACGGCGTCCAGGTTGCGAACCTCAATGCAGGTCAGTTTCACGAATTCGCCAATAATACATTTTCACTCATAACGGCTTCTAAACCTGTTTCTGCGATGCAATATGCGGAAGGTGTAAGTTGTGGAGGTCCTGGTGATCCTTTTGAGGTCCTTCTTTATCCCGTCGAACAGTCACTGGAAAATATTACGTTTAATGCCCTTCAGACTCCTTTGGTGAACGACTACTGGGTAAATATTTTAGTGGAAACAGCCAATGTTGCGAATGTAACACTTGACGGGGCGAACATTGCAGGTGATTTTACGCCATTTCCTTCGAATGCAGCCTATAGCTATGCACGGATCAATATCGGTGCAGGGGACCACACGTTAACTTCTCCCGGTGGAGCATTAGCAAATGTGTACGGCTGGGGAAATGCTGAATCTTTCGGTTATTGTGCGGGAGCGTCGCTCAAGAATCTTACCAATGATTTTGATATTGACGAGTCGCCCACTTGTATTAACGACCCCATTGATTTTTCTGCTGTTCCGGATCCTTTAACGGCAGGGTTTGAATGGGACTTTGGTGACGGTAGTGCCAGTGTAACCGGTCAAAACGCTACTCATGGTTATACACAACCGGGTACTTATGATGTGACACTTACTAAAATTATTAACAACGGCTGTGATGTCAATATCGTGAAACCCGTAGACATCGTTAGTCCGCCAATCGCTGTTGATCAAAATGATACATCTGTTTGCGCGGGAACTTCGCTGGATTTGAAAGTACCAGTCAATGAACCTTTTGATGTGGAGCGATATAATGATTGCGGAGACACTGTTGTTCAGACGATTAACATTAATTACGACACCTTGTACTGGAGTACCGGTGAGAGTGGTGATTCCATACAAATTACGCCGATGACGGATACAGTAGTGTATGTTTACGGAGAAAACGACAATTCAACGTGTATGGCCGTAGACTCAGTCGTTATAGATGTCATTGATGTGGCTCCCGATTTTACGGTTACCGATGCTTGTCTGGCTGATTCATTCTGTGTGGTCAATCAAACGGTTACCAACGGTCCGGTACAAAACTCGGACTATTATCTCGATAATAATTTGTTATTCAACGATACTTTGGATTTTTGTTACCAAATGAATACAATTGGCAATTATGACTTGAAGTTTGTCGTAACAACCGATATTGGTTGTACAGACTCGATTACCAAACAAGTTGAAGTTTTTGCAGAACCCGATGCGGACTTTACATTTGACAATGCGTGTGATGGTGAAGCAGTGAGCTTTACAAGTACAGCGTTGGGCAATGGAGGGACGATTGATAATTATTACTGGGATATTGATAATGATACCATCAGCGATTTAACAGGAAGTTCCAATGATTATGAATTCTCAACACAAGGAACTTACGATATCATTCATTTCGTTGAAACGGCGAGTGGATGTCGCGACACGGTAGCTAATGAGGTGACCGTTCACTCCTTGCCCAATATGGATTTCACATTTGAGAATGAATGCCTGGACACCCTCATTACTTTTGAAGACGCGTCTACCATTACACCCGTTACAGATGATGTGATTGATCAGTTGGAGTGGCAACTCGGCGATGGTACTACCGCAAATGGTTCACCCGTCACCCATCAGTATTCGAGTGAAAATAGTTACGAAGTCATGCTGATCGCTACAACCAACAAAGGTTGTAAAGATACACTGCAACAAGACGTAACTCCATTTCCCATGCCCGAAGCAGATTTTACATTCGATAATGTCTGTCTGGGAGAAACAATGAATTTTGTTGATGAATCGACTGTATCAAGTAATTATACGAACAATAATATTGCCAACTGGAGCTGGGATTTTGATGACGGCAATACATCGACCAATCAAAACCCTGCACACGATTATGCAGGGCACGGGGTATTTATGGTAAATTTGAATGTAGAGACTAATAATGGTTGTGAAGATGAGATTGATCAGGAGGTCACGGTCTATCCGCTTCCTGAAGTGAGTTTTACAGGTGAGAATTTGAGTGGTTGTGCGCCATTATGCCCTTCAGTAACATCCACTTCCACTGTCGAAGCGCCCTTTTCGATAGCGAATTACGAATGGACATTGAGCGACGGAACGACGTATTCGGGTTCATCATTTCAGGATTGTTTTGAAAATAATTCGGGGAGCACAGATTTTTATGGATTGACATTGACCGTTGAAACCGCTGGAGGATGTGTCGATGACACAACAGCGAGCAATTACATTGAAGTCAATCATCATCCCATCGCTTCATTTAATTTCTCTCCTCAAAATCCGGACGTTATTGACAATACGGTAGAGTTTATCAATACTTCTCTCTACGCCGATAGTTATGACTGGACGATTGATGAACTGGGAAGTTATACAGCGATAAACCCAGAGGTAACATTCCCGGCAGAACCGGCGTCTTATGAGGTACAACTCGTTGCATCTACATCGGCGAATTGTGTCGACACTGCCAGATCTGTAGTAGTCATTGAAGATCGCATCGTGTTTTATGTTCCCAATACATTTACGCCAGATCAGGATGACTTTAATGAGATCTTCCAACCAGTATTCACTTCAGGTTTTGATCCGTTCGATTTTAATCTGTTGATTTATAACCGCTGGGGGGAAGTAGTGTTTGAATCGAATAATGCCGAGGTCGGCTGGGACGGAACTTATGGAAATGCTTCGCAAGAAATAGTCCCCGATGGAACCTATATCTGGAAAATTGAATTTAAAGAAACAATGTCGGATGAACGCCATACGCACACCGGACACGTCAATGTTCTTAAATAAATGCAAAAGAGTTATTGATAAACGCTGGCGGAAGAACGTTGTACCGTCCATTATTTGATAACTTTTAGAACTCATGATGAGATCGGACAGGCTGTGATTTGCAGCCTGTTTTTTATTTCAAGGCCTCGCCAGTTCAAAGCTTTTTTATATTTCTCACCTTTAACACGAATGATTAAATTCACGAATAATTCCGTTTACCAGTTGTTTTTTCATTAATTTAGATTCATATTTAGCTACACATGGTAAAAAAAGGCCAAATTTGTGTTTTGATCGACGATGATGATGATGATCAATTGATATTTTCGTCAACGGTGAACAAGCATTTTTCATCCTATGACTTTCGCGTGTTTTCTAGTTTCGATGAGGCAGAGGAGCTGCTCGAGCAAAATGCGGCAGAAATCGGAGCTGTGTTTATCGATCTCAATATGCCGCGATTAAATGGAAAGGAAGGCATTTCCAGGCTGAGAAATCATCCGGCTTATAAACGGAAGCCATTGATCATTTATTCGACTTCAAACAATCCTGAAGATGTCAATCAGTGCTTGAAAAGTGGGGCGACGGCATTCATAACAAAACCCTCCAGAATCAATCATTTGGTCGATGAATTATCCAATTATTTAGTAACATCTTGAATTCATGTCTATACTAGAAAATTTGCGGGCTGAAACGCGGGAAATCCATGAAGAACTGGATCAACTTCCGTTTTTGCGCACTTTGTTATCCGGAGAGGGAACGATTGATGATTACGTCAAATACCTGGAAATTTTCGGAGGAATACATGCAGCTGTAGAAGGTGCTCTGTTTCCCGTTTTGACTGAGCCCCTCAAAAAGTTTAAGGACAATACGAGAATTCCGGCAATTGAACAGGACCTTTCCTTTTTCGACACAAATATTCCGAAAGTTGACCTGCCTGAATTGACAATCTCGGAAGAAGGAGCACCCGGAGCGCTTTACGTGCTTGAAGGATCGCGTTTGGGTGGCAGGTATATTGCAAAGCAGCTGAAGGAGAAATATAAGATTTCTGATGATGCGCTTCATTTCCTCACGGAACAACCGGAGCACAAGTGGAAAACAGTGCGCGCAGCTATAGAAAACAGCGATGCAGAGCATTTAGAAGCTATCATTTCTACGGCCAAAGAGACGTTTAATTTTTTTAAACAAGGTATCACGCTATTAATGGATCGTCATGAAACAGATCGAGCGCAATGATATCGGCGACATAAAAAAATGTGCTGATGAACCGATTCATCTTCCCGGTGCGCTCCAGGATTTTGGAACTTTGATAGGATTTGACAGGAAACGTCAGTCACTTGCATTTTACGGAACACGTTTTACCGACTGGTTCCGCCTGTCTCATAAACAACTTGTTGATTGCTGCTGGCACGATTTAGCCAAATGGCTCGAGCTCCCTTTTGATGACGAAATGTGGCGAAAATTGCTCCGTTCATCGAGTGTTTTGCCACATTATTTTCATTTTAATAATGCATCCTGGGTTGCTCACATGACGCAAGATGATGATTATGTGATTGTCGAATTTGAACCTTGTGAAAGCACTCCATCTTCGGCATCTTATTTTGAGGGGCTGAGTAATTTTATTCAGCAGTCTAACAGCGTGTCCCATTTTTATGATTTTTCAAGGTTGTTTGCACATCAATTGCGCGAAATTACTGGATATGACAGGGTGATGGTTTATCAATTTGACGAAAATTTTAATGGAGAAGTGTTCGCCGAATCGAAAATGGAGGAGCTCGAAGCTTTTGAAGGGTTGCATTACCCGCATACAGATATCCCGGCTCAGGCACGTGCACTTTACAAGAAAAAATTGGTTCGCACTATCCCCGACGTTCATGCTGAGGAACAACCCCTCGTGAAATGTGAAGATGCGCTGACCGCCAGTGATATTGATCTGAGTCAGTGCTACACCAGAGGGGTATCGCCCATCCATATCGAATACCTGAAAAATATGGGCGTCTCAGCTACACTGACACTTTCAATTGTTATCGAAGAACAACTTTGGGGGCTGGTGGCGTGTCATCATCATTCCCCACGGCATATTGATTCAGCTGTGCGGCGCGATGCACTGTTGCAAACGGAGCTGTTTTCGGGCCAAATAAGGCGTTGGGAAGCCGCTGAGGATTTTAACAATGTACAGGAAAAAGAGCATATTTTTCAAAGTATTGTTGAACAAATCGAAGGGGCTAAGGATAAATTCCAAACCGCGACGGCGTCGATTTATTTTACGGGATTGACAGAATCGACGGGTGGTGCAATTCTCGCGAATGACAAGATTTACCGTATCGGTGACACTCCTGAAGATGCGGACATTTTAGCGATTCAGTCGTACATGAAACTGCATGAACACGAGGTTTTTTCATCCCACCAATTTTCTCGAGAAGCGCCATTTGCGAAAGCGTTTGAGCGCCATGCAAGCGGATTATTGTACTTCTCTTTAGATGCTGCCTCTAACAGTGCCATCATGTGGTTTCGACAAGAGCTATCCGAAGGAAAAAAATGGGGTGGAAAACCAAACTTATCGGGTGAAAAACGATTGACACCGCGATCTTCTTTTGCTGCCTGGGAGGAAGAAGTTGCTGGAAAGAGCAGTGCCTGGAAAAGTTATCAGATTCAGGCTGGTTTGCGGCTGGGCGCTTATCTCGAGAAAGAAATATTTATTACAAATCTCAAACGGCAGAAGCAGCAACTCGAACGACTGACGCAGCAACTCCAGTCTAAAAATGATGAGCTCAGCCAATTCAACTGGTTAAGTAGTCACGACATGAAGGAGCCGTTGCGCAAAATTCGGTTGTTCATTGACCAAATTTTCCTGGAGGACGACCGGCTCTCCGCTGAACAGCGTTCATATTTCGATCGGATTGCTAAAAGTGCAGAGCGCATGCAGGAACTTATTGCCGACCTGCTGGATTATGCGCAACTTTCCGGCGAGGAGTTGAAAAAACGCTTTAGTTTAAATGAGCTCATGGATGAGTTGGCCGAATTATTTGAAGAGCGCGACGGGATCACAATAAGGTGCGGAAAATTACCGGAATTAGTGGGTGTTCGTTTTCAATTCAAGCAGGTTTTTCAAAATTTGATAAGCAATTCTCTGAAATTTAAGAAGCCCGATGAGCAAAGTATTGTGCAAATCAATGCAACTACATTAGCTGAAAAGGAACGAGAAATATACGCGCTGAATAAACAGCAGCGCTATGTTAAAATCAATTATGTGGATAATGGAATTGGATTTGATCCTGCATATAATGAAAGGATATTCGAAGTATTCCAACGTTTGCATCGCACCACAACCTTTGAAGGAACTGGAATAGGACTGGCAATTTGTAAGAAAATCATCGAAGCACACGGTGGAATGATTCGAGCCAACGGAGAGCCGGATCAGGGAGCGACGTTTACAATAATTCTACCTATACCTCCTGAAGAATAGCTTTTGAGCTGTTAAAATCCAGCTTTATTTAACCGAATTATCCTTTTCATCATCAGATTTCATGGGTGTTTTATATTTCATGCTTTTTTGATCGAAAATAAAGAATACGAATAACTCTTCGGTGGGAAGGATCGCAGTGGGGGTGTAATTGTTGACATTTTCGATCGCCGAGGTGTCATAATCCTTAATGATTCCCTCGTAAAGTGCGATGTCTTTTGCGACGCGAACACTGCTTTCCGGGTGATCGATAAAAAACGCTTTTGGTTCCGCCTCGCCAATCTTGTCGAACACAGGACAGCTGAAGGTCAAGTACAAGTTTTCGTCCCTTACCGTGTAATAGTTGCGATGCATACTGTTGCGCACCCGGTAATCTACATAAAAATCGCGATGCGCCTCAGAGGTGATTTTTTCGAAGTGATGCTCCAGTGGGTATTTTGCATTGGAACCAATTGGAACGCTGCTGAGCAGTTTCTCTTTTCCACCGAGTTTTACAAAAACATGGTTGAACGGACCCGTATGGCCCATTTTATTAAAAAAGGCTTCATTGTTGTTCTTTTTTGCACGTTTAAAGGCCCATTCTTTACGATTGACGAGAATAAGTGCATCTTCCAGCGTATCCGGGTTGATATAGGCATTGTTGATTTCAATCGTGTAATCTTCCGTTGCCTCGATGCCGAGCGATGACTCTACCTGCCGTTTAATTTTGGCTTTAAAGTCGAGAGACGCTCCAGGTTGAGTATTACCTTCCTGGTTTTCGCCGACGTCCGAACAACTCGCTAACAGGAGGAGTGCTAAACTATAGCTTAGAATCAGCGTTTGATGACTAAATGCGTTCGAGAACATAATCAATCAATTCAGTAATTTTAATATCGTAATTTTTGGTAAACTCTTTTTTTCTGCGATTCGCCAGCCCGAGGCAAATTGCGGTGGCGCGATGACCGAGTGCGTCAGAAAGCGCAAATAAAGCTGAACATTCCATTTCCAGATTGGCAAAACGATGTGTTGGATGCTTGAAATCGTGCAGAGAAGTCAACATGTCCGGAGCGGCGAGCGGTATGCGCAGTGAACGGTTTTGCGGTCCGTAGAATCCCGAGCTCGTCACCGTTATACCTTCTTCGATGTGCTCGTTGCGCAGCCGTTCGTTTAAGACGGGATCTGCCGGAGTTAAATAGGGTTCGACA
Source organism: Bacteroidota bacterium (assembly GCA_051745635.1). Taxonomy (GTDB): domain Bacteria; phylum Bacteroidota; class Bacteroidia; order Flavobacteriales_D; family Crocinitomicaceae; genus Brumimicrobium. The sequence continues at coordinate 8,801 of JBNJEH010000031.1, forward strand.
TGCCGGGGAAGTTTAATTGAAGATTTAATAGCTTCGAGCAATTCATCTGTTTCGGGGGTTGTTTTTCGTTTGTAAAAATGCCCCACATTGTCGATTCCCATGGCATGCGTGGACAAAATAAAGCTATCGACAGGGATTTCATCCTGGACGATTCCGCACGTTCCAATGCGCACAATTTCCAGCACCGTTTTATCTCCTTTTATCGTGCGACTTTCCAGGTCAATATTGACCAGAGCATCGAGCTCATTGAGCACAATGTCGATATTGTCCGTACCGATTCCCGTCGAAATAACAGAAATATCTTTACCGCGATACGTTCCGGTGTGGCATGCAAATTCTCGGTGTTGACTTTTGTGGCGAACAGCGTCAAATTGATTGGAAATCACCTCTACGCGATTTTGATCTCCCACGACGATAATTTTATGAGCGAGGTCCGCCGGACGAATACCGAGGTGGTACATGCGCCCCTCGTCTGTTATTACGAGTTCGGAAGGTAAAAAGTCTGCCATATCAACAAAAATAGCTACAAGTATTGAAACATGCAGCTATTTTCTGAGAAAATGTAAATTGTAATGTGTAAAGCCTTATTAATTGTTCACACTTCCAAACACTTTTGACAGTAAATCAGTCACGCGCGCTGCGGGATCTTTCCGAATCTTGTTCTCCTCTTTCTTGACCATGTGGAACAATCCGTCAATTGCTTTTTCAGTGACGTATTTGTTGAGATCGGTCTCTACCTTTTCTTTACCGGTGAGTACTGTAGCCTGATTGTATTTTGTCATCACGGGATTCCAGTATTCGGTGAGTTTTACCTCTTTAATCGATTCTTCCACTTTCGGTGAAAAGGCTTCGACGAGCTGATTCTCTGTATTCTTGCGCAAATACTGAGTAGCGGCACCTTCACCGTCATTGAGAATGGCAAAACCATCCTGAACAGACATATTTTTGATCGCATCTACGAAAATTGGAGTCGCCTCTTTGGCGGCATCTTCAGCTGCGCGGTTCAATGTAGTCACGATTTTGTCGACCTGACCGTCCATTCCCCATTCAAGTGCTTTTTCTTTCATGCGTTCAGCGCTCTCCGGGAAGGGAAGTTTAATGGACTGATTTTTTAAAAAACCATCCGTCACGGATGTCACGTCTACTGCGTTTTTAATTCCGACCGTGAGCGCCTCTTTCAGTCCACTGATGACCTCTTTGTTGGTGAGTTGGTTAGTACTTTCTCCGTCTCCGTCACCCGGCATAGGTGCGTCCATTACCGTATTGGCCGTTTCGTTCACAACATCACAACTCGATAGTGTTAGTAATGAGGTTGTTAATGCAATTCCTATAAGTTTTTTCATTTCTTTTCGTTTTTTTCCAAACATACAAATATTTTTACTGTTTCAATTCAAAATTTGTACCAAGATTATGAAGGCAGGAATCATTACGATAGGAGATGAGTTGTTAATTGGACAAACGTTAAATTCTAACGCTGCCTGGATCGGTCAGGTACTCAGTAATCAGGGGGTCGATCTCTATCGGTCGGTGACTATTCGTGATGACAGAGAAGATATACTGTCCGTGGTCGACGAGTACATGCAGCAAGCCGACTTCGTCATCGTCACCGGCGGGCTGGGACCAACCAATGACGATATAACGAAAGAAACGCTGGCAGAATACTTTCAGATGGAATTGGAACTTCACGAACAGGTGTTGCATAATATAGAACAATTTTTTGCCCAGCGCGGAAAAGAGATACTCCCTAAAAATAAAGCACAGGCGGAATTGCCGAAAGACGCTTTGATTCTCGACAATCAGCACGGTACAGCTGCGGGAATGTGGTTTGAAAGAAAGGACAAGGTACTCGTCAGTTTACCAGGTGTTCCCTACGAGATGAAGGCAATAATGGAGGATGAGGTTATACCTCGTCTCAAATCAAAATTTGGAGTAGCCGGGAATTACTACCAGACTTTGATGACTCAGGGAGTGGGAGAGTCCTTCTTAGCTGAACAGATTGAAGACTGGGAAAAGCGTATTTATGCAGATGGTCTTTCGCTGGCGTACCTTCCTTCACCGGGATTGGTCAGGCTCCGCGTCACATCAAAAAACGGAAGAGACGATGCTTCTTTGATTCAGCGATACCTGGGTGAATTGCAAAAAAAAATCCCTCAGTATGTCTATGGTATGAACGATGATTCCATTTTCGAAGTGGTGGGGGATTTGCTGCGTTCGAAAAATAGCACGCTCGGTACCGTGGAGAGTTGCACGGGAGGAGGTATTGCTAATCGCTTTGTGCAACAATCCGGAGCGTCCGATTATTTTTTAGGAGGACTCGTGACCTATTCGAACAAGCTAAAAAAACAGTTGGCCGGTGTTCAGGAAGCTACGCTGGAAAAATATGGAGCAGTTTCTGAAGCGACCGTTCGTGAGATGGCCGCAGGAGGTCAATCGCGACTGGACGCGGATTATGTCATAGCGGTCTCTGGGGTAGCCGGGCCGTCTGGTGGAACAAAAGAAAAGCCAGTGGGCACCGTTTGGATTGCCATAGCTCATCCAGAGGGAATTGAAGCTCAAAAATTCCTGTTTGGCAACCACCGCGGAAGAAACCTGGAAAAAACTGAACTCTACGCGACCAATATGCTGAGAAAAATTGTTATGCGTATTGAGTAGTGGTGGGGCATTCATCCGAAACGACACCCAATAAAATCAAATATTCAGCATCAACACCACTACGAGAGTGAGAGAGGATTTACTGAGGACTGCGACAAGAGGAAACGAATATTCTCTGTATTTTTAAGATTTGGAAATACAAAAGATCATAAAAAACATTTCTGATGAGCGTTTTAAGGCGTATTTATTGAGATGTGATGTTACAGGCTATTCTTTCAAAATTACACTTAGTTTTAAGAATTAGAACGATTTTTTTGTAGCTGCCAAACTATAACAACAAAAGAAGCCAATTAAACGAGTTACTTATTATGCCGAAGATAGAACTAACAACAGAGATAAAAGCAAGTGTAGCGGTTGTTTTTGATCTGTCCCGAAGCATTGACCTACATAAAATAGCTACAAAGCATACAAATGAAACTGCCATTGACGGTAAAACTACTGGAATGATTGGAAAGGATGAGTTTGTTACATGGAGAGCGAAGCATTTTGGCATTTATCAAAAGTTGACTTCGGAAATAACAGAATATAAGCGACCTGAATATTTTGTAGATGAAATGGTTAAAGGGGCATTTAAATCGTTCAGACACGAGCACCATTTTCAGCAAGTGCAGAACGGAACACTCATGACAGATTATTTCTACTATGTTTCGCCGTTAGGTTGGTTGGGAAGATTTGCCGATAGCCTGTTTCTCAAGAAGTATATGACTGACTTGCTTGTAAAAAGAAATGATGTTGTTAAGAACTTCGCCGAAAATGGGAGATTTAGGAAATTACTCGATTTATAAAATAATGGTGGTAGCAGTACTTTGATAAACAATGCATTGACTACGATTCGAAAAATAAATCTTTCAATATCAATCTAATACTTTAGAAATAATGGTTAGTTTTATGGAAAGCGGTGATTATGAAACTGCAAAATGCTAGCAGTAAAGGGTGTTTATCTATTTTATTAAAGTATTACAATGAAATATTTGCTTTTTTCTGTTTATGTTGTGTGCGCGCTATCATGTTCGAGAGAAAAAACTTTTGAAAGTTATTTGTTTGAAAACTCCAATTCTCAGTCTGATTTAGAACTTCTTTTTAGCCAAAAAAATGATACTTGTAATACAAGTTTTTGTCAGGATAAAATAAAAATAAATGGAATACTTGTAAATTCGAGTAAAGCCCCAATTAGTTTTATATCCTATACTTGTCAGGGTGAAGAATTTTTGTTTGAATGTGATTCGAGCTATTATGTGATTTCTCCTGACTTGTGGTGTCAAATAATTTATCCTGTAAAGAAAACAATAGCTCCTGGTGATTCTATAAAAGTTCATTCAACTTTATTACCAAAAGATTCAACTTTCAGGATGGTTGAGAATATTGGTTTTAGACTATTAAAGATTAATAATGTTCCCAATTCCAAAATACGAGAACTGGATAGTAAAGATATAGAGAGTTTAACTTTAAAAGGAGAGATTAAAGAATCTTTAATAAAGGGAGAACGCGTTCAAATACCTACAAAAGACTGCGAATTGCAGTGATTTAATACCTTCCATGAATTGCGCTCAATATTTATTTTGGTTGGGTTCTTAAAAAATAGCCGAATCATTGGGGCAAAAAACAATCATGAACGACCAACAACACTCCACCTTATTTGGGTGCCTCGACCTTCACAGCTTTGATAGTGAAGGATGTTACGCCCACTTTTCGCAATTGTGCAGCAATTTTCTCTAGTGCCTCACGTCGATCAGCGTATAGTGCAATTTTCACTTTTTGATCGTTTACATCGATGGATTTAAGCAACGGATTGTTCCAGAGAATATCCCACCGGTCACTGTTTATCGACTGGAGTGGATCAATCATTAGACGGTACGTCGTGGTGGTATCAATCGCTTCGTTAAAGGATGTTGCTGCCGTATCCTTTACGGTTTTCCCCTTATAAAAACTTCGATGAACGCTCGTCTCCGGAAAGTTATTCTGTACTTTCTGCAGCACTTTTTCCGACAGCAATCGACTCTTGATATTGCCCGCTGCAGCATCGTAATAGAAGAGCGGTATTTCGCTGTTATAGCGATTCAGTACCTGAGTGGGGAAGGAGTCGTAATAAGTTTCGTCTATCAGCTGGTAAGCCAAATGCTTATTGCGAAGGTAAGGCAAACGCTTAGATTCTGGAAGCGTTTTATTATTCTGAATTTTATTTCTTTTTGTAGTTGTTGGGTTTTCGAGTTCCAGAATGGTTTTTCCTTCTTTCTCCAACAGTTTGACAGCCTCACTGGCCATGAGTCGCTCTCCTTTGTAATAAGCCACAACAAAAGCATCAGTGATTCCTTTTTCGATGACATTACCTTGTTTTTCACGGGCTTCTTCAACCGAGTTGAATATGCCGGAAGAATAGCGGATCTGCCCGTTTTCCAGTCGTTTGGTGACGAGTGGTGAAACATTGTAGAGTTCTTCTGCTGTGACGGGCGTGTTGTACACCCCGACTTGTACAGTGAAATAAAGTCCCATTTTGCTCTCGGCAGCTTCTGCTTCTGCCGCGCCAGGCGCTTTGTTGTAGGCAAATTGATCGAGTTCTTTTTCAAATCCACCATTGCCGGCATTTTCATTCGCTTCTTCAGCGGTCATAACGGGTTGTTCATTCGTTTCGATAGCAGGCACGCACGCTCCAGATGCACGCAGTTGTTCAGCGCGATAAACGGGGATGCGTTCACCATCACAATAAGCCACTACGAATGCGTCGCTGTATCCCATTTCCCGAATGCGTTCACGGGCGCTGGTCGCACTTCCTCTGCTTCCAAAATATCCAGCCATATAGCGGACCAGACCATTGCTGTTAATTTGCTCGCCGGAAATAGGTGAGAATTCTTCAAATGTTTCGTTGGGAACAGGGTTGCTGAAGGCTCCTATCTGAACGCGATACACCAATCCTTCTGGTTGTTCTTCTTCAATGGGAATTGGATTTTTGTCCGAATAAGCGGGTTCCTCGTTAGTGCCAATTACTAATCCTTTTGTTTTTACAGGCAGACTCGGTATTTCTTTAATCGGTGCAACATCGCGCGCAAGCAAGTTTTCTATTTTCGATCGTTTTTCCGGATCCCGGGGAAGCGATTCGCGAATGGCCTGTTGTGTCTGTTCAACCTTTTCACGGGAAGTGGTTACTTCCTCTTCCTCGGCGGCTATGGCTTCCAATTGCTCTTCTATTGCTTTTCTTTCATCGGGATCAGGATTTTCCGGATCTTCGAGTGCTTCGGTAATTTCTTGCAGTTCCCTTTTGCTGTTTTCGAGTGTTTGCTTCTTAATCTCCAGCTCGTATTGTCGTTGTTTCAACTGATTGTTCTTTTGAGCGAGTGACTTGTATGAAGAGTCGGCAGCCAATTCGACCTCCTCCTGGTAATCAATAGAAGTAGTGATCGCCTCTTTGTTTACTCCCGGATCTTTATCTTTTTGATTTTCAGATGCTATAACTTCGAGCTCATCCTGGATCGTCTGCTCCTCGTTTTTGAGTGACTCGTCGAGCTGCTGCAATTCTTCTTTTACCGGTTCGAGTTCTTCAGCTTCTTTGGATTTTAACTTTTTTTGAAGGGCTTCAATTCGAGTGATTTCATCGCGTATTTCCAGCCGTTGAACACCAATGCGCTCGCGTTTTTCATCGAGTTGATCCTTTGTTTGTGTTGCTTTTTCAGGATCCAGATCGAGGTTGTTTTCTGCCACGACGTCACCGATTAAGATTTTTGCTTCTTTTCGCGTTTGCTCTTTTTGGGATTGATCGATCGCTTTTTCCTGTTCTTCCTGTGCTTTTCCTAAAATTTCAGCTTTGCGAACGGGGTCGTCGGTCTCTTCTGCTTCTTTTAGCAGGCGCTGTGATTTAATTGAATTTTTCTTTATCTCTGCTTTGGCAGCTTCGTCGCTATCCTGCTGTTCATCTAACGTCGAAAGCTCCTCTTGTAACTCTTTATCTGTCGCCGCTGTCGTCGCACTCAAAATATCCACTTGTTCTTCTGCTATATCTTCATCCAGTTTTTCAATTTTCTTGTCCAGTTTGCGCTGTTTGCGGTCATTTGTTGTCGTTTTTCGCTGTTCCTTCAATGCGGTCTTTTCACCTTCCAGCGTTTTCACTTTTTCCTTGCGCTTATTCACTTTTGAGCGCTCTTTTGTTTCGAGACGATCTTCTGTGGATTTGTCGACAGCAGACAGCGGATCTTTTGATTGATCAACTTCACCAAATTCAACGACAGCCTTTCTTCGCGCTTCTTTTTGATCTTGTTTGATCTCTTCGACAATTTTACGCTCTACGGGGTCTGAAAGTTGTTGCAGCGATTCATCTGCTGTTTCGATGAGTTGATCCAGCGCAGCTATTTTTTTCTCATTTTCCTCTTCTGAAGTAGCTTTTCGGTTGATTAAATCGCGCTGTTCTTCACTGAGTTCAGCATCTTCGGAGAGTTCTTCCGCGAGGGCTTTTTTCGTTTCGCCTTTATCGGCTTCAGTTTGTTCCCAATCACCAATGCTAACGGAGGCTTTTCTTTTTTCACCTTCCAATTGTTGGCGTTTTTTCGAAGATGCCGCGGTGTTTTCGTCGAGTTGCTCCAGTTCTTTGTCAATATTTTCGATGAGTTGATTCTTGCGCTCAATAAGTGCGGACAGCTCTACGTCGTTGTTCAGGTAATCTTGTTCCAATTCTTGCATGTCCTTCTCATACGACGGATCGACTGCTGCGATAACTTCTTCAGGCGAACTTTCCTCGGAAATTTGATCGTCGGTGGCATCTTCCTCTTCTTCCTCTTCTTCCGCTATTTCGTCCTCCAGCTGATCGATGGCTTTATCGAGCGCTTGTTTTTGAGCAGTTTTTTCGGGAGTCGTACCGTTTTCTTCGATGTCGTTTTCTTCGATGTCGTTTTCTACTTCGTTTTGCTTTTCCTTGAGCAACTCAACGGTGGCCGATTTGCGCCGTTTAACCTCTGCAGTCGTGGCATTGCCCTGACGTTCCTGCTCTTCGAGGTCAGCGATGTCTTCTTCATAGGTCGGATCGACTGCTGAAATAACTTCTTCTGGCGAACTTTCCTCAGAAATTTGATCATCGGCAGCATCTTCCTCTTCTTCCGCTATTTCGTCTTCCAGCTGATCGATGGCTTTATCGATTGCCTCTTTTTGAGCAGTTTTCCCGGAAGTCTCACCGTTTTCTTCGATGTCCTTTTCTACTTCGCTTTGCTTTTCCTTTAGCGATTTTACGGTGGCCGATTTGCGCTGTTTAATCGCTTCAGTCGTGGCATCGCCCTGACGTTCCTGTTCTTCGAGGGCGGCGATGTCTTCTTTATAGGTCGGATCGACTGCTGAAATAACTTCTTCTGGCGAACTTTCCTCAGAAATTTGATCATCGGCAGCATCTTCCTCTTCTTCCGCTATTTCGTCCTCCAGCTGATCGATGGCTTTATCGATTGCTTCTTTTTGAGCAGTTTTCCCGGAAGTCTCACCGTTTTCTTCAATGTCGTTTTCTACTTCGCTTTGTTTTTCCTTCAGCGATTCTACGGTGGCCGATTTTCGTTGTTTAACCTCTGCAGTCGTGGCGTCGCCCTGACGTTCCTGTTCTTCGAGGGCGGCGATATCTTCTTCATACGTCGGGTCGACTGCTGCGATAACCTCTTCGGGCGAACTTTCCTCTGCAATTTGATCATCGGTAGCATCTTCTTCCGCTATTTCGTCCTCCAGCTGATCGATGGCTTTATCGATTGCTTCTTTTTGAGCAGTTTTCCCGGAAGTCTCACCGTTTTCTTCGATATCTTTTTCTACTTCGTTTTGCTTTTCCTTGAGCGATTCTACGGTGGCGGATTTACGCTGTTTAACCTCTGCAGTGGTGGCATCGCCCTGACGTTCCTGTTCTTCGAGGGCGGCGATGTCTTCTTCATAGGTCGGATCGACTGCTGCGATAACTTCTTCGGGCGAACTTTCCTCGGAAATCTGATCGTCGGTGGCATCTTCCTCTTCTTCTGTTATTTCATCCTCCAGCTGATCAATGGCTTTATCGATCGCTTCTTTTTGAGCAGTTTTCTCGGAAGTCTCACCGTTTTCTTCGATATCTTTTTCTACTTCGTTTTGCTTTTCCTTGAGCGATTCTACGGTGGCGGATTTGCGCTGTTTAACCTCTGCAGTGGTGGCATCGCCCTGACGTTTCTGTTCTTCGAGGGCGGCGATGTCTTCTTCATAGGTCGGATCGACTGCTGCGATAACTTCTTCGGGCGAACTTTCCTCTGCAATTTGATCGTCGGTGGCATCTTCCTCTTCTTCTGCTATTTCGTCCTCCAGCTGATCGATGGCTTTATCGATTGCTTCTTTTTGAGCCGTTTTTTCGGAAGTCTCACCGTTTTCTTCGATGTCGTTTTCTACTTCGCTTTGTTTTTCTTTCAGCGACTCAACGGTGGCCGATTTGCGCTGTTTGATCGCTTCAGTTGTGGCATTGCCCTGACGTTCCTGTTCTTCGAGGTCAGCGATGTCTTCTTCATACGACGGATCAATTGCTGCGATAACTTCTTCGGGCGAACTTTCCTCGGAAATTTGATCATCTGCAGCATCTTCTTCTTTCGCTATTTCGTCCTCCAGCTGATCGATGGCTTTATCGATTGCCTCTTTTTGAGCAGTTTTTTCGGAAGTCTCACCGTTTTCTTGGATGTCGTTTTCTATTTCGCTTTGTTTTTCTTTGAGCGACTCAACGGTGGCAGATTTACGCTGTTTAATCGCTTCAGTCGTGGCGTCGTCCTGACGTTCCTGCTCTTCGAGGGCGGCGATGTCTTCTTCATACGTCGGGTCGACTGCTGCGATAACTTCTTCAGGCGAACTTTCCTCGGAAATTTGATCGTCGGTGGCATTATCTTCCGGATTCTGTTGGTCTTCATTTGGTTTATCAGACTGATCGTCCTCGAGGTCGATATTATTACTTTTCGCCAGATCTTCAGTTTCGGAGGATTGTTGATTCAATTCTTCTTCCATTTTTTGAATTTGATCAGACACATCCTCGGTTGCCATATCTGGATCTGATTCGGTAGTATCCAGATCAGATATTTGCTCGGCAGCTTCTTTTTGCGCCATCAATTCTTCTTTTTCTTCGAGTTGTTCGTTGGTGTAATCCAGTTCATTTTCGAGGTCGCACAACTGGTTTTCCGCCGCGCGCAAATCCATTTCGTATTCATCTTTCTTGCGGCGTGGAGCTTCTTCGAGTTCTTTTTTCAGCTGCTCTACTTTTTCTTCCTGTTTTTTCTTGTCGGCGAGCAATTCACGCTGGTAAGCCTCCATTTCCTCCAGTTCTGCAATTTTATCTTCAATCTGTTTGAAATATTCAAATTTTGCATCGAGCACAGTTTTTTCCGTGAGGTCTTCTTGTACGAATGCTTTGTGGTCGTTGAGTTTTTCCATGAGCGTGGCCATATCATCCGTTTCAACTCCTTCGATCGCCTCTTTCAGCTGGCGTGCCTGTTTTTCGAGCTCAGCAGTTTCAGCAAGATCTTTTTCTAAGTAGGTCAACAGAACTTCCGCGTGTTTCATTTCATCTTTTTTCCGTTCCGCCGTACGGTTCGCCTGGTCCGATAACCTCAAATAGCGTTCTCTTTTTTGACCATCGTCCGTCGTTTTTGCCAACTGAAGTAAAGAGTCCGAGCGCTTCAATTGTTTTTCAATTTCATCGCCGCCGGTCTGCAGTGTCCATTTGGCTTTTTGAATAGCCTCCGTTGTTTTTCGTTTTTTTTCGGCGAGATCATCTGCTTTATTTTGTATCAGGTCAATAATTTCGCGATTGGTATAATCTTCGAGTCCGACCTGTGCGAGTAGTTTTCGCTGTTCCCGCAACTGGTCGAGTGAGTCGATGTCATAATTCTCTTTATTCACTTCCATTTTGGACCGTTTATCGATCACTTCAGCCATGATGGCTTGTGGATTTTCAAAGCGTTCATCAAATAAATTTTCGATCATGACAATTTCCTGACCTTCTTGCTCCGTTTCTGTGATTTTTTGTTTGAGCGGTCGAAATTCTTTGAGATAGGGGAGTTCTATTTCTTCTTTAAAAACGGCATCTTTCCCCGCCACATTCATCACAAACTCGTATTTTCCGCCTTTGGGTAAATTGATTAGATATCCTCCCTTCGACGTAGTCTCAAAAGTTCCCATTTCAGATCCACTAGCGTCGTTAACTGTAATTGTTAAATCTTTCTCGCCAGGATTGATGGTCGACGAGAATTGTCCTTTGATGATAATCATCTGAATCGGAAAACGCTCGACGCGCACTTCATACACGTGTACTTTCCCTCCTTCACTCTCTCTGCGCGAAGCAAAGTATGCGTGTTTATCCAGCGAGTCGACAATGTAAAGCAAATCATCATCCGGAGAAGAGATAGAAATATCCATATTTTCAGGTTCGCCAAAGGCATCCGTTTCGGCATCGTAAACACTGCGAAAAACATCGTATCCACCCATACTGTTATGACCTTTCGAACAGAAGTACAAATAACGGCCAGAAGGATGCATATAGGGATAATCTTCATCATATCTGGTATTAACATTACCTTGAACGCGTTGTTCCCGTGACCAGGAACCGTCTGGTAAACGTCTTCTCCGGTAGATATCTTTATTTTCGCCCTTATCGCCATAACTCGAATAAAAAATCAAATCAGAATGTACCGGGAAATGAATGAGCGGAACGTGGTCGTTTCTTTTATCTTGTCTATTTTGAAAATCTTTGGTGACGATTAATTCCCCGCCGATGTTGCTCAAGTCGTAAATTCTAAAAAAATCATCCCGGTCAATTTTTTGTTTATCGAGTACGACAGTTTCTGAAATATTGGCCATTAGCGATTTCCCGTTATTACACATTTCGATTTGCCGATTGACACTGAGTTCGCCGACGACATCGTTATTGGAGCGACTTTTATATTTCTGGTAATTTTTAATGGCTTTATCAAACTGAAAAGTGAGATGATACGCCCTTCCCAGGTAATAAAAAGCTTCGTCATCTACTTCGTCAGATTGCGAGACGGCAAAGTTGAGGTACTTAAACGCTTTTTTTTTCTCCTCAGAATTGTGCAGGAGACACGTACCGTATTTGTAATTGTAGTTTGGATCCCTCGGCACCAGTGAGAGAAGGCGCAGATAGAGTGGAGTAGCTTCAATGAACTCGGATTTTCTAAAATGTTTTTCAGCTTTTTTTTCTATATCCTCTTTCGTTTCTTGACCATGTAAAATCCCTCCTGTTAAAAAGAGCATAGTCAATACGATATGTATTCCGCGCCACATAATAGTTATCCGGTCACTATTTTATTTGTTAGAATGTACGATTATTTTTTAAAAAGGTTCATTTTATTTTCATTACCGCGAATTAAACGCTGAATGTTTTTGCGATGCGCGACGATGACGGCAGCGGAGAGGATCCAGGAGAAAATGCGAAGTGTGTCGTTCTCGTTGAGGAATAAAAATTCGGCTGCGAGTGGAAAGCTAATGGCAGCGATGATTGCACCGAGCGAAACGAAATTGGACAAAATAAATACAATGAGGAAAATTCCGACGCAGGTCAGGGCCGCCAGGGGATGAATGCCCAAAATAATACCCAGCGAAGTTGCAACGCCTTTTCCGCCCCGGAATCCGGCGAAAAGAGGGAATATATGTCCCAGAACAGCACTGACACCACCAATAATTTTCAATTGAATGAGAAAGTCATTGTTCCAGGATAAATTAAATAAGAAAAGCGGAGCGAGTACCGCCAGCGCACCTTTCAAAACATCTACGGATAAAACGAAGATGCCTGCATTTTTTCCGAGAACGCGAAAAGTATTCGTGGCTCCTGCATTTTTACTTCCGTGTTCGCGGACATCCAGATTATACCTTATTTTACCAACCCATACTGCCGTGGGCAGGGAACCTAGAAAATATCCTATAAATACTACTAAAATGTACGCCATGATTTACTCCTTAAAAATGCGCAGGAATTGACTTTTATACGCAGAGTTTTTTGTAATTTGATACATGAAGTCTTTCGTTTTTTTCTTGTCAGATTTAAGATCCTGAATTTCTTCATTAAATTCTTTATCGCTCGAAAGTATATTCATTGTTCCATCCTTTCTGTAATCGTAATCCATGAAGTAGAGGTAGGCTCCGGGCACGTCCATGAGTATACCGAGTCGATCGCCGATCGCCGTGCGCTGTTGAGCAAACATTTTTAGCGGTACATACTTCATTACAGGTTCCCCGAAGAACGAAACAATTCCGGCTTGATCGACGGATGTTTTTAAACCGCGCTGTTGATCTCCGAATTTCTCATAAGAAGTCAGCCGTAATCCTGTGATAATGATTTTATCGCGGAGCGGTCGCGGAACGTTTTTGAATTCGCGCTTTAAAGTATAATCTGATTTTATTTCATCGGCTGTCTCCTGATCGATCCATTCCATAAAGGCTTGTTCGAGTGTCGTGGAAGAAAAGTCTACCGGGTTGAGTTCTTCCATCTCAGCGATTTTCTCGGCGACATCTTCAAAAGCATTGGTTTCCAGCGGAGCCTCAATGGAGAGCGTAACATTCAAAGATGTTTTGCCGGACTCCTGATTGTAATTCGCTACGCCAATCGCGTCTGTTTTCAATTGTCCGTAGTCCATTCCCAAACTAATATGACCGTCTCCGTTTAAGGAGCAAGAGTTCGTGTGAAGCGACACGTAGTTTCCTTCAGCACCGCGATTGACGAGTTTGTCTTTACTGGCGATCTGGTATTCCTCCGCCCCTTCATCGTACTGGAGAAAGCCAGAAGCCGAGATTACCACAGGATCTTCATCAGACCGCGTCGAACTTAAAAACGTGGGATACAAGCGCACACTGTCGGTTACGTTCGAATTTCTCCACAAGATACCCGCAGATATGCGGTTGCCATCTAAATCTTTCATGTTTTTGTCGACGGGAATTTGAATATTCTCGGGGTCAATGTCTGAAGAGAATGCCATCCAGTTGCGCTGAAACTCTTCGCAATTATGTTTAATGCGCGTTGCTCCATCAAAGTGCAGTAGCGGATTCGCAGCTCTTAAATTCACATCACCGTAAAAGGCGAACTCTTCACTCATTTTAAAACTATCCTCGGAGGCGACGCTACCTGATGCTTTGGTTTGATAGGACGTATCCAGTGTGATTTCATCCATGTGGATATCGTAAGATTTTCCGTCAATTTCGGTGTAAGAATAGTCACCCTCTGCCGTGTAAGCTCTTCTCGCTGTGATTTCTGCGTGAACATCGTGCATTTCGTGGTATTTCGTAATGTAGTTGGCTACGATTTTGGCGTCGTCCAGTGGATCCATTCGTGCCTTTTTTCGAATGACTACAGTCATGCTATCCGGAAAAATACGCGCATCAGCTACCTCTATATATTCTGTTTCATAACAGTTGATGGTGCGTTTCTTTAGATTAAATTTGGCTTTGGGAGATCGAAACTGCAGGGAGTCCTGATCGGGATGAACAGAGAAAAAGTTCGGACCTACCAAATCCATATCTCCTTCGATATCGAGATTATCCGATTTCTTCTTTTCCAGCGTCATTTCATCGTTGTCCATTAACCATGTAAATTGATCAATTTTACAGATGTATTGGTTGACGGGGAATTCAACGGTCGATTCGCCTTCATTGGATTTAAAAACGCCTTTTCGATCCTTAAAGCTCACATCTGCATTGACATTGTCGGTTTTGAATGCCAGCGGATCTTCCGAAAGGTCGCCTTCTTCTTTGTATTTGTTATCCAGTTGAAAAGAAGAGGTATCTGCCTTCAGGTCCCACCGGGCAAATTTGAAATTCTCAGAACCCAGCGTAGCGTCCTTGAATTGCAGCATGCCGTTTCCGCGCATTCCAGACTCCCGAATAGTTGTAGAACCGCGCAATTTGGCTTCATCCTCATAGAAAGATATGAGCTCGTTGTTCGATTTTGCTTTCAGCACTTCTTTACGTGGCAGGAATGTGATAAAAACATCGGGTCCTTCAGCATCCGGATATTCTGTACCTTGTTCCTGGGGTTTATTGCTGAATTCGGCCACGCCGATGGTCGAATCGGGTAAGAACGTAAACAGTCGCTTCGATTTTGAAGTTGAATTGATGAAATTAATCACTCCGCCACCTTGCAATCCCTGGTTGGAAAGCAATATTTTGTTTTCGAATTTGGCTTCTGTTCCATAGAACTCATAGCCATCTCCGGGAGCTTTCTGAGAAAACCCCAACGAATAATCGGGCATTAATTTTAGATCTTCATCGATAGTCGGGAAGATTCCTGCCGAAGTCAGCTCACCTGAGAAGCGTAATGATTCATCGTTGAAACTGACCAGGCTGTCAATTTCGAAAGGATCAATCTCAAAATAAAACCGATCTTTTTCGTAAGCGCCGCGATGAATTTCTTTTTGATCGTAATAAACGCGGGTTTTTTCTTTGGATATCAGTTGCGGATAATTTCCGTAATCCTGATCAAGTCCGGAACGATTGGTTATGGTATCCACGATGAGTTCGCCTTTAAGTCCTTCAATTGCCGACTGTATGAGTATCGGACTGTCGCCGTGTTCTTTTTTCTGCGGAACGGCTCTAAAGAGTGCCACATCAGATTCGAAGATGTTAAATCCATGTTTTTCATAGCTGTAATTTCCATCCTGAATGCGCACTTCCCATCTTCCACTGTTGATCCAGCCTGTAAATTCAAACGATCGGTTCTTTTTGACCGTTAATTCATCATTTTCCGGGAAAATGGCCGTTTGTTTAAACTCTGAAATGGGTACGCGGTCAACTGCTTGAACATCCATCGTCAAACTACTGAGATCTATGGCACCGAAAGATTTCATCTGGCTTCTTTTTCGGTTGCGCTCTTTGATGCGTTTTTGTTGCTCCACGGCTCGTTGATCATTTTCGTTGCCGCGGGAAACGCCATCCGTCCGAACGGTCGATAAGTCCGATGTAAACGTAATATTATCGAAATCACTTTTCCCCGTTTTTGCTTTTACGAAGTGCGTTGTTTTCTGTTTAATGCGCACTACACCGTTTTCAGTATCATAGGATATAAATCCCTGCGTGGAAAGGTCGAGTAAACGCGGTTTCGCTTGAGAAATTGTCAGCTTCAGGGCCGATGCAGCTTTCCCTTCATCCATCTCGAATTTGTCATATTTATAGGCGTAATTATGAAGGGCTGTTAACGGATGAACAGAAGCCATTCCCTGGAGTTGTTGATATAATTTCTCGTCGAAAAACCCGAATGATTCAAAACGGGCTGAACGCTGTTGTTCGGAGGTTGAAAAGTTATACCCCAACTCAAGTTGACTCGATGAACGGTTCCACTTGATTTGTTCAACGTACATATCGAGTCGATGATAACTATTGACAAAAGGAGATTGCGAAATGCCGGAACTTCCGCGCGTCAATTGAAGTTCGTCCTCTTTGCGTTTAAAAACAGCATTGAGACCAGAATGTGTGATGGAGTCTTCTAATCCTATGAAAATAGCAATTTGGGCTTCCGGAATCCGCAATTGTTCATCGGATACGCGTACTTGTGAAGAGTTGGTGCGGACGAAAGGTTTTTCATTGCGTTCAAAAATGAGTTGTGCACGTTTGTTTTCGTTGCCAACACCAACAAACTCTTCGGCTTCTAAAGCAAAACCTCCCTGGTAATTTACGCCTTCTACAATATCTTCAATTGAAAAAGACGCCGCATACGAATTGAATTGAGGATAAGGCAGGTCCAGACTTCTATTGATGGAGCCCTTTTTGGCGCGATCGTTCAATTTACCAGGTACGGGTTCTTCAATATAAGGCGTGGTCAATATCACTGAATCACACGAAAAATTCGTCGATCGAAACGATGTGCGGTAAGCACCTATTTCTGCAAAGGTTTCCGCTTTTGACAGTCCCACTTTTTCCCAGTTAAATTTACCTCCTTCTCCTTCCCAGCGAAGGCGGGAAAGATCCAGCTTTCCTGAGGTGTTTTCAATTTTAATAGAATCGGAGTAGGGATGTTCGTCACTGGAAGATCCGCGATTTATCGTTTTACACATTAACGTCGTGTTTTCGAACTTAATGTGAACTGATTTGTCATAGATGAACTCATAAGATCCCCCTCGGCAGATCCATTCAAAATTGCGATCCACCGCTACAGCATTTCGCGAGAAAAAAGCGCCTGAAATTTCAATGAATTCCTGGAATCGTCTCGGATTTCTGTTATCGAGCAACTGATCCAGTGAAGTGTGCCAGGCTTCATAGCTTTCTTTGGGCTGATCTGTTTTTACGAGTGACGTGACTGAGTAGACGTAGTTATAAACTTCCGGATAAGCCTTATGTCGCTTTTCAATCATGAGGTTCGCCGTATTGACCATGCGCTCAAAATAATCTTTTGGGAAAGCGGTGCCTTGCAGTAGCGTTGGACTCAAATCGTTCTCAATAAAAGGCTTGAGATCGTTTGAAGTGCTCGAACGCATGAGCTTGCTGAATTCTTTCACGAATTTTTCCCGATCGTTTGAGAATGTTTGTCCCACTGAGAGGGATGCAAAAAATAATACTGTCAATAGCGTAACTAAATATTTCATAACCTAATTTTTTTCGCAGAGCAATACCGCCCACGTTTCGTAGTTGTAAATTTCTTTCGTCTTAAACCCATGGTTTCTCGCACTGTCACTTAATTCAGCAACATCTGCTTCAAAGAAACCACTCAGCAGCAACTGACCTCCTTTCTTTATGCGATTTGCATACGCTTTTAAATGCGACTGGAGTACATTTTTATTAATATTGGCGATGACGATATCAAAATCATCCGGCGATACAATGTCAATATCACCCTCTTCAACCGTAAAGTTCGTAATTGCATTGCGTTCGATGTTTTCTCGTGCGTTTTCAATAGCACCTGGTTCAATATCTGTACCAATAATTGATGAAGCTCCCAGCTGGGCAGCCAAAACACCTAAGATCCCCGTGCCAGTGCCGACATCCAGCACTTTTTTCTGCTGAAAGTCCATTTCCAGCATTACTTGCGCCAGCAAAAAAGTCGTTTGATGATGCCCCGTACCGAAGGACATTTTAGGCTGGATGACTATTTCGAGATCGCATTGATCATTTGGCGGGTGGAAAGGTGCGCGAATCAACAACCGATCATCTACCTGAACGGGATCAAAATCGGATTCCCACACTGCATTCCAGTTTTGAGCGGGAATGACTTCTTGAGAATATTCAATTGAAACACCGCGTTCCTTATATTCCGCCAGTAAGTGCTCCATATCCGCAGCGCGAAAATCGGATGCCGGCATGAAGGCCTGCATTTGTTCATTGTCCTCGGTAAAACTTTCGAATCCCCTTTCGGCTAGCGCATCGATTAATATTTCTGTCCACGGTTGCCGGGGCTCAATTTGAAATGATATTTTGAGGTAGTCCATAATGCTTAAAACGACTGAATGATGTTGAGAAAATCCGTTGCATTTAAAGAGGCTCCGCCAATCAGTCCGCCGTCGATATGCAATTGCTGGAACAATGTGGACGCATTGGCCGGCTTACAACTACCTCCATACAGAATTGTAATGGCATCTGCAGTGGACCCGTCGTAGCGTTCGGCGATGATGGAACGAATGTATTCGTGCATTTCATTGGCCTGTTCAGGCGTTGCCGTTTTACCAGTTCCTATGGCCCAGACGGGCTCATAAGCAAACACGACTCCGCGGATAGTATTTGCTTCGAGGTGAAAACAACTGGATTCGAGTTGTCGTTTCACAATGTTAAAATGGTTGTTCTGCTCGCGGTCCTCAAGTGTTTCACCACAACAGAAAAAAGGCTCGAGCTGATGAGATAGTGCAGCATTCAATTTCTCTTTTAAAAATGCGTGATCTTCTCCAAATTTATGGCGTCGTTCGGAATGGCCGATCAGTACCGATTGAATACCGAGCTTTTTGAGTTGAAGCATGCTCGTTTCACCCGTATAGGCTCCGGCGTCTTCCGGATGGCCGTTTTGAGCTCCGATTTTCAGTGTAGACTGCTGTTGCAACGTATCCAGGTATATGGAAGGCGCAAATTGATACACCGCCACGCCGTTATCGGGCAAATCTTTGCTGACGGACGCGTTGAGGTTGACCGCTTCCGCTTTGTCAAGGTGCATTTTCCAGTTTCCGGCTACAATCTTCTTTCTCATAATTATTTTATTTCCAGCACGTTTTTGACTAACCATTTCCAGGAAGGGGTTGACCTGAAAGCATACTTGCCTTTGACCACGCCCTTTTTCAGTACCATTAATGTTGGATTTGATCGCGTAATAGCTTTAATTTCGATCTCATCATTCTGCACCGTCGGTATATCGAGTCCTTTTGATGCTCTAAAAGCTTCGATTTCATCCGCATTACTTGCCGTAATCATGATCATGTCAATATTTTCCTGATTCGCTTGTTCTGCGATCTTTTTCAATTGTTCCACGCGATTAAAATTACCATTCTCAAGATCTTTGGATATGATGAGTATGATTTGTTCCTGCTGAAGTATGTAATCTTTCAGACTCACTTCACTGAACGATTCCGGCAGGCGCATTATCGTATCTCCAATCACGTATTCAGAGGTGTCCCAGTCTTCCTGGTAAAAATCAGACAACGGTTGCGGGTAACGATTTCCTGACGATTTCTCAATAATATCGACAAACTTTTCCCTGTTTTCTTCAATTTTTTGACTGATATAATCAAAGCTTCGCTCTGTATTTGTTAGCTCCTCTACAGCGATGACGGGGTTGAATTGTTGAATTGAAGGCAATCTACCCGCTTCGACAGTTTTAGTGGTTCGTTCCACGAACTCCCATTTTTCGGGTTGCCCCCAAATGTTTTCGGTGGATTCATCCAAATCTGTGAGCGTTGTATCTTGACCAGTGTCTTTATTTTTATAAATCAATATGCTCTCATAGATACCCTCTTCGCCATCGTTCATGCGTTCGATCAGGTTGCTATCCACGTGGTAAGGACGATAATCCTTTAACGGCCGGTACATCAAAACGTATGTCACGAATAATGCCGATATCAACAGAATGACAGTTGTCATACCAAAGGAGTTACCCAGGAGCTTTCCACCGGTTTTACGGATCCACAGAGCCAGCAACAAAATGACCAGTGCGAAAAGTATTGGGAATGCCCATGAAAATATATATGCAAAGAGCGCTACGAAAAGCAGGGATAAAAAGACGAGTACCGTATTTTCTTTCAGTGTATTGGGAGTGATTCTTCGTCTTGAAATAAACAGGATGACGACCAGATACAAGAGTACAATATCTTTCCAGTAAGATTCTGCCGGAGTCAGTGAACGACCGATAGAGCCTTTCATGGCATCACCAAAACAACCGCAATCGTCTACACATTGTGGTTTTTTCACTTCACGAATAGTTGCATGAGTGCCCGTTTTATCGATGATTGAAATGTTTTCATCGTGTTCCGCCTGAGGTATTTTTGCTTGAGCCACAGGATCTTCCAGGGCATACTGATCAACATCGGTGAAAGTGCTGTTTGGGTCACATTCTTTGGTGTGCCAGGTCAATAAAGTGAAGAACACCATCATTGCCAACATCAACCACGAGGCGAGTCGCACCTTTCGACCGAGAATAATTAGTGCCCCCAGAAGTATTTCCAGAATACAGATGATGACACTCAGCATCAAGGCTTGATCAATCAAAAATTCGAGGGAAAAAGATTCCCAGTTAAAGAGCTCTTTGACCCGGTAGGCGAGTGCACCGTCTTCGAAATATTCTTCCAATTTGTAGGCAAACCCTTTGGGATCATTGGCTTTGATCAGTCCGGAAACAATGAAGAGACCACCTACTAATATCCGTGCCAGATACGCGAACAGCAGCCAACCTTCAAAGATGTAAATTGCGATGAGACTTAGGATAAATAATGCGTATCCTGCAATTTGAAAGCCCAATGCGCTGTTTTCAAAACTGGGATGATACCCAAAAATGAGGAAAGTGAGTCCCAGCAGGTTTAATAAAATGAATACACCGTTGAAAAGCAGGGATTTTCCTTCGAGATTTTTGTTTTTATTTTTCAGCATCTTGTTCTGTATTTGATGTCAAATGTATGAGTGCAAAAACTGCGTAATTGAGCATGTCGTAATAGTTGGCATCTATTCCTTCACTGATGAGTGTTTTGCCATCATTGTCCTCTATTTGTTTCACGCGCAATAATTTCATAAGAATAAGATCCGTCAGCGAACTTACGCGCATGTCGCGCCAGGCCTCCCCATAATCGTGATTCTTTTTTTTCATTAAAGTTAATGCTTTTTCTGAATACGCGTCGTAGCGCTGCATCGTTTTCTGAACGGGCATTTCCAACGGTAAGGACTGATCTTCGTGCAGTTGGATGAGTGCCATGATACAATAATTCACAATGCCTTTAAATTCATCGTCGATATTTTCGCCGACTTTATTCTCTTTTGTTTCCTGAATCGTTCTGATGCGCTGAGCTTTAATGAAAAGTTGGTCGGTGAGCGACGTCAATCTCAAAATGCGCCAGGCCGTGCCGTAGTCCTTTGTTTTCTGTTCAAAAATGTGACGACAGTTTGATAGAACTTTTGTATATTGTTGAACTGTTTCAGTCATGCGTGTTTTAAAATAAAAAATGGAGTCGAAAGATAATAAAATAGAATCAATTGAGACGATAAATTGTTCCGGTAAGTTGCTCACATTCGATACTTGTAAAATTATGGGGGTCATCAATGTCAATCAGGATTCCTTCTATGCGGGTTCAAGGATTTTTAATGAAAGTGAACTTCTGAAGAAAGTGGAGCAATTTGTGAAAGAAGGAGTTGATATACTCGACGTGGGAGGGATTTCTACACGACCACACGCCGAACTTTTTGATACAAAGGAGGAAATAAAACGCGTTAAAGGTGCGATTGAGCGGATAAAAGCACATTTTCCATCGCTGCCGATAAGTATTGACACTTTTCGAAGTGATGTAGCCCGCGAAGCTGTTCATGCCGGCGCAGATATCGTGAATGATGTATATGGCGGGAGGTACGACGGCAATATGTTTCAGACTGTTGCTGAACTCGGTGTGCCTTATGTTCTCATGCACAGCAGAGGAGATGCCGGTGATATGATGTATCGCACGGACTACGAGAATCTCGTAAAAGAGGTGGTCTCTGAGTTGAGCATGAAGCTTACTGAGTTGAGAGCGCTGGGTGTGAAAGATGTAATTATTGATCCCGGGTTTGGTTTTGCTAAAAATGGGACTCAGAATTTTGAGCTTCTGCACGGGATGGATCACTTTAAGTTACTGGACTGTCCGTTGCTGATAGGGATTTCCCGAAAATCGATGATCTGTAAGCGGCTGGGGGTTCAACCCGACCAGGCTTTAAATGGAACAACCGTACTCAATACTTATGCTTACATGAAAGGAGCGAATATCCTCCGGGTGCACGATGTAAAAGAAGCACGAGAAATTATTGATTTGCTGGAAATATGATTATTTTTGATCCTGATTATGGAATTGAAAGAGAATATGTATGAAGTCCTTTTTGAATCAATTCAGGAAGGTTTGATTCTCGTGGATAGTAAAGGAGTAATCGTTGATAATAATGCTACTGCTGAAGGTTTGTTTGGGTATACCAGCAAGGAATTAATCGGCGAACGAATAGAATTGTTAGTCCCTGTGAAGCAACGGGAAAAACACCGCGGTGAGCGCTCCAGCTATCACGAAAATCCGCAAAAGCGATCTATGGGATCCACGCTTAAATTGAATGGTCAGCGAAAGGACGGTTCCGTTTTTCCGGTAGAAGTGAGTTTAAATCCGCTGAAAGATGACCGGGGCGAATCTTTTGTTGTTGCTCTCGTTTCAGACGTTACGATTCGTCGAGAAGCGGAAGAACAACTGAATCAATTGACACAATCTCTGGAAAACAAGGTTCGCGATCGCACACGGGAGATCCGGGAAAGCGAGCAACTATACAAAAGTATTGCCCGCAATTTTCCGGGCGGTGTCATTAGTATTTTTGATCGCAATTTCAAATACCTTTTTGCCGAAGGGCAGGGGCTCTACGATTTGGGTATAGAAACCAACGATCTGATTGGGCTTGATTACCTCGAGCGTATTGTTCCCGCGGCAAGAGAATACGTTGAAAAGGAGTTGATGTGTGTGTTTGACGGTGAGTATCGCAACTTTGAAGTTCAGGTAGGAGTCAGAACTTATGCCTTGAGTGCCGTTCCGTTAAAAAATGAGGAAGAAGAAATTGATAAAATCCTGGTAGTTGAAAAGAATATCACGGATCAAAAACGCATGGAACAGAAGCTCGAACTTAACTTGGAGAAAGAGCGGGAGTTGAACGAAATGAAATCGCGATTCGTTTCCATGGCCTCCCACGAATTCAGGACGCCGCTAACGACTATTAATTCTTCGGCAGGTTTAATATTGAAATACAACGAACGCTCAAAACCTGAAAAAATAGATAAGCATATTTCACGGATCAAAAGTGCAGTGCGAAATCTGACCTCAATACTCAATGATTTCCTCTCGCTGGAGAAGTTGGAGAGTGGTAAAATAAATCCTGTATTGAAGGACAGTGAGTTGGTTGAGGTGCTGAATGAAACGTGTGAAGATTTGAGTGAGGTAAAAAAGAAAGGACAACAAATTAATTACAATGGACCGGATTCGCTTCAAGTTCATTCCGACCCTCAGTTGATCAAGAATATTATTCTTAATTTATTGTCGAACGCCATAAAATATTCACCGGAAGGAGCTGAAATCGATGTTAGCGTAACTGAAGTAGCAGAACATGTAGATTTAGCTGTCCGCGATAGGGGGATAGGTATACCTGAGAGTGATCAGAGTAGAATGTTCGATCGTTTTTTCAGAGCGGGTAACGTAACTAATATTGAAGGAACTGGATTGGGATTAAATATTGTAGGGCGTTATCTAAACTTAATAGGAGGAAAAATTTCATTTGAATCAATAGAGGGGAAGGGAACGACTTTTACGGTAAACTTTCCTAAAAACATAAAGAATTAATCTTTGTAGAATGAAGAGAATAGCTGTAATTGAAGACAACCATGAGATGCGCGACAACATCGAGGAGATGCTCGAGCTTGCAGATTACGAAGTGTTGAGCGCCCCCAACGGTAAAGAAGGTGTCGAATTAGTCAAGCGAGAAATTCCGGACCTGATTATTTGTGACATTATGATGCCCGAGCTCGATGGTTACGGTGTGCTGTATTATCTCAGTAAAATTCCAGAGACGAGAGGGATCCCATTTATCTTTTTGACGGCGAAAACCGAGCGTTCTGACATGCGGAAGGGCATGAACTTAGGTGCAGATGATTACATTAGTAAGCCTTTTGAGGAAATGGAATTGCTTTCTGCTATTGAATCGCGTTTAGACAAAAGGCAGCGTTTCGAAGAAGTTCAGGAAGCTGGAAATAAATGGAAGAGTTTCCAGGATGTTGTTTTTGACTTAACCGGACTGGATAGTTTAAAGGAGGACGCGCAGGTAAAGACTTTCGGTAAACGCGAGCAGATCTACTTCAAAGGCGATACTCCGAAGTGGTTGTTTTATGTGGTCAGCGGTCATGTAAGAAGTTATAAAGTGACCGATGATGATAAGGAATACGCGACGGGGTTGTATGGGGCAGGTGAATTTTTTGGTTATATTGATCTGTTATCTTATTCGAAATATACGGAATATGCCGTTGCTATAGAAAGTGCTCAACTCGCCTTGATACCTAGAGAAGATTTTGAAAAGCTCATGTTGTCCGACAAAGACGTTTCGATCAACTTTATCAAATTACTCGCTGGCAACATAGTAGAAAAGGAAGATGAATTGATTAGCCTCGCTTATAATACGGTTCGAAAGCGGGTAGCAGAAGCGCTTAGTAGGTTGTATGTAAAATACAAAGAGGGTATGGCTGACCGCGTGGAGGTAACTGTTACGCGCGATGAGTTGGCTAGTATGGTCGGCACAGCCACGGAATCGGTGATCCGCATTTTGAGCGAATTCAAGAGTGATGGCTATATAAAGTCAAAGGGATCATTAATTACGATCCTGGATTTTCACGCTCTCCGCGACTATAAATACTAACTGTTTCTCCTTGTCTTTTTTTAAGGGAGTGTTTGCGGGGTTCGTGGAGTTTTTTGCGATGTTGATCGAAAACCCCGAAAAAACTTCACAAAAACCCTTGCAGCCCGAAAAAAGGGCTCTATCTTTGCCCCCCGCAAACGAGCGGATATAAGTTGAAATAAAGGGAATATGAAATAAGTTTTAAAAAACTTTAAAGTAAATGCTTGCAGGTTAAAAAAAGCTGCTT
>JBNJEH010000032.1:0-33580 GCA_051745635.1 Bacteroidota bacterium
ACTCATTCTCACATTTTATTTACTAACCTAAATCAACTAAAAATGAAATTTGATTTTCAAAAGTTAACCGTTTACAAAAAAGCGAAGCTATTCCATAAGGATGCAAAAGCTTTAATCTCAGAAAAGACTCTTACATCCTACGAAAAAGACCAACTCCGAAGAGCTTCCTTCAGTGCTGTGCTTAATATCACCAAACTATCAGGACGATGCTCTAAATTATATAGACGCCACTTTTTTGAAAAAATTGAATGTGTAAGTTGAACTATTATCAATGCAAGCACCTCTATTGAATTAAACTCAACTTGCGTTGCTGAAAACACTACGCTGTGAACCAGCAATTTGTAATTTTACAACTCAAAATTTTAACATATTTTGTACAAGTTATGTTAAAATTTTCGAAAATAATTTGTGAGACCAAAAGTGTTATCATACATTTGTAGTGATTTAGGTGGTTAAGTTAGGTTGATATGCAAGAGGAGTCGGACGCCTGTCCACTCCTCTTGTTTTTTGTGCTTCCGCCAATAGCTGATTCTAATTCGCGCCGACTTTCACAGCAATTAAATACCATATAAATGATTCAAAAATCCTTTATATGGTCGATCCATCATATCTCATTGAAAATCATGACTTTTTAGTAGAGATGTTCCTTCGCGCTATACAGGATCAAAGCAAAAACGCTTTCCTTAAGAACGAAACTGTAGAAAATAACAGACGTTTTTTCCTTTCAGTGCCTATCCTTCTTTTTCGGCATCCATCAAGGCAATACTTTTATACAATTTCCCGTCTGAAATTTGAGCGCCGCTTTGAATCAACTCAAAAAGCTCCTCCTCACGTTTCTTTGAGTACACTTTTTCCGAAGTATACACAGCTGTTGTTGGGATATCTTTTTTTACCTTTTCAATGCCTTCAGCGGTGCGGAGATCTACGCTCTGATCATTGATTTCAAGTCCCATCAATATGATCTTACCCGGAAGACACTGAAACGTTCGAATTTCCTGAGAACTTTGATGCTCTAAAAACTCCGTTTTTCGCAATACACCCTCCCAAACAACATCGCTGAACTGTTCAATGATTTTTTCGGCTTTGGCTGTTTGTTTCTTTTTCAAAGACTCCCATTCATCTGCAGTAATGCCATTGATGACTAAAAAATCAACAAACTCCTTTTCGAGGGCGGACAATTCTTCCTGCGTCAAATTTCTGTACTTAGGCATTTTTCTCACTTTTGATATATCGTTCAATTTCTCGAGCAAACCACCGGTGTTCGAGCACCTGGACTTTTCGCTGAATAGTTTCCGCACTATCTTCTGCACTTATTGGCGTTGTATGTTGCGCGAGGATTTTTCCTTTATCATATTCTTCGTTGACCAAATGTATGGTAATCCCACTCTTCGAGTCGCGGTTTTTACGAACCTCTCGGTGCACGCGCATACCATACATACCGGCACCTCCATACTTGGGTAATAAGGCCGGATGAACATTAATGATTTGAGCAGGGTACGCCGCAATTAACGCTTTCGGTATCATTCTCAAATATCCACACAAAATAATGTAATCAATACCGCGATCGCGCATCAATCCTGTTAAATGTTCCCCATCATTTGCCGCTTGATTACTAATAACCAGCTGCTCAACAGACTCCGCTTTCGTCCGCGCCAATACTCCGGCATCTTTCTTATTGGTCAACACAACCACAGTCTCAATAGCATCGCGATTCTTGAAATATTCAATGATACGCTCAGCATTGGAGCCATTTCCCGATGCAAACAGTGCGAGGCGTTGTTTCTTCATGCCACAAAAATAGAAAATGCTTTGAATTTTTTACGCCTGTACTCCAACTTCTCCACCGCGCGAATGTAACCGTTGTAACATTGAAAAGCTGCTGTCTACTCGTTCAGTAAAAACAGCAGGAATTTTATTTATTTTTGCACTATGGAACTAGTAGTTGAGTTTTTGACAACCTTGTGGGATTTAACCATGGAGATGGCACCCTACCTTTTATTAGGCTTCCTCATTGCAGGGTTACTCAATGGTGTTTTTTCAAAGGATTGGCTTCAACGGAAAATGGGAAAACCAGGGCTCGGCAGTTCAGTCAAAGCAGCGCTTTTGGGCATCCCGCTACCATTGTGCTCGTGTGGCGTAATCCCTACAGGTGTTTCATTTTATAAGCAGGGCGCCTCTAAGGGTGCTACTTCTTCCTTTTTAATCTCCACTCCACAAACAGGAGTTGACAGCATTCTGGTCACTTATTCCCTGATGGGATGGGCATTTGCTATCGTTCGCCCAATCATCGCCTTTGTTACGGGTGTGCTGGGCGGCATCTGGGCAGATCAAGATCGTAAAACAACGTCAGATACTACAGCTGCACCAACATGTTCGGATTGTGAAGACGACAAAGATCATCCCGCGGCGGAACAACACTGGTTCGATCGTATTTTCCGCTACGCTTTCGTTACTTTTCTACAAGATATATCGCGCTGGTTAGTGCTTGGGTTAGTCCTGGCAACGCTCATTACAATGTTCGTCCCGGAAGCATTATTCACCCAATATTTAAGCCGACCCTGGCTGAATATGTTAATTGTACTGGCCGCCAGTGTTCCGCTTTACGTATGTGCGACAGCCAGCGTTCCTATCGCTGCTGCACTTCTGATCAAAGGTGTTTCTCCGGGTGCGGCGCTCGTTTTCCTCATGGCTGGTCCGGCAACTAACGTAGCTACGTTAACTGTACTCTGGCAAACCATTGGCAAACGAACAACACTAAAATATCTAACTTCTATTATGGTCGGCGCCGTTGGATTTGGTCTCCTCATTGATTACGCGCTTCCCGCTTCCTGGTTTACCTATTTTACGCCCGAGCAGTCCGGTGCTCACCAACACCATATTTTACCCCACTGGTTGATGATCGGTTCGGGGATTTTAATGGTATACCTCATCATTCAAGCAGAAATAATTAAATTTTTACCGAAAAAAGCAAAACAAATGGAAAATTCAAAAACGACTACAACTTACGCTATCGAAGGCATGACATGTAACCACTGTGTAGCCAACGTAGACAAAAACTTAAAAGCCATGGAAGGGGTCAATGACGTCTCTGTGGATTTACAAAAAGGTGAAGCCGTAGTTGACGGTCAGGCAGACGCCGCCGAGGTTAAAAAGGTTATCGAAAATATCGGCTATACTTTTAAAGGAGAGAAATAACTGATGCATTTGGCCTGGGCTGTCTCTATTTTAAAAGTCCAGAAGATCCGCATGTTCTTCACTGGCATAATGGTCAGATTCATCAAAAAAGTACTCATAAACGTTGACATTCCTGCCTTTAAATTCCCGCTGTACCATTTTTTTCTTGTAAGTTACTTTAAACCTGAGTTCGCTTATTCTTTAGAGGTACAGATTATCATAAAAGGTTCTAAACAAGGTGGCTTTGTGCAGACTTAGCGGGCTAAATCAAACAAAGGCAACGCCGTATAGGAGCTTTTATGATAGAGCCAAGTGGTTTGCCACTTGTAAACAGCAATCTATTGCCACTAAATTGCTTGCAATAGAATACTATTGCCTCACAATTTAGGGTTATATCTTACTATTTACAAGCGGTCTGAACCCTAAATAATAAGCGAACTCAGGTTTTAACTTGTGGGGAATAACAAAACCTAAAACGCCAACGAGCGCAAAGGGCAGAGCAATCAGTAAAATAGAAGGATGAAAAACTACAAATAAAGTTAGCAGCGTTCCCAGTGTAGATAAAAACATAAAGATCGCCACGAGTTTATAGTAGCGCGTTCTGCTGGTGAGAGCACCATAAATACCTAAAGTTGGCAGCACTAAACCGTGAAACAAAAAAATCAATGTAGAAAATATACCTGGTTCGGGCAAAATAACAAGAAAATCGGTAAGGCGTATTACAAAGATGAAGATTAACGTTATTACGAAAATAATTCTCAATCCCAGTGTTTTCTGATTTTTAGCATCTGTGGGAATTCGGGATACAATTTTAGCCACCTCTTCTTTTGGGCAGAACGATTTCATTCTTTTCAGTTGATCATACGCCGATTGGTGATCTGATTTTTCTTTTCGAATCAGTTGATGGGCTTTTTTGCGAATATCTTTCTTTCCGAGCATGACTCAGGTGTTTTTTGTGCAAATTTAGTTAAAATTAATCAACTCATTTTTCGAAGAGACTGCCCATTTCTTTGAATGCTTTGAATTCCAGTGCATTTCCGGCAGGATCAAGGAAAAACAACGTCGCCTGCTCTCCCGGCTCTCCTTTGAAACGTATGGTGGGTTCAATAACAAATTCAACCTCGTGCTGCTCTAACCGTTCGGCGAGCGCCTTCCAGGAATCCATGTCAAGCACTACTCCAAAGTGAGGAACGGGAACCTGATCACCATCGACGGGGTTGAAGTGGAGTTTCGTTTTTTCTGGGCTGTAATGAATAACAAACTGATGTCCGTAAAAATCAAAATCTACCCAATTCCTCGATGATCGCCCTTCGCTCATCCCCAATGTTTTTCCATAAAACGATCGACAAGCCTCGAGGTTGTGCACTGGAACAGCCAAATGAAATGGACGTAATTGCTTGCTCATAAGGTTTGTTTTTCGACCAAAGTACAAAAAACGACATTGAATAGATACAATCTTTAATAAGGTATTCCAATCATTGAGCAAGTCAAAACATAGCAGATACTACAGTATTTTCATCCTTGACAATAAAATACTTATGCTAAAATTTTGCTGATTCGTCGAAGTAAGTTTATATTTGCTGGAAATAAGCTACTACGGAACAATACTTTTAACAATATAGTTTCTAATTGCTTCATTATTCAACTAAAAATGATAAAATTATGCTTGTAAAAAAACTACTTATCGCTTCTTTGACTTTAGCGAGTCTGGGAGTGTGGGGTCAAAAGAATCAAATTCAACCTGCATCGCTGTCACAAACAAATACGGCAGCGCCATCGGTTGATTTAAACTCCAACGAAAAAACTTTAACTTGTGTAGATACCCTGCGTTACCCACAATTTAAGGAACAACGCTTGGGAACATCAGCATTCTATCTTTTCGATTTGTGGACTGATGATAATGAAGGGCTTTCACAAAAATATGATTTGAACGGAACCAATGTCTCCATTAGTGAGGTTGAATTTTTTGGTCGTTTAGATCCGGGGCAATTCGGCACTCCAGTTACTGTAGAGGCAGCAATTTATTCCGTGGATGCGAATAATAATCCGCAAACACAGTTAGGCGCTGGAACACTGACAATTAATGATACGATACAGTCGTACCGCTATATCTCGCTAAACACACCTGTTGTCGTATCTTCTGATTATGCTGTAGTCATTGAGCCAACAACTCCTGGTGGTATAATGGAAATCATGATTAGCGATATCGTTCCAGGTCAGTCATGGGATGAGGATTTAGCAAGAATTAAATCAGATTATTACTCTGGTTCAGGAGGTAATTGGGTAAGCGTATTAGATTTTTCAAATAACTCACCAGAATGGACTAATGGTACGGCTGATTTCGAGGGGGTGATCACGCCCATAGTATCCTATGTCGTAGACCCTGGTTTTACAGCTACTCCAGACCCCGCTTGTGAGAATGAGCAGGTAACATTTACAAACAATGCTGCTGCCCAGGATATTCTCAGTAACAGAATGTACACTTACGACGTTTTTCAAACTTATTTTGGTTTGGCAACTGTCGATTCTACATATCTTTACGCATACGGTGACGGTTCCCCAGCTACAACGGGGCCCAATGCAACGCACACCTATTCTCCTGCAGGATCGTACACAGCTGTGCAATACAATTTAGCCGGTGTTTTGAGAAACTGTATTGATACTGTCAACCAGACCATCACTGTAGATCCATTAGATGATGCTACGTTCTCATACAGTGCATCAGAATACTGTACGTCAGGAACGGATCCATCGCCCACAACCAATAGTACCGGTACATTCTCGGCAACACCATCAGGGCTAACTTTCGTTGATGCCTCGACGGGTGAAATCGATCTTAGTGCCTCATCGACGGGTTCTTACGATATCACATTCCAAACCAACGGAACATGTCCAAATTCTTCAACAATAACGGTAGATATCAGTGATCCCGCATCAGCTGAATTCTCTTATTCTCAAGCACAATATTGCGGAGATGGTACAACGGCCGCTGCAACATTAGCCGCTGGCGCAACTGCAGGAACATTTACGGCGGGATCAGGACTCACGATCAATGGGTTTAATGGTGAAATCGATATCGCTGCCAGTGCTGCAGGAACTTACACGGTTACGAATACAGTAGCTGCCACGCCAGGATGTCCACAGGCAACGCATTCAGAAACAGTCGAAATCATAGCTGCAGATGATGCCTCGTTCGCTTATTCTTCCAATACACTTTGTTTGGGCGGAACGAATGAGACACCAACAATCAACGCTACGGGTAATTTTACAGCTACACCTACCGGATTGGTTTTTGCAGATGCCTCAACAGGTGAAATCGATATGGGAGCGAGTAATGCTGATACCTACGATATTACATTCCAAACCAATGGTACATGTCCGAGTTCTTCAACACAGTCAGTTACGCTAACCAACTCACCTGATGCCACGTTTACATACAGCGCTAATGAGTTCTGTGCAGAAGTTGGAACAGAGGCTCCGAACTTTCCTGCCGGTTCCAGTGCAGGTACATTCTCGGCTACGCCTTCCGGATTGGTCATAAATGGTACGAACGGAGAAATAACACTGGACGCCAGTACTCCGAATACGTATAATGTGACAAATACCATTGCAGCTTCAGGTTCTTGTCCTCAGGTCACAGAAACTGTTACTGTTACTATCAACGGGTTGCCAAGCGTCGATGCAGGAGCAGATCAGGATGTTTGCGATGGTGATCAGGTAACACTTACGGCAACTGGTGCAGATACTTACTCATGGGATAATGGCATCACGCAGGGAACTGCCTTCAATCCAGCTGTCGGATCAGAAACATACACAGTGATCGGAACTGATGCAAACGGCTGCGAAAATGATGATGCTGTTACCGTTAATGTTTTCGAAAACCCAACAGTGGATGCAGGTACAGATGTTACTGTATGTGAAGGAGAAGAAGTAACACTCACCGCTACGGCATCTATGGGAACTGTATCATGGGATAACGGTATTTCTGATGGCACACCATTTAATGCAACGACGACAACTACATACACGACGACTGCTGACAACAACGGTTGTACGGCGACGGATCAAGTGACGGTTACCGTGAATGAACTGCCCGCAGTGACACTTGGAGACGACAGCGAACTGTGTTTGCAGGACGATGTTATTTCACTGACAGGTTCTCCTCAGGGAGGTACTTACAGCGGTACGGGCGTTACAGGTAATGAATTCGATCCTGATGCTGCAGGTGTTGGAATGCACGAAATCACTTACTCCTATACAGATGGAAATGGTTGTGAAAATACAGCGACACAGATGATTACAGTAGATGACTGTGCCTCTATCGTTGAAAATGCAATGGCAAATATCTCAATCGCTCCGAACCCGGCTTCTGAATTCATCGAAGTGCGTTCAGGAGAAGGTAACGCTATTGAGCAAGTACAGCTGATGAATACAGCAGGTCAGGTTATACCTGTAAATACTTCAAACGAAGCTGCCAACAGTTTAAATGTCGATGTTCAACATGTTGCTACGGGAACATACTTCCTGAATATCCTTACACAACAAGGAAATACTGTAAGAAAAGTAGTGGTTGAATAAACAAGATAATTTATTTGTAGAGAAAAGGCTTCCTCACTGAGGGAGCCTTTTTTATTTTATGCAACATGATCCAATTCTTTGAGAAATAAATTTTGATATTTTTGACCTTATGCAGAAGGATCGCTTTTATTATATCCTCGAAATACAGTACCTTGGATTTCGCTATCATGGTTGGCAGCGACAACCCAACGTTCTGACCGTAGAAAAAATGATCAGAAAAACGCTGAATTTCGTCCTGCCTAAACATCAAACAAAAGTCCTGGCTAGCGGACGTACCGACGCAAAAGTCTCCGCTGAACAGACGTATATCGAATTATTCACGGTATTGCCCATTGAAAATCTGAACCACTTTTTCCATTCGTTTAATAAAAATTTACCCGCAGACATTCGGTTGTTGGGGATTCAGGAAACTAATGCCACATTTAATATTATTCAGTCGCCGAAAATCAAGGAATACCATTACTATTTCGCACATGGCGAAAAATTTCATCCCTTTGCCGCTGCTTTTATGTGTCATCATCACCACGATCTCGACATCGAATTGATGCAATCCCTCGCGCCGCTTTTTACAGGAACGCGCGATTTTTATTCTTACACCTTCCGTCCCAATCCCGAAACGAAGACGGTTGCCACAATTGATCACGCTGAATTGGTGAAAAACACCGATTTTACCGCTTCTTTTTTTCCAGATCGCTCCTACGTACTGAAAGTCATCGGGCGCGGGTTTAAGCGCAATCAAATTCGACTCATGATGGGTGCCCTATTTGATGTGGGCTCTGGTGAAATGAGTGTAGATGCGTTCAAAGCGACATTAAACGGTTCTAATCGCATTAAATTATCACATATCGCCCCGCCTTCAGGATTATTGCTGCACAAGGTCCAGTTTCTCGATGAATGAATTTTTTATAACGATAAATAGCTTTATATTTGCTATAAATTATCATTCTATGAAAAGTATATTATCCATAGTTGCCATGACTTTAATGCTCGCTCATTTTTCAACGGCGCAGCAACAAAAGGAAACAAAGCAAATAAAGCAGCAAAAAGAGAACAGTAAACAAGTTAAAAAACAAGCTGTTCAATTGAAACCTGCTCAGCCTGTTCGTAAAGAACAATCAAAAAGAAGTAAAAAACAACGGGCGACTTTAAAATCTACCGCTCCTGAAAAAAGAGAGGAGGATTAATTTACCGAATTCTAAAACATCGCATTATGAAACATTTATACAATACGCTATTGCTGATCGGCACATTATTTTTCCTGAATACAGCTTTCACACAGAGTTGTGATACATTGAGGAATTATTCACTATCCGATAACTTTTACGAAATCAGTGGTGCCAACGGTGCTGCTTTGGGACACGACAAAGTCAACGGAGGAGCGAGCAACGTTGAACAATGGGCAGAACCCTACAATGTTGCCGGACCTATCGAAGTCAGACGATTGCGTTTCGTTCCCTGGCTGGTACACGATGAAGGGGGTGACGTAATCTTCCACGTTTACAATGACAACGCCGGAACCCCTGGTGCATCTGTGGCATCTGACACGATTCCGATAGCAGATTTTTCAGAAAATACGTTCTATCAACTGGATTTCACCAATCCCGCCAGCGTAAATGGTGATTTTTTTGTAGGCTATGAATTAGCTTACAATACGCCGCAAGATTCTTTTGCGATATTAGGTACGCACAAACCAGGTGGGGTTAACTACACGCAGCTTTATTTCGATGGCGCCTGGGATGATGCCGACAACATTTATACCATTGGTACAGATCCATTTATCAGTGCGTGGCGACTCGACGTGATGGTTTCAAATGCACCTGCTCCTGTAGCAGATTACAATTCAAACTCAACTGCTTGTTTGAGTGGCGTATTTGAACCCGACGCGAGCATTACAACGAATACCGATCAATACGAATGGATTCTGTGGGACGCCGCAATACAAAACGTACAAGATCAACAGACGGGCATCACTCCAACGGTGAATCCTGCCCAGGTTGAAAACGATCAGGTACTGGCTTTATATGCAGATGGAGGGTGTATGACAGATGTACAAGCGTATTTAGTTGATGTCTTCCCCGATATTTCGGCCAATGTAACTACAACAAATACAACCTGTGAACTCGACAACGGTTCTATCGAAGTTACCAACCCGTCGGGAGGTAGTGGAAATTACTCGTATTCAGACGATAATGGCACGTCCTATCAAAGCAACCCCTTATTCAGCAATGAAGCAGCTGGAACATACGATGTAGTAGTAGCCAGCGGAGGTAACGGATGTAGTGCAACATACCCGGTCACAGTTGGGGCAACTCCCAAAGAAACCGTTACGGGCGGCTCAGATCAAACGATTTGCAAAAATGATAACGCTACGATAACAGCTTCCGGAAATGGAACAATTGAATGGTTTGATGGCACAACATCCGTGGGTACAGGAACTTCAATCACTGTATCTCCTGTCGCAACGACGTCTTATGATGCAGTTCTCACAGATGCCAATAACTGTGAAGATACCGCGCAAGTTGTCGTAAACGTAAACCCGCTGCCAGCCATCAGTGCCGGAACCGATGATGCAATTTGCGATGGTGATAGCTATACGCTCAACGCGTCTGGTGGGTCAACTTACAGCTGGGATAATGGACTGGGGGCTGGAGCTTCGCATACCGTTTCTCCTGCTGCAACAACAACATATCAGGTGACTGGAACAGATGGAAACGGATGTCAAAACACAGATGATATTACCATAACAGTAAACACGTTGCCAACAATTACAGCGAGCGCAGATGCTACCATCTGTTCGGGACAGACGGAGACGATTTCAGCAACCGGAGGAAGTACCTACAGTTGGGACAATGGACTGGGTGCAGGTTCGAGTCAGAATGTTACGCCAACAGCGACCACGACTTATGAAGTCACTGGAACCGATGCAAACGGCTGCCAGGGAACGGATCAGGTAACGATCAATGTGGATCCACTGCCCACTGTGAGTGCGGGAACTGATGCGGCGATCTGCGATGGAGACAACACTACGATCACAGCATCGGGCGCAGACACTTACGTATGGGATAACGGCCTCGGTGCTGGTGTAAGTCATCAGGTTTCACCAGCTTCAACGACTGTATATGAAGTTACCGGAACCGACGCCAATGGCTGTGAAAATACCGCAACGGTTGAAATCACAGTCAATCAGATTGACGACGCATCTTTCACATTCAACAACTTCTGCGAGGCAGCTACGTCCAATGGTCCGACCAATATTGCGACAACGGGTGGCTCCTTTGCTTTTAATCCCGTGCCTACTGACGGAGCAACAATTGACGCTTCAACAGGTGAAATCACAGATGGTGTCGCAGGAACAACGTATTCCGTAGAGTACACAACGAACGGAACGTGTCCGAACTCGTCGGTTGAAACGGTAACTGTCCAGACTGATGATGATCCTTCTTTCACTTACGATGACATCTGTCTCGGCAATGGTCAACCAATAGCACCGACGAATATTGCCACTCCCGGTGGAACGTTTGACTTTGTAACAACTCCGGCGGATGGCGCAACCATCGACGCATCCACAGGTACCATTTCCAACCCAACTGTTGGGAGTACTTATAATGTCGAGTACACTACACCTTCTGGAGTTTGTCAAAACAGTTCCAATACGACTGTGGATGTATTGAATGCTCCAACGATTACAGCATCTGGCGATCAAACAATTTGTGAACAAAATGCTGTCACGGTTTCTGCAACGGGTGGAGATACCTACAACTGGAACAATGGAGTTGGCGCAGGAGCGAGCCACAGTGTAACGCCGACAACGACGACAACTTATACCGTGACGGGAACTGGAGTAAATGGCTGCACGAACACGGACGATGTTGTAATTACAGTCAACCCTCTTCCCGCGGTGGATGCAGGAAGTGATCAGACTGTTTGTGAACAAGAGACGGTAAACATTTCAGCCTCTGGCGCGTCCACGTTTAACTGGGACAATGGTCTCGGTACAGGAGCTACACAAACATTTACTGCCACTGCAACAACGACATACACGGTCACCGGAACCGACGCCAATGGATGTTCGAATACAGATGATTTGACGATTACTGTTGATCCATTACCAGCAATCGACGCTGGTGCCGATCAGTCCATTTGTGCTGGTGAACAAACCACTATTACGGCAACTGGCGGTAACACTTATAACTGGGATAATAGTCTCGGAGCGGGAGCTGCACACAATATCTCACCTGCAAGTACCACGACTTATGAAGTCACAGGAACCGATTTAAACGGCTGTGAAAATACCGACCAGCTGACAGTGACGGTGAATGCGGTACCGACAATCAACGCAGGAGTCGATCAGGAAGTATGTGAAGGTGATGAAGTAACGCTTTCCGCAACTGTTTCCAATGGTGCTGTTTCATGGGATAACGGCATTGACGACGGAGTGCCTTTCACGGCTTCAACGACGACAACATACACGGCTACGGTTAACGACAATGGCTGTACAGCGACAGATGAAGTTGTGGTTACAGTCAATCCGCTGCCGATTGTTTCTGTTGGCGATGACGAAACAACTTGTATAAATTATGAACCGATTCAGCTGAGCGGCTCTCCTTCCGGGGGAACCTTTAGCGGCGATGGTGTTACCAACAACACTTTCGATCCCGAAGATGCTGGCGTAGGTACGCACACAGTTACCTACACTTTCCAGGATGGCAATGGTTGTGAAAACACAGCTACACAACAAATCACGGTGGACGGCTGTGCTGGTATTGCCGAAAATGCAATAGCGAATGAATATCACATCTTTCCCAATCCGGCAGCAGATTATTTTGAAATAAAAGCACCACACACCATCGATCAGGTAAGTGTTTTGAATGCGCTTGGAAAAACTATAGAAAACGTGAATATCACTCAAATTGAGGATAATCACGTGATGGTTACGACGCGTGCACTCGCCCCTGGGACTTACTTTGTTAAGCTCCGCTCGCAGCAGCACGACACGGTCAAAAAGATCATTGTAAAGTAATGACGTAAATACAATTGAAACCTACATAAAAAGCCGGCAACATTTCGTTTGCTGGCTTTTTTCTTTTCTTACTTTTATGCCCGTGTTCTACAACAAAAGAAAATGGAGGTACTCACAAGTATATGGAATGGAATTCTCGCTACATCATTGGCCGAAGGAATCGGGGTTGTAACAGGTATTCTATATGTGATACTCGCGGGAAAAAAACATATCGCCTGTTGGTTTTTTGCGATAGTCAGCACCTCAATTTACATTTACCTCTGTTTTTCCAATGCGCTTTTTATTGAGTCAGGATTGCAGGTTTTTTATTTAGTCATGGCCATCTATGGCTGGATACAATGGAAAAAAGATCAGTCAGAAGACCTCCCGATCAAGCGCTGGAAATGGAGTTATCATGTATTAAATATTTTCGTCAGTGCTGCTGTTACCTTATTGCTGGGTTTCCTCATGAGCACGTATACCCGGCAACAAAGTCCTTATCTGGATGCCTTTACAACTGTTTTTAGCCTTGCCGCTACCTTCATGGTCACACAGCGCGTGCTGGAAAACTGGCTTTACTGGATTGTTATCGACATCGCACTGGGAGTATTGTACGCCTCGCGTGATTTGTACTTAACGGGTGTACAGTATTTGGTCTTTGCAATAATTGCCGCTTTTGCTTTTTACTCCTGGCTGCGATACTACAGACTTCAAGGTCCTCAAAAGCCAACCGCGAATCCTGAACTCATAGACAACGAAACATGATTCGAATAGCTGTTACAGGCCCTGAAAGTACGGGAAAAACAACATTGTCAAATGCCCTGGCTCATCATTTTGAAGCCCCGTGGCACGAAGAGTATGCGCGCGAGTATCTTCAACAACTTCAGAGAGCGTATAATTACGAAGATTTGTCAGCCATAGCGCAGGCACAAAATGAACAAAGAAAACAAGCATCGCGCGAACAACTCGTTATTCACGACACCGAGAACCTCGTACTCAAAGTTTGGGCAGCATTCAAATTTAAAAAGTGTCCTTCAATTATTGAACAACTGCTTTCCGATCAACATTACGATCACTATTTTTTATGCAGTCCTCAGGGAATAGCCTGGGAAGAAGATCCGCTGCGCGAACATCCGGAACGGCGGCAGGAGCTTTTCGCAATCTATGAACGCCATTTACAACAACTATCCCTTGACTACACGGTTTTAACCGGGTCACTGGAATCCCGTCTGGACACGGCTGTTGATGTAATCGATGATTTGTTGCTCTCCAGAGGAGGCTTTTGCGTCTAAATCCAACATTTGATGAAATGATGGAAGTGACACCCAATCCAATGTCTTTAAAGGACAAACCCGGCAGCGTCCGACCACAAGTCCATTCGTCAATTAGGCAGAAATGTTCAAAACCGTTACCTTTACAACATGAAACGTTTATTTTTAGTTACACTGATTGCGACACTTTTGATGTTGGTCTTTACGCCTGAGGTTCTCGGGCAGTGCTCGCAATGCAAATTGCTGGCCGAACAGAACGGTGAAGGTATCGATGCTGAAATACTGGGAGGAAATGAAGGGAACAATATTAATACTGCAATCCTCTATATTATGGCGGTACCTTATATCATTCTCTCCATTCTCTTCAGAAAACAAATCAAGCGTTTTTTTCAGCGTACCTTTTCTAAACAGTCTTAACCGATTACCCCATTTTTTAGAATCGTCTTAAAGCAGTTCGTTTGCAATGTTCGCCAGCTCGGAGCGCTCACCTTTCTCTAATTTCACGTGAGCAAACAAATTTTGCCCTTTGACGCGGTCAATTAAATAGGCCAGCCCATTCGAGTTTTCGTCCAGGTACGGCGTATCAATTTGATGAACATCTCCGGTAAAGATAATTTTCGTGTTTTCTCCAGCTCGCGTAATAATCGTTTTAACCTCGTGAGGTGTGAGGTTTTGTGCCTCGTCGACGATAAACATGACATTGGATAAACTCCTTCCCCGAATAAAGGCGAGCGGTGTTATCATGATTTTACCATCTTCCTGCATGGCCGAAATTTCCTTGTACTTTTTCTCGTGTTCGCTGAACTGATTTTTAATAAACTTCAAATTGTCCCATAACGGCTCCATATAGGGTGAAATTTTCTCATTGGTATCTCCCGGCAGAAATCCAATATCTCGGTTAGAAAGTGGAACCAACGGTCGCGCAAGTATAATCTGATGGTATTTTTTGTGTTGTTCCAGAGCTGCCGCCAATGCGAGCAGGGTTTTTCCCGTTCCGGCGATGCCCTGCAGCACTACGAGCTTAATATCATTATTCATCAGTGCATTCACGGCAAATGCCTGTTCTGCATTTTTGGGCTTAATTCCCGTCGTGTATTTTTTCTCTACGCGTTCAATTTCATCGAGAAGTGGATTATAATAAGCCAGCGATGAAGATCGGCCGTTCTTGAGTACATAATAACCGTTCGGTGACTTCAAATCACCTAAAACACCTTCTTCTCCGACTCGCCCTTTATTAAATAATTGCCGAATCACGTCAGAATCGACGTTTTCTACAACGCGCAAACTCGATGTATCCAGGGTGGTCTGGTCGACCTTCCCAGTTTCGTAGTCCTCAGCCACGATGCCCAGCGCTTTCGCCTTAATTCTCAAATTTATGTCTTTGGTGACTAATATGACAGGGGTGTTTTTATTTTTCTCCTGGAGGTATAATGCCGCATTGATGATTTTATGGTCATTTTTATCCTGAGCGTAAACATCTTCTGCATTCATTCCCTCGGGAATACCCGATAAAACGACGTGAAATTTGCCTTTGCTTTTGCCCAGCGGTATCCAGTCTTTGAGCGCATTTCCCCCGGAGAGCTTATCAATGAATCGAATGACAGCCCGCGCCGTAAAATTTTTGGTGTCATTGCCCACTTTGAAGTTATCCAACTCTTCAAGTACAGTGATGGGAATCGCCACATCATTTTTCTCAAAATTCGTAATACTCTGGTGATCGTGTAATAAAACGGAAGTGTCCAATACGAATATCTTCTTTTTTTTCGCCATACTTTTTATGTTTGGGATTAATGTAGCAATATTCAAAACACAAAAGCAGCGCTCGAAACACAGTTATTAACAACTGAATTGTAGAAAGATAGAATTAACATGAAGGAAATATAGTAGTAACAGCGATTTTACACGCACATTTCCAGGCAGCTGTCACAGCGGTTTTTAGTCCAAAAAAGTGATTATTGCGAAACCGATTTTTTCTTCCATTCGAGCAATTTGGATTTAATGCTTTCCAGTTGCGAAATAACAGCCTGGTGCTTAGCGGTGGTAGATTCAGCACCTTTATTTTTAGATCGCAATGCCTTCTTTGCCCCTTCTAAGGTATGTCCATCTTCCTTGACGAGAATATAAATTCGCTGCAATTCGAGAATATTTTTAGGTGAGAAGAGGCGATTCCCTTTTTTATTCTTTTTGGGCTGAACAGACGGGAATTCTTTCTCCCAGAAGCGAATGAGCGAAGTATTGACATCAAACATATCTGCTACTTCACCAATGGAGTAATAAAGTTTATTTAAATCCGAAGCTTTAATCATTCCTTTCATCCTTCCCGAAGATACTCAAAAATCTGAAACTGACGACCATTACAATGATAAAATCAGTTATTCATCCATTGAAAATCAATCCATCGATTTCAACGCGTTTTTAGACATCTCGACAATTTTCTCGTATTGTTCGGGCGTCAAATCCGAGTGGAAGAAATTGATTGGGTTCACTTTATGACCGTCTTTCTCCACTTCGTAATGCAGGTGTGGCCCTGTTGATTTCCCGGAATTCCCTACGAGTCCGATAAGATCCCCCCGTTTTACTGTATCGCCCTGATCGATCAGAAAAGAACTCAAATGTGCATAGCGCGTTTTATAACCAAAACCGTGATTAATTACAATTTCTCGTCCGTAACCCCAGCTGTTCATCTCCACTTTTTCGACGATTCCATCACCTGTAGAGTACACGTCAGTACCCGTATCGGCCGTGAAATCCAGTCCCCAGTGCATTCTGCGGGTTCCGTAAACGGGATCAATCCGCCATCCGTAACCAGAAACCATGCGCTTCAGTTCTTTGTTGTTAACAGGCTGAATCGCAGGCAGCGAAGCCAATCTTCGTTCTCTCGTTTTGGCTAACTCCACCAATTCCTTAAAAGACAAGCTTTGTGCGTGCAATTTGCGTTCGACCTCATCGAGCTTTTGTGTCGTCGATTTTAGTAAATCTCCGTTTTTCACTGAGGAATAATGCTCGTACCGATCACTTCCCCCGACACCCATCAAACGCAACTCTTCGGGAAATTCGTTCGCTCCCAAAGCGGTGCGATACAAATCTTCATCGCGCTTTTTGATGACCTCAGTCACCTGATTAATTAAAGCCAGGCGCTCCTCCACTTTGCTGAATTCAGTTTTAAGGTTCTGCACTTCCCGCTGAAGCGCTTTTTCCTTAGGGGATTCAATCCGGTAAGCAAAGAAAAATCCAAACAAAAGACTCAAGACCACTGTCGGAGCAACGAAGATAATTGTCCGCAGCAGGCGCTCGCCCGTTGAACGCTCTAACTTTTCATAAGAAAGCGTTTTTGGATTATATCTAAATTTTGATTTTGTCATTATTTACTACTAAAACAACGCAAAATTAGGCAAATAATCTAACTTTGCATGAGCATTAACAATGCTTAACAGTAAAAAAGCACAATCGCATTAATGAAATTTTTATGAAACTGGAAGAAATTCGAAGTACGTATTTTAAGTTTTTTCAGGAAAAACAACACAAATTGATTCCCTCGGCACCCATGGTTGTCAAGGATGATCCGACGCTGATGTTTACCAACGCGGGGATGAATCCCTTCAAAGAATACTTTTTGGGTCATAAAATTGCAAAAGATGTGCGCGTGGTCGATGCTCAGAAATGTTTGCGCGTTTCAGGAAAGCACAATGACCTCGAAGAAGTGGGCGTAGACACCTACCACCACACCATGTTTGAAATGCTCGGAAACTGGTCGTTTGGCGATTACTTTAAAAAAGAAGCCATTGACTGGGCCTGGGAACTATTAACAGATGTGTATAAAATTGACCCTGACAGTTTATACGTGACCATATTTGAAGGAGATGACGCCGATGGTGTCCCGCGCGACGACGAATCCTCCGAACTCTGGAAAAAACACATCGCGGAAGAGCGCATCCTGACCGCAGATAAGACCGACAACTTCTGGGAAATGGGCGAAATGGGACCGTGTGGCCCTTGCTCGGAAATTCACGTAGACATCAGAAGTGCTGAAGATAAAAAGAAAGTGGACGGAAAAACACTCGTAAATCAGGATCATCCGCAGGTGATTGAAGTGTGGAACCTGGTTTTTATTCAATTCAACCGAAAAGCTGATGGGTCGCTGGAGAAACTACCGGCCACGCACGTAGATACGGGCATGGGACTGGAACGTCTCGCTATGGTGCTTCAGGGAAAATCTTCCAATTACGATACGGATTTATTCCAATCGCTGATTCAGTTTGTGGCAAAACAAGCCGATGTCCAATACGGAAAGGAAGAACACGTCGACATCGCTTTGCGCGTCATAACCGACCACGTTCGCGCCATTGCTTTTTCCATCGCAGACGGTCAACTTCCCTCCAATAACGGAGCGGGTTATGTCATTCGCAGAATTTTGAGA
The DNA here is from genome assembly GCA_051745635.1 of Bacteroidota bacterium. GTDB lineage: Bacteria > Bacteroidota > Bacteroidia > Flavobacteriales_D > Crocinitomicaceae > Brumimicrobium. The sequence continues at coordinate 18,440 of JBNJEH010000032.1, forward strand.
AGAGCCGTGCGCTACGGTTATCAGACACTCAACTTTGAACGTCCTTTCCTGGCGCCATTGAGTCAGGAGCTCGTCCGGCTCATGGGAGACGCCTATCCGGAATTGCAGGCACAACGTCAACTGATTGAACAGGTCGTGCGCGAAGAAGAGTTAAGCTTTTTTAAAACCCTCGAGCAAGGAATTAAACGCCTTGAAAATGTTATCGCGCAACAAAAGAAAAGTCATCTGCCCACCATACCGGGCGATAAAGTTTTTGAATTGTACGACACCTACGGATTTCCATTTGATCTCACCGCTTTGATGGCGCGCGAAGCCAATATGGAAGTAGACGAAGCTGGTTTCAATAAAGCACTGCAGGAACAGAAAAATCGTTCACGGGCGGCTACGACCATCGAAACGGATGACTGGACAGTACTCGAAAAAGATGATCGGGAGGAGTTTATAGGTTATGACCAGCTGGAAGCCGATGTAAAAATTACGCGCTATCGCAAGGTCACTCAAAAGAAAAAAACGCTGTATCAACTCGTTTTTAACCTTACTCCCTTTTATCCGGAAGGTGGTGGTCAGGTTGGAGATCGCGGTGTGATCCAAAATGAGCGCGAAAAAATAAAGGTGATCGATACCCGAAAAGAAAACAACCTCATCGTTCACCTGGTAAAAGAATTGCCGGAACAGCCACGCGCCGAATTTACAGCAAAGGTAGATGACAATCACCGACAACTCGCGGCGGCAAACCACAGTGCAACACACTTGCTTCACCAGGCTTTGAGGACTATTTTGGGCAATCATGTCGAGCAAAAAGGTTCGCTCGTTCACCCAGATTATTTGCGATTCGACTTTTCACATTTCAGCAAACTAACAGATGAGGAGTTAAAAGCCGTTGAGGATTTCGTCAACGATCGCGTTCGCGAGAATATTCTTCTTGAAGAACATCGGAATCTTCCGTTTCAGGAAGCAGAATCCATGGGTGCGCTTGCACTTTTTGGGGAAAAATACGGCGACACCGTTCGTGTTATCGCATTTGGCGACTCCAAAGAGTTGTGTGGTGGAACACACGTCGCATCGACGGGAGCAGTAGGGCATTTTAAAATACAGTCTGAAGCCTCTGTTGCTTCTGGCGTGAGACGTATAGAAGCCGTTTCAAACATTACCGCTGAACACTACATCAACCAGGAATTGGAAACCCTCGACGCCATTCGAATGGCGCTTAAAAATCCCAAAAACATCCTGAAATCAGTGGAAGACCTTCGGCAGGAAAATGCCGCACTTAAAAAAGAGATTGAATCGCTGAAAAATGAGCAGATCAAGGTTATCAAAGGCGAATTGAAAGACAACATTGAAGGGCGCAAAGGAGCTCATTTTCTGGCAGAAATTGTTGCCCTGGATGGCAAATCTATCAAAGACATTCTGTTTCAGCTCAAGGGAGAAACGAACGATCTATTTGCCGTTATTGGAGGTAAAAAGGACGGAAAAGTAACGTTAAGTGTTATGATTTCTGAAGACTTGGTCAAAACGCGGGATCTACACGCCGGAAACCTCGTCAAAAATGCGGCCAGCCATATTCAGGGCGGAGGCGGAGGACAACCCTTCTTCGCTACGGCCGGCGGGAAAAATGCCGCTGGACTGGAGCAGGCACTGAAAGCCATTGAAACGGAATTTGAAAATGCCTGAAAATAAAATGGTCATCACGAATTGTTGACCGCTGTTGACGGAACTGATGCACGGGGCGGGTTAACAACCATGAAAGCCCCCGCGTTTTTGCTGTATTTGAAATAAGGTGATACCGGTGCCCATTAAGGGATCTGCTTTTTTTACGTGCCGAACAGGCCATTTTAAGTGGAAGCATGCATTCGGAGCACTTCTGCCAAGAAGTTAATCTTCATCCAGCTCGAAAGTCTCCTGGTTTTTTTCTTCCTCGTTTTGTCGTTTCCACTTGTCAATCTGCTTTTGCAGGGCATTTTTCTTTTTGGTCTTTTCCTCTTCATCAAAAGCATTGGCCATACTGTCCTGGTCAAACTCCATGATCAACTTTTCCTCACGACGCTTATCATCTTGAAGCTCTTCTATCGTCGTATCGTTTTTATTGATGCCAAAACCCTTTTTCAACGCGCCCTTTAAATCTTCTTTCGCTTCCTCGCGACGTTCTTTTTTGGCTGCTTTTTTGGCTGCTTTATTCCAACTGAAGGCAGGGTCTTCAATAGGTCCTTTCATCTTCATGTAAATCCGCATTCCCGTTTCATCGTCCACAACATCTCCAAATTCTGATGCTCGCTGTCCCTTCAGTTCGCGAAAACGAAAATCAAAACTGTAGTCGACAACATTTTCAAAGGTATGCGTACCGCTAAGTCCTACGTTCAGCGCGTTCGATGCAATGTTCATGCGAGGTATGTGCAGCACTCCATTGCGCAGTTCGAGGGTGTTTTCCAGCGTTTTAAACTCCAGATTCAGCAGTTTTTTCTCCAGTGAGCGAATGTCCGACTCAGAAAGCAGCAACTTTGCCGAAGATTGTTTTAAACTATTCGTAATTGTTTTCATAGCGGCAACATCGCGCAGTGCTCCATTGACAATTTTAATGGATGCATCAGCCCGAAAATCTTCTTTCTTTTCCTCGCCTTCGTACAGATCAAAACTCCCTTGAAACGTGAGGTCAATCGCCGCATCTCCTTCGATATTTTCAGCTTTCACCACCTCCTGATCAAAATTATTCCATTCCTCAAAAAGCGGTGCAAAGCTCACTTTTTCACTCGACAAATTGGTGCGGATCGATAACAGCATTGGCTCGTCTTCATGAATTCTCAGATCACCTTTGATAGTTGCTCCTGCCGAATTTCCTTTCAGATAAGGAAAATGAAGCGCTCCCTTTTGAAAGCGCATTTTGGTTTGGATGGCCTCGTAGACGTGACCGCCATAAACAACTTCATCGAGATCGAGCTGCAAAGCGCCAGCAATTGACCTGGGCAACAACCATTGTTTTTGTCCGCGCGTCGTTTCTGCTGTGGACAAGTCTTCCAACGCCAGGTATTCGCTCGCAATATCGGCATCCACCTGTAGTGTACCTTCGTCTCTGAAATAATCGACGATGCGATTAAATTTTCCATTGATTAATACGTCAGAGGCACCAACTTTTAATTCCAGCTGGGTGAAACCGGCCCATTGGTTGCGCACGGTAATCTCGCCTTTGGGAATTTCAAAAATCCGCTGATCGTCCAGAAGTTGAGCACGCACATTGCGCGTTTTCAACGTACTTTCCAGGGCATAAATATCCATTTCCGCCAGTTTCACTCCAGGATTGTTGAGTCGCACGTCAAAGCGACCATCAACTTCTACATTTCCTGAAAGCGTTTGAAAATTGAAAGGACCAAACAGTCGATGGACGGCCGCCAAATCAACTGTACCATCCGCCAGACCCCGAATCCGGGGTCGTGAAAAATCGGTGATGCGGGCGTTTCCATGAAAATTGTGCTGCATGGATTTAAAGCGCACTTCGCGAAGCGTTATCGCCTCCTCCTGCGCATTGACTCCATTCGTATAACTTCCGTTTAACTGAATATTCTCGAGTTGAAAGCCCTGATCGGAGAGCGCTCCGTCATGAACGGCAAATTCAGCGTCGATTGCAGGAGAAGTCGTGGCTGACAGCGGACCTTCTATCGACAACATAAAATCAACTGTGCCGCGACCATTCATGGCATTCACCATTTCCAACTGAGAGAGCGTGAGGTTATTGGCCACTTTTTCGAGTTCCAGGCTTTTGCCCTGAACCGAAAAGTCGAGACGATCGGCAGTTACGCTTCCCGACAAGTTGAAAGGAATTTTGTTGACAGCAATAGCGGCCGACTCAATGGTGAACACGTCGTTGATTTGATCCATATTGATCTCGACGGCGCAAGTTGCACTTTTATCCTGAACCAACACCATCGCCTGGTTCTTCAGTGAAACAATAGTAAAGTCCGCATCCGCCTGCATTTTAAAAGCCGAAGCATTAAACGATCCGCTCAATCCGAGCTGTTGAATTCGGGTGGCATAATCTTGTTGCGTAGCGTCATTGCGGTAGTTAAAACGCGTATTGGCCACATTGATTTTTTCCAGCTCGAGCGAAAAATCGGACGAAGCTTCTTCCTCGCGCTGTTTCAAAAAATCGTAATTGACGCGACCGTCTTCGAGGATATGCATGTTAAAGACACCATCTTCTACATCAATTTGATGCAAATTGTATTCAGAAGCCAGAAAATCCATCGGGTCAAACCGCAACGTTACCCTGCGACTGTAAAGTGCCGTGTCTTTGGTCTGAAAATCCTCAAACTTACTATGGATCATGACATCCTCCAGCTGAATAGCCATATCGGGGAAGCTACTCCATACTGCGACGTCAATATAACCTACGTGAACGGTCTTATTCAAGTAGTGATTGGCTTCTTCGACGACATACGATTTTATATCATCTTTAAACACCAGTACCAAAGCACTGATGAGCAGCATCAAAGCCACCATAATGCCCAACAGCCATTTGATGATATGAAATATTCTCCGCCACATGTTCCATTGCAAATTTAAGGAGCAATCCAGTCGTTTTCTGATGCCGCCTCCTTAATTATTAACGTTCAAAGTTGTAAAAGATACAACCGTCCGCCATTTTGTTTTGAGCATATCGCTATTTTCAACTCAGTTGGGTCGAGTCATTATCACTCAAGTGCGGCAATCCTCCTGCCCTGTCACAGGACTTTATTCCCTAAACTGAATTTATAGCCTTGATATGTCTTGAATTAGCAATATATTTGCATAAAAACAGATGAATATGAGTTTAGTTACAGTAGGAAGTGTGGCTTTTGATGCCATCGAAACACCATTTGGAAAAACAGACAAAATTATTGGCGGAGCCGGCACGTATATTGCGTTCTCGTCCTCTTACTTTATGCAACAGCAAAATATTGTTTCGGTAGTGGGCGAGGATTTTCCTCAAGAAATGCTGGACAAGCTAAAAAACAAAGGGGTCAACCTCGAAGGCTTGCAGATCAAAGAAGGAGAAAAAACATTTTTTTGGTCGGGAAAATACAGCAATGACATGAATGCACGCGACACACTGGTAACTGAACTCAACGTTCTGGAGCATTTTGATCCGGCTATTCCAGCTTCTTATCAGGGGTGTGATTATTTGATGCTCGGCAACCTGAGTCCTGAGGTTCAACTTTCAGTGATTAACCGCCTGACAGAACGTCCAAAATTGATCGCGATGGATACCATGAATTTCTGGATGGACATCGCCATGGATGACCTGAAGAAAACGCTGAAGGAAATCGATATTTTGATCATCAACGACGAAGAAGCGCGACAGCTTTCCGGAGAATATTCACTGGTAAAAGCGGCCAAAAAAATTCGTACCATGGGACCCAAATATTTGATCATCAAAAAAGGAGAGCACGGCGCTCTATTGTTCCACGGCGACAAGGTCTTTTTTGCACCGGCATTGCCCCTCGAAGAAGTTTTTGACCCCACCGGAGCGGGAGATACATTTGCAGGAGGTTTCATGGGTTATATCGCCTCTACCGATGATTATTCATTTGAAAACATGAAGCGCGCAGTGATCGCAGGATCAGCAATGGCGTCTTTCTGCGTAGAAAAATTCGGAACTGAAAAACTCGAAGCATTGTCAAAAGCTGAAATTGAAGACCGCATACAGGAATTTGTGAAACTCACTGATTTTGATATGGTTCAAACCGTATAAGCTCCATAGAGATGGAAAAAAGAGCATTTATCGAGGAATTAAAAAGCCTTACACAGAGCGAAGATATTATTCAGGTCGGTCGCGACGTCAATCAACTTCGCACCGACTTTGAGGATTATTTGCTGGAAGCTACCCGCCAGTTTCAAGCTGCCCAACTCAAGGCGGAAGAAGCTGGTGAACCATTCGAGGAAGAAGATTGGATTTCGCCGCTCAAAGAAGAGTTTTACTCGATATATGCTCCTTTTAAAGAAAAGCGAAAAGCCCATATCGCAGCGATCAAAAAAGAGGAAGATGAAAACTTGCGCAAAAAACGCAGTTTAATCAATCAGTTGCGCGCAGTGATTGCCGACGAAGAAAACATCGGTGCGGCATTTGCCAAACACAAAGAAATCAACGAAGCGTGGAAAGCCGTCGGTGATATTCCCAGAGACAAGCGCCACGAAGTTCAGCAGGAATATAGTCGTCTTCTCGAAGAGTTCTTCTACAACATGAAGATCTACAAGGAGATTAAAGACTACGATTTTCAGAAAAATTTCGAGTCGAAAAAAGCGATTATTGAAGCGCTCAAAAAACTCGAAAAGGTTGAAAAAATCAAAGAAGTAGAGGCGCAACTGAAGACTTTGCAAAATGAGTGGGAAGATATTGGACCTACAAAACAAGAACTTTGGGAGGCCATCAAGGACGAATACTGGACGATTGTCAAAAAATTATACGACCGCATCCGTGCGCACTACGATGAACGGCGCGAACAGATGAAAGAAAATATCGCGCTTAAAAAGGCAATAGTCGAGCGCATGGAAACCATTTTAGACAAAGAAAGAAACAGCGTCAAAGACTGGAACGAACAAACGCAGCAAGTCTTCGACCTCCAAAAAGAGTGGAAAACAATAGGTTTCGGTCCGAAGAAAGAAAACGAAGCGGTCTGGAAAACATTCCGCGGACTCTGCGACCAATTTTTCGAGGCAAAAAGTGACTTCTTTGAAGAAGTGCACAAAACGTTTGATGCCGTCGCAGAAGAGAAGCAACAGTTGATTGACCGCGTAGAAACCCTAAAGGACAGCACCGACTGGAAAGATACGGCGCGCAAAATCATTGACATTCAAAAGCAGTGGAAAAAACTGGGAAGCGCCGGTCACAAGCACGAACAAAAGTTGTGGAAATCATTCCGCGCGGCGTGTGACCACTTTTTCAAAACCAAAGAAGATCACTTTGCCGAAAAGGAGAAAGCATTTGAAGCCAATTTAGATCAAAAACGCGCACTCATTGAAAAAATCGAATCGTTCACTTTGCCTTCAGACAAAAAAGAAGCACTCGCTGCGCTGAAGCAGTTCTCTAAAGATTTTGCAGCCATTGGATTTGTGCCAGCTAAAGAAAAAGACGCTGTTTACAAAGCATACAAAACAGCGTTAGACCGACACTATGGAGCATTAGACCTCGGTGAAGAAGAAAAAGCGCAGGTAATGTTCGAAGCGCGCATCAACACCATAAAAGGAAGTGGCAATGCGGCACAACTCTTCCAGAAGGAAAAACAAGCCCTCAGGAATGAAATTGAACAGCTAAAACAACAAATCATTCAATACGAAAATAATTTAGGTTTTTTCTCGTCTTCTAAGGGGAGTAATCCACTGAAGGAGCAAGCGGAAAAAAGTATTGCTCACGAAAAAGAAAAAATTGACGTGCTCAAAGCAAAACTCAAAATGATCCCGAATGAATAAAATATACAACATTTGGATCTTAATTTTTACCGTACTTACATTTCCATTTGCCATAGCGGTCGGCAATAATCTCGACTTTACAATTTTCGGATTGGATATTCAGGGAGAAGAGTTCGCCTACAAACACTTTGTCTTCACACTGAGTGCCGGAATTATCTTTCTTATCGGAGCCCTGAGAGCTTCAAAAAAATGGGTCGGACTCCGCGTAGTGCGTCAAGTGCGTCGATTCAAATTTTCGACCCCAGTGAGCAGATTGCGAAGAAAACGAGTATTGCTCTACAATATGATTGAGCTCTTTTTCTATTTATTGTTCGCCGGAGGACTGCTCTATTTCACAATTGACACCATCTACGTAGTACTCGTGTTCGTCATTCTCGCCGCAGATCAAATCATTCATACCTATTTGGGCATCGCAGCAAAAGGCTACCGCATCGGACTCACCAAAAACGCCATTGTACTCGCAGACCGCGAAACGAAAGCGATTTATTTCAAAGGGTTGAAAAAAATATCAAAGCATCAGCAGACGATCTATTTTGAATACGTGAACGACTTAGTCTTACACTTCCCGACCAATTTAATTCCCGAGGAAGAGTGGAGTGATTTTGTGGCTTCGCTGCAAGAACAGGTTCCTCCCAATCGCGTTTACTATAGTGGATTTTGAGTGAGAGCAGAGGGCTTCGAGAGCCTCAGCCCTCTGCCCTCGTCCATCAGTGCTATGTCTTTCCTGGTTTTATTCATTTCATACATACTTGAAGTGTTATATGTTCTTCGAGGTCGAGGTTGTAATCTTCTCTTGCTCGTTGTTGAAAGTCTGTTGTTGGGGTGAGCATCCCTTATTAGCTTGTGTGACGTTGTCAATACGAACAAAATCGCTTTGAGCATTCGCAAAACTGACCAGAACCAGCAAAACAACCAAAGAAATAGAACGCGCTAAAAAACTGTTTTTCATATAGCTATAAATTGTTTTGAGCAGAAAAGTTACAACTATTTATGGAATTTTAATCCTCTGCGCATCCCAATAGTGAACCAAAAACAATAGCATTATGAAAACACTTTTGACAATAATACTGACGATCAGTACAGGACTCCTTTTAGCACAGGGAAACTTTGGCGCCATACAGGGGAAAGTTTTTGAAAAATCCGATACGGAAAAGCCTGCCGCATTTGCTACGGTCTGGGTTCAACGGGGAACCACCAAATTTGGTACAGAAGTCGATGAGAATGGCCGGTTTAAAATCAACTCCGTTCCCACGGGAAATTACGCACTGCACATTCGCTATTTTGGCGATACCTTAGACCGCAAAATCACTGCCAATGTTAAAACAGACGGTATAGCAAATGTGGGAAGAATCAATATTCTCGAAAATATCCAAATGGAGGATGGCGTTGACATTATTGCCCTTCAAGATCCACTTATCGAGTTTGGAGATGGTGGAGGCATTACGCGTATCGACTCGAAAGATATCATGCTCAGTCCTGTGCGGAACAGCCCCAAACAGCTCATTGTCAGCCGCAACTCCGACATCAAGCTCGACGCCGAAGGAAATATGATGATTCGCGGGGCGCGTGCCAACGACCTCGTACACTTTGTAGATGGCGTTAAAACCGGATCTGTACAGCCGATACCGAGTGTAGCCATCGGCGGGATAACGGTTTACAGCAGTGCAATTCCAGCAAAATACGGCGACACGACCGGCGGAGTCATCATCATGGAAACGAAAAGCTACTACGACTTGTGGCGAGCCTGGAAAATCAGAACGACGGCGGTAGATTAAGTGAAGCACCTCTATTGGTAGTGTTGAACTTCCACTAAAACACACTCCACACGCTTAGTGTCACGATTTTTGATCGAAAACGCGTTCCAAAAAACATCATAACACCTATTGCTGCGTTCTGAACTCCGCAGCAATAGGTTTATCACATTTCTTTAATTTTACGCTAAAGATTATTCCAACTCAATCGCAACAAAATCACTTTTATCAATTAAATCCTGAACTCCTACAATATTTAGGTAAAGTTTGTAATGCTCCGAAAAAAGCGAGCGGGATTTATCTTGTCTATGAACTAAAAAATGGGAGAATTGAATTGGTTTATATTGGTTCTTCTGGGAAAGTTCAAAATGATGGACAAATCAAGCATCGCGATGGAGGAATATTTGATAAAGTTGTGAATGGGCATCAATTTGGAAAAATTCCAAGAACAAAGTCGTGGAAACAAAAGTTAACTGATGAAGACATTGATGCTTTGGATGTTTATTGGTATGAGACTGTAGGTAAAGATGTGTTTGATATCCCCGCTTTTGTGGAGGCTCAGATTTTGCAAAGGTTTTTAGAGGTCATGGACGGCTCTTCCCAGGCGGAATAGGGAGATTTAGACTTGCATATTGTTCGTGCGGAGAAAAACAACGATATTCTCCTTAAATATGCGGAGAATAACTCGTATATTTACCGCAAACAACAGAGGTTCATGGCAAAATATATCTATGAATACGACAATTGGCCCGAATTCACATGGGATGACAAAAGGCTTGCTGTGAATTTAGGAAAAGTCCGACATCTGCAAGGAAAGATTTTTGGACAAATGAGTGCACTCGGATTTTCAATAAAAGAGGAAACAATTTTATCGACTTTAACGCTGGATGTTTTGAAGTCTTCGGAGATAGAAGGAGAATTTTTAAACCATGAACAAGTTCGTTCTTCAATAGCCAGAAGACTTGGGCTGGAACATGCTGGTGTTAAACATGTGGATAGAAACGTGGAAGGTGTTGTAGAAATGATGCTTGACGCAACTCAAAGATATGATAAGGTTCTTGACCATGAACGGATTTTTGGTTGGCACGCAGCTCTTTTCCCTACGGGATGGAGTGGAATACATAGAATTGATACGGGCTGTTATCGAGATGGAGAAATGCAAATAGTGTCAGGACCGATGGGAAAGGAAAAAATACATTTTCAAGCTCCCTCAGCTAAGGTGGTTAAAAAGGAAATGAATGTCTTTCTGGATTGGTTCAATAAAGAAACAGAAGTTGATGGGGTTCTAAAAGCTGCAATTGCACATTTTTGGTTTATAATCATACATCCTTTTGATGACGGCAATGGACGAATCGCTAGAGCTATATCGGATATGTTACTTGCTCGTTCAGAGGAAAGTTCTCAAAGGTTTTATAGTTTGTCAAGCCAAATTCTAACTGAAAAAAAGAAATACTATGAGATATTACAAAAAGTTCAACATAGTTCAGGTGATATCACAGATTGGTTAGAATGGTTTTTGAATTGCCTATATAAAGCATTAGGTGAAACCGAAGAAACGTTAAAACGCGTCCTTATTAAAGCTGACTTTTGGGATAAGCATAAAGAGACAGTTTTAAATAGTAGGCAAAGACTAATTTTAAACAAGCTATTCGATGGGTTTGATGGAAAACTAAAATCTTCTAAGTGGGCAAAGATCACTAAATGTTCTGCTGATACAGCACTTAGAGACATAAAAGATTTGATTGAAAAAGGAATTTTAAAACAAGAAGAATCAGGAGGTCGAAGTACAAACTACGAATTGACAGAAGAATGGAGAATGGATTAGTTGGATTGGTCGGGTGCGCACCACAGAACATCATAACACCTATTGCTGAGGACTGAGGTCCGCAGCAATAGGTTTATCACATTTCTTTAATTTTACGCTAAAGATTACTCCAACTCAATCGCAACAAAATCACTTTTATCAATTAAATCCTGAACTCCTACAATATTAAGATGATTCAAGTTAATCATTTTCTTAGCCTCAGAAAGAAAACGCCCACGAATGTGTTGGTTGTATAGAAATTCCTTTTTCAGCACTTTTAAAGCGACTTGTTTGCCTAAAGCACCTTTTTCAGCGAGGTAAACCATCGCCATTCCACCTTCACCGAGTTCAGCAATGATTTTATATGGACCTATTTGTTGGTTGAGCATGAGGTAAAGATAAGGGAACTTTATTTCAGTTTAGGGTGATATTGGGTGATATTTATCTGTTACAAAGAACATGATTGTCATAAATCTTTTTCTATAATTTGTTGCAGTTCTTCTTCACTTGGCAAGTACAATTGGTATTTGGATGCAAAAAGGTTGTTCTTATCATTGAGAACGGAGTATTTTGCTACAACATTATCTGTATCAGCACAAAGTAAAATACCAATTGTAGGATTGTCTGTCTCAGGCTTCTCTATTTCGTCAAACATTCGCACATACATATCCAATTGACCAATGTCTTGATGACTTAATTTCCCGCTTTTATATCGATGATCACAAAACATTTTAGGTGGTAATTGTAAAAGACTAAATCAATAAAAAAGTCAGATGTTTCGGTTCGTATCAATTTTTGTTGAGCGACAAAAGCAAAACCTTTACCGAGCTCTAATAAAAAACTTTGTATATGTTGAATGATGGCTTTTTCAATATCTTTTTCTTGATGGGCCAGGTGAGCAGGAAGATCTAAAAACTCTAGGACGTAAGGATTTTTGATAAACTCTAAATTATTCTTTTGCTCGTTTTTAGAAGTAAAATCTTTATTTTTTTGATTGACTAGCATGCGTTGAAAATATTGGCTGCTTATATTTCTATCTAATTTCCGAGTACTCCAGTGCTGCTCTATAGCTTCATTCATATAAAAACTTCTAACATCCTCTTTTTCAATACGTATTAAAAGCCTGTAGTGCGACCAACTCAATTCGGGACGCACTGTGTCCCGAATCGGAAAACAGAGATAAAACTGTCTTATTCTTCGTAATTCTCGGGCATCAAAGTTTTTTCCAAAATCGGAGCTTAAACTTTTTGCTAAACTGTTTAATAGTTTTTTACCGTAAGCAGCCCTTTCTTCTCCTTTTTGTTCTTCTTCGACAATTCGCTTTCCAATTTCCCAATAAGCAAAAACCATTGCAGAATTAACTGCATTAACGGCAGTTTGCTTTGCTCTTGTTAAAATATCTTTAATTTCATTTACAAAATGTTCATTCAATTTGGTCATATCAATAATCGGTTTCGGATTCCTCATACAAGCAATTCAACTACTTCTTTTACTTTATCTTCAACATCAATTTCTGATGCTTTTTTCATAAGCAAAGCTATGTTTTTATCCTTTCTTTTAAGATATTCTTTCGCTACTTCTTTTACCAAATCCACATCTGAATTTCGATAGATTCGAACAATATCACAAACCGTCCGTTCCAGCGAGTAAATACGAACCTCATCTTTATTTACAACATGCTGCTTGAGGTATTTATCTGTCCAGTAATAAAGTTGAACCGGGGGATAGTCTTCTGTTTTCATTTTAGATTTCTGCCCTATGGCCAAATGAGTTTTATGGGGCATATACGTAGTCAAATTATAATAAGCAGATTCAGAAGTAAGACAGATAACGCCTTTAGGATACATCAACGAAATTTCCTGCCAATGGTTCAAGACAGCAATTTCGGGGATTTTATAAAGTCCCGGTTTAAGCTTCTCCACCAATCCTTCCTCGATCAACTCATTCAGCTTATTGAATAGATTGCGTTTTCCTTTAGCATCCTTTGTAAAGACGTAGCCATTCTTATGAGGAAGCTCATTAATCATTGTTTACTTTTGCACAAATCTACGGTAAATCATTAAAAGTACCGATGTTTTGTGCGTTTTGGGAGAGCAAAAGGGGAGTTTGTATTCATTTAAAATAAAATTAACCACAACTCTTTCCCTTATTTTATTGGAGGAAATAGATGCTATAGATTAGGGATAAGTCGTAATATTCAGTCCGACATTAACAACTCTGAATCAAAAACACGCTACTCATGCTTTGTGTCGAGGTTTGTGATCGAAAACGCGCACCACAGAACATCATAACACCTATTGCTGAGGACTGAGGTCCGCAGCAATAGGATTATCAAATTTCTTTAATTTTACGCTAAAAAATAATCCCGTTCTATTGTACTAACGAACATTTTGCTTTTTATCCTTCTTCCGCCGCTCTTCCAGCCACTTCGGCATTGGTTTTGGCTTTTGAGAAGTCGCTTTCTGGTTACGCTTTTTTCCAGATTTATGAGCCGCCTGTTTTTGACCCGATCTGCCGATCAACTTTTCAATCAATTCAGGGCGGTCGGCTTTCATCAATTTATTGCGGATCCAGTCGTGGTTCTCTTTTTTGTACCAAAAGAAGAACTTATGCTGACCTTGTTTTTCCTCGCGTGTACGTGCCGTGTAAACTGGACGCAACGTATATGGATGAACGCCCGCATAATAAATCACCGTCGCGACTGTCATCGGTGTTGGCGTAAAGTCCTGTACTTGCTCCAGCTGAAAGCCCATATCTTTGGTTTCTGCAGCGAGATTGGCCATGTCCTGTTCCTCACAACCCGGGTGCGATGAAATGAAATAAGGAATCAGCTGTTGTTTCAAACCGTGTTTGTCCTGAATCTTATCGTACTTTTCCTTGAAGCGGTGGAAATACTTGAATGAGGGCTTGCGCATCACTTTAAGCGTAGCATCACTGGTGTGTTCCGGCGCTACTTTCAAGCGTCCGCTCACATGTCGTGTTACGACCTGCTCAATGTATTCATCGTGATTGTTGTCGTCGTTATTCTTGGTAATATCATCCACCAACAGGTCGTAGCGGATACCGCTTCCAACGAATGCCTTTTTTACTTTTGGGTGCTCGTCAATTTCGCGATAAAGGTCTGTCATATCGCTGTGATTTGTATCCAGATTGCTGCAAACTACGGGGTGAATACAGCTCGGACTGGAACATTTTTCACAAATGGATTCGTCGATTCCTTTCAGCTTGTACATATTGGCAGAAGGACCACCAATGTCGGAAATATATCCTCTAAAATCTTCATCAGCGGTGACGGCTTCCACTTCTTTCATGATCGATTCTTTACTCCGGGAAGCGATAAATTTACCCTGATGAGCCGAGATCGTGCAGAAACTGCATCCGCCAAAACATCCGCGGTGCGTGTTGACCGAAAAACGAATCATTTCAAACGCCGGAATTTTTCCTCGTTTTTTGTATTTGGGGTGCGGCATTCTCGTATAGGGAAGATCAAAAGACTGATCAATCTCTTTTTCCTTCATCGTTTTATACGGCGGATTGATGATGAGTCGATGATTTCCCACGTCCTGTACGATGCGATTTGCATTGAGCTTGTTGGACTCAACTTCCACCACTTTGAAGTTGGCCGCATATTTTAACTTGTCTTCAAGGCAATCTTCATGCGAAGCCAGTTCCACCGTTTTCCAATTTTTGTTTTTCGGTAAATCTTCTTCTTTGGGTTGCAAAAATGCCGTCTGGTTCAATGTTTTTAACGAATCAAACGGAACACCTTTTTTGATCAACTTCAGAAAATCGCGCAACGGCTGGTCGCCCATTCCGTAAACGAGCATATCCGCACCAGAGTCCACTAATATACTCGGCATCAGCTTGTCAGCCCAATAATCATAGTGTGTTACCCGACGCAGGGAAGCTTCAATTCCACCGATCAAAACGGGAACATCGGGATACAGATCCTTTAAAATTTCAGTGTACACTGTTGTAGCATAATCGGGTCTAAAACCTGACTCTCCCCCAGCGGTGTATGCATCCGTTGAACGCAGTCTTCTATTCGCCGTATAGTGATTCACCATAGAATCCATACAGCCCGCAGTTACGCCGAAAAAGTATTTTGGTTTGCCAAACTTTTTGAAATCGCGCAAGTCATCCTGCCAGTTG